>DASXAQ010000020.1:0-111007 GCA_036406615.1 Actinomycetota bacterium | reverse complement strand
TTGAGTCTGCCGATCCTTCTTGCCGTCGCAATGTTGTACACGCCTGCGGCTGCGGCCACCGTTCTGTTTGTCGGATTGTTCGACCCGCGCGAACTCAAGCGCGCAATGCCGCTTTCCAACTCGCTCTTCAACCGAGCTGAGGTCGCGCTATCAACAGCGTTCGCGAGCTGGGTTTTTCATGAACTCGCTTCGATCTACACCTCGGACTGGTATCGCTACCTGATGGCCGGAGTTGTGGCCGCCATAGCCTTTTATGTCGTCAACGTCGTCATGATTGCACTAGTAGTTACCTTGGAATCGACTCTCCCATTCAAGCGAGTCCTCAGTGAATTGCGTGTAGGTGCACTTCCCGACTTCCTCTTGAATTGCCTTGGGCTAAGCGTCGTCGGCGTCGCGATGGCACTGTTCTTCGTCAAAGTTGGATTCTGGTCCGTCATCGCATTCGGGGCGCCGCTGGTCTTTGCGCGGCAGATGTTCTTCCGAAGTAAGGCCCTCGAGGAAGCGAGCGAGGAGCTCCGCGACCGCGAGCGGGTTCTCAAGGCGCTTTCGAACCGAATGGCCGAGGAGCGGATCGACGAGCGCGAGATGATCGCTGCCTACCTGCACGACGACCTCGCGCAGACGCTCTTCCAACTCACGCTTCGGCTGGAGATGGCGAAGAAGCGTCTACGCCAGGACGACATCGATGGCGTTCGCAAGGACCTTGAGGACATTGGCGAGATCAAGGAGAAGACCTCCGACATGGTCCGCTCCCTCGTCCGGGACCTGCACCGCTCCCCGATCGGGCGCGCCGGCCTGGCGTCGGCCATCAAGGGCTTCGTCGACGAGGCTGGACGCGGATCCGACGTCCTATTCGAAGTGGACGTCGTTGAAGTCTCGCTACCACCGCCGATCCAGCTGCTGATCTACCAGATCGGACGCGAGGCGGTCATGAACTCGCTGAAGCATGCCGAGCCGGCGCACCTGTGGGTCTCGATGCACGAGACCGAAGGCGGCGTCGAATTCCAGGTCCGCGACGACGGCAAGGGATTCGACACGTCGGGGCCCCAGCCGGAAGGGCACTTCGGGCGGGTCATGATGCGCGAGCGCGCATTGGTCGCCGGCGGGTCGTTCACCACACAGAGCGAACCCGGCAAGGGCACCACGGTGACCGCGAGCTTCCCGAGGCTCTGGCTCGAAGAGGGCGCTCAGCTGCAGCCGCGTCCGGCTACGGATCCGCCTCCGGGACTGCCGGTGCAGCCTCAGCCCCGGCGAATGACGGCGCCAGCACGCCGTCCGAGTTCGGCCCCTCCGGCGCCCGCGACACCGTCGGCTTCACCCGCTCCTGCCCATTCGTCGTCGGAACCGGAGCCGGCGGAGTCAGCGCCGAACCCTCCGGAAGCGGCACCCCAGGCACCCCCCGCTCCCCCGCCGCCGGGCCCGGACGAGGATCAAGAACACCCGCATCCGATCTCTGCGTAGCGTCGCCGTGTCGCACCTCCGCCGCCCGCGTTCTGACATGCCGTCCCCGATACCGGGGGCCGATCATCGCCCCCGCCACGACCCACGCCGTGCCGACCAGCCAGAACAGGTCCCCGACGCTGAAGATCGCGTTGAAGGGCCGCCCCAGCCCGATCGTGTCCGACAGCGGCAGCAGCAGGTCGCCGGATCGCTGCAGGTGGTGCTTGGCCCCCCCGTCCTCCTGCAGGTGTTGGACGTCGCGCGCGTAGTCCGGCCCGGCCGCCACGCGTAGGGCATGGACGGTGACGGGCATGCCCGCATTGGCGGTGATGACCAATGCGTTCAGCGCGAAGCCGACGGCCACGATCGGGAACCCGCGCTGCCCGATGTTGACCGCAACGAACACCAGCAACAGCGCATAGGAGACGAACAACAGCGCCAGCGACACGCCGTGCCGAGCGGAGCCGAGCGCGGCCGTGATCGGCACCAGCTGCAGGCCGAAGCCCACGATCGCCAGCGGCCACCATCGAAACGTTGCCTGTCCGAGCTGCCGGAAGCTTCCCCCGGCGATGAGCCCGGCGATCACGCCGATGACGAACGCGGCCGGAATCAGGATCACAGGCGAAGGGTAGGACGGACCGCGGCCGGTTGCCAGTCGCGCGTGACCGGCGGACATGGCGCCGAGTACATCAACTCGCCGGCCCCTGGACCTGCGGAGGCCGCGCAGCCGGCCGGGGCAGCCGCCCATCCCCCACGGGTACACTGACCACGCATGACCGCGCCTCGCACTCGCCGCTCGTCCACGTCGACGCCCCCGAGACGTCGAACGCCATCGGGACGATCGGTCGAACGCGCGACCCGGACCCCGAACCCCGGCCCCGTCATCCTCATCGGTGGGGCCGAGGACAAGCTTCGCGACCGCGTCATCCTCGGACGCTTCGTGCAACTGGCGGGCGGCCCAGACGCGCGCATCGTGGTCGTCAGCACGGCGTCATCGCTGGGCGAGGCCGCCACCGACCTGTACCGGGAGGTGTTCGGCCAGCTCGGAGTCGGGCACGTGTCGGGGTTGCGGCCCGAATCGCGGGAGGAGGCGAACGATGCGAAGGCAGCCGCCACGCTCGCGCGGGCCACTGGGGTGTTCCTCACGGGCGGCAACCAGCTGCGGCTGACGTCCGTGGTCGACGGGACCCGGCTGGCCGACGCGCTGCGAACCGCCCACGAGCGTGGCGCCGTCGTCGCCGGCACGTCCGCCGGCGCGAGCGCGCTGGCGGAGCACATGATGGCGTTCGGCGCCTCCGGCGCGACCCCCAAGCACCGCATGGCGACCGTGTCTGCGGGCCTCGGTCTGGTCGGCGGGATGGTCGTCGACCAGCACTTCGAGCAGCGCACACGCCTCGGCCGATTGCTCGCGGTCGTCGCGCAGTCGCCGTCGTTGATCGGCCTGGGCCTGGACGAGGACACCGCAGCGGTCGTGCACGGGGACGGAATCCTGGAGGTGGTTGGGCGCGGCGCGGTGACGATCGTCGACGGGCGCGACGTGATCACCGACGCGTTCCACACCAAAGGCCACCGACCCATGATGGTGTCGGGAGCGGTGCTGCACTCCATCCCGTCGGGGTACCGGTTCGATCTTCGGTCCCGGGCCCTGCTGCCCCAGGTGGCGCCGGTCCGCGATCGCTCAGCCCGCGCAGCGGAGCGCGGGGCGGCCAAGCTGCAGCGCATGACCGCCAGGATGGCGACGGGCCGCGATGCCGCGGCCTCCAAACGCCTTCGCCAGGACCGGGAGGCGTCCGAATGAGCGAGCCGAAGACGAAGACCCGGGCGGACCGCGAACGCGCCAAGCGCGAGCCCGCGTCGAAGAAGCCGCCGGTCGGTCCGGACCTTCGCATCCTCGAGACCCAGGTCCTGCGGGGGCCGAACTACTGGTCCTACGACCCGTGCATCCGGCTCCTCGTGGACCTCGGTTCGCTCGAGGAATGGCCGTCGAACACCATCAAGGGGTTCAACAAGAAGCTGGTCGAGCTGCTGCCGGGACTCGCGCAGCACTCGTGTTCGCTCGGGCGACCCGGCGGGCTGCTGGATCGACTCAAGGAGGGAACGTGGCTCGGGCACGTGGCCGAACACGTTGCGATCGAGCTCCAGCGGGAGGCGGGCACGCACGCCGGCCGCGGCAAGACGCGTTCGAGCGGACGCCCCGGTGTGTACAACGTGATCTACGCCTACAGCGAGGAGCAGGTCGGGCTCGCGGCCGGCACGCTTGCCGTGCGGCTCCTGAACCACCTCATCAAGCCCGAGGAGGGGTTCGACTTCCGCGCCCAGCTCGAGGACCTGATCCGGCTGGCGGAGCGCCGCGCGTTCGGCCCCTCAACCCAGGCGATCATCGACGAGGCGACGAGCCGGGACATCCCGTGGATCCGGCTCAACGAGGCGTCGCTGGTTCAGCTCGGCCAGGGCACGTACCAGAAGCGGATCCGGGCCACGATGACATCGCTGACCTCGGCGCTGGCCGTGGACATCGCCGGCGACAAGAAGCTCACGACGCGGCTGCTCGCGGCCGCCGGGCTCCCGGTCCCGCGCGGCGAGGTGGTGCGCACGGAGGACGAAGCCGTGGCGGTCGCGGGCCGGATCGGCTTCCCCGTCGTCACCAAGCCGCTGGACGGCAACCACGGGCGCGGCGTCGGGCTCGACCTTCGAAGCGAGAAGGAGGTTCGGGCGGGGTACCGGCGCGCGCGCCCCGAATCGCGGCGAGGCGTCGTCGTGGTCGAGAGCTACGTCGCCGGCAACGACTACCGCGTCCTGGTGATCGGGGGGCGGATGGTCGCGGTCGCCCAGCGCGTCCCCGCCCACGTGATCGGCGACGGGACGCACACGGTTCGCGAGCTCGTGGAGGCGACCAACGCGGACCCGCGCCGCGGCATCGGGCATGAGAAGGTCCTCACCAAGATCAAGGTCGACGCCGAAGCCGAAGCGCTCCTCGCCCAGCAGGGGTTCGGCCTCGACGAGGTCCCGCCGGCCGACGCCCGCGTGCTGTTGGCGGCGACCGGCAACATGTCCACCGGCGGCAGCTCGATCGACCAGACGTTCTACGCGCACGAGGAGAACGTGGAGATCGCCGAGGAGGCGGCACGGGTCGTCGGCCTCGACGTCGCCGGGATCGACTTCATCACGCCCGACATCACCAAGCCCGTGCGCGAGACGGGCGGCGCGATCGTCGAGGTCAACGCCGCGCCCGGCTTCCGGATGCACACGCACCCCACCGAGGGCGAGCCCCAGTTCGTCGCCGCGCCGGTGATCGACCACCTGTTCCCTCCGGGGACGCCGTCGCGGATCCCGATCGTCGCGGTCACCGGATCGAACGGGAAGACGACGACGACCCGGATGATCGCCCACATCTTCAAGGGGATGGGCCGGCGCGTCGGCATGACGTCGACCGACGGCATCTACATCGACGAGCGCCTCGTGATGCGGGCCGACGCGAGCGGTCCGAAGTCCGCGCAGATGGTGCTGCAGAACCCCCGCATCGACTTCGCGGTCTTCGAGGTGGCGCGCGGGGGCATCCTGCGCGAGGGCCTGGGATACGGGCGCAACGACATCGCGGTGGTGATGAACGTGACCGGCGACCACCTGGGCCTGAAGGAGGTCCACTCGCTCAAGCAGCTGGCCGCGGTGAAGCGCGTGGTCGTGGAAGCCGTGCCCCGCAGCGGCTTCGCCGTGCTGAACGCGGACGACGAGCTCGTGGCCGACATGCGCAAGCACTGTTCGGGCACGATCGTGTTCTTCACGATGCAGGAGGAGAACCCGCTCGTGGAGCGCTACGTCCGTCGCGGCGGCAAGGCCGTGATGCTCCAGAAGGACTCGCTCGGGGAGATGATGGTGATCCGCGAAGGACGGCGCACCATGCCCATCGCCTGGGTGCACCAGCTGCCGGCGACGTTCGAAGGACGGGCCCGCATGATGGTGCAGAACGCGCTGGCGGCCGCCGCCGCGGCGCACGCCGCCGGAGCCCACCTGCACGACATCCGCCAGGGACTGCGCAGCTTCAGCACGTCGATCTATCAGGCCCCGGGCCGCCTCAACCTGTTCGAGCTGGACGGCATGAAGGTGCTCGTCGACTACGCGCACAACGCCGCGGGGCTGGCCACGCTCGGCGACTTCGTCGAGCGGATGACGTCCGGACAGCCGTTGGCTGCCCCGGGGGCGGCCTCGTGGTCGGCCAACCTGCGCGTCGCGGTCATCGCCACCCCCGGCGACCGCCGGGACGAGGACATGCGCGAGCTCGGCCGGGTCGCCGCGCGCTACTTCGACGAGATCATCGTCCGAGAGGACCGCAACCTGCGGGGCCGAAAGCCCGGCGAGACCGCGGAGCACATCATGGAGGGCGTGCGCGAGGCGATGAGCGCGGGCGCGCACGTCGGGCACGCCGAGGTCGTCCTGGAGGAGATGGACGCCGCACGCCGGGCGCTCGACCGCAGCCGGCCGGGAGACGTCGTCGTCCTGTGTGTGGACTACGCGACCGAGATCTGGAAAGAGCTCGAGAGTCGCCGCTCGCTCGCGCAGCCGACGGTGCTGACGAAGCCCGAGGGAGACGGCCAGATCGAGGCCATCGGCGGCGACCCCGACCTGATCCGACTGGGCATGGGCCTGTAGGAGGTCCTTTCCGCCACCGTCGCTGCGCACGGCTCCCTGCCAAGGAGCGGCGGGGCCGCCGAAAGCCCGATGTGCGAACCGACCGGCGATGCGTCACAATGGCGGACCTTGTCACGATCGTCCGGATCGGGTGAACCGCTGATCCGACGGTCACGAGTAAGGAGGGGTGATGAGAGATCACGCTCGACGGATTGCGGTGGGGGTCGCCGCGATCGCGCTCGGCGCCGCGACGCTCGCGGCCACCGGCGCGTCGGCCTCGCCCGCGCGGACCACGCTCGCCGGGAGCCGGCCGAGCTGGGCCACCAGTTCGAACCAGGTGGGGTCGGCGAACGCCGGCGCCTCCATCTCGGTACGCGTCTACCTGTCTCCAAAGGGCGGGGAAGCCGCGCTCGCGGCGGCCGTCAAGGCCGTCTCGACGCCGGGCAGCAGCTCGTTTCGACACTTCATCACCCCGGCCCAGTATCAGGCCACGTACGGCCCGACTGCGGCGCAGATCGCTCGCGTGAAGGCTTGGCTGAAGGGCGCGGGGATGCGGGTGACCGGCATGGGCGCCGCCAACCGCTACGTGGCGGCGACCGGAACCGTCGGCGCGGCCGCGTCCGCGTTCGGCGTCACGTTCGGTACCTACCGGCTCAACGGCCAGACCGTGCGGGCGCCGGAGGCCGACGCCTCGGTGCCGGGTTCGGTGGGCGCCGACGTGCTGGGCATCGTGGGCCTGGACAACGCGCCGCACATGGTCAAGCCGGCGCTGGCCCCGCCCGCAGGTTTCGCCAACGCGCGGCCGTGCTCGCGCTACTACGGTCAGGTCGCCGCGAAGTACGAGGCGGATTTCACGACCCGCCTGCCCGGCTTCGACGGCAAGATCCGCAAGTACGCGGTGTGCGGCTACACGCCGCCCCAGTTCCGCGGCGCCTACGGCGTGGACGACAGCGGTTTCACGGGCCAGGGCGCGACGGTGGCCATCACCGACTCGTACGCGGCGCCCACCATCGGGGGTGACGCTGCCCGCTACGCGCAGCTGGTCGGCGACCCGGTGTTCGGTCCTGGGCAGTTCACGACGTCGCCGCCCGACGGAGCATTCCGCTTCTTCGGCAAGTGCGGCGGCAACGGCTGGTACGGCGAGGAGACGCTCGACGTCGAGGCCGTGCACGCCATGGCGCTGAACGCGAACGTCATCTACTACCCGTCGCGCTCCTGCTTCGACGTCGACTTCCTCGACACGTTCAGCCGCATCGTCGACGAGAACAAGGCGTCGATCGTGACGAACTCGTGGGGCGACGTGGAGAGCGCGGAGTCCGCGGGCGCCATCGCGGCCTACGACCAGCTGTTCCAGCAGGGCGCGCTGCAGGGGATCGGCTTCTTCTTCTCCTCAGGGGACGACGGAGACGAGCTCCTGGCCAGCGGCACGCTCCAGGCCGACTACCCGGCCAGCGACCCGAACGTCACGGCCGTGGGCGGAACATCGACCGCGATCGGCAACGGCAACCACCTCAGGATGGAGACCGGCTGGGGGACGTACAAGTACTCGCTGTCCTCCGACGGCCGCTCGTGGGACCCGATCGCCGACCCGCCCTTCCTGTACGGGGCCGGCGGCGGTTACTCTGCCCTGTTCAACCGGCCGGACTACCAGGATGGCGTCGTGCCGTCCGACACGCCGCCCTACCGGGCCGTGCCGGACATCGCGCTGGACGCGGACCCGACCACCGGCATGCTGGTGGGCGAGACGCAGACCTGGCCCGACGGCGTGCACTACGGCACGTACCGGATCGGCGGCACCAGCCTCTCCTCCCCGCTGATGGCGGGCATGGAGGCGCTGGCGACCGAGGCGGCCGGCACGCGGATCGGCTTCGCGAACCCGGCCATCTACTCGCTGTTCGGTAGCGACGCCGTGAACGATGTGCTGTCGGTGAAGGACGCGAACGTCCGACCCGACTTCGTGAACGGCGTTGACCCCTCGGACGGCATCGTCTACAGCGTGCGCACCTTCGATCAGGACTCGAGCCTGTTCACGGCGCCCGGCTGGGACGACGTCACCGGGATCGGTTCGCCGAACTCGAACTACCCGTCGGCGCTGGCCGGCAGCTAACCCGGATCGAATCGGGAGCGAGGGCCGGACGGGGACTTCCCCGTCCGGCCCTCGTGCGTCTCAGCTTCCCTGCCGTCCCCGCGCCGCGATCCGGCGCAGCCGGGCCGGCCCGACGCGTCGGGCGCCGTGTTCCTCGAGCATCGCGAAGATCTCTGGCCGCTGCGCGAGCGCGGTGACGGCGACGACGTCGCCCGGCTTCGACGACGCCAGCATCCAGGTCAACGCGTGCATCTCGTCGGGATGCACTGGGACCTCGGTCGCCCCGCCGTCCTCCGCGCCGGCCACGAGCCGCTTCACGAGCTCGTCGCGGTCGCGACCTCTCAGGTAGCGAAGCAGCTCGGCCACCGCGACGTGGTCGGCGGCGCGCGCGGCCGTGAAGCCCAGCGCGTGGACGATCTCGTCGGTCCGGTCGCCGGCAGCCGCGAACGTCAACCAGACCTGCCTGCCTGCGGGGCAGAGCCCGCGGCAGACCTCGACGAGCCCGCGCATTCCGGCCTCGTTGTGCGCGTAGTCCACGACGATGATGCGTCCGTCCAGCTCGAACAGGTTCGTGCGTCCGGGGTTGCGGTCCGGATCCAGGACGAACGTCCGCAGCCCGCGGACCACCGCATTCTCCGGCAGGCCGATGCCGAGCGCGGCCGCCGCGGCGCCCATGGCGTTCGACACGTTGGCGGACGAGAGGCCGGCGAGCGTCACCGGCACATCGCGAAGATCGATCAGCGGCCTCGGGTCAGAGCCGGGCGCCAAGAGCGCGAGGCGCCCGTCGATGACCGTGAACCCTCGTCCGCCCTCGGCCACGGCGGAGCGCAGCGCGGGATGATCGGGATCAAGCGAGATCATCCAGGGGCGTCCGCGCGCCACCCGCCGCATCGCGAGCACGCGCGGGTCGTCTGCGTTCAGCACCGCCCATCCGCCGGGGCGCGTGATGCGAAGGATCGTGGACTTGACCTCGGCCAACTGATCGAGCGTGTGGATGCCGTGCAGGCCAAGGTGATCGGCGGAGATATTCGTCACGACCGCGACGTCGTTGTGCAGCGTGCCGATCCCGCGCAGCAGGATGCCCCCGCGTGCGGTCTCCAAGACGGCGACGTCCACGCCCGGTTGGGCAAGGGCCCGCGCCGCCCCGCCGAACCCCGAGTAGTCGCCGGCCTCCACCAGCCGTTCCTGGAAGTAGACGCCGTCGGTCGACGAGTACGCGACGTTCCGGCCGGCCTCCCGAACCAGGTGGGCAAGCAGCCGCACGGTGGTGGTCTTGCCGTTGGTCCCCGTGACGGCGACGGTCGGGATCGTGGGATCGGGCACGGACGGCGCCGGACCCGGGTCCACGTCGCGCAGCCGGCGCGCGGCGTCCTCGATCGCCCGCGGCACCGAACGGCGCGACGTCGCGGCCGCGTCCATGATGGCCACGACCTGGTTGCCGAACGCTTCCGCCGCGGACCGCCGAAGCCACGGGTAGGCGACGATGACCTGACACGGTTCCGTCCCGGGCCGAGCCCGCACGGCCAGGCCCCGTCCGGTGGCCGACGCCAGGCGCCGGGTCAGGTGCGCCGCGGCGCGGGCGACGAAGCGCGGCCGCTGACCGCTGCCCGGCGGGCCCGGCCGGATCCGCCCGGGAGGGTCGGTTGCGCCGGGAAGCTCGACGCGCTCCGCCAGCGCCAGCGCGCGGCGCTCGTCGGTCAGGAACCAGCCGGGGGCATCGATCGTGAGCTTGATCGCCGGGCGCGTGAAGTACAGGTTCGGCCCGTCGAGCACGCGCAGCTCGCGCAGCTCGGCGCCGCCCGGATCCGTGGCCGCCTGCCGGTCGCGCCCGTTCCGACTCGTCATTCGCGCAGGATACCGGCTGGCCCCGCGCATCGAGAAGCCGGCCGCGAATCGCGCGGCCCGCGTTACCCTTAGCGCACGATGAGCGAACTGCAGGACGTGCTTCGCGCGATCGAGGAGCTCGGAGAACGAGGCGAGCCGATGGCGCTGGCCACCATCGTCGGGATCCGCGGCTCGACCTACCGGCGCGAGGGCGCCCGGCTGCTCGTCCCGGCCCACGGCGCGCCCGTCGGCACGATCAGCGGCGGGTGTCTCGAGGGCGACGTGTGCCAGATCGCCGAGGACGTGATGGCGCATGGCACGACCCGGCTCCTGCACTACGACCTGACGGCCGACGACGAGGCCGTGTGGGGATGGGGACTGGGCTGCAACGGGATCATCGACGTGTTCGTCGAACCGGCCGACCGCGCCGTGGAGATGGCGGGAGCGATCCGGCGGGCCATCGAGGAGCAGCGCGAGCTGGCGTCGGTCACCGTCGTGGAGGCCGACCCGGACCGAGGCACGGCGCCCGGAGCGCGCATGCTCGTGCATCCCGACGGGACCCGCGAGGGCTCGCTCGGGGATCCCGAGCTCGACGACGCCGCCGCCGGCGAGGCGTTGGCGTCGTTGCGACAGGATCGCGCCGGACTGCTCACCCTGCGGGAGGGCGTTCGGGTGTTCGTCGAAGCGCTCGTGCCCCCGATCCGACTGCTGGTCTGCGGCGCGGGGCACGACGCGATCCCGCTGGTGCGGTTCGCCGCCGGGATGGGGTGGCGGATTGAGGTGGTCGACGACCGCGAGGCGTTCCTCTCGCCGGACCGCTTCCCCGAGGCCTCCGCGTTCGTCGCGTCGCCGCCGGACGAGGCGGCCGCGCGCGCGGAGGTCGACGCCAGGACGTACGCCGTCGTCATGACCCACAACTTCCTGCGGGACAAGGACTATCTCCGATCGCTGCTGGGATCGCCCGTCCCCTACATCGGGATGCTCGGTCCACGGATGCGATTCGAACGGCTGCTGGACGAGCTCGCCCGGGAAGGGTTTGTGCCGGACCGCGACGACCTGAGGGTCGTGCACGCGCCGGCCGGACTGGATCTGGGGAGCGAGGGCCCCGAGGAGATCGCGTGGGCGATCGTCGGCGAGGTGCTCGCCGTGCGCAACGCGCGATCGGGCGGCTTCCTCAACGGCCGCGAAGGATCCATCCACGACCGCCCGCCGCCGGCCGAGGCGACGGCGGGGACCGCGTCGGCCTGAGCCCGCGCGGCTCGCGTATCGTCGGGCCGTGATCACCGGGGTCGTGCTGGCGGCCGGCATGTCCACCCGCATGGGCCGCCCGAAGCTGTTGCTGCCGCTCGGGGGAACGGTCGTCCTGCAGCACGTGCTGGACGCGGCCGCGGCGGCTCCGCTGGACGAGATCGTCGTCGTCCTGGGCCCGCAGACCGCCGACGTCGCGGACGAGGTTCGTCTTCCTGAGGCCGGGAGGCTCGTCATGAACGCCCAGGCGGCCGTGGGGCAGTCGACGTCGCTTCGGTGCGGGCTCGAGGCCGCCGTCCCCGAGTCCGAAGCCGCCGTCGTCCTGCTCGGCGACCAGCCCGAGGTCCGGGCCGACGCCGTGGCCGCCGTGGTTGCGGCGTTTCGAGACACGCCCGCCGCGGTGGTCCAGGCCGCCTACTCCGGGGTGCCCGCCCACCCCACCGTCCTGGCCCGCGAGGTGTGGCCCGAGGTGGTCGCCGGCGGGCGGGACGAGGGGGCTCGGGCGTGGATCCGCCGGCACCCCGGGGCGCGCCGGCTCGTCGAGGTCGGCGGGACTCCCCCGGCCGACATCGACACCCGGGCCGACTACGAGCTGGTCCGGGAGCGGATGGAGCGGGCCTGAGGGCCTCGGTCCGAGCCCGGCCGGAAGCCGCCGGCGGGAGGGTCACCGCGCCCAACGCCGCAGGTCGGGCCCATTGCGCCTCGCGCAGCAAGCTGTCAGGATGCTCGCAACACAACGGCCTTGTGCCCGCAGCGGCAGGGATTCGATTGAACGAACAGAGCCTTCAAGCAGCCAACGAGTTCCTTCGTGTGGCATCCGTGTCCATTCAGCCGGGCGATGTGCTTGACCGAAGCCCTACTGAGATTGGCAAGGAGGCCGGGCTGCCCAATCCACTGTCGGTGGCCCGCGCGGTCAGGGCGCTGGCCGCGCGACGGCGGCTGGAGACCGCCGAAGGCGGCCGCTACCGGCTGCTGGACGCCCGGCCGCTGGAACCCGGCGAGCCCGAGTCGGTGCCACGACCGCCGCGCAAGCGCAAGGTTCGCCGCCGTGGGACCGCCCGTCCCGAGGCGCGCACCACGCCCGACCGGCGCCCGACCTATTCGGACCTCGGCCGCGCGATCGTTGAACGCATCATCGACCTCGGCCGGGAGGCGGGCGAGGCCGTCGCCGCCAACGACCACCTGCGCCGCGACGCGAAGGAGAACCGCGCCATCCGCATCGAGGCGGAGCAGCGCGCGTCCAAGCTCCAGGAGCGAGTCCGCGAGCTCGAACACAAATTGGACATGGCCGAGGGCAATCTGAGGACCGTCCTAGCGGCCGCCCGCGGCCGAGGCGTCACGGCAGCGCCCACGGACAACGAGATGGAGACGCTGCTGAAGATCCTGAAGGGGCCCGGCAACGGCGACCCGGGCGCGGCCGACCCGGCTCCCGGCGAAAGCGCTCCCGGCGAAAGCGCTTCCGCGATGGCCCCTGCCGATCCGGGCCTGGACGCGGAACCGGTCGCCTCGGCGGATGACGACGAACGTGCGAACGCCGGCCAGGACGAAGGCGGCCCCGCCGCACGGGACCGGACCCTGGAGGCTCCCGCCGAGTGAGCGACAACGGCACCGGGGGCGGTCCGCCGCCCCCCTCGCCCGCCGCGTTGCGGGCGAGCGCCGAGGCCATGCAGGACGAGTTCGTCGCCGAGCTTCGCAGCCTGGTCGACATCGACTGCGGGAGCTACACGCCGTCCGGGGTCAACCTGGTCGCCGACATCGTGCAGGCGAAGTTCCAAGGGCTCGGCTGGTCGGTGCGGCGTCACCCGCACCATCCCGACCCCGAGGCGAGGGAGCCGCTACCCCAGCTGGGCGACCTGCTGGTGGCCACCTTGTCCGGGTCCCGCCCGGCCACCCAGGGCGGCGCCCGCGTGCTGTTGGTCGGCCACATGGACACGGTGTTCGGGGAAGGCACCGCGGGCGAGCGGCCGTTTCGCATCGACGGCACCACCGCGACGGGCCCGGGCGTGTCGGACATGAAGGGCGGGCTGCTCACCGGCATCTACGCCGTGATGTGTTTGCAGCGCAACGATTTCGATGCGTTCGATTCGATCACGTACGTATGCAACCCCGACGAGGAGATCGGTTCGCCGTTCTCGGGCCCGGCGATCCTGGAGCGCGCGGCGACCGTCGACGCGTGCTTCGTGCTGGAGGGCGCGCGGGCCAACGGCGACATCGTCTCGGCGCGAAAGGGCGTGGCCGAGCTCCAGGTCATCGTCCAGGGCCGGTCGGCCCACGCGGGCGTCGAACCGGAGAAGGGCCGCTCGGCCACGCTCCAGGCAGCGCACACGACGATCGCGCTGCACGAGCTGAACGGTCGATGGCCCGGCGTCACCGTCAACGTCGGCGTTGTCGAAGGCGGCACACGGCCCAACGTGGTCGCGGAGCGCTGCGAGCTGCACGTCGACCTGCGGGCGGTCACGGCCGAGGCGTTCGATCAGGCCGTCGCCGAAGCCGAACGCGTCGCGTCCACGACGACCGTTCCGGACACCAGCGTCGAGATCCGCCGCGCGGCGGGCTTCCCGCCCATGGAGAAGACGCCGGGGACGGCGCGGCTGGCCGACCGGGCGCGGGAGATCGCGGGCGAGCTGGGGTTCGAGCTCCACGACGCCGCGACCGGCGGCGCGTCGGACGCCAACCCCGTGGCCGGCATCGGGATCCCGGTGCTGGACGGCCTGGGGCCGATCGGCGGCGACGACCACGCGCCGTCCGAGTGGCTCGACCTGGCCAGCGTGCCGCCGCGGGTGGCGTTGCTCGCGTCGCTGATCGCGTCCGTCGGGCCCGCGTAGACCAGCGCTACAGCGCGTCGATCACGATCCAACCCCACGGTTCGAGGTTGCCCTGCCCGTCGGTGATCCCGTGGTTGTCGCCGTAGTCGACGGCCCACGACACGCCCTCGTACGTGAGCGCCGCGGTCGTGGTGCCGTAGAACTGGTACGCGCCGAGGTTGCCGTCGTCGTCGCCGAACTCGCCGACCATCAGGGGGATCCCGTACCCGGCCAGCGCGCTCTTCACACGGTCGATGAACCGAACCTGGTTCACGGTGTTGCCGATGTAGGAGGGCGGCGTCATGGTCGACGAAGTCGTGATCGCGAACAGCACCTGCATGCACTCGCGATACGACAGTCCGTCCGGATTCTCGTTGACGCCGTCGCCCCAACGCGCCCCGAAGTAGTCGTGGAGGTCGAACGCCACGTTGCCGATCGACGACCAGCTGGTCAGGTTCGCCCCCGGGATGCCCGGTCCGTAACCCGCCCGGGTGGTGAAGAAGATCGTCGTGTCCGGGTCACGGGTGCGGATGGCCTTGGCGACGCCGAGCTGCCCGTCCAGCGTCAGGATGTCGGTCGCGCCCTTGTTCGGCAGGTCGCCCTTCCACGGCTCGTTCATGACCTCGTAGCCGGCCAGGCCGGGCGTCCCCTTCAGGTTCGCCGCGACCCACTTCCACATCGACTTCCAGAACTGCTGCTGCAGGACGTCCGTCCACCAGTTCGCCTGTGCCAGCGACTTGCCGGCCGGCGTTTCGTCGTACGTGAGGCCGTGCGAGTTGTATGGCGAATCGAACAGCCAGCCCGGGTACTGGAAGTACGAGCAGTCCCCGCCGTACAGCGCGACGACCGAATACAGCCCGGCCGCCTGCGCCCATTCGACGTTCTGCTGGATCACCGCCAGCCAGTCGGAGTCGTACGTGTGCTTCCAGACGCCGCTCGGGCGCAGCTGCGGCGCGTTCGGCTCCAGGTCGCACCATCGAAACGTGAGGCGCACGACGTTCATGCCCCACGCGCCCATGCCGTCGAGCGTCGTCTGCTGCGACGTGCCGGACTGCACGCCCTGCATCGCGCCCTTCAGCGTGATGGGCTGGCCGCCAGCCCAGAACTGGCCGTCGTGGGCGGTGATCGGCGCGGTCGCATCCGCGGGCGCGACCGGCGCGGCCGTCGCCGGACCCGACGCCCGCATCTTCGACCGGGTCGAGCGGACGTCCGACTCCGACGTCCCCGTCGGATTGAACCACCACGATTCGACGTATCCCTGGTCGCCGGCCGCCGTGGCCTTCATGCCGTTGATCAACATGAACGCGGACCGCGGCGGGTACCACAGCCACCCCGCATCCACGCGCGCCGAGGGCTTCGGCTTGCTGAGCCCGGTCACCTTCGACCAGCCGTCCCCGTCGAACTTCAGGATGGTCGATTGCGCCGATCCGGCGCCGAAGCCCCCGAACAGGTAGTCGTCGCCCGGCGTGGGGTCGTCGTCCATCATGAACGTCTCCCGGGGTCCCTGCCCGCCCATGTCCGGCCCGGCGCTCCACGACGTGCCGTCGAACAACCAGGTGTCCGTGTCACCGTCCCCGCCGGCCACGACGACGTCGTGCAGCGAGGGGTTGTAGGACATCCCGAAGTTCTCGCGGCCCGACATGCCCGATGGCGCCGCCGGCCCCTGGGTCCACGCCGACCCGTCGAACAGCCACGTATCGCGGAACACCGACGTGCCGCCGCCGCCGAACAGGACGAGCTCGTCGATGTCGGGGTCGTAGACCATCCGCGCGCCGACGCGTCCGGCGAGGCCGGCGGGGGCCGGCGGTCCCGGCGTCCACGTCGTCCCGTCGAACAGCCACGTGTCGTCGTCCGGCGGCCAGTCGCTGCCCTCGCCGCCGAACAGCACGATCTGGCCGATGTCGGGGTCGTAGGCCACGGCCGCGCCGCCGCGCGGCGTCAGCCCGTCCGGCGGCGCGGCGCCCTGCGTCCACACGCCGTCCTTGTACAGCCACACCTCGTTGAACCACGGGTCGCCGGCCGCGGCCGGGGCGCCTCCGAACAGGACGACCTGCTGGGTCGTCGGCAGGTAGGCGACGGAGAAGTCCCAGCGGGGGGCGAACGTGGCCGGAAGTGCGGCCGCGCTCGACCAGCCCGGCGGGGCGTCGTTGCTGGGTTCGCCGGTGGTGGCCGGCCCCGGCGGCGCGTCGGCCGAGGGATCGGCGCGACCCGGAGGCCCTGCCGCGGCCGGGACGGCCGAGCCCGCGAGCGCGCCGGCGACCACCGCGAGCGCGGCGCCGATTCCGGCCAACGAGCGACTCCAATGCCTGCGCACCAGCCTGCCCCCCCGCGGAACGCCTGACCCTCGGTATTCGTCTGGGAGGCCGGCGTCGGCACGGTCCGCGGGCCCCCTGGGGGCACGCCCCCATGGAAGGCCACATCGTAATCGGACGAAAGGGTCGGCGCTCGGCCCCATCGTTCCGCATGGCGGGCAGGGTCGATCTCGTTCGTTACGTTCGAGTTACGCGGTGCCCCACGAGCCCCACCGGCCTCAGCGGCCCGACGCGGTGGCCTCGTTCAGGTGGTCGGAAGGCCCGCCAGCACCTGCTGCACCTCGGCCCGGTGCGACCCGAACGGGGCGGCGCTGAGGTAGGCGCGCAGGGCAACCGCCGCCTGCGCGGGACGATGCAGCGCCACCAGCGACAGCCCGCGCACGTACAGCGCCTCCGGGTAGGCGGCGTCCACCGACAGCGCCTGGTTCGCCGCGGCCAAGGCGTCGGGGAGATGCCCCTGCTGGTACAGGATGAGCGCGAGTCCCGAGTGCGCCTCGGCGTTGCGCGGGTCCAGCCGCAGCGCCGCCGAGTACTGGGTCACCGCCAGGCCGTCCAGCCCGGCGTTCCCGTATCGCTCGGCCAGGTCCAGGCGGGCCGCCACGTCGTTCGGATGCTGGCGCACGCGCTGTTCGAACAACGACAGCGGCGGGCCGCTCGTCCCAGCGGTGTCTCCGGTGATCGCCTGCCCCGCCTGGCGCGCCGCCACCGCGTGCAGCAGCAGCGGCGTCGCAACGAGCGCCACCGCGGCGGCGACGATCAGTGCGGGCAGGGTCCGTCGTCGGCGCGAGACGGACGGCGCGTGTCCGTTGGCCGGCGCCGGAGCTGGAGCCACGTCCTTGACGGACGCGCCCGGCTCGGCCAGGCCACGTGCCTCGATCGTGCGCAGCACCGCCACCGCCCGTCGCTCGGTGTCGCGTCGCAGCATCCGGTAGTCGTCTTCGTCCAGCATGCCGCCGGTGCGTTCGTCGTCGAGCTCGCGCAGCGAACGCAGCAGCCCCGCGCGTTCGTCCTGCAGCGGATCGGCCGCCGGCTCCAGGCGCATCGCGGCGCCGCGCCCGAACGGGTAGAGCACGGCGGCGGCAGCCACCGCCGACAGCGCGGCCGCGAACAGCAGCGCGAGCCAGGTCACGACGGCGCCTTCATTCCGGTTCCTCCGACGAGCTGGCCAGCGCTCGGTCGAGCAGTCGCCGATCGGCCGCGGTCAACGGGTCGTCGGCGCCGGACGCCCGCGCCGCCGCGGAGGGTCCGGCCGCGCGCGTCCATCGCCGGACGGCGCCGACGGCGACCGCGATCCCGGCCGCGAGCAGCACGATCGGCAGGATCCACGCCACCAGGTCGATCCCCCGCCTCGGCGGCACCAGCAGGATCCATTCGCCGTACTGGGCCACGAACCGGTCGCGGATGACCTGCGGCGACATCCCGGCCGCCAGGTCCGCCGCGATCACCCCGCGCATCTGTCTGGCGAGCGGCGATGGCGAGTCCGCCACCGACAGGTCCTGACAGACGGGACAGCGCAGCGTCGCCGCGATCGCCCGGACGCGCGCCTGCATCGCGGGCTCCGGCGCGGGCCCGCGAGCCGCCACGAC
Organism: Actinomycetota bacterium; assembly: GCA_036406615.1. Classification (GTDB taxonomy): domain Bacteria; phylum Actinomycetota; class UBA4738; order UBA4738; family UBA4738; genus DASXAQ01. The sequence goes on along the minus strand of DASXAQ010000020.1, from coordinate 93,081 downwards.
GGCCAGCGACACCGCGGCCGCCGCCAGCGCGACCGCCAGGGCGAGCGCCGCGATCGACGCGGCGAGGGGCCGGCGGACCGCCCCGGCGGTCGTCGCGTTCGCGGCCTCGCTCACGCTGCGCTCCCCGGGAGCGCGCGGGTGATCGCCCGGCTCAGGTCCGCGTACGTCACCGCCCGCTTGAAGGCCATCGCGATCGTGCCGTCGGGCCCGATCACGTACGTCTCCGGGACGCCCGAGAGCCCGAACGCGACGGCGGTGCGCGAACCCGGATCGGCCAGCAGCGGCCAGCGCAGGCCATACGCGCTTGCGAACCGCGTGGCCGGTCCGATCTGATCCTCGAACGCGATGCCCACGAACACGACGCCCTGGTCGCGGAAGCGCGACCAGGCTTCGGACAGGGCGGGTTGCTCCACGCGGCACTCGGCGCACCACGAGGACCAGAAGTTCACGACCACGACCTGCCCTCGCATCGACGCCATCGACATCGTGTGCGAGCCGTCCAGCGTTTGCAGGGTGAACTCGGGCGCCGGCCGCCCGACCAGCACCGAACCGATGGCGGTCGGGTCGCGGTCCAGGCCGAACGCGAACAACGCGGTCAGCAGCCCGACCGTGGCAACGACGCCGCCGAGCAGCATCCAACGGCCGCGCCGCCGCCGGGCGGCGCCTTCGGGGTCCATGACCGAGGGGTGGCGCCAGCCGCGAGGTCCGATGCCCACTATCCGACCTCCACCAGTTCGCGCGCCTCGGGCGCCGGCGCGGCCGGCAGCGAGCGCCTGCGGGACGGCCACATCGCCAGCAGGCCCCCAAGCGCCACGATGGCCCCGCCCACCCACAGCCAGAGGACGCCAGGATTCAGGAAGAACCGGAACGTCGCGGTCCGTCCCCCGGCGTCCACGACCACGACGGACGCATACAGGTCCTTCAATGCGCCGACCTTGATCGACGGTGTGCCGATCGGATCCGAGGCCGCCGGATAGAAGTTGAGCGACGGCCGGAGCGTGCCGGCCGACACGCCATCGTGCGTCACGTCCACCCGGGCGATCACCACCGAACGCTGCGGCTGGCGTTCGGCGACCGCCCCGACGTAGCGAAGCGTGTAGCCGGCGAACGACGTCGAGCCGCCGGCCGGCAGCGTCACTTCGGTCTGCAACGCGAACACGGAGGACGCGGTGATCGCGATCGCGGCGATGGCCAGCCCGACGTGCGCGACCAGCCCCCCGTACAGGCGGCCGTTGCGCGCCACCGCCTCGGGGACCGAGGCGATGGCGCTGCGGCGGCTCCCGCGGCCGACCGCGCGCACGCCGCGAACGATCTCGCCGGCGTTGGCCACGATCACGAACGCCGCCAGGCCGAACGCCAGCACGGCCGAGACGTCGCGCACGCCCAGGATCGCGAGCACCGCCAGGGTGACGGCGCCGGCCGTCGCGGGGATCGCGACCCGCCGCCGCACCTGCTCGCCGCTCGCCCGGCGCCACGGGAGCAGCGGCCCGACCCCCATCAGGAACAACAGCAGCAGGAACACCGGCGCCGTCGTCTGAACGAAGTACGGCCCGCCGACCGTCACCTGCCGGTTGGTCAGTGCCTGGACCGCGAGCGGGAAGATCGTGCCCAGCAGGACCGTGAACGTCAGCGCGAGCAGGGCAAGGTTGTTCGCCAGGAACGCCGTCTCGCGCGAGAGCACGCCGTCGAAGCGGCCCTCGGAGGACAGGCGCCACGACCGAACCGCCAGCAGCCCGAACCCGCCGAGCAGCACGAGCGCGAGGAACCCGAGGTACAGCGGCCCCACGGTCGACTGCGCGAACGTGTGCACCGACGACAGGATGCTTCCCCGCGTCAGGAACGTGCCGAACGTGGTGAGCGCGAACGCGCCGATGATCATCGCCAGGTTCCAGACCTTCAGCATGCCCCGGCGCTCCTGCAGCATCACCGAGTGCAGGAACGCGGTGGCCATCAGCCACGGCAGCAGCGCGACGTTCTCGACCGGATCCCACGCCCAGTAGCCGCCCCACCCCAGGACGCCGTAGGACCACAGCGCGCCGAGCACCAGGCCAACCGTGAGGAAGATCCAGGCGGCCAGCGTGAACCGGCGGGTGATGCGGATCCACCGGTCGGAGGAGCTCCCCACGATCAGCGAGGCGATGGCGAACGCGAACGGCACGGTGAACCCGATGAACCCGAGGTACAGGAACGGCGGGTGCGCCGCCATCAGCGGATGGTTCTGCAGCAGGGGCAGCGGTCCCCGGCCGTCGGGGGGCGCCACGGCCAGCGTCGCGAACGGCCGGGTGGGGCCCATGACGAGGATCAGATAGAACGCCTGCACTCCGTACATCACCGCGAGCGCCCACGGCAGCGTCTCGGGCGGCCGGCGCCGGAAGCGGAACGCGACGGCCGCGAGGTACCCCGACAGGACGAGGTTCCACAGCAGCAGCGAGCCCTCGTCGGCCGACCACAGCGATAGGACCTTGAAGAACGTCGGCGTCTCCCGGCTGGAGTTCTCCGCCACGTAGCGGATGGCGAAGTCGTTGGCCAGGATCGCGGCGATCATCACCAGGTTCGCGGCGAGCACCAGGACGAACAGCGCATACGCGGTGGTCCGCGCGCTCTGCACCAGGACCGGCCGGTCGCGCCGCGCGCCCACGACGGCGGCCACGAGCCCGTACGCCGACAGCGCGAGCGACAGCGCGAGGGCGAACGTCCCCAGCCGGTCCACCTCAGCCTCCGCCGGCCAGGTTCGCGGACGTCGGCGTCTCGCCGGGCGCCGGCGGGCGGTAGACGCCGTTGTGCTTCACGAGCACCGTGTCGGCGTGGAACGCGCCGTCGGCGCCCATCGCGCCCTCGACGACCACGCCCTGCCCCGCGCGAAACAGCGCGGGGACCGACCCGGTGTCGATGACGGTGACGCGCGTCGTGAAGTCGGTGACGACGAACGAGATCGACGGGCCGCGGTCCTGCACCGAGCCCGGCACGACGTAGCCGCCCAGCCGCATCCGCTGGCCCACGTCGGCGTTTCCGGCGCCGATCACCTCGGTCGGCGTCTTGTAGTACACGAGGCTGTTCGTCAGCCCCTTCGCCGCGACCCACACGAGCGCGCCGACGATGACGGCAAGCGAGAGCACGACGCGGCCCCGCTTGCCCCTCAGCCTGCTCGCCACGGCGGCTCAGGTCCCGAGGTCGCGTCGAGCGGCGATCGCCTCGGTCCGGCGCCGCGCGCGACGCGCCCGGGCGAACAACGACGCGGCGTACCCGCCGATCGTCGCAGCCGTCACCAGGTAGCCGGCCACGACGTACCCGACGTTATCCACGGACGGCGACCTCCCGGCGAGGGGCTCGCGGCGACAGCGCCTCGGCCACCGCGCGTTCCTCGAGCCGGCCCACGCGCATCCGGAGCACCACCAGGTATGCGTACAGCAACGTGAACGCGAACACCGCGAGCAGCAGGGTCCAGAGCATGATCGGCGCGATCGTGGACTCGCCGAGCAGCCGCACCGTCGGGCCCTGGTGCAGCGACCGCCACCACGTGACCGACAGCTGCACGATGGGGACGTCGGCGAAGCCCACGATGCCGATCACGGCCGCCCACCGGGCGCGCTTGGCCGGGCTCTCGGGGAGCCGGCGCACGGCCAGGTACCCGATGTAGATGAGCAGCATGATCGCGGTGGTGGTCAGCCGCGGATCCCAGGTCCACCACGCGCCCCACACGGGCTTGCCCCACAGCATTCCGAGCACGATCGTCAGCGCGGTGAACAGGACCCCGGCCTCCGCCGACGCGGCGGCCAGCCGGTCCCAGCGGATCTTCTTCGTGATCAGGTACGCGATGCTCGCGACGAACACGACGAAGAACGCCAGGTACGCGAGCCATGCCGCGGGCACGTGGACGTACATCAGGCGCTGAACGTCGCCCTGCGACGCGTCGGGGGGAACGACGGCCAGCGACATGATCGCGGTGGCGACCACCCCCGCCAGCGAGGCCCAGCCCAGGATCAGCTCGCCCCGCCGGGCCGTCGCGCGGCCGAGCATCCGTTCGGCGGGCCGCACGTCAGTCCTCCATCAGGTACTCGAACACGAGCGTGCCGGCCGCAAGGAACACCAGGTCGAACGCGACCAGCAGGCCGAGCCACGATCCTGCCTCCGAACCGGATCCGGACGTGGCCAGCGCCGTCGCCTTGACGCCGGCGATGATCACCGGGGTGCACAGCGGCAGCACGAGCAGGGGGAAGATCGCCTCGCGCGCACGCGGCGACTCGGTCAGGATCCCGAACAGGCTCCCGACCGCGGCCAGCCCGATCGTGCCGAGGACGAACGCCGCCGCGAGCACACCCGCGTTCGCGCCGATCGACAGGCCGAACAGCGCGACCACCAGCAGGACGACCACGATCTCCAGGGCGAGCAGCTGCAGGACGACGGCCGCCGCCTTCCCCAGGAACACCGACGCCTTGTCGATGGGGGCCAGCAGCAGCCCGTCGAGCGCGCCGTCCTCGCCCTCGGCTTCGTACGAGCGCCGGAACGACAGCACGGACGCGAACAGCATGGCCAGCCAGAGCAGGCCCGGAGCCGTCTGCTGGAGCAGGGTCCGGTCGGGTCCGAGCGACAGCCCGAACGCGATCAGCAGCGTTGCCGCGAACGGAAGCACCGTGCCGAACGCGTGGCGACCGCGCACCTCCACCCGAACGTCCTTGGCCGCCACCGCGACGGCGCCGCGCCACAGGCTCATTCGCGCCCCCGCGGCAGTGTGTGTGGGACCGCCTCGGTGCGACGGTCGCCCACGATCGCGCCCGCCTTCATCCGGATCGTGCGGCGCACCAGCAGCTCGGCGCCCTCGTCGTGGGTCGCCATGATGACGGTCCGGCCGCTCGCGTCGGCCCCCCGGATCAGGGCGTCGACGACCCGGCGGGCGTCCTCGTCCAGGCCCGCGTAGGGCTCGTCGAGCAGGACCAGCTCGGGCTCGCGCAGCAGCGTCCGAGCCACGGCCACGCGCTGGCGCATGCCGTGCGAGAAGCCGCGGACGCGCTCGCCGCCGACGTCGGCCAGCCCGACGGTGGCCAGCGCCTCGTCGACGCGCTCGGCCTCGACCCCGTAGAGCGCGCACGCGAATCGGAGGTTCTCGCGCGCCGTGAGGTCTTCGTACAGGCGCGTGCGGTGCCCGAGGAGATCGATGCGGCGGCGGATCTCGTCCCGTTCGCGCTCCAGGTCGAACCCGAGGACGGTCCCGGAGCCGTACGTCGTCGACAGCAGCGTGGCGATGATGGCAAGCAGCGTGCTCTTGCCGGCGCCGTTGGGGCCGCGCACCAGCACGGCCTCGCCGCGGTCGACTCGCACGTCGACCCGGACTACGGCCGGCGTTGCGTCGAACACGCGCGTCACGCCCGACAGGTCCACCGCGGCGGACGCGCCCGGATCCGAGGTCACGTCATGGGTCGCGAGCAGTGCGTTTGGAATCGAGGACGGCGCCACGGCGGGATCAAGGCTATCGCACCCCCGTCCCGTAGGCGCCCCCGGTGAACGGGTGCTCAGGCCTGCTTCGCGAGCGGGTATGGGCCGCAGATCGTGAGCAACTCGTCCACTCCCCCGTCGGCGACCAGGCGCACCGGCGCTCCGTCGCGCGCGAGGAGGCTCGCCGCCACGGACGCGCGCTGCCCGCTCGCGCAGATCACCCACGACTCCCGGTCGTGAGGGATCTCGCCGAGGCGGCCGGGCAGGTCGCCCATGAAGACCCCCTGGCTGTCCGGGAACGCTCCGGTTTCCCACTCGGCGGGCTGGCGCACGTCCAGCACGTGCGGCCCCGCGCCAGACCGGACCGCCCGGCACAGGTCCTCAACCGTGGTGGTCGCGTACGACTCCGCGGGCCGGCCATCGGCCGTCCAGGCGCCGACCCCGCCATCGAGCCGCCCTGCGATCCGCTCGTACCCGATGCGCAGCAGCTGGGTCGCGGCGGCCTCAGACGCGGCCCCCGGCGGGTCCGGAAGGACCAGCGCCAGCGGATGGTCGAACGGCACGACCCAGCCCACGTAGGTCCCGAATGAGCTGGACAGCTCGACGTTGAGCGATCCGGGCACGTGTGCGGCGGCGAACTCCGTTCGCCGCCGCGCGTCCACCACCCACGCTCCCTCGTCCACCGAACGGGCAAACGCCGCCGGGTCCAGCGGGGGAACGTCAGGAACGCGGCCGAGGACCCGCGGACCCCTTCGGTTGATCTCCGCCATGTGCGCGTAGTACGCCGGGTACTCCAGCAACCCGCGAAGGCGGTCGTGCACGAACGCCTCTTCGTCCGCCGCACCGAACGCGGGGTTCGTCGTCCGCTCGTGGCCGATGGTGGACGTCCGGCGGTCGCCAGCGCCACCGGAGGCGCAGAAGCTCCCGCCGCCGTGGGTCGGCAGCACCTGGGCGGCGTCGGGCAGCGACGCGAGCCGACGCATCGTTCGAAACTGCGCTCGCGTCAGCTCGTCGGTGAGCTCCGGGCCCAGCAGGTCGGTTCGTCCGGCGCTGCCCACCATCAGGCTGCCGCCGGTGAAGGCCGCCACCGGCTCCCCGTCCGAGGCCTCGCGAGCCACGTACGCCAGGTGCTCCGGAGTGTGCCCGGGCGTTTCCATGGCCTGGATCCGAACAGCGCCGAGCGCGATCTCGTCGCCTTCGGCCATCGGACGATGGGGGAACTCGTAGGCCCCCCGCGCCGGCGCGCACACCTCCGCCCCGGTGGCGTCGCGGATCTCCAGGGCGCCCGTCAGGTAGTCGTTGTGCACGTGCGTCTCGACGACGGCGACGATGCGCAGGCCTCGGGCCTCGGCCGCCGACACGAATCGCCACGCGTCCCGCTGCGGGTCGACCACCAGCGCCTCGCCCCCGGAAGCGAGCAGGTAGCTGTTGTCCCCCAACCCCTGCGTGACGAAGGTCTCGAGTTCCGTGCCGCCCTCCCGCGACGCCCGGCCGCCTCCACTTGACGCCCACCGCCCTCCCGCGACGACGGCCACCTTACCCGCACGCTCGCGCGCGGGTTGCCGTTCGACGGCGGCCGGGTGACACTACCCGGCGGTGGCCCGACGCTTCGCCCTGCTCACGGTCGTCCTGGTGTCCCTGGCGGCGGCCCCGTCGTGCCGGTTCGGAGCCGGGCAGGGCGTGACGGATCAGGGACAGAAGATCTCCAGCCTGTACGTCCTGCTGTTCTGGATCGCCATCCCCGTGGCCGTCATCGTGTACGGGCTGATGCTCTGGTCGATCGTGCGCTACCGGCGCCGCAACGACGACCTGCCGAAGCAGACGCGTTCGAACCTGCCCATCGAGGTGGCGTACACCGTGATCCCGATCTTCATGGTGATCGGGATCTTCATCGCGACCTTCCGCACCGAGCGAACCGTCGACCGCGTCGTGTCGAATCCGACGGTCGTGGTGAACGCGACCGCGTTCCAGTGGCAGTGGCGCTTCCAGTTCCCGGCGTCCAACCTTTCGGTCGTCGGCCTGCCGAACCGGCCGCCCATCATCGAGCTTCCGGTGGGCGAGACGATCCGGGTCAACGTCGCCTCCGCGGACGTCGTGCACTCGCTGTTCGTCCCGGCGTTCCTGTTCAAGCGCGACGCCATCCCGGGAGTCGTCAACCACTTCGACTGGACGATCCCGGCGTCGGCCGCCGGACAGACGTTTCGCGGCGAGTGCGCGGCGTTCTGCGGGCTCAACCACGCGCAGATGACGTTCTTCATCAAGGCCGTCACGCCGGAGGAGTTCCAGTCGTGGCTGACCCAGCAGCCGGGGGCGACGCCCTGAGCGCCGCCACCACCGTCGCGCACCGCGAGCCGGGAGGCGAGGGGCTGCTCGGGTGGCTCACGACCACCGACCACAAGCGGATCGGGTTGCTGTACATCGGTTCCACGCTGATCTTCTTCCTGGCGGGCGGCATCCTGGCGCTGTTGATCCGGATCCAGCTCGCGAGCCCGGACATGCACGTGCTGACCCCCGCCGAGTACAACCAGATCTTCACCATCCACGGCACGACGATGATCTTCCTGTTCATCGCCCCGATGGGGTTGGGCCTGGCGAACTACTTCGTGCCGCTGCAGGTCGGCGCCCCCGACATGGCATTCCCCCGGCTGAACGCGCTGTCGGTCTGGCTGTTCATCGGCGGCGGGCTCACGCTGTACTCGTCGTTCCTCACGTCGCACGGCGCGGCCGACTTCGGGTGGACGGCCTACGCGCCGCTGTCGGGCCCGGCCGGAACGCCGGGCTACGGCGCGGACCTGTGGATCATGGCGATCCTGCTGACCAGCACGGCCTCGATCATGACCGCGGTCAACCTCATGGCCACGATCCTGATGCTGCGGGCGCCCGGCATGACCATGTGGCGGCTGCCGATGTTCACGTGGGACATGCTGATCACCGCCCTGCTCGTCCTGGTGGCGTTTCCGCCGCTGGCCGGCGCGATGGCGATGCTGTTCATCGACCGCCACTTCGGCGGGCACTTCTACGACCCGAACAACGGCGGGTCGGCGGTGCTGTACCAGCACCTGTTCTGGTTCTTCGGACACCCCGAGGTCTACATCATGGCGCTGCCGTTCTTCGGCATCGTGACGGACATCATCTCGGCGTTCTCCCGCAAGCCGATCTTCGGCTACACCGGGATGGTGCTTGCCTCCATGGCGATCGCCGGGCTCTCGATGGCGGTGTGGGCGCACCACATGTTCACGACCGGCCAGGTGGACAACCCGTTCTTCTCCGCGATGTCGCTGCTGATCGCGGTGCCGACCGGGATCAAGTTCTTCACGTGGATCGGCACGATGTGGCGCGGCCACCTGTCGTTCGAGACCCCGATGCTGTGGTGCCTCGGGTTCATGGCGAACTTCCTGATCGGCGGAATCACCGGCGTGATGCTCGCGTCGCCGCCCGTGGACTACAACGTGAACAACACGTACTTCATCGTGGCCCACATGCACTACGTGCTGGGCGGCGGCAGCCTGTTCGTGATCCTCGGCGGGGTCACGTACTGGTTCCCGAAGATGACGGGCTTCCGCCTCAACGAACGGCTCGGCAAGATCGGGTTCTGGTTCACGTTCATCGGGTTCAACGTGACGTTCTGGCCGATGTTCGTCGCAGGGCTCCGCGGCATGCAGCGGCGCATCGCGAACTACCCCTCGAACGTGGGGTGGACGGGACCGAACGAGCTGGCGACGCTCGGCTCGTTCGTGCTGGCGATCGCGGTGGCCATCTTCGTGATCAACATCGTGCTCGCGTTCCGCCGCAAGGAGCCGGCCGGCGACGACCCGTGGGGCGTGGGCACGACGCTGGAATGGATCACGACGTCGCCGCCGCCGGAGCACAACTTCGCGTGGCTGCCGCCGATCCGCTCCGAGCGCCCCGCGTTCGACTGGCGCCACCGTGAGGAGATGGCGAAGGGGCGCGCGCCGTGAAGACCTCGGTGCGGTTCTTCGTGTTCGCCGGCGCCTTCGGCCTGGTGATCGGCGTCATCTACTGGTTCCTGTCGTACGAGCAGGCCGGCACGGTGCTGCTGCTGCTGATGGGCGTGGCGCCGCTGGTGATCGCCGGATATCTGCTCGTGTACGCGTACCGGAAGCTGTGGGCGGAGGACCGGCCCGACGCCTCCCCCGAGGACGCGGCCGGCGACGAGCTCGGCCACTTCTCCACCGGGAGCCTGTGGCCGCTGATCATGGCGATCGGCGTGGTCGTCGGCGTCGAGGGGTTCGTCTACGGTCGGTGGTTCCTGATCTTCGGCGGGCTGGTGTTCGTGGCGGCGATGGTCGGCCTGATGCAGGAAAGCCACGGCTGACGAACGACGGCTACCTCCGCCCCTGCTTCTCCAACAGCCGCCGAAGCGTCGGAAGCTCTGCGAGGTCCTTGAGCCGCCCCGCCGCCTCCTTCGAGCGAATGACGTCGGCCAGGGAGGCGACCAGCATTGGCGTTTCGAACAGCACCATCGACACTGCGTCCCGGCGCAGATCCTCGAATCCCCTGGTGCCCGCAGGCACGAACGTGATGTCGAGGTCACCGCCATCGGTCACGAGATTGAGGGTCTCGACGCGAGCAAGGGAATCCGCGTCGTGTCGGAACTCGAATCCGGCCACATCCTCCTCAGTTCTGATGCGCGCGCCGAGCTCGGTGAGGGCCGCAGACAGTCGCTCGAGATTCCCCTTGCCCCGAAGTGGCGTGACGTCGACGTCGGTCGTCACCCTCGGTGAGCCGTAGGCAGCGCCGGCCAGCCCGCCGATGAGCACGAACTCGACGCCGTGCTCGTTCAGGACCGAAAGGATCCGGTCCGGCCTGAACTCACCGCCCACCCCTCGCCGCCTTCGCCGTCTTCATGGCCGCCTGGCCGGCACGAGCGAACCGGTAGGCCGACATCATGCGATCTACCCGTTCCTGGGGCGTCAGCGTGAGGTTTCGAACCGCCATGGATGTGTCGTGGTCGTCGTATGGCACCAGACGGACGTCGATGTCGAAGCCGCAGGCCTGCACGAGCTCGGTCAGGCGCTCCAAGCTGGGGGCGCCCAGGCTCGCTTCGACGCGCGCGATGGCGGACTGGGTGGTTCCGACGCGCGCGGCCAATTCGGCCTGGGTGAGCCCGGCCCGTCTGCGTGCCTCTCGAACGAGGTGGTTCCCTTTCACGTCCCCAGTATAGCAAATCGGCGATATGTCTCATAGCGTCTGAGCTATGGTCACGAGGAGACCAGGCCTGCTGAACACCTCTGGCTTAGCGCTCCTCGTGCATCGATACTTTGCAGGACCTTAGGGGTGAGATGGGCCCTTCCGCCGAGCCGACGGATTCGAGACGAAGCCGCGACGACGCGGCGGAGATCCGGACGTTCCTGATCGCCGACGTTCGCGGCTACACCCTGTTCACCCAGGAACGCGGCGACGAGGCCGCCGCCAAGCTCGCCTCGAAGTTCGCGCAGCTCGCGCGCCAGGCGGTCGACGCCAGGGACGGCTCGGTCATCGAGCTTCGCGGCGACGAGGCCCTGGCCGTGTTCGCCTCCCCCCGCCAGGCGATCCGAGCGGCCGTGGAGATGCAGGACCGGTTCGTCGACGAGACCCTCGCGGACACCGCCCTCCCGCTGACGGTCGGGATCGGCCTCGACGCCGGCGAGGCCGTGCCCGTGGAGGGCGGCTATCGAGGAGGTGCCCTGAACCAGGCCGCCAGGTTGTGCGGGCTGGCGGGTCCGGGCGAGATCCTTGCCAGCCGCGAAGTCGTGCATCTCGCGAGGACGATCGACGGGATCGACTACCAGGATCGGGGCGACGTGCGGGTGAAGGGCCTCGCCGACCCGGTGCGCGTGATCGCGGTGGCGTCGGCCGAACGCGCGGCGGCGCCGCGACTCGAACCGATCGTCGCCGAGCGGCGCGCTGCCGCGGTCCGCTCCGGCGGCGGACCTCGCCGACACGCGTCGCGGCGCCGCGTGCTCGCCATTGCACTGGCAATGGCGCTCATCGCGGGAGCCGTCGCCGTTCCGCTGATCCTTCGCGGTGGGCCCTCGCTCGCGAACCTCCCGGCGAACTCGATCGGCAGGATCGATGCGGCGAGCGGGCGGATCCTGGGGGCCATCCCGCTCGACCTTGCGCCGGGTGAGATGACGTCGGGAAGCGGCGCGGTGTGGATCACGAATCCCAACGACGGGCGGGTCACCCGCGTCGACCCGCAGACGAACTCGATCGTCGACACCATCGACGTCGGTGGGCTGCCGTCGGCGATCGCGGCCGGCGCCGGCGGCATCTGGGTCACCGACGAGACGGGTCCTGCCGTGGATCTCATCAGCCCGCAGACGAATGCCGTTGTTGCACGCTACCCCGTGGGCAACGGACCATCCGGCGTGGCGGTCGGGCTGGGATCCGTCTGGGTGGCCGACCGACTCGACGGCAGCGTGACGCGGCTGGACGCGCAGACGGGCCACCTGCAGGCTCGGATCCTGGTTGGACAGTCGCCCACGGCGATTGCGGTCGGTGCCGGCGGCGTCTGGGTGACGGACTCGGGAGGCGAGCGGCTGCTCGAGATCTCGCCGAGCACCAATGCCCTCCAGGAATCGATCCCCGTCGGAGGAGACCCTGAGGCCATCGCGATCGGCGCGAACGGCATCTGGACGGCGAACGCCCAGGACGACAACGTGTCGCACGTCGTCGTGGCCACCAGGAGCGAGGCGGCGAGGCTGCCGGCCGGGCAGGGTCCTTCGTCGATCGCGATCACGGGCGAAACGGTCTGGGTTACGAATCGATTCGATGGCACCGTCTCGAGGCTCGCTGCCTCGGGCGCGGGAACCGCGACGACCATCCGAACCGGAAGCGCGCCCGTCGGGTCCGCGATCGTGGGTGGCGATCTCTGGGTGATCGTCCAGGGCGCCCTCACCAGCCATCGCGGCGGAACGTTGCGGATCGTGACGTCGCAGGGGTCCATCCCGTCGGTCGACCCACTGTCGTTCGACCCGTTCACGTGGCAGGCCCTGATCATGACCAACGACGGGCTGGTTGGGTTCAATCGGACGGGCGGAAGCAGCGGAGCAACGCTCGTTCCCGACCTGGCCACCGCCGTGCCCACGCCGACCTCGGGAGGTCGGGTCTACGCCTTCCAGCTCAGGTCCGGAATCCACTACTCGACCGGCACGGCCGTGCTGGCGAGCGACCTCCGGCGCGCCCTCGAACGTGGATTCCAGGTCAACAACAACGGCACCCCGGCGAACGCCGACTTCTACGACGCGATCGTCGGAGCGGATGCGTGCAACCGGAGCTTCCTGGCTCACCCCGGCCATTCGACGTGCGATCTTTCGCGAGGGGTCGTCGTCGACGACCAGGCGGGCACCATCGAATTCCACCTGTCGCATCCGGACCCCGACTTCCTGCAGAAGCTCGCCATGCCGTTTGCGTTCGCCGTGCCCGCGGGCGTGCCCATGAGCAGCATGGCGACGACCCCGATTCCCGCCACCGGTCCGTACCGGTTCGCCTCCTACGACGCGAAGGTCGGCCTTACCCTCGTCCGCAACGGGCGGTTCCACATGTGGTCGGAATCGGCCCAGCCCGACGGATTCCCGGACCGCATCCAGTACACCTTCGGCGTCTCACCTGCGGACCAGGTGAGGGACGTGGAACAGGGGACGGCCGACGCGATGCTGGATCCTCCGCCGGCGGACGCCGTGTCGACCCTCACCACCAGGTACGCGGGCCGGGTTCACCCCTTCGTCAGGGCCGGCGTGTCGTACGTGATCCTGAACACCACCATGCCGCCCTTCGACAACGAGCTCGCCCGCCGAGCCGTGAACTACGCGTTCGACCGAGCGGCCGTCCTCCGGCTCGTCGGCGGCCAGAACGCCGGCCGCATCGCCTGTCAGCTCCTGCCACCAAACTTCCCCGGATACGAGCCCTACTGCCCATACACGTCGAACCCCAATCGCTCGACCGGCGCGTGGAGCGGCCCTCTCGTCGGGCGGGCGCAGCGCCTGATCACGCAGTCGGGGACCCGAGGAGCCCGGGTCGAGGTTTGGGCGAGCCCCTTCGCGACGGGGGGCCGGCAGGCACAGTCCTACGTGGCTGGCCTGCTTCGATCCCTCGGGTACGACGCCGTCGTGCCGCGCGACCAATCCCGATACTTCGCGCTCACCTATCCACCCGGCCCGGGAGTCCAGGTCGCCCTGGACGGCTACTTCCTGGACTATCCGGCCGCGCACGACTTCCTGCAGCTGTTCGAGTGCGGATCGACGTTCAACCTCTCGCGGCTCTGCAACGCTCGCCTCCAGAAGGCGATCCGGCGCGCGAGCGCGGCCCAGGTCGCGCAGTCCGAACATGCCAGCCAGCTGTGGGCCCAGGCGGACAAGATCGTCACCGATCTCAGCCCCGCGGTCTTCTACCAGAACGACGCCGGCATCGACTTCCTTTCGGCCCGCGCCGGCAACAACGTCCACAGCATGCAGTGGGGTCTGCTGCTCGACCAGCTCTGGGTCCAGTAGCGGCCAAGCGGCGACCGCACCCACGGCGGGCATCAGACCTCGACGCGGCCGCCGGTGCGCCAGTACTCGCCGCCGCCGCGCGACAGGAACCCCTCGTCCACGAGATAGCGTCGCAGCGACGCGTGGTCGTCGTGGAATCGCCCGAGCACGTCGTTCACCTGCGATTCCGAATACCGGAAGCCGACGTCGAACTCCAGCGCCAGGCGTTCCAGGACCACCAGCCGCTTCGCCCGCTTCACCGGGATCTCGCGCAGGCGCCCCGCCCGGAAGTATTGGCGCAGAACGGCTTCCTCATCCTCGTCCACGGCGCCGAGGGCCAGTCCCGGATCCCTCTGCGGACCCACCTCCCGCGCGGCCCGGCGCAGCGTCTCGCGGACCAGGCGGTAGTCGGATCCCTCCGAAGGCGATCTCGCGATCCCGACCGCGGCCAGCTTCGCCAACAGCCGCCGAACCCGGTCGGCAGGCAACCCGAGCTCCGAGGCGATCGCCTCGGCCGACCGGGGGCCCCGAGCCAGGATGCCGGCCACGGCCAGGCGATCCGGATCCGCGAGGGCGCGCAGGACCTCCTCCGGCGTCGCGGGATCGGCCGCCCCCGACGCAGCCCGTCGACCATCGCCTCGCGGCGGGCTCATACCTCGAGGCGCTCGTCGGCGCCCTCGAACCCGCCGCCCTCCTCCTCGGAGGATTCGAAGCCGCCCTGCCCGGTGCGCCGGACCGCAGCCACCTTCGATCGCCGCACCGGATGCGCGCCCGACCGCCCGAGCTCGCGCGCGATGACGTAGGTGAAGGCGAACGACACGACGGGCACGACGAGCACCGCGACCCGCAGCGCGTGCGTCATCGCCTCGATGGAGACGTCGAGGAACGCGGCCAGGCTGTCGTCGCCGGCGGCGACCGTCAGCACCACGATGGTCGCGATGCCCGCGACCCCGAGCGCCGTGCGCCACGCGAGTTCCCGCGGGTACTGGAGCAGGTTGTGCATCTCGTGGTCGCTGGTGATGCGCGCTTCGATCCACGGCCAGAGCGCCATGACCGTGAAGAACAGCCCGGGGATCAGGATGCCCGGGAAGAACGGCTCGGGGATCACGTAGCCGAAGATCGTGATCTGCCAGCCCGGGAACAGCCGGACCAGCCCCTCCAGCCAGGCGGCGTACCAGTCCGGCTGGCTCGAGCCGCTGGCCGTGATGGGGTCGTACGGCCCGTAGAGCCAGATCGGGTTGATCTGAACCAGGCCGCCGAGCGCGGACAGCACCGCGAACATGAAGAAGAACAGGCCGGCGGACTTGAACGCGTACCTCGGCCACAGGCGCTCGCCGCGGATCGCGTCCTCGGTCAGCCCCTGCCCGGGAAAGTTCGTGTGCTTCTGCCGCCACACGATCGCCAGATGCGCGCCGATGACGGCGGCGATCGCGGCGGGCAGCAGCATCACGTGCAGGATGAACAGCCGGTTGAGGATGTCCGGGGCCGGGTACTTGCCGCCGAACAGCAGGAATGCCAGCCACGTCCCGATCACGGGGATCGACAGCACGATCGAATAGATCACCCGCAGCCCGGTCCCCGACAGCAGGTCGTCCGGCAGCGAGTATCCGACCACGCCGATCCCGATGGTCAGGATCAGCAGCAGCGTTCCCAGGATCCAGTTGAGCTCGCGCGGCTTGCGGAAGGCCCCGGTGAAGAAGATGCGAGCGGCGTGTACGGCGACGGCGGCGAGCATGACCAGCGCCGCCCAGTGGTGGATCTGCCGGAAGACCAGGCCGGAGCGGACCTCGAACGACAGGCGCATCACCGACTCGTACGCCCGCGACATCGTCTGCCCGTCCAGAGCGCGGTACGGGCCGTGGTACACGACCGTCGCGGAGTCGGGGACGTAGAAGAACGTCAGGAAGATCCCGGTGAGCACCAGGATGACGAACGCGTACAGGGCGATCTCGCCCAGCATGAACGACCAGTGGTCGGGGAAGATCTTGCGAAGCGACTTGCGGGCGAAGCTCGCGGCGCCGAGCCGCTGGTCGAACCAGCGGAAGATCCGAAGGATCACGAGCCCTTCCCCATGTTCCAGAACCCCGGTCCGACCGGCGCGGTGAAGTCACCCTTCGCGCGAAGGAACCCCTGAGCGTCGATCTCGATCGGCAACTGCGGCAGGGCCCGCGGCGCCGGCCCGAACACGGGGTTGGCGCCGTTCAGCACGTCGAACGCCGAGAAGTGGCACGGGCACTGCAGCTCGTGGTACTGCGCCAGGTACAGGCCGACCGGACAGCCGGCGTGGGTGCACAGCTTCGAGTAGCAGACGTTTCCCTGTGGGGCCCAGTCGTTCCGGCCCTCCGGCAGGTTCAGTGCATCCGGCGGAACCTTCACCAGGACCGCCACGGAGTCGACCGCGTCGGTCAGCCCCTGCGGGAACACGGTCACGACGCTGTCGAGGGCCAGCGCCCCCGCCTGGATCGGCCGCCCCGCCTCGTCGACCAGCAGCATGCCCGGGCGCCAGGCGGTGTGGAACAGCGAGCGTCCCGGGCCCGGACCGAGCGAACGGATCGGCACGATGGCCGCCACGCCGAGCGCGCCGAACGCGCCCACCAGCATCCGCACCAGGAACGACCGCCGAGCCACCAGTTCCTCGCCGCCCTCGTAGGCCTCCTCGGCGGCGGCCAGCGCCTCCTCCTCCGACGCGTGGGGCTCGCGCTCCTCGGTGACGATCTCGGGGCGGAACAGGTACTTGCCCCACAGGATCAGCGCGAAGCCGACGCCGCCGAGCGCCACGAACAGCAGCGCGCCCTCGAGCTGCGGCTGGCCGCCGAGCGCGTACAGGACGAACAGGCCGACGCCGGCCAGGATCGAAAGCGCCAGGATCCAGGCCATCAGCCTGGATGCGGCCCGCTCGTTCACGATCGCTCTCCGATGAACCGCGTGACCAGCACCAGCGCGCCGAGCCCGATCAGGATCGCCACGAATCCTTCGACGATCGGGCCGCCGTACCCGAGCGCGAACCCGCCCGGATGCTGCGGGTCGCGCAGCGTCAGCACGTAGGCGACCAACGAGTCGAGCTGCTGAGGCGTGATCACGTTCTCGTTGAACACCGGCATCGTCCCTGGGCCGATGCGCACGGCCTCGCCGATCTGCTTGGGCGTCGCCTGGTGCAGGTTGGGCGCGACCTGCGGGCCGACCGCGCCCCCGTTGCCGCTGGTGGAATGACAGGGAGCGCAATTCAATTGGAAGATCCGCTCGCCCTCCGACAGGTTGCCGGCCCCGGGGTTCACCTCCGGGATCGGCGTGCCACCCGGCTGCAGCGACTCGAGGTAGGCGATCACCGCCTGGATCTCGGCCGGCGAGAGCACGGGCGGCTTTCGGATCGGCTGCGACTTCGGGTTCGCCAGCGGCATGTACCCGGTGGACATCTGGAAGTCCCAGTTGGCGGGGCCGAGCCCGATGATCGGCGGCGCGATCGAGGTGCCGACCGCTCCCTCGCCGTGGCACGAGGCGCAGTGCTCCTCGTACAGCTGCTGGCCCGTATCCGCCAGCTGCGTCTGCAGGGCGACCGACAGGCTGGCGTCGCCGGCCTGCGCGGGCCCGGAGCCGAACGCGAGGAACAGGGTGCCGGGCACCATGAACGCGGCGAAGACGATCGCGAAGTTCCGGACGCGCCGGTTTACCGGGATCCTCACGCCCGGCTCACCGAACCACGAACAGCGTGAGGAACAGCGCCACCCACACGATGTCCACGAAGTGCCAGTAGTACGTCGCCGCCTCGACGGCCGCATGCTCCCCGTGGTCGTACGCGCCGGTCGCGGCGCGCCCGAGCACGACCAGCATCACGATCAGCCCGGCCGTCACGTGCAGCGCGTGGAAGCCGGTCATCGTGTAGAACGCCGACCCGTAGGCACTGGAGGCCATCGTCACGCCCTGCCCGGTCAGGTCGTGGTAGTCCCAGGCCTGCCCGAACAGGAAGATCAGGCCCATCGCCATGGTGAGCCAGATCCACCGGCGCATCGCCATCGGGTTGCCCTGCTTGATCCGGCGGTCGGCCATCTGCATGGTGAAGCTCGATCCGACCAGCACCGCGGTGAACAGGGCCGGGCGCAGGACCGCGAGGTCGGTGCCCGGGGGCGGCCACAGGCTGGGGTGTTCGGCTCGAAGCGTGAAGTACATCGCGAACAGCGACGCGAAGAACATCAGCTCCGAACCGAGGAAGATGACGATGCCGACCGTCAGCAGCGGGAGCCGGCGGGGGACGGGGACCGCCGCCACGCCGCGGCCCGCGAGGGTGGGGGTCCCTGGGCGGACGCTCACGAACCCACCATACCCAGGGAGCCCGCGTTCGGCCGCTGCGCGTCGCGCGTCGTGTCGCTCCCTCCCCGCGATCGGTTCGCGTCGGAGCCGCACGGCTCCGCGCGGCAAGGCTACCCTCGCGTGAGGCGATTCATCAAAAGGGGTGGAGGTGCAGTGGTGAACGAGTGGATCGACGCGTTCGCGGCCAGGCTGGGACAGGATCCGGTGACGCGCGAGCAGGCCGACGCCCTGCTCGGCCTCGCGCGCGACATCGCGCGCGGAACGGACGATCGGCGGCTCGCGCCGCTGTCCGCGTTCCTGGCCGGCGTCCTGGCGGGTCGGTCCGGCGACGACCGGGCCGGCGCGATCCGGGCCGCGCAGGACGCGGCGCGGGAATTGCTCAGCGACTCGGAACCCCCCGGCGGCGACGATGCCGGCTGACGACGGAGTCCCGAGCTTGCCGTGGGACCGCTGTGGTATGAGTGAGCCCGCATGCCCGACGACGCCGACCGGCTGAAGCGCCTGTCCGAGATCCCGCTGTTCCACGGCGTTCCCGAGGACTCGCTTCGGCGCATCCTGGACGCCGCCACCGAGTTCGACGCGCCCGCCGGCTCGGTGCTGATCCAGCCGGGGATGGCCGGCAGCGGCCTGTTCGTCGTGGAGGACGGCGAGGTCTCGGTGACGACGCCCGGTCGCGAACCCATCGCCGGCGGCCCCGGGGACTTCTTCGGCGAGTTGGCGCTGCTGACCGACGGCGCCCGCACCGCGCGCGTGCAGGCGGTCACCCCCGTTCGCTGTCTTGCGGTCGGGCGCGGAGACTTCGCGACGTTGCTGGAACGGGAGCCGTCGATCGCCGTGTCGATGCTGGCCACGCTCGCGCGCCGGCTGGCCGACGCGATGGCCGGCTGACGCGGTTCAGCCGGATCCGCGGGGTAGGTCCGCCGGCCGGTTCAGGTTGCGGGCAAACGCCCCGGAGGGATCGGCCGGCGACCACTCGAGGCGTTCCACGAGGCGAACGCGAAGCCCCTCGATCGCCTCGCGGACGGCGCGAACCCCCGACTCGAGCTCCGACCGCAACGCGGCCGCGGCCGACGTCGCGTAGACGGCGTGCAGCGGCTCGAGGCCGTCGTCGGTGACCGGCACCACGGCGTCCGCGTCGCCGCGCAGCGAGGCCAGCAGGCGGAGCACGCCGGGGCTCGCGAACGGCATGTCCACGGCCGCGACCGCCGCGGCCGGCCCCGGCGCGTGTTCGAGCCCGGCGACGATGCCCGCCAGCGGTCCCGCGTCCGGGATGGGGTCGGCCACCTGCTCGAGGCCCAGCCAGGCCAGGCGCCGTCCGTCGCCGGACGCGACGAGCACGCGATCGCAGCACTCCCCCAGCCGCCGCGCGACCCGGACCGCCAGGGGCTCGCCGTCGAACGCCATCGCCGCCTTGTCCACGCCCATGCGTGCGCTCCGGCCGCCGGCCAGCAGGACCCCCGTGAGCGACGCGTCCATGCGGCCCACGATACTCGCGCCGATAATGGGATCGATGGCCCGTTCTTCGATCCACACCGGCGGCGCGGGCGACTCGCCCGAGCCGCGACGAAGCGTGAGCGCCGCGCGGGTGACGGCGGTGCGCGACGGCCTGCCCGCGGAGCGCCCGGACCGGCTGGCCACCGAGGAACCAATGGAGATCCAGGTCCGCGGCCCCGGGCAGGACGCGGTGAGCGTCGCCGTCACGATGCGCACGCCCGGCCACGACTTCGAGCTGGCCGCCGGCTTCCTGTGGACGGAGGGGTTGATCCACGACCGCGACGAGATCGAGTCGGTGCGCTACTGCGACACGGACGTGCCGGAGCAGCGGTACAACGTCGTCACCGTTCGAACGTCCCGCGCGTTCGATCAGGGTGACGTCACGCGCAACTTCTATGCGACCTCGAGCTGCGGCGTGTGCGGCAAGGCGTCGATCGACCAGGTGGAGGTGGCCTGCTCGTCGCTGCCGCCGGGCCCGGCGATCGCGCGCTCGACCCTCATTGGTCTTCCCGACGCGCTGCGGCAGGCACAGCGCGTGTTCGAGGAGACGGGCGGCCTGCACGCGGCCGGGCTGTTCGACGTGGACGGCCGGATGCTGGCGCTGCGCGAGGACGTGGGACGGCACAACGCCGTGGACAAGCTGGTGGGGTGGGCGCTGCTCGACGGGTCGCTGCCGCTGTCCGAACGGGTCCTGCACGTGTCCGGCCGGGTGAGCTTCGAGATCGTGCAGAAGGCCGCGATGGCGGGCATCCCGATCGTGGCCGCCGTGTCGGCGCCGTCCAGCCTGGCGGTCGAGACCGCCGAACGGCTGGGCATGACCGTGGTCGGGTTCCTCCGGGGGCCGTCGTTCAACGTGTACACGCGCCCCGAGCGGATCGACCTGACGGACTGAGCCGAAGCGCGCGTCAGCGCCGGGCGACGGCATGCGACGACGGGTCGACCGCGGTCGTCGCCAGCGTCGCGATCAGCTCGAACGCCTCCCGGACGCTTGCCACCGTCGCCAGCGGAGCCGGGCATCCCGGCGGAATGGGATCGTCCCCGTACTCGCCGGTCGTCACGCGGACGGCCAGCAGCCCCGCCGCCGCCGCCCCGGCAACGTCCTTGGCCGGCCGGTCCCCCACGTGGACCGTTCGCTCCACCGCCACGCCCAGCGCTTGCACCGCGCGCAGGAAGGGCAGGGGGTGCGGCTTTCGAACGTCGCGCCCGATCTCGTCGGAGATCACGAGCGCGTCGAACGCGTCGTCCAGGGCGAGCGCGCGCAGCTTGGCCCGTTGGATCCCGGGGTCGCCGTCGGTGATGCATGCAACGGGCACGCGCGCTCGCAGCGCGGCCAGCGCCGCCCGCGCGCCCGGATACACGGCCAGCAGGTCCGGTTCGAACCGTCGAAAGGCGTCGACCAGCGGCGCCGCGTGCGCCGGCTCCGCGCCGATGCGCTCGAGCGCCCGGTCCACGATTCGCCCGCGGTCGGATCCCTCCGAAGCCACGTCCAGCAGGGCCCGGTGCAACGGCCCCCGCGCGAGCCCGCGCGCGGCGCCGGCGTCCGCGACCGCGGCCCAGGCGCCGACCAGGAAGTGGCGTTGCTCGTAGAGCGTGTCGTCCAGGTCGACGGTGACCGCCTCGACGCGGCGCGCCGACGTCACGATGCGAGCTCGGCCGGCAGCTGCTCGTCGACCGTCCAGGCCACGAACGGCGCCGCGCCCAGCGCCGGCTCGGCGGGCCGGATCAGTCCGGCGACGAGCGGATCCGCCAGCGCATCCACGACGCGGGCGGCGGTGTGGCCGTCGCCGTACGGGCATGCGAGCCCGTCGATCCGTCGCTGTTCCGCGGAAGCGCTCAGCCGGCGAACGGCGCGCAGCGCGCGGTCCGCGTCCATGCCGGCGAGCTCCGCGGCGCCCGCCTGCACCAGCTCCCATCGCGGCGTGGTCGACCGCAGGACCACGCACGGGATGCCGAAGTACGACGCCTCCTCCTGCAACCCGCCCGAGTCCGTGACCACGAGGCGGCTCGCCGAGACCCGCGCGAGCATGTCGCCGTAGCCGAGCGGATCGCAGAGGGCGACGCCGGGAACGCTCGCGAGGCGATCGAGCAACCCGGCCCGGTGCAGGCGCAAGCGCGTGCGCGGGTGCAACGGGAACGTGACGGGGCCGGCTTCGGCTCCGAGGGACGCCGCCAGCCGCACGATCTCCCGAAGCCTGGCGGGGTCGTCGACGTTGGTGGCGCGGTGGGCGGTGAGCAGCGACCCCGACCGGCGCTCCACCGGAACGCGCTCGACGCCGCTTCGAACCATCGCGTCCACGATCGGGTTGCCCACCACCCGGATGCGATCCGGCGCGACACCTTCGGCGCGCAGGAACGACGCGGCCAGCTCGCTCGGCGCCAGGTGCAGCGTGGCCAGGACGGCCATCAGGCGGCGGTTCGTCTCCTCCATCGACCGTTCGTTGAACGAACGGAGCCCGGCCTCCAGGTGCACGACGCCGACGCCGTGGCGCCGGGCCGCCAGTGCCAGCAGCGGGGCCGTGTAGGTGTCGCCCAGGACCAGGACCGCGTCTGGCGCGTGGGTTGCCATTTCATCGAACGCGTCGCCCAGCAGGGTCGCGACGCGCCTGCCCTCGTCGCCCTCGAGCGACCAGACCGCGTCAGGGGCGCACCCGAGCTCGTCGAAGATGTCCCCGGCCATCCGGGGATCGTCGTGCTGGCCGGTGGCGATGCATCGAACGGTGTGACCCGCGGCCCGCAGCGCGCCCACCACGCCCGCCAGCTTGATGATCTCCGGACGGGTCCCGACCGGCACCGTGATCCTCACGCCGCGAACACCTCGTCGAAGTAGCGCGACATGGCGACCCCGGGCCGGGCCACCAGCCGCTCGGGGCGGATCGGCTTGCCCAGGATCGCGCGCACGTACTCGCCGACCAGGTCGGCGCCGGCGTGCAGGGTCAGTGGCAGGCCGCCCGAGAAGCGCGGGTTGACCTCCAGCACGACGACGTCGCCGTCCTTCGTCACGAACCCCTGCACGTTCGCGGGCCCGACCAGGCCGACGGTGACGAGCACGCGCTCGACCGTGCGGACGACCTTCGGATCGGAGAAGGTGAGTCCCTTCGTCGAGATGCCGGCCTTCGTCTCCAGGCGCCAGCGGGGCGACATGCCGGCGACGGCGCCGTCGCGGCCCACCAGCGCGTCGACGGTGAACTCGCGGCCCTCGACCAGCGCCTGGACGATGGGGTCCGGCGTCCACCGCAAGGCGCGGCGGAGATCGGTCAGCGTGCGCGCGACGTGCACGTCTCGCGACCCGCGTCCGAAGCGAGGCTTGACGATCCACGGCTTGGGGATGTCGACGTGGTCGCGCAGTCGCGTCGCCGGCACCGGCAGGCCGGCCTCCTCCATCGCGTGCGCGAACGCCCACTTGTCCAGGCACACGCGAACGGACTCCGGCGACGGGAGCATCGACCGGATGCCCGCCGCGTCCAGAGCGTGGGCGCGAAGTGCCGGGTACTCCTCGGCCACCGTGCACAGCAGGGCGTCGACCCGCGTCGCGGCCGCGACCTCGAGGATCCGCGAGAGGTAGTCGGGCTCGGTGGCGGTCGGGACGACGTAGCCCTCGGACGCCAGGCCGAACCCCACCGCGAGCTCGTCGGCGTCGACGGCCACGACGTGGACGCCGCGCCGGACGAGGTTTCGGATCACGGCCACGCCGGCCGGCCCGCCGGCGCCGGTGATCAGCACGCGCGCGGTCCGACGTCGCTGCGAGGGCCCGGCTGCGGCCGCCCGCCGGTCCTCCGCGTGGTCCCGCGCCCATCGGCGAAGGCGAACCACGTCCTGGGTGGCGGCCGGCTCCCACTGCCGCGCCGCCACGGCCTCGGCCAGCGCGTCGAGCACGGCCGGGTCCCGCTCTCGCGCGGCGAACCGGACCAGCAGGCCCCCCGTGCGAAACAGCCCGAGGTCCACCGCGGCGTCCACCGCCTCCACGCGCGCGGCGGGGTTCGGGTCGCGAAGCCTCGCCGTCGCCTCGCGAAGCAGCCGCCGGTCGGCGCGAAGGCGCCACACCACCGCGGCCACCACGACGGCAGCGCCGGCGAGCGCGAAGAACAGGCCGGCCTGCCAGCTCTCGCCGGCCGGGTTCGCCGCGAACAGGAACGCCGCCGGCGCGCTCACCGGCCGCCCCCTCGGGGCGATCCGGGCGCCGCGTCGGCGGCCGGGACGCCCGGCCACGCGCCCGGCATGCGGCCGACCTTCGGCAGCAGCACGTAGAGCATCAGCATGAAGCCGCCGAGCGTGTAGGCGAGGGCGAAGCCGGTCCCGACCCAGTCGTGAAACAGGGCGAGCCCCGCCGGGCCCGCGCGCAGGCCGACCAGCACCGACGCGGCGATTCGGATGACGTTGCAGCACAGGATCGTTGCCGCCGCGATCGCGAACGCCGCGGCGCGCCGGGCGATCGAGCCGGCCAGGATGAACATCGAGATCGATCCGAGGGCCAGGATCGGGATCAACGAGGAGCAGAACGGGGTGACCGTGGCGCGAAAGGGAAGCGCCGCGGCCGGCAGGCCCTGGATCAGGTCGCCCCCCACGGCGGAGACGCGCCCGCCGAAGGGGCGCGCGAGCAGCACCGCGGCGGCGATCTCCAGACGGCGGATCGGGTCGACCAGCAGGAAGAAGCCCGACATGGCGGCCACCACGCAGGCGACCAGCACGACCACGACCCGGACGCGCGGACTCCTCACGCGGCCACCCGCTCCGGCGTGGACGGCTCAGCGCCCGACCGGCGCGTCTTCACCCACGCGTACGGGACGCCGAGGAGGCCGTCGATCCATGCCTTCGTCGTGACCGTGATCGACACGATGAACACCGGCAGCATCAGCGCCAGGGACCATGCGGTCCAGCGCGGCGCGCGTCCGACGACCAGCCCCACCGCCAGCTCGCAGAACGGGCCGGCGAACAACAGCGCGGTCAGCGGCAGCAATTCGAACAACGTGATCGGATGCCCGATGCCGGCCAGGCGCATCGCCAGCAGCACGAACGTCGCCGCACACACGACGGGCACGTGGAAGACCAGCAGGAACATGAGCGTCTCGATCCGCGCCATCGTCCCGAGGTGCGGCGTCGCGAGCACGGCCCGCCGGTAGTCGCGCCACACCTGCTGATGGCCGCGCGCCCAGCGGTACCGCTGCCGCATGAACCAGCGGATGGTCGTCGGGGCCTGCTCGGTGTCCACGGCGGTGACGTCGTAGCGAACGCGCTCACCGGACAACAGCACCCGCATCGTGAGATCGGTGTCCTCCGTGACGGTGGCGGGGTTCCAGCCTCCCAGTCGCCGCAGGGTCGAGGCCCGCACCGCGCAGTTGGCGCCGCCGTAGGCGGGAAGCTCGAACAGTGCCTGACGCCCGTACTCGTTGACCAGGTACCCGGAGAAGTAGTCGATGGCGATGGCGCGCGCCAGCGGCGTCTCGCCCCAGTTCGTGATGACGCAGCGCCCCTGGGCGGCCGAGACGCGGGCGTCCGCGAAATGGCGAACCAGGCGGCGCACGACGTCCGGCGAGGGCACGTGGTCGGCGTCGAAGACCACGATGATCTCCCCGGTGGCCCGCTCGAGCGCCGCATTCAGCGCGCCGGACTTCCCGCCGCCCTCGCCGGGCGGGCGGTGCAGCACGCGGATGTGTGGGTCGGTCGCGGTCAGGTGCTCCAGCATCGGGCCCGTCCCGTCCTGCGACCCGTCGTCCACCAGGATCACGTCCAGGCGGTCGCCCGGGTAGTCCAGCCCGCGGAGGCCGGCAACCAGGTTCCGCGCCACCACGGCCTCGTTGTGGCAGGCGACCATCACCGTGACGGTCGGCACGAACGCGACATCCACGTCGGGCAGGCGCCGCAGGTCCCGCGATGCATAGCGGGCAGCCGTCGCCGCGAACGCAAGGTGGCGGAACAGGTACACGATGAACACGACGTTCATCGCGATCGCCGCCGCGGTGACGGCGCGGTCCACGCCGAGCAGGCTCACCGCGACGATCTCCAGCGCGAGCAGGTACAGCAGCGACCACGGCGCCCCGCGAGGCAGGCGGGGGGCGGACACGCTTCGGGGGTGCGGGGCCGGTTCGTTCACCGCGCTACTCCGAGGCCGCCATCAGCCGCGCCGCCTCGTCCCGGGAGCGAGGCGCGGGCGTGCGCGTCTGCGGCAGGTGTGCCCACTCCTCCACGGCGGCCGGCTCGAGCTGCGGGTCGGCCGTTTCCACCGGCCGGCCTGCCGTCCGTGAGACGTCGGCATCCGCGCCGATCTGCCAGACGAAGCGCGGCGTCTCGAACCCCTCCGCGTGGCGCACCCGCGAGCGGTGGCCCCAGTACCGCGCGGCCGCCCCGACGGCCTCCAGGTCGACCATCTCGCAGCGCAGGACCTGCGACTGGTGCGCGCTCAGCGACCGGCGCTTCAGCTCGAACGTCTCGTCGATGTCGACGAACAGGTTCGGGTCGAACGACGTCGTGGACGGCGACTGGTAGCAGAGCACGCGCGGGAGCCGGCGTGCCGCGGCCAGCGAGCACAGCGCCGTCGTGACGTGGTCCTGGTGACTGTCCTTCGGCGCGTGCGTGTAGAGGATCTCGGCCCTGGTGAGGCGCACGACCTCGTCGATGAACGCGACCGTGTCCCCGCCGGTGGGCACGGCGCCGTCCGAGAACCCGCCCCAGATCAGGTTCGCGCCGATCAGGCGCGCAGCGGCGACCTGTTCGTCCACCCGGGGGACCGAGTCCTGGGGGCCGCGCTCGCCCGTGGTCATCACCAGCATCGTCACGGTGTCCCCGGCCCACACGTGCCGCGCCAAGGTGCCGGCGCAGCCGAGCTCGATGTCGTCGGGATGCGCACCGACCGCCAGCACGTTCACCCGGCGCCCCCCGTCGACCCGCGAACGGCCGCGAGCACCCATGCGAGCCGGCCGCGGCGGCGGAGCCACCACAGGCTCGCGCCGGCCAGCAGCAGGAACGGGAGCGCCGGCGCCGCGCCGGCGACCATCGGCACGGGCGGGCTCGAGCACGGAGTGGCCCAGAACCCGCCGGTGGCGGTGCCGCCGGGCAGGACCCACGTCAACGCCGACCCGTTCCACGTGACGACGACGGCGTTCGTCACGGTGGAGCCGGCGGGAAACGTCGTCGGCTGCCCACGGCCGTTCGGAGCGGGCAGAAACATGTTCTCCAGCCCCACGGTGGCCACCAGCGGGTGCGAGGACGAGTTCTTGTAGCCGAAGACGGCCGAGTAGGTGCCGTTGCGGTTGTTCCAGACGCACGTGAACGTCGCCGACAGCTTGTTGCACTGGCCGTTGCCGGGATCGGTGCTGCAGTTGATGGTGGGAGGCGCCGCGTTCGCCGCCGGCGCAGCGAGCACGGCCGGGCCCGAGAGGACCGCGGCCGCGAGCAGCCACGCGATCGCGGAGGATCGGCGGCTCGTGCCCTGCTTGTCCGATTTCGTTCTTCGTGAGGCCGTGGTCGGCTCCCCTTCGATGAAGCGTTTGCCCGGGCTGACCGTCAAGAACCGCCCGATGCCGGTTCTCCAATAGCCCATCGGGACCGGGGGTCGATTCCTTGATGGCGCCTTTCGGCTGATCCTTTGGGCCCTGTGGCGGAGGCCACCCGGCCCCATCCTGACCCACGGTTTAGACTTCGAACGACAGGTCGGATTCGAGGAGGTCGCGCGGCATGTCGCAGCGCTACACCCGACTGACCGAGCCCCTGGTCCGCGACGCCGGCGTGCTCCGCCGGGCAACGTGGGACGAGGCCCTCGATCGGGCGGCGGCTGGCTTCCGGACGGCGGTCGACAAGCAGGGGCCGCTCTCGTTCGGCATGTTCAGCTGCTCCAAGGCCACGAACGAGATGAACTTCGTTGCGCAGAAGTTCACGCGCTCGGTCATCGGCTGCAACAACATCGACAGCTGCAACCGCACTTGACACGCGCCGAGCGTCGTCGGTCTGGCGACGGTCTTCGGTGCCGGGGGCGGCACCAGCTCATATGAGGAGGTCGAGCGCACGGACGTGATCGTCCTGTGGGGCTCGAACGCGCGCGAGACGCACCCGATCTTCTTCCACCACGTCCTGAAGGGGATCCGAAACGGCGCCCGCCTGTACTCGGTCGATCCGCGCCGGACGTCGTCGGCGCAGTGGGCCGACCTGTGGCTCGGCCTGGACGTGGGCTCGGACGTCGCCCTGGCCAATGCGGTCGGGCGCGAGATCATCGCTGCGGGCCTGGTGAACCAGGCGTTCGTGGACCACGCGACCACCGGCTTCGACGAGTACCGCGATGCCGTGCAGCCCTACACGCTGGAGTACGCGGAGCGCACGACCGGGGTGCCGGCCGAGGCCATCCGGGAGCTGGCGCACGCGTTCGCCAGGGCGGACCGCGCGCAGCTGTGCTGGACGCTCGGCATCACCGAGCATCACAACGCGGTCGACAACGTGCTCGCGCTGATCAACCTGTCCCTGCTGACGGGCCACATCGGCCGCTACGGCAGCGGGCTGCAGCCGCTGCGCGGCCAGAACAACGTTCAGGGCGGCGGGGACATGGGGGCGATCCCGAACAAGCTCCCCGGGTTCCAGGACGTCGAGAAGGACGCCGAAGCCCGGGCCAAGTTCGAAAAGGCCTGGGGCACACCCATTCGTGCCGATTACGGGTGGCACCTGTCGGAGATGTTCGAGGCCATGGAGCGTGGCGAGCTCACGACCGCCTACGTGGTCGGCGAGAACCCCGCGCAGTCGGAGGCCGACCAGCACCGCGCGATGAAGCTGCTCCTGGGCCTGGAGCACCTGGTCGTGCAGGATATCTTCCTGACCAAGACGGCGGAGATCGCCGACGTCGTCCTGCCGGCATCTGCGACGTGGTGCGAGGCGGAGGGCACCGTGACGTCCAGCGAGCGCCGGGTCCAGCGCGTGCGCAAGGCGATGGACCCGCCGGGCAACGCCCGCGACGACATCTGGATCATGGGCGAGATCGCCCGCCGCCTGGGCCACGACTGGGGCGACCCAACCGCGGAACAGGTGTGGGACGAATGCCGGTCGCTCTCGCCGATGCACGCCGGGATGAGCTACGCGCGGCTGGAGGAGCTGAACGGCATCCAGTGGCCGTGCTTCGATGAAAACGACCCGGGCGCGCAGTTCCTGCATGGCCGGCTGTGGCTCGACGGAGACGAACAGGGCCCGCTGGCCCCGATCAGCGTCGTGCACCACGACCCCCCGGTCGACGAGCTCACCGACGAGTACCCGATCCGGCTCACGACGGGGCGCCGGCTCGATTCGTACAACACGGGCGTGCAGAGCGGTGGGTTCTCCTCGCCGATGCGCCGCGGCGAGACCCTGGACGTGTCGCCCGAGGACGCCGAACGCCACGGCCTGCAGCCCGGCGAGCGGGTGCGCGTGACCTCGCGGCGCGGCACGGTCGTCGCGCCGGTGCGGATCGACACGGGACTGCGGCCCGGCCTGGCGTTCATGACGCTGCACTTCCCCGACGACGTCGCCACGAACCTGCTCACGATCGACGCGACCGACCCGAAATCGGGCACGGCGGAGTTCAAGGCGACGGCCATTCGCATCGACAAGCTCGACGCGCCGGCCGCCAACGGGCAGCCGGCCGAGGACGCGACGGTGCCCGCCGGCGCGGGGGCCGACTAGTCGGATGGACCTGCACCTCCTGCCCGCGTCGGCGACCGACGAGGAGCGCGCGGCCGTCGACGGCATCCTGGGGCAGCCCGAGAGCGGTTGGGTCGGCGGCTCGCGCACCGAACTCGACGGACACATCGCCCGCGGCGGCCGGGCCGCGCGGGAGCAGCGCCACCTGCTGCTCCCGGTCCTGCACGCGGTCCAGTCGCGTGTGGGATGGATCAGCGAGGGCGCGCTCGGCTACGTCGCGCAGCGCCTGACGATCCCGCCGGCCGAGGCGTACGGCGTGGCGAGCTTCTACGCGCTGTTCTCGACCGAGCCGCGGCCGAAGACCGTCGTGCACGTGTGCGACGACATCGCCTGCCGGGTGAACGGCGCCGAAGATCTGTGCGCCAGCCTGGAACGCGAGTTCGGTCCGCCCGGATCCGACAGGGACGGCGCGACGTGGCTCCGCAGCCCGTGTCTCGGCATGTGCGAAGCGGCGCCGGCCGCGCTCGTGCAGAACGGGTCGCTTGCCGGCCATGACGTCTCTGTGGGCGTCGCCCGGATCGCGGACCTCGTGCGAGAGGCCGGGCTCGGCGACCCATCGGAAGACGACGCTCCCTATTGGCGCAGTGAGACGCGACTTTCCGCCTCGATGCAGCGCGGCGGCTCGGCAGGCCCACTCCTCACGCGGGTCGGCAAGGCGGATCCGACCTCGCTCGATTCCTACCGGTCGCACGGCGGGTACGAAGCGCTGCGGACCGCCGTGGCGCTCGGGCCCGAGGGCGTCATCCGCGAGGTGAAGGACGCCAACCTGCTCGGGCGCGGTGGCGCCGCGTTCCCCACCGGCGTGAAGTGGGAGGCGGTCGCGAAGCAACCGGTCCGTCCCCACTTCTTCGTGTGCAACGCGGACGAGTCCGAGCCCGGCACGTTCAAGGACCGGGTCGTGATGGAGGCAGACCCCTTCGCGGTCGTCGAGGCGCTCACGATCGCCGGCTACGCCACCGGCAGCGAGGCCGGCTACCTCTACATCCGCGGCGAGTATCCCCTGGCGCACGAGCGGCTGCGAAACGCGATCGAGCAATGCCGCGCGCGCGGGTTCCTGGGTGCCAACGTCATGGGCGAGGGGTTCGCGTTCGACATCGAGCTTCGCCGCGGCGCCGGCGCGTACATCGCCGGCGAGGAGACGGCGCTCTTCAACTCGATCGAGGGCAAGCGCGCCGAGCCTCGCAACAAGCCGCCGTTCCCCGTCACGCACGGCGTGTTCGGCAAGCCGACCGGCATCAACAACGTCGAGACGCTGCTGAACGTGCTGGAGATCCTTCGCATCGGGGGACCGGCGTTCGCGCGGATCGGCACGCCGGACTCCACCGGCACGCGCCTGTTCTGCCTGAGCGGATGCGTCGAGCGGCCGGGCCTGTACGAGATCGAGTTCGGCACGACGCTTCGCGAGCTGCTGGACCAGGCGGGGGGTGTGCGCGAAGGCCGTGCGCTGCAGGCCATCCTGCTGGGCGGCGCGGCCGGTGCGTTCGTCACGCCGGACGACCTGGACCTGCGACTGACGTTCGAGGACGCGCGCGCGGCCGGCGTCTCGCTGGGATCCGGCGTCGTGATGGCGTTCGACGACACGGTCGACCTGGTCGACATCGTGCTGCGGATCGCGGCGTTCTTCCGCGACGAATCCTGCGGGCAGTGCGTCCCGTGCCGCGTCGGCACCGTCCGGCAGGAGGAGGCGCTTCGGCGCCTCGCCGATGGACGATCGAACGGCGGCACCGGCGCCGACCTGGCGCTCATCGACGAGATCGCCCAGGTGATGCGCGACGCGTCGATCTGCGGCCTGGGCCAGACGGCCGCCGGCGCCGTGCAGTCGGCGATCGCCAAGCTGCGCCTGTTCGACGGGGCGGGATCGCGATGAGCCGCGTGATGATGGCGCCGCCGAAGCGCCTGGTGGACGTGGAGATCGACGGGCGAAGCGTTCGCGTTCCGGAGGGCACGACGATCCTGGAGGCGTGCCGGACCCAGGGGATCGACACGCCGACGCTGTGCTACCTCGAGAACCTGACGCCGGTGAACGTCTGCCGGGTCTGCGTCGTCGAGGTCGAGGGGTCGCGCGCGCTCGTACCGGCGTGCTCGCGGCCCGCCGAAGCGGGTATGAAGGTTTCGACGGACTCGGAGCGGGTGAAGCACAGCCGACGGATGGTGCTGGAGTTTCTGGCCTCGTCGGTTGACCTGTCGCTGGCGGGCGACGACGTCCGGCGGTGGATCGGCGAGTACGCGGCCGACGCGGGGCGCTACGGCCGGCCGGCCGAGCCCGCGGCCGGCGGCGAGCGCGACGCGCGGGGGCCCGGCCACCACCACGCCCCGGACGGCGCCGCCGCCGAGACCGTGCACCAGCCGGTCAAGGTCGACAACGACCTGTACGTGCGCGACTACTCGCGGTGCATCCTCTGCTACAAGTGCGTCGAGGCGTGCGGCGTCGATGCGCAGAACACGTTCGCGATCGCGGTGGCCGGTCGCGGGTTCGACGCTCGCATCTCGACCGAGTACGCGGTGCCGCTGCCGGACTCGGCGTGCGTCTACTGCGGTAACTGCATCGGCGTGTGCCCCACCGGCGCGCTGATGTTCCGGTCCGAGCACGAGATGCGCGAGGACGGAACGTGGGACGAGTCGAAGCAGACGGTGACCGACACGATCTGCCCGTACTGCGGCGTGGGCTGCACGCTGGAGCTGCACGTGCAGGACGGTGACATCGTCAAGGTCGGCTCGCCGATGGACCACGACGTCACCAGCGGCCACCTGTGCATCAAGGGCCGGTTCGGCTGGCAGTTCGTGCAGAACCGCGCCTGACCCTGCGGTAGCCTCGGTCACCATGCAGGGGGTGGGGTGGCGGATCGGTCATATCGGGAGCATCGACGTCCACGTGGACCCGTCGTTCGCGATCATCGCCCTGCTGTTCACCAGCAACCTGTGGGTGGTCTACGCCGATCCCACGCGCTTCCCCGGCATCGGCGCCGGCAGCGCGGTGGCCCTGGCCGTCCTGGCGGCCGTCCTGTTCTTCGCCTCGATCCTGGGCCACGAGCTCGCGCACGCCGGCATGTCGCGCCTGCGCGGGATCGAGGTGCTCGGGATCGTTCTGTACATGTTCGGCGGGGCCACGTATGCGCGCATGGATGACCGCGGCCCGGGCGACGAGTTCCTCACCACGGTCGTGGGACCGATCGCGAGCGCGGTCATCGGCGGCGCGTTCCTCCTGCTGCACGGATCGGGCGCGTTGCCGGGTCCCATCGACGTCACGTTCGACTACCTCGGGCGGCTGAACCTGGCCCTGGCGGTCTTCAACGTTCTGCCCGCGTTCCCGCTGGACGGCGGCCGGCTGGTGCGCTCCGGCCTGTGGAAGCTGACCGGGAGCCTCGGGACGGCGACCACCATCTCCGCCCGTATCGGACAGGGTTTCGGGCTGGCGCTGATCGCGCTGGCGATCGTCGAGGCGGGCCTGCGGCAGAACTACGACTGGCTCTGGAGCGGCCTGATCGGGTTCATGATCTTCCAGGCTGCCGCCGGGGCGATCCGCGACGGACGTCGCCGGCGTGTGCTCGAGACCACCCAGGTCCGCGAGCTGATGTCGCCTCCGCCGCCGGCCGTCCCCGGCGACATGACGGTCGGCGAGGCACTCGAGCGCTTCCTGATCGGACACGAGCGCGAGGCGTTCCCCGTGATGGAGCACGGAAGCCTGATCGGCTTCGTCTCCTTGACGACCGCCGGCGATGCCACGCCCGAGCGCCCGGTCCGCGAGGCGATGGTGCGGCCCGACGCGGCCGTCGTCGCCGGGCCGGACGACCCGATGTCCTCGGTCATGCAGCGCCTGTCCGAATCGGGCGGCACCGTGGTGGTGGTGATCGACGGGGGCCGGCTGGTGGGCGTCGTCGAGGACACCGACTACGACCGGCTGCTGCGCCGGCGCTGACAGTCGGCGCCAACGCGTGCGCAGGCGCTGATCAGTCGGCGCCCACGTGGGCGCGTCCCGCGTCGCAGAACGACAGGAAGTCGCACCAGCGACACTGGTCGCCGGGCTGCGGGTCGAAGCGTCCGCGCGCGATGCCTCGCAGCGCCTCCAGCACGCGAGCCCGGACGGCGGCGGGATCGTCCGCGGGCCGGACGTCCTCTTCGCCCGTGGACAGGTAGAAGTAGATGAGCGAGAGATCCTCGGGCCGCTTGCCCCATACCTCCGTGCAGGCGAGCGCGTAGACGTCCAGCTGCAGGCCCGCCAGCGGGTCGTCGGCGGCGGGCTTTCGTCCCGTCTTGTAGTCGACGACCTCCCAGGGACCCTCGGGCGTCCCGAAGATCGCGTCGATGCGTCCGGCGACCGTGTAACCCTCGAGCGAGAGCAGGAACGGCCGCTCCGCGTACAGCGGCGGGGCGTCGGCGAACCGGCTCTCCAGGAACGCCTGCTGCAGGCGTTCGAGCCGTCCCGGCTCCCCCGCCAGCTCCTCCTGGGTCAGGTCGGGGCGCTCCTCGAGCTCGAACAGGGTCGCCTGCCCGCCGGCGCGACGTTCGATCCACGCGTGGATCCGCGTACCGATCCTGGCGCTCGGGCCGCTGAAGCGCGGGAGCGGTCGGATCGCACTCCAGTAGAAGCGCTTCGGGCATCGCGCGTAGTCGATGAGCCCGCCGACCGACACGCTCGAGGGACCGCCGCGCCCCCCGCCGGGCGCCCCGGCGGGGCCGCCGGTACCGGTGGGCCCTGTGGGGCCGGCCGGCCCGAAGCCCGCCAGCGCGCCGTCGGCGCCGGCCGCGTCCGACTCGCGCTCCACCAGGTTGATGGCGACGGTGCGGCGATCCGCCGACGAGGCTTCGAACGCGGCGCGTTCGCCGGCCGGCAGGGCCGCGGCGAGCGCGCCGACCGTGGCCGGCGACCGCGCCGCGTCGACCGCCACCCGGCGCCAGCCCTGCGCAAACAGATCGTCCGGTTCGTCGCGGCGCGCCGGACCCGGCCAATCGCGGACGAACCGGTTTCGGAACCCCGCCAGCGGGTTCTCCTCGGGAACGTCGGGCCCCGGGTCCACGACCACGTCTGGCGTCTCGGCCGCCCATGTCGACAGCTCGTCCATGAAGCGGCTCTGCGGCTTCGGCTTCTGCGTGTCGTCGCCGTACCAGTGCGCGCCGCTCACGAACAGCCACTGCTTCGCCCGCGTGAGCGCCACGTACAGGGTGCGCCGCTCCTCGATCATGGCCTGGTCGCGCAGGTCCTGCCAGAACGACCGCAGCACGCCCTGGAACTTCGGCAGCATCTCCCGGTCGCCGCGCAGGTCGAAGTCGAGCGAGTCGCCCTTCTCCGCCGGGTTCTGCTGGACCTTCGCGTCGGGGAGCAGCCCGTTCGCGAGCCCGGGGACGAACACCGCGGGGAATTCGAGCCCCTTCGCCTGATGGATCGTCATGACCTTGACGGAGTCGTCGCCGCTCGGCTGCACGGGCGACCACTCCTGTCGCTCGCCGGCGCGCACCACGTCGACGTAGTCCAGGAAGGCCTTCAGCGTGAGCTCGCCCTCGACCGGGGAGAACGCGTGGACCTCGTCCAGGAATGCCGCCAGGTTCCGCTTTGCCGCCGCGGCCCACGCGCGGTCGACGCTCGCGTCCAGCTCCGCCAGCAGGCCGGTGCGGCGGATGACCTCGGCAAGGAACTCCCCCACGGTCTTTCGCGCCTCCAGGCGAAGCGCGACCAGCTCGTCGCGAAGCTCCTCCAGGCGCGCCCGCCCCTCCTCGCTCAGGCGCTCCACCTGATCGAGGTGCTCGATGGCCTCGGCGAACAGGAACGCCGGCGTGTCCTCGTCCGCGTCCTCGTCGCGCAGGGCGGTGTTGCGGTGCTTCGCCCAGCCGCCGACGCGCGCCAGGTCCTTGAACCCGACCCGGTAGCGGGGACCCATCAGGATGCGCGCCAGGCTGACGCCGTCGGTCGGGTCCGCCACCGCGCGCGCATACGCCAGCACCTCGACGACCTCGGGCTGGTTCAGAAGGCCCGCGAGCCCGACCACCTCGACCGGGATGCCGCGCTCGGCGAAGGCCTCCTGCAGCGGAGCGAACAGCCTGCTCTTGCGGCACAGGACCGCGACGTCGGACCAGGCGAGCGCCGGCACACGCGAGCGGAGCCCGAGGATGCGCTCGGCGATCCACTCGGCCTCGGCCCACTCGTCGCCGAGCATCGCCAGCTCGACGGAGCCGAGCCCGTTCGACGGCCAGGGCTGCAGCTGCTTGTCGGGGTCGGGCCGCTGCGCCGCCGGGAGCGGCGCGATCACGCGGTCGGCCGCGGCCAGGATCCGCGCGCCCGACCGGAAGTTCGTGTACAGCGGCAGCTGCTGCGCCTCGGCGCCGCCCGGCGCGGCGAACTGGCGGCGGAACTCCATCAGGTTGAACAGGCTCGCTCCGCGCCACGCGTAGATGTTCTGATCGGGATCGCCGACCGCGGTCAGCGGGAACCCGTCGGCGAACAGCGCGTGCAGCAGCGCCGCCTGTGCGACGTTCGTGTCCTGGTATTCGTCCAGCACGGCCGACTGGTACCGCACGCGGTAGTCGGCGCCGACCTGCGGGAACCGCGTCACGATGTCCAGAGCCAGGGTGATCTGGTCGCCGAAGTCGATCACGCCGAGCTCGCGCTTGAGCTCCTGGAACCTCCGAACCGCCCCGGCCAGCTCCAGCCGCTGCTCGGCGGCCTCCAGCGTCCGCGTGCCCTTCAGCCGGCGCAGCTCCTGGATGCGTTCGGCGTTGAACGCCAGGATCTCGTCGGCCGTGACGCGGTGGTTGGCCGCCTGGTCGGCCAGCGACAGGATCTTCGTCACGAGCGAGGGCTGCCATTCGGCCTTGACCTTGCGGAACTCCACCTCATCGAGCACGCGCCCGCACAGCTCCACGCGCTGCGCCTGGGTGAGCACGCGCTGGCCCGGCTCGATGCCGGCGAGCAGCCCGTGGCGCTCGAGCACCTGCGCCGCGAACGAGTGGTAGTTGAGGACCGTCGGCTCCTCGCCTTCCGCGAGCTCCACCGCCAGCAGGGCGCGGCGGACCCGCTGCGTCAGGTGCTCGGTCGCCTTGTTCGTGAACGTCAGGCACAGGACGTTGCCGGGCAGCACGCCCGGGTGCCCCGCGTCGATCCGGCCGAGCGCCACCAGCGCCAGGTAGACGACGCGGGCCGCCATCACCGAGGTCTTGCCCGAACCGGCGCCGGCCACGATCACGTAGGGCTCCAGCGGCATCGAGATCGCCCGCCACTGCTCGGGCGTGGGCTCGGCGCCCATGGCCTCGACGACCTCGCGCGGGATGCCGGCGGCCGTCACGTCGCGACCTCCACCAACGGCAACGACGCCCGTGGCTCCGGGAACAGCGGCCGGCCCTCCGGCCACAGCGGGCACAGCGTCTTGAAGTCGCAGAAGCGGCACGCCGCGGCGGGGTTCGGCCGGTAGTTCTCCGTTCGCTGCAGCTCGCGCAGCCGGTCGATCAGGCCGGCGAGGCGGGCGGCCATCGCCGACTCGAACTCCTCCTCGCGGGCCCCGGTGAACGCGCGCACGGTCCGCGCGACGGAACCGTCGCGCTCCTGATCGCGAAGGAACGCCAGCTCGACGCAGCGCACCGGCCGGAAGGCCTTGAGATCCTCGTCGCGCTGGACGGCCAGGTAGTAGATCCCCAGCTGCAGGTTCTCCCCGGCCGGCGCGGCGTTTCGCGACTTCCCCGTCTTGTAGTCGGTGATCTGGGTCCCCACGGGGCTGACGCCGCCGATGCGGTCGATCACGCCGACCACGAGGGCGCCGTCAAACGCGAACTCGAACCGGAGCTCGTGCGCCAGCGCCGGCGCCTGCCCGTACTCGCGGACCCACGCGGGGAGCGCCACCTCGGTGACCAGACGGCGAAACGCCTCCGACACGGCGAGCGACGGGAAGGGCTCGCGGCGCCACCGGCGTTCGGCCTCCGCGATCAGCGCGGCCTCCGAGCGTTCGATCGTGCCCCGGTCGCATTCGTCGATCAGCTCGTGCACCAGGCTGCCCACCCACGCGTGGTAGCCCGCGCGGCCCTCGAGCCCGATCTCCTGTCCCAGCACGTACTGGAGGTTGCAGTTCTCCAGCTTCTCCAGCCGTGAGTGCGACACGCGCAATTCCTCGTGCAGCGGGCGGTCGTCGCCCGTCCAGTCGCGCTGGTACCACCACGACGCCGGATCGACGCCGAGCGCCTGGATGCCGCCGAGCGCGGCCAGGCGATCGGCCGGCGACGCCGCGGGATCGGCCAGCACGTGGCGCCACGTCGCGTGCGCCTCGGCGACGGTCAGCGGATCGGGATACGGCGCGGACGGCGCCGGCGTCCACGCCAGTCCCTGTTCGGCCACGAACCGCGAGCGGATGGACAGGTTCGTCTCGACGCCGTGGGGGTCCCCGGCCGTGATCAGCACGCTGCGACGCGCTCGCCGCAGGATCAGGGTGAAGAGCCGGCGTTCATCCTCCAGCCGAAGTCGGTTGCGTTCGGACTGCGACACCGGCCGTTCGAGCAACGCGAGGTCGAACATCGGCTCGGATCGCGACACCGACGGGAAGTTGCCCTCGACGGCGTCGGCGATCACGACCGTGTCGAACTCGTCGCCGGCCGTGCCGTGGGCCGTCAGCACCCGCACGCCGGGCCCGGTGTCGTCGAACCCGAGATCGAGGCCCGGCCCGCGGTCGCCGGCCTCCAGCAGGTCGAGGAAGGCCGCCGCGGGCAGCTCCCCGCGTTCCGCCGCGCGGGCGATGGCCTCCGACAGCGCGACCACCGCGTCCAGGTCGCGCCGCCCCGCCTGCGTCGTGCCCGATTCGACCAGCCGGCGCGACGACGGAAGCTCGCGCCACAGCGTCGCGAACGCGTCCAGCGCCGAGCGGTCGGCCACCCCGGCGGCGTGATCCAGCGCGGCACGCAGTCCGTCGAGCGCCCGCGCCTCGGCATCGGACAGGCCCCCGTCGCCCGACAACGCGTCCGCGGGCTCGCCGCCGGCGGCGACCGCCGCACGCACCAGCCCACGCGCGGCCGCCGGCGACAGGCGGGCCAGGTCCGAGGTCAGGAGGGCCTCGACCAGGCCGTTGCGTTCCTCGGGCCGCGCCAGCCAGCGAAGCGCCAGCACGTACGGGAACGCTGCCGGCTCGGCCACGAGCGACAGCGTCCGGTCGGGCGTGGCGCGCGGCACGCCGGCGTCGTCGAGCGCCCGCAGCAGGCCGCCCAGGTGGTCACCGTGGCGGCGCACGACGACCGCCATGTCCTCCCATGCGACGTGCTCCTGCACGTGCACGCGCCGAAGCTCTCGCGCGATGGCGGACTGCTCCTCCGACGTGTGCGCGGCGGTCCACGCCCGCGCGACCGGCCCGCCGCGTGCGAACCGGTGCGGCACCTCGAGCTCTACCGCGTGCGCGCCGCTGAACCGACGCTCGAACCGCTCGAGCGGCGCGTCGGTCGTGCCCTGGAACGAGAACACATGGGACGCACGGTCGCCGGCCACCACCAGGCTCGCGGGGCGCAGCTCGATCAGCAGCCGCTCGGCCGCCGGCGTCGCCTCCTGGTAGTCGTCCACCATCAGGTGATCGAAGATGGGCTCGGCTTCGGCCGACGCCTCCCCGGCGCGAACCACCAACCCGGCGTAGTCGACGAGCGCGTGGCGCGCGAGCTCGTCCAGGTACCGCTGGTAGAAGGCGGCGAGCTCCGCCCACCCCTGCAGGCCCGACGCCGATGCCCGTTCGGCCACCTCGTGCGGCGCCACCAGCCGTTCCTGCGCGCGCAACAGGAACTGCCGGACGACATCGGCGAAGCCGCGCAGCTTCACCATCGGACCGAACGCCGGCCAGCGGGAGGCGTCGTCCTGCGCGAGCATGGCGCTCACGCGCGCGAACTGGTCGCCGGCGTTCAGCACGTCCGGCGCGCGGTCGAATCCCAGCGCCTCGAACCGCCGCCCGAGCACGTCGTTGGCCATGCCGTGCACCGTCGTGACCCGCAACCCCGCGAGCGACCGGCCCAGGCGGCCGAGCAGCGTGGCACGCAGCGACCGGCTCGCCCGGCCCGTCCGCACGATCAGGACCGTTCGCTCCGGGTCCGCGCCCGCCTCGATGAGGGCGGCAAGGCGTTCGACGAGGATCGCGGTCTTGCCCGTCCCGGCCGCGCCGGTCACCACCATCGGACCGGACCGGTGAGCCAGCACCGCGGCCTGCCGTTCGTCCGGGACGAAGAACGACGGGAAGGGTTCGGCGCTCATCGGCCGCATGCTACTGCGCATCGACGACACCACCGGCCGTACGCTGGACCTGCGAGAACAGGAGGAGCGACATGGGAGCGCAGCATCGGATCGAACACGACGCCCTGGGCGAGGTGCAGGTGCCGTCGGACGCGTACTACGGCGCCGAGACCGTCCGGGCGGTCGAGAACTTCCGCATCAGCGGCCGTCGACCGCGGCCGGAGATCATCCGGGCGTTGGTGGAGGTGAAGGTCGCTGCCGCGCGCGCCAACGCGCGCATCGGCGCCCTGTCGCAGGACGTGGCCGCCGCCATCGAACGCGCCGGCCACGAGGTCCTGGACGGAGCGCTGGCCGACCAGTTCCTGGTCGACCCGTACCAGGCCGGCGCCGGCACGTCGACCCACATGAACGTCAACGAGGTGCTGGCGAATCGCGCCAACGAGCGGCTCGGCGGAAGCCTGGGCTCGTACGACCGCGTCCATCCGAACGACCACGTGAACATGGGCCAGTCCTCGAACGACGTGTTCCCGACCGCCACGCGGATCGCCGTCGTTCGCGCGTCAGAGCCGGTGATCGGCGCGCTGCGGACGCTCGCCGGGTCGCTGCAGGCCAGGGGCGACGCCTTCGCGGACATCGTGACGTCGGGGCGGACGCACCTGCAGGACGCGGTGCCGGTCACCGTAGGTCGCGAGTTCCGCGCGTACGCCGCGATGGTCGCGCGGGCCACCGACCGGCTGGAGCAGACCGCCCGCGAACGCGTCGCCAGGCTGCCGATCGGCGGCACGGCGCTCGGGACCGGCTTCGGCGCGCCGCCCGGGTATCGCGACGCCGTCCTGGAGGAACTGCCCGGCGTCACCGGCCTGGAGCTCTTCGGCGCAGACGACCTGGTGGAGATCGTTCGAAACCACGGGGACCTCGGCGAGTTCGCCGCCGCGATGAAGGGCGTGGCGCTCGCGGTCGGCCAGGTCTGCGACGACCTCCGGATGATGGCGATGGGGCCGCGAACCGGCCTGGCCGAGATCCGCCTGCCCGAGGTGCAGCCCGGGTCCTCGATCATGCCCGGCAAGGTGAACCCGTCGATCTGCGAGATGGCGAACATGGTGTGCATGCGGGTATCCGGCGCGGAGCACGCCGTCGCCCTGGCGGTGTCGGCCGGCCAGCTGGACATGACCGTCATGACGCCGCTGATCGCCGACGAGCTGCTGGAGTGCGAGCACCTGCTGCAGCGCGCGGCCGAGACGCTCGAGCACCGCTGCGTCCGCGGGATCGAAGCCGACGCCGAACGGTGCCGCGAGTTCGCCTGGGCGTCGCTCGGGCTCGCGACGGCGCTTCGCCCGCTGGTCGGCTACGAGCGCGCGGCGGAGGTGGCGGTCGAAGCGTTCCGGTCCGGGCGAACCGTTCGCGCGGTCGCGGAGGCCGAGGGCATCGCGCCGGCCGCGGAGCTGGACGAGGTGCTGGATCCCGCGCGCTACGCCTGAGCGCCCTGGGGCGCGCCGGGCCGCTCCTTCGCCGCGCCCCGCTCGCGGCGTTCCACGGCCGAACCGAACGTCCGGTACGCGCCGGCGGGATCCCAGCCGAGCGTGCGTCCCGTCTGGGGAACGAGCCGCGCCGCCAGTCCCTCCCCCGGCGCCCGGGACTCGGCGGCGGCCAGGAACCACCGAAGCGATCCGGGCATGAGCAGCTGCGGCCCGGCCGTCCCGAACGAGCGCAGCGACGGGTCGTCCACCAGCACGGACGTGGGGGCGAAGATGCGTTCGATGGCCATGCGAACCGACGCGTCCTCGGCGTCGATCCGGACGCCGGGGCCGTCCCACTCGGCGCTGCCCACGACGTCGTCGGGCGCGTCGGCCGCCGTGAACTCGGCGAGCATCAGCTCTCCAGGCCGACCTCGGGCGCGCCGAACGACAGCCACGCGAACGCGGCCGCGAGCGTGTGGCTCGGGCTCGCCCGCTCGTGGCTCGCCACCAGCTCCGCCAGTCGCCGGCGGTCGGCATCGGTGAGCCCGCGCTCGTACAGCGCGGGCCACTGCAGGTCGATCGGGTGCGGCAGCGACGCCAGCCCGGCGCGCACCGTCCGGCGAAGCTTCGTGGATGACGCCGTCCACGCGTCGGACTGCAGATTCGGCTCCATGCCTTTCCACAGCGGCGCCAACGCTTCGGGCCAGCGCGCGAACAGTCGCAACGCGCCCGGGGCCTCGGGCGAGCCGAGCCGGCGCGCCGCACGCTCAAGCACCGGCCGCGATCGCTCGGCCTCCTGTTCGATCGACATCCACCGCTGCCAGTCGGGGATGCCACGGCGAAGCGACGGCTCCTCCTGCCCCGTCCCCGCCGTCGGCTCCCGGCGGGCGGCGCGCAGCAGCGCGGTCACGACGATCAGGACCTTCGCCGCCGAGGCCTGCCCGGCGCGCGCGGCCTCGCCGAGGCGCCGGATCTCTTCCTGCGACACGCGCCGCTCCAGCGACTTGCGCAGGTCGGGCGGGTCCATCGACGCGCGGACCGACTCGGCGGCCAGCGACCGCAGGGCCCGCGACAGGCGAAGGAAGCTCCGGCCGACGTTGGGACGGATCGCCGACCACGCGGCGGTGAAGAAGACCGGAGATGCGGCGGCGACGGCCTCGATCGATGGGTCGATCCAGGCGACGCGAAGCGTCTGGCGGATGTCGTCGCGGACGGCCCCCAGCACGGCCACCGAGTGTCTCGAGTCGCCCTCGTCGACGCGAACGTCGGTCTCGGCCCTCATGAACAGCGCCGATGATACGAGCCGCCCCCGACGGTCGGCAGGGCGCGCTAGACTGCCCGCCTCCCCGGAGGAGGACGGCCCACGAGCCGGCGTTCGAGCCTCGAGCGCTCGCTCCCCCTTGATCCCCGCTCGCTCCCGTCTGCCCGCGTCCGGGAGCTGATCGGGGCCAGGGTCGTTCGGATCCCGGCGGGCCCCGCGCCGAGGATCTCCCGCGATCCGGTGGCCGGCGTCGTGGCGTCGGGAGCGATCGCCCTGTCCTGGCCCGCGGCCTCGGGATGCCGCGCCGTCACCGCGGTGCTCGGCCCCGGGAAGCTGTTCGGCCTGGAGGCGGCGCTCCCGCCTGGGCGCGTCGACCCGGCCGGCGCGCCGCTCGGATTCGAATGGCCGGCCGACGGGGGGTTCGCCCGCCCAGCCCGGCCCGAGGTCTGCGCGGTCGTGGACGCCGCGGTGGCGCTCATGTCGCCCGGGCGACTGGCGGGAGCGGCCGCGTCCGACATCGAGACCGCGGCGTGGCTGGCGGAGCGCCTGCACGAACGACTGCTCGATGCCGAACGCCGCCTCGCGGCGGCGCTCACGCTGCCCGTCGCCGATCGCGTGCTGGCCGCGCTCCGCGACCTCGCCCGCGACCACGGCACGCGGGTCCACGGCACCGCCGCCGGCGGCGCATGGGTTCGCGTCGAACTCCCCATCCGCCAGGACCTGCTGGCGGCGATGGCCGGGGCGACCAGGGAGAGCGTGAACCGGGCGCTGGGAGCCCTTCGAACGCGCGGGATGGTCCGATGGATGGACGGACGCTACGTCGTCGC
Source organism: Actinomycetota bacterium (assembly GCA_036406615.1). Classification (GTDB taxonomy): domain Bacteria; phylum Actinomycetota; class UBA4738; order UBA4738; family UBA4738; genus DASXAQ01. The sequence goes on along the minus strand of DASXAQ010000020.1, from coordinate 50,014 downwards.
CTCGCCCGCGCCCGGCGCCTCTTGAAGCACAGCCAGGCTGCACCGGCCGCACAGCGTCGCGCGCGGCGGCGCGGGGCGTCCGCATCGCGCGCACGCGCGCGGCGTCGACACCTCGAACCGGTCGTCGGAAGGCTTGCCGACCCTGGCAGCCCGGCCCTCGCGTTCGAGCTTCAGCAGGTGGGCGAGCACCGAGCGCTCCGCGAGCGGATGCAGCTCGGCCGGATAGTCGGCGTAGATGGCGGGCACGAGTTCGCCCGGCGTGCGCGCGCCGCCTTCCAAGCCTTCCAGCACCTGCCGCTCGCGCTCCTGACGGTGCCGGACGTACTCCGTCAGCTTGTCCATCGCCGACCACACGGCCGGACCGTGTCCCGGGTACAGGACGCTCGGGCGAAGCGCCACCATGCGCTCGAGCGATCTCAGGTACGCGGACAGGTCGCCTTCGGGCGGGTCGATCACGCTGGTGCCTCGGCCCAGGACCGCATCGCCGGTGAACAGCGCGCGCAGGTCCGGCTCGTGGAACGTGACGTGGTCCTGCGTGTGCCCCGGCGTCGAGACGACGGCGAGCCGAACGCCGCCGGCCTCGATCGTTTCCCCGTCGCGCAGCCTTCCTTCGCCCGCCACCGGCCGAAGCGCCATCACGTTCGCGCCGGTCATCGACGCGAGGGCCGCCGCGCCGGGCGCGTGGTCCGGGTGATGGTGGGTGAGCAGGATGGCGGCCACGCGCCCAGCGCGGCCGGCGACCTCCCCAAGGTGACCCCGATCGTCCGGCCCCGGATCGATGACGAGCGCCGGCTCGCGCCCGACGATCCACGTGTTCGTCCCCTCCAGGGTCATCGGCCCCGGGTTCGGCGCCAGGACGCGCGCGACCGGACGGCTCGAGCCGCTCACGGGGCGCTGCGCTCCAGCGGCGGCGGAACCTGCGATACACGAAGGTCCAACGCTTCGTCGACCGTGCGGCACGCCGTAAGCGCCTCCAGCATGCACAGCGTCGGCCATGCCAGCGAGACGGACCCCTCCACCGACCGTCGCACCACATCGCCCGGCCGCGCCCACCACGCGTCGTCGATCTCCACCCCATCGGGCGACGGGCGCAGCCCCGGCCCCGCCACGACCGCGAAGAACCGCGCGTCGAAACGGACCGGCAGGAACTCCGGCGCGACCCACCTGGCCATCTCGTGGAACGCGGCCAGGTCGGGCAGCGGCGGTTCGACACGCGGCCGGCGCTCGGGCGCCTCCACCACCGAGCAGCCCGCGACGGACAGGCCCACCTCCTCGACCAGCTCGCGGAGCGCGCAGGACAGCGAGGGACGGGCGGGCTCCCCGAACCATGCGAGGGCCAGGCCGTCGTCGCCGGGATCGAGGGCGCCGCCGGGGAACACGACGTAGCCGGGTGCGAACCGGCTCCGCGTCGAACGCCGGGCGACCAGCACCTCGATGCCCCCGGTCTCAGCGCCGGCGGCGGCCCGGACCACGACCATCGCCGCCGCGGCGCGCGGAGCGTCCATCCGACCATCTTGCCAGACGACCGGTCGGCGACCGCATCGGCCATCATGGCCCGATGACGACGCCCGCGCACCGGCGCATCCTCGACCAGATCACGCGGCGGGGGCCGATCTCCTTCGCCGAGTTCATGGAGATCGCGCTGTACGACCCGGAGGGCGGCTACTACGCGCGCCGAGCGCCGCACCCCGCGGGCGTCGAGGGAGACTTCGTCACGTCGCCGCACGTTTCGCCGGCGTTCGGCACGCTGCTGGCCGGATTCGCGACCGCGGCGTGGGACGCGCTCGGGCGCCCCGGGGCGTTTCGCGTCGTCGACGTGGGTGCGGGCGACGCCACGCTGCTTCGAACCATCGCCGGCGCGCTTTCGGGGGACTCCACGCTTGGCCGCGCGGCCTCCTTCGTCGCGATCGAGCGATCGATGGACGCCGCGTCCGCCTCGAAGGGTCGCTCGGGCGACGAGCTCACGTGGGCGGCGTCGCTCGCCGAACTGTCGCCGCTCGAGGGCGTCGTCCTGGCCAACGAGCTGCTGGACAACCTCCCCTTCCACCGGGTGGCGCGCCGGGCCGACGGCGAAGTCCGCGAGGTCCTGGTCGGTCTCGACGGCGACGCGCTGACGTTCGTCGAGGGCGCGCCGTCGCTCGACGCGGTCCGGCTGGCCGGGGAGTCGCTCGCGCCCGGGACGGAGCGCGTCGTGCCCACCGGAGCGTGGGAGTTCGTCGATGCGCTCGCGCGGACGCTTCGGCGCGGCTACGCGGTACTCGTCGACTACGCGGCCCCGCCGGGCGCCGACGCGCGCGACGCCGTCCACGGGTACCGCCGCCACCGGGCGCTCGCCGACGTGCTGTCGCACCCCGGCACGCAGGACATCACCGCGGGCGTGGATTTCGACGAGATCGCGGTACGGGCCCGCGCGCGCGGGCTGTCGGCGTGGGGACCGGTCTCCCAGCGCGACCTGCTGCGGTCGCTCGGGTTCGCCGAATGGGACCGAGCCGCCCTGTCCGAGCAGGGCCTGGCCCAGCGGGAGCGCCGGGGCGTCGACGCCGCGCGCCGGTACTCCGAGCGCAACGCCGCCCGGCTGCTGGTCGATCCGGCGGGGCTCGGCGGGTTCGCCGTCCTATGCCTCGGCGCGGGGGTGAACCCGGACGCCCTCCCGCCCGGCTTCCCGGAGGGCTAGGATGTGAGCCCGAAAGGACGGTGACGCATGGTCATCCAAGCGGCGATCTTCCTGATCCTGATCATCGGCATCCCCATCCTCGTCGCGTGGCTGCTCGGCGGCGACAAGCAGGCCAAGCAGGACAAGGCCAGGGCCAAGGCCGACGCGAAGGCAGCGGCCAAGGCCGCGTCGCAGTCGCAGGAGTAGCCGGGCTCGAAGAGCCCGTTCGCCGGCCGGGCGTCAGCAGTCGACGTCGCCGACGACGAAGAACACGCTGCCCAGGACCGAGATCAGATCCGGCATCAGCGAGCCGGGCAGCAGGGCCGCGATCATCGAGACGTTCGAGAACGACGCCGTGCGCATCTTGAGTCGGTACGGCGACTCGCCGCCGTCGCCCACCACGTAGTAGCCCATCAGCCCGAGCGGGTTCTCGGTGCGGACGTAGATCTCGCCCTCGGGAATCTTCATGCGCTTGGGGAGCTTCGCCGCGACGAACTGCCCGGGCGGCAGCTTGTCCATGCACTGCTCGATGATCCGGCAGGACTCCCACATCCGCTGCACGAGCACCCACAGCCGGTCGTACGAATCGCCGACGGTGCCGACCGGCACGTCGAACTCGACCTCGTCGTACTTCTCGTACGGCTCGTCCCTGCGCGCGTCCATCGCGACCCCGGACGCCTGCAGCACCGGCCCGGAGCATCCGTAGGACACCGCCGCCTCTGGCGGAAGCACCCCGATGTTGCGCGTGCGGGCGAAGATGATCTCGTTGCCCATGACCAGCGTCTCGAAGTCGCGGAGCTTGGCCCGCACCCACTTCAGCGTCTCGGCCGACTGCTGCAGGAACCCGCGCGGCAGGTCGTCCTTCAAGCCGCCGATGCGCGCGTACGAGTGGTGCATGCGCGCGCCCGTCGCCGACTCGAGCAGCGCCTGGATCATCTCGCGCTCGCGGAACGCGTAGAACATCGGCGTCATCGCGCCGAGCTCCAGCGGGAACGAGCCGCAGAACATGAGGTGGTTCAGGATGCGGTTCCACTCGGCGACCATGGTTCGGATCCAGCGCGCGCGCTCGGGCACGTCGATCTCCATCAGCCGCTCGCACGCCAGCACCCAGCCGAGCTCGTTGTTGAACGCGGACAGCCAGTCGTGGCGGTTCATCAGCACCATGACCTGCTTGGGGTCGCGGTACTCGGCCAGCTTCTCCGCGGCGCGGTGCATGTAGCCGATCACCGGCTCGGCCCGCACGATCCGCTCGCCGTCCAGCTCCAGCACGATGCGGAGCACGCCGTGGGTCGACGGGTGCTGCGGCCCGATGTTGAGGATCATCTCCTCGGTGTTGAGGGCTCCCTCGACGACGACATCGATGCCGCCGCCTCGCAGCATCCAGGCGTCCGCGCTCGACGAGTACGCGAGGCGTTCCTGCGTGTCCATCCGAGGCCGAGCCTAACAGAGCAGGGGGCTATGCTCGGGCCGGCATGGTCCAATCAACGGCGCGGTCGAAGCGCACGCCGGTCCCCTCGGACCGGCGGCGGTCGCTGCCGTCCGTCGATGCGCTGTTGCGCTCCGAGGCCGGACGCCGGGCCACTGCGCGCTTCGGCCGACCGCTGCTCAAGGCGTCGCTGACGGAGTCGCTTCGGGCGGCCCGAGCGGCGGCCGCGCGCGGCCGGGAGCCGCCGGAGGCCGACGCGATCCTCGCCAACGCCGTCGAGCGAACGGCGCGGGAGTGGGCGGGGGTCTCCGAGGCGCTGAACGCGACCGGCGTGCTGCTGCACACGGGTCTCGGCCGCGCACCGCTGGCCGGCGCCGCCGTGCGGGCGGTCTCGCGGGTGGCGGCCGGCTACTCCGACCTGGAGGTGGACCGGTCGACCGGGTCGCGCGGCCGGCGCACCGCGCGCGCCGAGCGGATGGTCTGTGCGCTCACCGGCGCGCCGGACGCGATCTGCGTGAACAACAACGCAGCGGGCCTGCTGCTTTCGCTGGCGGCGCTCGCGACCCGAAGGGAGGTGCTGGTCTCCCGCGGCGAGCTGATCGAGATCGGCGGCGAGTTCCGCCTGCCGGAGATCATGGCCGCTTCCGGAGCCAAGCTGGTCGAGGTCGGCACGACGAATCGAACCCGCGCCACCGACTACCGCCGTGCCGTCACGGCGAAGACCGGCCTGATCCTGAAGGTGCACCCCAGCAACTATCGCGTCGTTGGCTTCACCAATACGGTTGCGCCACAAGAACTCTCGAAGATCACGGCCGCAGCGGGAATCCCATTGGTGTTCGACGTCGGCAGCGGACTGCTCGAGCGCTACCCGGGCGTGCCGCGGGACGAGCCCTCGGTTCGCGAGGCCCTGCGGGAGGGCGCCGACCTGGTCTGCTTCTCCGGCGACAAGCTCCTGGGCGGCCCGCAGGCCGGCATCGTGGCCGGCCGTGCCGACCTGGTCGCCACGCTGCGGCGCCATCCCATCGCGCGCGCGGTTCGACTGGACAAGATGACCCTGGCCGCGCTGGAGGCAACGCTTCGCCTGTACGCGTCCGGCCGGAGGGACGAGATTCCACTGTGGTCGGCGCTCGGCGCGTCGGTGCGCGCACTTCGAACCCGCGCGGCCGCGCTCGCCGAACGCCTTCCCGGCGCGTTCGTCGAGCGCGGCGACGGTGCGTTCGGGGGCGGCGCGCTGCCGGGCCATCCCGTGGCGTCGGTGCTGGTCGTCGTCCCCACCGAGCGACCGGAGGAGACCGCAGCATCACTTCGAACCGGCCGTCCCGCGGTGTTCTGCCGAACCGGCGACGGCGTGGTGGCGTTCGACCTTCGAACGGTCGCGCCCGGCGACGATGCGCGCCTGGCCCGCGCGGTCGAACACGCGCTCGGCGCGCGGTGAGCGACCCGTCCCTCGCGCCGCTTCACGTCGTGGCCACCGCGGGCCACGTGGACCACGGCAAGTCCTCCTTGATCGTTGCGCTCACCGGCATCGACCCCGACCGCTTCGCCGAGGAGAAGCGCCGCGGGCTCACGATCGACCTTGGGTTCGCGTGGATGACGCTGCCATCCGGCCGCGAGGTTGGGTTCGTGGACGTGCCGGGCCACGAACGGTTCATCCGCAACATGCTCGCCGGGGTGGGGCCCGTGCGGCTGGTGTTGTTCGTGGTCGCCGCCGACGAGGGATGGAAGCCGCAGTCCGAGGAGCACCTGGAGATCGTCGACGTGCTGGGAGCCCGCGGCGGCGTCGTCGCGCTCACGAAGCGCGACGCGGTGGATCCGCCCACCGTGGAAGCGCGGCGCGAGGAGGTCCGAGAACGACTGCAGGGCACCGCTTTGCAGGGAGTGGATATCGTTGCCTGCTCCTCGGTCACCGGCGAGGGGCTGGACGAGCTCCGCGCGGCCCTGGACGCCATGCTGGCGGCCGCGCCGCCGCCCGAGTCGGACGGTCGCCCGCGGCAGTTCATCGACCGCGCGTTCACGATCCGGGGCGCCGGGACGGTGGTCACCGGCACGCTCACGGGCGGACCGCTGCGGGTCGGTGACGAGGCGCAGATCCTGCCGTCCGGGCATCGCGCCCGTATCCGGGGGCTGCAGACGCACAAGCGGTCGCTTGAGGTCGCGCGCCCCGTCTCGCGCGTCGCGGTGAACCTGGCGGGCACGGCGAAGGCGGACCTGGACCGTGGCGACGCGCTGGTGCAGGCGGGACGCTGGCGGCCGACCTCGACGTTCGACGTGGTCCTGTGGCCGGTGCGCGGGCTGGCCCACCGCCTCACGTCAAGGGGCGCGTACAAGATCCACGTGGGCGCCGCCGAGAGCGACGCGCGGGTCCGCTTCCCGCCGCAAACACCCGGGTTGGAGCCCGGCCGGGACACGGCGTTGGCGCGGATCGCGGTGAGCAAGCCGCTGGTGCTCGACGTGCACGACGCGTTCGTGCTCCGCGAAGTCGGCCGGCGCGAGACCGTCGCCGGCGGCCGCGTGCTGGACGTGGAACCCCCTCGTCGATGGGAGGCGGGCCACGCCGACTTCCTGGCCGCCCGAAGCGCCGCCACCGACCGGCGCGCGCTGGCGGCGCTGCTCGTCGAGGAGCGCGGCGTCGTCCGCGCGGCCGACGTGCGGGTGCTGACCGGCGTGGATGCGGCCGTGAGCTCGGGGGAGGGCGCCCGTCTCGTGGGACTCGGGCCGTGGGTGGCGGCCGCTTCGATCATGGAGCGCGTGAGCGGCGAGATCGATGCGCACCTGCGCGACCAGCACGCGGAGCACCCGCTGCGTGCAGGCGTCGACGCGCCGAGCCTGCGCCCGGTCCTGGCGCGCGTCCACCCGCTGCTGGCCGATCCGGGACTGGCCGACGAGGTCTTCGACTCCCTGGCGCGGACCGGCCGGATCGCGCGCGCCGGCGCGACGGTGAGCCTGCCGTCGCATCGCCCGACGACCGAAGGCAACCCCGAGGCCGATCGGTTGACGGCCACGGTCGCCGCCGCGGAGCCCACCCCGCCGACCGTGGCCGAGCTGTTCGCGCGAGGCTTCGAACCGGAGCTGCTGTCGGCCGTGTGTGCGGAAGGACGCCTGGTGCGCGTCTCGGCCGACATCGTGATGACGCCCGACCTGGTGGATCGGGGGCGTCGCGCCGTCGCGGAAGGTCCGGCACAGGGGATCAGCGTGTCGAGCTTCCGCGAGGCGCTCGGCACCAGCAGGAAGTTCGCCGTCCCGCTGCTCGAGTACCTGGATGCGCAGGGGGTCACGGTGCGTCGCGGGGACCTTCGGGTCCTTCGAGGCGGGGGATGATCGCCGGCCGCGACGCCGGGCCGGCTGCTGCGCCCCGCCGGCTCGCGCGGCCTACCCGATGGATCGAAGCTGGTTCTCGCGCTCTCGCAGCAGCGCTCGCCGTTCGGCTTCGTTCAGGCCGCCCCAGACGCCGTGCGACTCGCGCACGCGCAGCGCGTAGTCCAGACACTCGACCCTGACGGGGCAGCCGCCGCAGATGGCCCTGGCCTTGCGCTCGCGGCCGCGCTTCTCCTCGGAGCGCTCGAAGTGGCTGGGCGGGAAGAACAGGTGGGCGTCCTCGCCGCGGCACGCCGCTCGCCACTGCCACCCGTAGTCCCACGATTCGGCGGCCATCGGTGCTGCCCTTCCCTCCTTCGGGGCGGTCTCGATTGGTACTTCGGTGATCGACGCGCAAGGGATTGATTTCGTTTCGGGTGCCCGGCAGGTTCACACAATCGGCACACACCGGCGGCCGTGGGGTGCGACCCGCCCGGTCGCAGGGATCGGGGCCGCGTCGGACCCGGTCAGGAGGCCTCGGCCGCGGGCGCGCCCTGGTCCGGACCGACCCCGGCGCGCCCGGCGCCTCGGGCCGCCAACCTGGCGAGCAGCGCCCGACGGTTCGCCTCGGCCTCCTCGCGGGTCCTGGCCAGGACCTCGCGGATGACGCCCGCGAGCGCCCGAGGGTCGAACGGCTTGGTCACGTAGTCGTCGGCGCCGAGCCCCACCGCGCGAGCGCGGTCCTCGTCGGCGGCCTTGGCGGACACGACGATGAACCTCGGAGCGTCCCGTTCGTCCGCGAACTCACGAGCGTGCGCCTCCAGCACGGCCCAGCCGTCCACCTCCGGCATCATGAGGTCGAGCAGCACCAGCTGCGGCCGGTCCTCGCGGATGCGGTCCATGGCGGACAGCGCGCCCGTCGCGCTGCGGACTTCGTACCCTTCCGTCTGCAGGGTCGAGCGCAACAGCAGCTGCAGGTCGGGATCGTCGTCGACGACCAGGACGATCGCCCGGGCTCCGTTCATGCGCGCACCTCGAGATGGGTATCGGCAGGGGCCGCCGCCGCGTTGACCGCGTCAGCCGGCGGGCGCTGGCGGCGGCAGGTCGGGCCCGTTCGGCACGTCGCCGGGATCCGGCTCCACCCGAAGGACCAACCCGTCGACGCCGCGCACGCGAACGCGGGTCCCGCGCGGGATCCGCCCGTTCGACGACCGCCCGCGCCACAGCGTCCCCTTGACGAACACGCCGCCCTCCGGATCCAGGTCGCTGCGCGCCTCGCCCACCAGGCCGACCAGCCCGATCTGGGCGGTGCGGATCCGCTCGCGCGCCTTCAGCGCCACGGTCATCCCGAAGCCGAAGACGACGAACCCGGCAACGGTCGCCAGGACGATGAGCCACAGGGCAGGCGCGACGGCCGGCGCCACTCCCCACCAGGCCACGATCGAGCCCGCCAGGAACAGGGCGCTGCCGATCGCGGTCAGCCACGCCAGGCGCCGGACCATGACGTCGGCAGCCTGCAGGCCCGTGCCGATCAGGATCAGGGCGATGCCCGCCCAGTGCACCGGCACCACCGCCAGCCCGTACGCCGCCAGCGCCAGACACAGCACCCCGACGATCCCGGCGAGCCCCAGGCCGGGCTGCGTGAACTCGAACGCGATGCCCCACAGCGCGAGGAGCAACAGGACGTACACGGCCGCGGGCGTGCTGACCGCGTGCAGCGCGCGCCGCCATGGGCCGATCTCGTGGAACGACACATCGACGGGGCGTCCCGGGCGGCCCAAGGTGGCAAGCGTCACCGGTCCCCGCGCCGTCTGGACCGTTCGTCCGTCCAGCTGTCGAAGGAGCCCGGGGACGTCGGGCGCGACCAACGCCACGGCTCCGGCGTCGAGCGCCGGGCCCGCCGGCAGCGCCCGCCCCACGCTCAGCAGGGCCCCCCTCGCGGTCGCCCCCGAGCCGGGAGCCAGGGCGGCGAGCCGCGCCGAGTTGGACGCCACCTGCGCGGCCGGCTCCCGCGACGCGGACGTCGCCAGGTCGAACGGACGCGCCGGCCCGATGCCGGCCCCGGGCGCCATCGCGGCCAGGTCCGATCCGTAGACCAGGAACATGGCGCCGCCTTCGGCCCGCGCCCCCACCGGACCCACCCACGTCACCACCGGCACGGTGGCGTGGCGAAGGAAGTCCGCAAGCGAGACGGCCAGGTCCCCGTACGCGCCCGGCGAGTCCAGCTGCAGCACGACGGTGGACCCCGTTCGTTCGGCGTCCTCGACGGACCCGCGAACGTAGCCCGACAGCGCGGGGTCGACCTGCCCGTGCACCTGCACGATCTGCACCGACGGCGTGGACGCGGCCGCATCGGACGTGAGGGCGCCGCCGACGACCGAGACCGAGATCGCGGCGAACAGGACGGCGGCGCGCACCGGGGGGCGACGCGGGGGGATCACCGGGCGATTGTACGGTCGCGAATCCGCCCGCCCACCGCCCGCAAGGCGCTGACGGACGCTAAGCTTTCATCCATCTTCCGGCCAACTCCCTGGATAGCCTGATCGCCGATGGACATCTCGTCACGCCTTGCTGCAGCCCGACAGCGCTGGACCCGCTTGCGCCGGACGCGGGCGGTCCGGATCGGGGTCCGGCCGTTCGCCTTCCTGCTGGTGATGGCGCTCACCGCCGGGCTGATCGCGCTGGGGCTGCTGCCGTTCATCGGCGGCGCCGGCTACGCCGTGAAACAGGTGGACCAGAAGTTCCTCGGCAAGACGACGGTGCCGCTCACCATCCCCACGCTTCCGTCGCGCTCGACCCTCTACGCCGCCAACGGCTCGGTGCTGGCGAACGTGTGGCTCACCTACAACCGCAAGATCGTCCCGCTGAAGCAGGTCAACGAGATCTCGCGTCAGGCCGTGCTGGCGATCGAGGACCACGGCTTCTACGAGCACGGGCCGATCGACGTGCCGTCGATCGTGCGCGCGCTGGTCGCCAACCTGCGAGCCGGTGGGGTCGTCCAGGGCGCGTCCACGATCACGCAGCAGCTCGTGAAGAACACCGAAGTCGGCAACGCGGTCACGATCTCGCGAAAGATCAAGGAGGCGCAGGACGCGATCCGCCTGCAGCAGAAGTACACCAAGGACCAGATCCTCGAGGCCTACCTCAATCAGGTGTACCTCGGCAACGGCGTCTACGGCATCGGGACGGCCGCCGAGTGGTACTTCGGCGAACGCGTCGACAAGCTCACGCTGCCGCAGGCCGCGCTACTGGCGGGGATGATCAACGCGCCGGCGGACCTCGACCCCATCCACCACGCCACGGCCGCGCTGGCCCGGCGCAACTTCGTGCTGGCGCGCATGCTCGACCTGCACTGGATCACGCAGTCGCAGTACGACGACGCGATCCAGACGCGCATCAAGCTGCGTTCGTCGATGCGCAACGTGGTCCGGCAGCCGAAGTGGGTGCAGTACGTCGTCAACAGCTTCCTCGCCGATCCGCGATTCGGCGCCACGTATGAGGACCGAGTTCACGCGTTGTTCCAGGGCGGGCTGAAGATCTACACCACGCTGAACCCGCGCTTCCAGGAGGCGGCGGAGAACGCCATCAAGAGCCACCTGTACGGGGCGGGCATGCCGCAGGCGGCACTCGTGAGCGTCGTGCCCCAGACGGGCGCGATCGTCGCCGCGGCCGACGGCAATTACGCGTGGCCGAAGCACAAGTTCTACCTGGCGATGCAGGGCCACCGGACGGCCGGCAGCGCGTTCAAGGCGTTCACGCTGGCAACCGCGCTCAGCGAAGGCATCTCGCCCGACTCCGTGTTCAACGGGAACTCGCCGAAGACGATCCCGAACTGCGGCGGCGGCGAGACGTGGACGGTGCACAACGCCGAACCGGGCGGCGGGAACTACTCGCTGTGGGCGGCGACCGCGGACTCGGTGAACGCGGTGTTCGCGCAGGTGATCAACGAGGTCGGCCCCCAGAACGTGGCCGACACCGCCCGGGCCATGGGCATCCGCACGCCGCTCACGCCCGTGTGCCCGTTGACGCTCGGCACGACCGGCCTGGGCGTCACGCCCCTGGAGATGACCGCCGCGTACTCGACGCTCCCCAACGGCGGCCAGCACTGCCTGCCGTACTCGATCTCCCGGATCGCCGACTCGAGCGGCGCCACGGTGTTTCGCGCCCGCCCCCGCTGCACCGAGGCCATCACGCCGCAGGTCGCCTCCCTGGAGACGCAGATGCTCCAGGGCGTGATCTCTGGGGGAACCGGGACGGCCGCCCAGCTGTGTCCCAGCGACTGTCGCCCGGAGGCGGGCAAGACCGGCACGGGCGACGACTTCCAGGACGCCTGGTTCATGGGCTACATCCGCCAGCTCACCGCCGGCGTCTGGGTGGGCTACGAGAAGTGCGAATGCCCGATGCGCGCCGTGCCTCGCTACGGCGAGGGGTTCGGCGGCGTCCTGGCCGCGCCCATCTGGCACCAGTACATGCTGGCGGTAACCAGGCATATGCCCGTTCGGGACTTCCTGCACGCGGGTCGGCCGCCGATCAAGAGCGGAACGGTGCCGAACGTCGTCGGCAAGACCCAGGCCGAGGCGACGTCGATCCTGGCGAAGGCCAAGTACGCGGCCATCGTGAAGCTGGCGCCGTCGAACCAGCCCTCGGGGATCGTCTTCAAGCAGGATCCGGGCGGCGGGAGCTCCGCGCCCATCGGGACCGGCGTGACGATCTGGGTGAGCAACGGCCAGAAGCCGAAGCCGCCGCCGACACACTCGCCGCCGCCGACGCACACTCCGTCGCCCACACCCACCCAGACGAGCTCACCCACCGAGGGGCCGCCGCCGGGCCCGGGCGCGGGACCCGCCGCCGGGATGCCGTTGTGGCCGGCGCTGTCGGTCCTGATCCCGGCCGTCGTCCTGCCGGTGTGGCGTCGCCGCGGGCGCGGCTCGCGCTGAGCAGCCACCGACGGAGCGCGGCGGCCCGGGAAGCCCGCCGGCTTCTCAGGCGCCCCCGAGGCGCGCGCGGACCTTGTCCTGGACGACCCGACCGTCGGCGCGGCCCTTCGCGTTCGCCATGACGCGGCCCATCACCTTGCCCATGTCGCCCGGCCCCGACGCTCCCGTCGCGGCGACGGCTTCATCGATGAGCGCGTCAACCTCATCCGGCGTGAGCCCCGCCGGCACGTACGCCTCCAGGACCGTCTGCTCCTCGCGCTCGACGCCGGCGCGGTCCTGCCTGCCCGCCTTCTCGTAGGCCTCGATCGCCTCGCGGCGGCGCTTGACCTCCTTCGAGGCGACCTCGACGAACTCGTCGTCCGACAGGTCATGGCCGACCTCGACCTCGCGGTACTTGACGGACGACGCGAGCATGCGAAGCGCGCTCAGTCGAACCTTCTCACCGGACCGCAACGCGTTCTTCAGATCTTCCTGCAACCGGGCCTTCAGGTCCGCCACTACAATCGGCTCCCCATGCGCTTCCCCCCGCTCGCCGGCATCCCGAACCTCGTCGTCGCGCTCGTGGCCGTGGTTGGCGCCGGCGCCCTGTGCGTCGCGTACGGCGTGTTCATCGAGCGACGATGGTACCGCCGGCGGGTCTACCGGTTGCCCGTGCTCCCGGAGGGGGCCCACCCGCTGACGATCCTGCACGTTTCGGACCTTCACCTGCTCCCAAGCAACCGCTCGTTGGTGTCCTTCCTGGCGTCGCTTCCTCCCGCCGACGTGGCGGTGGCCACGGGCGACCTGGTCGGCGGGCCCGAGGCCGTCGAGGCGGCGGCCGCCGCCCTGCGTCCCATCCGTGGGCGGCTGGCGTCGTACGTCGTGCTCGGCTCGAACGACTACTACGCGCCGCAGCCCCTCAACTACGCGCGCTACTTCCTGCGAGAACGAAAGCCCCGCAAGGCGATCCGCGGCAGGGCCGACGACCTCGTCCGGCTCCTGGAGCGCGACGGATGGCAGCACCTGCGAAACCGCAAGGCCAGCCTGGCCTCCGACGGCGTCCGGTTCGAGGTGGTGGGGCTGGACGACCCGCACATCGGCCGGCAGGACCTGCGCGTGGCCGCCCGTTCGGACGACGGGGCGGTCGGCCTGGCGATCGTGCACTCCCCCGACCCGGCTCCCGAGCTGGCCGCGCTGGGTTACGAGCTGATCGTCGCGGGGCACACGCACGGCGGCCAGGTTCGGCTTCCGGTCGTCGGCGCGCTCGTCACCAACGGCCAGCTGCCGACGCGCATCGCCATGGGCCTGTCGAGCATCCCGCCCGCGCTCATGCACGTGTCGCCGGGGCTCGGCACGAGCAGATACGCGCCGTTCCGGTTCCTGTGCCGCCCCGAGGCGACGATCCTCGAGTTGCGCGCCAGGCCCTCGGCGGAAGCGGCGCACGCGTAGCAGACAGAGCGCGCGGGGGCGCGCCGAGGATCAGGACGAGATCGCGCGTTCGAACGCGGCCTCGTAGCCCGACACCATGGCGTCGGTACTGAACCGCTCCTCGACCCGGCGCCGGCACGCGTCTGGATCGATCCCGCTCAGGCGGTCGAGCGCCGCCGCGGCCTGCTTCGGATAGTCCTCGACCGGGACGAGGAACCCGGTCTGACCGTCGGCGATCACCTCCGGCACGGAGCCGCGCGGGGTGGCGATCACCGGCGTGCCGCACGCGTTCGCCTCGGCCATGACCAGGCCGAAGGGTTCGTCCCAGTCGATCGGGAACAGCACCGCGCGCGCCCGCGACAGCAGGTCGAGCTTCTCGTCGATCGTGATCTCCCCCAGCACCGTCGCGTCCGGTGGCATGACCGGCAACACGTCCTCGTTCCAGTGGCGGATCTCCTCGTCGTGCGCCACCTTCACCGCGATGACGAGCCGAACGCCCGCCTCGCGCGCGGCCAGGACGGCGCGCAGGACGCCCTTGTCCGGAGCCGCGCGGCCGAGGAACAGGACGAAGTCGTCCTTGTCCGTGCGAAACGGATAGGCCGGGACGTCGATGCCGTTGTACACGACGCCCGCGTAGTTGAGCTCCGGCATGTGCGAACGCTGGTTCTCGCTGATGGCCACGAACCAGGCCCGGTCTCCGATTTGCGCGTACACCTGCCGCATCTCGTCCGTGAACGACCCGTGCAGCGTGTGGACGAGCGGCCGACCGGCCGCGGCGCCGGCGGCCAGGGCGGACCACGGCGAGTGCACGTGGAAGACGTCGAACGCGTCGAGGTCGCGGAACGCGTGCAGCGTGTGCACGGTGTCGTGCCAGATGTCGTTGATCTGCGCGGACCCGGGCGCGCGCTCGAACACGTAGTCGAGCGTGGCCTTGGTCGTCGAATCCCCCGTGGCGAACAGCGTGACGTCGTGGCCGCGATCGACCAGTCCGTCGGTCAGCAGCGAGACGACCCACTCGATGCCCCCGTAGCCCTTCGGCGGGACCGCCAGCCAGGGAGGCGAGACCTGGGCGATGCGCATCCCGGCATGATGGCAGCGATCGATCCTCGTTACACTGTCGGGTCCGGCCGCGAGGCCGGTACCGTCGGGACGTGGCGCAGCTTGGTAGCGCGCAGCGTTCGGGACGCTGAGGTCGCGGGTTCAAATCCCGCCGTCCCGACCAAGGCTCGCGGCCGGCATGCCGGTCGCGGTTTCGGCTGCCATACTGGACGGCTCGTATGCAGAAACTCGGACCGAAGCACCGGATCTGCCGCCGCGTGGGCGCGGCCGTCTGCGGACGGCCCAATTGCCCAGTGAACAAGCGGCCCTATCCGCCCGGGCAGCACGGCCAGGCCCGTCGCCGGCTGTCCGAGTTCCACATGCGCCTGCTGGAGAAGCAGAAGCTCCGCGCGATGTACGGCGTGCAGGAGCGCCAGTTCCGCCGCTACTTCGCCGACGCCAGCCGCAAGAAGGGCGTCACTGGCGAGGAGCTGATCCGACTGCTGGAGACCCGCCTGGACTCGCTCGTGCTGCGGCTCGGCTTCGCCCAGACGATGCGCCAGGCCCGCCAGCTCGTGTCGCACGCGCACATCCGTGTGGACGGCAAGCGCGTCGACATCCCCAGCGCCCGCGTGCGGCCCGGGCAGACCATCGAGGCCAGCCCGGCGGCGCGCAACTTCCTGTCGGTCCGCGAAGCCCTGGAGGTCACGCCGGAACCGCCGCCGTACCTCGAACGCGACAAGGACAACGTGTCCGGGCGCCTGACCCGCGACCCCTACCGCAACGAGATCCCGCTCACGGTCGAGATCGACGAGCGCCTGATCGTCGAGCTGATGTCCTAGCTGCGGACCGGCCGAGACCCACGCCGAGCCTTCGGGCCCACAATCCTTTCTCAACATCACGCCGAAAGGTCAATTTCGGCAACTGGGTAAGATGGTCGACATGCCGCGAGCGCGCCCCCGCGCCGCCGCGGCCACGTGAGCCATGACGATGTCCGCGCAGGAGACGGCCACCCCCCCACGGTCGTTCGCGTTGTCGCGATGGGTGGTCATCCTGTTCGTCGGAGCCGCCGCGCTCGCCGTCTACTTCCTGGTTGCCCCCACGATCGGGCACCACGCTTCGGGCTACTACCGGCCGCGCAAGTTCCCGTTCTCCTACGGCTACAACCGTCCCTTGCTGTTGTTGTTCATCCCCTACGCGCTGGCGCTGATCGCGTGGCGACGCGGCGCGCGGATCGGGCTCGGCTGGCTGCTCGGCGGAGCGGCCGTGCTGCACCTGGCGCTGCTGTTCGCGCCGCTGCCGCAATCGCAGGACATGTATCAATATCTGCTGTACGGCCGGATGCAGCTGATCCACCCCTCCGCGCAACTCGTGCAGGCCAACCCACAGGCGATGATGCCGTTCCTGCACGGGATGAACCCGTATACGACCCAACCGGTCGCGATCTGGGTCGACTCCTGGTACTCCTGGATCCACTGGCCGCTGCAGACGAGCGTCTACGGGCCGGTCTGGTCGCTGCTGTCCCTTGGTGTCGCCAAAGCCGCCGGGTCGAGCATCACGACGGGGTTCCTGCTGTACAAGCTCGTCGTGCTGGCCCTGGACGCCGCGATCGTCACGATGATCGTGTTCGCCTGGCGCTGGCGCGGCGACGCGTCGGGCCGCGATGGCCAGGGAGCGGGCTGGGGCGTGCTGGCGTACGCGTGGAACCCGCTCGTGCTGATCACGGTGCCGCTGGGCGGCCTGGTCGACGTCGCGGTGGCGGCATGTCTGCTCGGGGCGTACCTGGCCAGGCGGCGAGGACGCATGGGCCTGGCCACCGTGCTGCTGACGGTGGCGTCGCTCATCAAGGTGTACGCGGTCATCGGGCTGGTCCTGCACCTGGTGCTGCTGCTGCGCGATCGCGGCATACGCACCGCTGCCAAGCACGGAGCGATGTTCGCCGGGATCGCCGCCGTGCTGTCGGTTCCGTACTGGGCCGGGATCGACACGTTCCGCGGACTGTTCCACGTCGCCGACCTCAGCAACAAGTCGCTGGCCGGCACCGTGCAGAAGCTGCTGACGCCCGTGCTCGGCGGCGCGGGCGTACCATCGCCGGGCGACGCCGCCGGGGCCATCGTGCGGTGGGTCGGGGTCGGTCTGCTCGCGTGGGTCGTCATCTGGGCGATCCGACGCGTCCGTACCGAGGACGACCTGTGGCTGTCGGTGCTGGCCGTGCTGTCGGTCTACTTCCTGGTGACGCCGTGGTTCCTGTACTGGTACCTGCTCACGCCGCTCGTGCTGATCGCGGCCATGCCGCGGAACCGCTTCACCGTGCCGGTGCTCGCGTTCTCCGGAACCTCGCTCATCACCGCGGCGTTCCCCCCATGGCTGGCGGGCCAGGCCGTGCAGGCCCTCGCTCGCTACGGACCGCCGGTCGCCATCTACATGAGAGGCGCGCCCAAGCGCGAGCCGGTCGACGACCTCACGATCGACTCGCCCCCGCCGCCCGCACCAGCCCTCGCCGCCGAGCCGATCCCGGCCGGCTGACCACCGGCGTGGACCTGGCCGAGTTCCAGCGGGTCCTTCGCGAGACGTACCTCGAACGCGACGACGCCCGCGGCGTCGACGGGACCTTCCGCTGGCTGGTCGAAGAGGTCGGCGAGCTGGCACGGACGCTGCGCCACGACGATCCCGCCGCCCGCGCGCACGAGGCGGGCGACGTGCTGGCCTGGCTGGCGTCGGTAGCCAACCTGGCCGGCATCGACCTCGACCAGGCCGCGGCACGGTACGCGAACGGGTGCCCCCGATGCGGCCGGCTTCCGTGCGCCTGCGAACCGCGCTGAGCCCGTCCTGGCCGGCCGCCCGCGAGCGACCGTCCCCTTTCCGCTATCACCCCCACGGCCCCGCGCCCTAGACTGCGGGTGCGCCTCGGCCGGGCGAACGCCGACCCGCGGGAGGGGGAGCCATGGGGGCCATCCTGCTGATGATCCTTGCGGGGTTGCTGGGCCCCCCGGCCGCCTCCACACCCCCGGGGACGGCGCCGCCTCCCGCGACGACGGGAACCATCGCTCCCTCGGACATGCCCCGCCAGCTCGTCAGCGCACCGCCATCCGTGTACCGGGCCATCCGCCGCGTCGACCTCGACATGGCGTGGGCGGATTCGCTCTCCGGCCTGGCGAGGGCCGAGGCGAACTCGACGAATCGCTGGGTCGCCTACGACCTGGAGGACTGGACGGTGTCCGGTTCGGACCGCGCCGATCCGCTGGGGTCGCTCGCACGGTTCGGCCGCCGGGCGCACGCCGACGGCTTCCGCGTGATCATGACGCCGGCCTTCCACTTCGCGGCGCTCGGCCCGGCGAGCCTGGACCGGTTCGAATCGATCGTGCGCGTGGCCGCGCGCTATGGCGACGTGGTCGACCTGCAGCTGGAGCGATTCGACTGTGCCCCACGCGTCTTCGGACGCGCCGCCCGGCGCTTCACCGCCATCGCCCGAGCGGTGCATCCGGGGATCCCCGTGCTCGTCAACCAGGTCACGCCGAACCCCCGCTGCTCGATCCGGCCGGCATGGATCGCCGCGAAGCCGTTCGTCTCGGGGCGCTGGGTGTGGGACCTGTAGGCAGCCGAAGGGCCTAGCCCAACTTCGGGCAAAAGCCTCTTGTGGCCGACGGCCGCGACGAGGACAATGACGTCACTTCCAGATCAGCTTCGTCACCGCACCGACGCACGTCCAGCCGCTCGACGGGCCGGGCCCCTCATGGGCCCGGCCCGTTCGTTTCGCACGCCACCGCCTCCGCGATCTGCACGGCGTTGAGCGCCGCGCCCTTGCGCAGGTTATCTCCGGCCGAGAAGTAGAGCAGCGCAGTGGGATCGGAGCCCTGCCGAATCCGCCCCACGAGCACGTCGTCGCCGCCGGCGGCGTCGATCGGCGTCGGGAACACGCCACCGGCGAGGTCGTCCACGACCCGAACCCCGTCGGCGTCCTCGAGCGCCTCGCGCGCCAGCGCCGGCGTCACCGGCTCGACGAACCGCGCGTGGACCGAGACGCCGTGGCCGACGGCGACGGGGACGCGCACGGCGGTGGCCGCCACCTCCAGGCCGGGCACGCCGAGGATCTTTCGCGCTTCGGCGGCCATCTTCAGCTCCTCGGTCGTGTAGCCGGAGCCGTCCGGATCCGGCCGCTCGCACAGCGGCACGACGTTGAACGCGATCGTGCCGGCGAAGACCGGGCCCGACGGCAGGGCGCCCGGATCGGGACGCCGGAGGTCCTCGATCTGGCCGTGCAGCTTCTCCATCTGCTCCTCGAGCTCGCGAATGCCCTTCATCCCGCTGCCCGACACCGACTGGTACGAGGACGTGATCAGCGAGCGAAGCCCGAACCGCCGGTGCAGCGGCCCCATCGGCACCAGCGCGGTGATCGCCGTGCAGTTCGGGTTCGCGACCAGGTTGCGGTGGCCGTGCAACGCCTCGGCGTTCACCTCGGGGATCACCAGCGGAACGTCCGGGTCCATGCGAAACGCCGATGAGTTGTCCACACAGACCGTGCCCGCCCGCGCCGCCGGTGGCAGGAGCTCCCGCGAGGCTGCCGCGCCGGCGGACACGAGCGCCAGGTCGACGCCCCGGTGCCAGCCGTCGCGCGCGGCACGCACGACGACGTCGTCGCCGCGAAACGGGACGGCCGTGCCCTCGGAGCGTTCCGTGGCGAGCAGCACAAGGTCATCCACGGGGAACGCCCGCTCCTCCAGGATCCGGACCATCTCCCGGCCAACGGCGCCGGTGGCGCCAACGACGGCGACTCGCATGGCCTCAGCCTACCCGGCGGCGTCCTCGTGCCGGCCCCGAGCCTGCGCGCCCGCGAGGATCGCGTCGCGGAACCGGTCGTGCACGGCGCGGACCGCCCGGTCGGCGAGCGCCGCCCGCACGACGCAGGAGATGCGGATGGTCGACGTTGAGATCATCTCGATGTTGATGCGCTCGGCGGCCAGCGCCTCGAACATGTCGGCGACGACGCCGAAGCTGCTCTTCATCCCGGCGCCCACCAGCGACACCTTCGCGATGTCGTCGTCCACCGTGTAGCCGGCCGCACCGGCCTCCTTCACCAGGCGGTCCATCAGCGCGGTCGCCCGGGCGAGCTCCGCCTTCGGGACGGTGAACGAAACGTCGGTCTGTCCCTGGCGCGAGCTGTTCTGCACGATCATGTCGACCTGCAGCCCCTCGTCGGCCACGGCGCGAAAGATCGCCGCGGCCACGCCCGGACGGTCGGGTACGTCCTCGATGGTGACCTTGGCCTCGCCGGCGTCGCAGGCGACGCCCGAGATCAGGGCCTGCTCCATGCGTGCATCCTCCTGCGTCACCCACGTGCCCGGCCCGCCGTCGAACGACGAGCGAACATGCAGCCGTACGCCGTGGCGCCGCGCGTACTCCACGGATCGTAGCTGCAGGACCTTCGCACCGGACGCGGCCAGCTCCAACATCTCCTCGTACGAGACCGCGTGCAGCTTGACCGCCCCCGGCACCACGCGAGGGTCGGCCGTGAACACGCCGGGCACGTCCGTGTAGATCTCGCAGACGTCGGCGCCCAGGGTTGCCGCCAGCGCGACCGCGGTCGTGTCCGAGCCGCCCCGGCCGAGCGTGGTCACGTCGTAGGCGGTGGAGACCCCCTGGAACCCGGCGACGATCACGATGTCGCCGCGCGCGAGCGCGTCGCGGATTCGGCCGGGGCGGATGTCGACGATCTTGGCCTGGCCGTGATCCGTGTCGGTGATGATGCCCGCCTGCGACCCGGTGTAGGAGGTGGCCGGCAGGCCGGCCGCGTTGATCGCGATGGCCAGCAGGCTCATCGCGACCCGCTCGCCGGCGGTCAACAGCAGGTCCAGCTCCCGCGGGTTGGGCGACGGCGTCAGGTTCAGGGCCATCGCCATCAGGTCGTCCGTGGCGTTGCCCATCGCCGACACCACCACGACGACGTCGTTGCCCTGTCCCCTCGCGGAGACGACGCGGTCGGCAACGGCCTGGATTCGTTCGGCGTCGGCCACCGACGTCCCGCCGTACTTCTGCACGATCAGGCCCATCTCCGCGGAGCCTACCGTGGGCGGAAGCGCGGAACGGGCAGGCGACCGAGACTCACACGGTGCCGGGAGGCGCCTGTTCGCCATACGGCTCGGACGCGCCGCGGCGTTGCGAGCCGGGGGCCGGCGTGGCGTCGAGGACGCACCGCGACAGGACGGCGCGAACGGGCGACACGCCCGACGCCACCACCTCGCCGACGCCCTGGAGGCGGCGAATCATGATCAGCACCAGGATCACCACGCTCATCGCCACGTACGCCTCGGGCTGGCCCTGGACGGCCGCGGCGATGGGCACGGTGGCCAGCCCGATGGTGCTGGCGAGGCCCGAGTTCTTGACCGCGATGCCGGCCAGGATGATCAGCCCGCACAGGACCATCTCCCACGGCAGCAGCACCAGCAGGACGCCCGCCGTCGCGGTCATGCCCCGGCCCGCCATCTGCGTCGCATAGAAGGGGAACGCGTGCCCGATGACCAGTGCCACGCCGACCATCGCCAGCCACTCCGGAGGAAGGTCGCCCCACGCGCGGGCGGCCAGGGTGAACAGCAACGCCTTGAGCACGTCGGTGGTCGCCGCCAGGCTCGACCAGCGGGCGCCGAGGTAGCGCGTCATCAACAGGTGCGCGTCGGTCTCCCCGGCGTCGCGCCCCGCGGCCGCCAGCAGCCCGTGGGCACCCTTCAGCTTCGCGATGACGAACGTGGCCGGAAACGTTCCGACCAGGTACGCGGCGGCGACCCATGCGATGCGACCCGTCATGCCACTGGCTCCCACCGCCCCCCGCGGCCGCGGAGGGACGCTTCCAGCCTAGCCCGTCGCTCGATCACAGAAGAAGGCCGCGCCCAGCAGGCCCGGGCCGGTGTGGGCGCCGATGACCGGCGTGACCTCGACGACCACCTGCTCGACCACGTCCGTGGCCGCCGCGATCCGATCGGCGAGCGCGCGGGCCTCGGCCGGCGCCGCCGCGTGCATCGTCGCCAGGTGGACGGGCCGGCCGCCGATGTCGGCCAGGGCCGCCTCCACCACGCGGTCCACCGCCCGCCGCCGGGTCCGCGGCCGGGCGAGGGCGAACGGCTCGCCGCGACGAAACGCGAACACCGGCTTGATGTCCAGCACGGTGGCCGCGTAGGCCTGCAGCGAGCTCACGCGGCCCGATCGGCGAAGGTAGTCGAACGTGTCGACGGTGGCGATCAGCCGGACGCGCTCGGCCGTCTCCCGCGCGCGCGCCTCCGCCGCCTCCGGGGATCCTCCGGCCGCCAGCGTTCGCGCCGCCGACAGGGCCACGAACCCCTGCGCCATCGAGGCCGACCCCGAGTCGACGACCCGGACCGTTCCGTCGAACCGCTCCGCCGCGGCCAGCGCCTGCTGGTGAGCGGCGCTCATCGACGCCGCGACGGTGACGCACACGATCTCTCGATCGCCGGTCGCGCGGAACGCCTCGAGGAAGTCGCCGGGCGACGGCGTCGACGACGTGGCCGAGCCGTCGGAGGCCAGGCGCCGGTAGAACTCGTCGGGCCGGATGTCGACGCCGTCGCGAAGCACCTCGTCGCCGAATGCCAGGTACAGCGGCACGACTTGGATGCCCGCCTCGTCGGCGAGCTCGGGCGGCAGGTTCGACGCGCTGTCGGTCACGACGGCGGCCATGGACGAACGTTACCCGAGCCTCGGCGGAGGGCACGATAACGTTAGTGGCGTTGAGCGAGCAGCCGCACCGGGATCTGGCAGCGGAGGCCGGGCCGGACGCGGCCCGGGAGCCGAAGCTCGCCGACGCCGATTCCCCGGACGCGTCCCCGACGCCCCGGCGGCAGGAGCGCCGAACGCGGCCGACGCGGCTCGGCTTCGGCGGGGTCATGCGCTCGTCGAGCTTCCGGCGGCTGCTCTACGGCCAGACGGTGTCCACGCTCGGGGACTGGGTGGCCACGCTCGCGTTCATCGCCGCCGCGTTCGCCCTGACGTCGAACCAGACGGCCGTGGCCGTGGTGCTCATCCTTCGCCTGGTCCCACCGATCTTCGCCGCGCCGGTCGGCGGCGTGCTGGCCGACCGCCTGGACCGGCGCACGATCATGGTGACGTGCGACCTGTCCCGCGCGGCACTGATCACGCTCGTGCCGTTCGTGGGCATCGGCCTGCTGTACGTGATCGCGTTCGTCCACGAATGCATCTCGCTGTTCTTCCTGCCCGCGCGCGACGCGAGCGTCCCGCGGCTGGTCCGGCGCGACAACCTCGAGGAGGCCAACGGGCTGGTGCTGGCCACGTCGTACGGCACGCTGCCGCTGGCCGCCGCGGTGTTCAGCGGCCTGTCCGTTGCCGCGGGCCACATCCCCTCCGCGCTGCCGCTGGCCGGCTACTTCGCGGATCACCCCACGTCGTTCGCGTTCCTGTTCGACGCGGCCACGTTCGTGTTCTCCGCGGCGATGATCTACGGGCTCCCCCTGGCGCACAAGGAGGCGCCGGAGCACCTGGCGTTCCTCGCCGGGATCCGCGAAGGCTTCCAGTACGTGATGAACCACCAGGGCCTGCGGTCGATGGCGTACGGGCTCGTCGTGTCGATGTTCGGCGGCGGCGTCCTGTTCGCGATCGGCATCGCGTTCGTGCATCAGACGCTGCACGGCTCCGATGTGCAGTTCGGGTGGCTGGCGGCGCTGTGGGGCGCGGGCATGGGGATCGGGCTGGCGATCGTGCGGCTGCTGGTTCGGCGCGGCGAGGCGCACGTGTTCGTCGCGGCGGTCCTCACGTGCGGGGGCGTGCTGATCGTGATGGCCCTGCTGCCGCTGCTGTGGCTGTCGTTCGTGCTGGCCGTCGTCTTCGGCGCGGCGTTCAGCGTGGCGATCGTGCTTGCCCTCACGCTGGCGCAGCGGGTGACCGAGGATGAGGTTCGGGGCCGGATCATGGGCGGCGTGCAGATGCTGTTCCGGCTCGGCCTGGGCGCCGGCGCGCTCGGCATGGGCGCCATCGCCCACGCGTTCCCCGAGATCCACCTGGGCCCGGTGTCGCTGGACGGCAACCAGCTCGGGATGATCGCGGGCGGCGCGCTGATCCTGCTGGGTGCCGTCGCGTCGCTCGGCGCCGTGCACTCGAGGGCCTGGGCGCCCGCGCAGCCCCGCTGAGCCCGGCTACATCTCCCGGCGACCCTCGAGCGCCTGGCCCAGGGTCACCTCGTCCGCGTATTCGAGATCGCCGCCGACCGGAAGGCCGAACGCCAGCCGCGTGACCGTCACCCCCAACGGCTTGATCAGCCCGGCCACGTACATGGCCGTTGCGTTGCCTTCGAGATTGGGGTTCGTCGCCAGGATCACCTCGACGACGCCGTCGCGGGAGACGCGCTCGAGCAGTTCCTGCACGCGAAGGTCGTCGGGCCCGATGCCCTCCAGCGGGGAGATGGCGCCGCCCAGCACGTGGTAGCGGCCCTTGATCATGGAGGTCTTCTCGACCGCGGCCTGGTCCTTCGCCTCCTCCACCACGCAGATCACCGTGGGGTCGCGCCCGGGATCGCGGCAGACGCGGCACAGGTCGCCCTCGGACACGCTGAAGCACTCGCGGCAGAACCGCACCTTCTCCTTGGCCGCGACGATCGCCTCGGCCAGGCGCTTCGCGTCGTCCGGGGGCGCCTTCACCAGCCAGAACGCGAGCCGCTGCGCCGACTTCGGGCCGATGCCGGGCAGGCGTGCCAGCTCGTCGATGAGGTCCTGGATCGGGCCCTCGTACACCCTACGGCCCCTCCCCCGACTCCGGCTCCACCTCGGCGCCGAGCTCGGCCTTCAGGCGCGCGATCGCGTCCTCCGCGGACGGCGGCTCCTCCTCGTCCTCCAGGATCACCATCCCGGGCACCTCGTCGCGCGCCTCGCATCGAAACGCGGGTGCGACGCCGAACACGTGCGCGAACGCGGCGCGCAGCTCCTCGTCCTTCTCCTGCACCTTCTTCACCGCGAACTTGCGCCCCGGCGGAAACGCGAGCTCGAGCGTGGTCCCGTCCCACGCGGCCGGCGTCGCGGACTCCAGGTTGGCCCGAAGGATCATCCGCCGCTCCGACTGAAGGTGATCCAGCAACTGCGACCACGACCGCCGAATCGTCGCCAAATCCAAAGCCCCAACATCCGCCGCATGCGGCACCCCCGCCGACGCCTCTTCCACCGCGGCCTCTTCGGTCGCCACAGGAGCTCCTGCCGTCGCCTCCTCCGTTACGAGAGGCGTCCCGGCGTGATGGTCGGCGGCGGTCGCGGAGCCGGGGTTGGGCGGGGGCTGGCCGGCGGAGCGACCGCCGGCGACCTCCTGCCGAGTGGACGCCCGCTGGCCGGCCGGGGCAGGATCGGCGACCTCCTGCCGATCGGATGCCTGCTCACCGGCCGAGTGAGCCCGGCCGGCCTGGGGCCGAGTGCCCGATACATCGGTGACCCCGGCGAGCCGTTCGAGCCGCTCGATCCGAGAAGCCAACCCGGCCCCACTGGGGTCGGCCTCGGGGATCGTGGCCCGAACCAGGGCCAGCTCGAGCGTCAGCCGCGGCGCGGTCGTCCAGCGCATGTCGGTCTGGGCCGCCAGCAGCAACGAGATCACCCGCGCCAGCTCGGCGGGGGTGAACTTGCCGGCCTGCGCGACGAGGCGCGAGTGCTCCTCGGGCGAGACATCGATCGCGGAGGTCTCCTCGGGCGCGGACTGGACCAGGAGCAGGTCGCGGAAGTGGCCGAGGACCTGTCCCGTCAGATGGCGAAGGTCCTGGCCCTCCTGCACGAGCCGGTCGACGAGCTCGAAGACGCCCCGGGTGTCGCCGACGGCGACCGCGTCGGCGAGCTCGAACTGCACCGCGCCCTGGGGTGCGCCGATCAGCGACGCGACCGTCTCTTCGGTGATGTGCCCGGCGCCGAGGACCGCGCTCTGGTCCAGCAGCGACTCCGCGTCGCGCGCCGACCCTTCGGATTGGCGCGCAATGACTTCCGCCGCCGGTCGCGCCAGTTCGATCCCTTCGTCCTTGGCGACGCGCTCGAGCAGGTCGGCGAGCGACTCCACCGAGATGCGCCGGAAGTCGAATCGCTGGCAGCGTCCGACGATCGTCGCCGGCATCTTGTGCGGCTCGGTCGTCGCCAGCACGAATCGCACGGCCGGGGGCGGTTCCTCGAACAGCTTCAACAGGGCGTCGAACGCCTCGCGGGACAGCCGCTGCGCCTCATCGAGGATGTAGACCTTCTCGCGGCCCATGGCCGGAGCCGTGGGAGCGCGCTCACGCAGCTCGCGCGCGTCGTCGACCCCGCCATGCGAGGCCGCGTCGATCTCCACCACGTCGAGGTGCGAGCCCTCGCGGATACGCACGCACTGCTCACACGTCCCGCACGGCTCCGCCGTGGGACCCAGATCGCAATTGATCATCTTGGCCAGGATGCGCGCGGTCGAGGTCTTGCCGGTCCCGCGCGGGCCGCAGAACAGGAACGCGTGGGCGAGCTTGTCCTCCCGGACGGCTCCGACCAGGGCGCGCACCACGTGCTCCTGTCCGACCACCTCGTCCGGCGCCTGGGGCCGGTACTTGCGATACAGCGCCTGATACGTCTCGTCGCTCACCCGCGCCCACTCCCCACGCGCCGACTCCGCCGTCCGGTCCGCTCGACGGCGGCCGGAAGAAGTGGTGACCGTGCACCCGCCGTTGACGCCGCGCGACTCGGCCGCACACCGGGCCGATAGCTCCGGTCAGGTAACCCCGCGGCACCCGCCATCGCCCGCTTACCGCTGCTTCCTTCCGGACCTGACGGGGTTCGCGAGTTGGCGTCGCGCGGGACCCGGCCTTCGACGCTTCGTGCCCGGGGCGTTCCCGGACCACGCGGGCCGCGGACGGGAATTCGGCCCCGCTAGAGCGGATTGCGGGTGCAGGGCACCGCTAGCTCCCCGCCTAGCACGGTCACCGCGGGCGAGTATACGCCGGGCCGCCTACAGGCCGTCCCCGTCGTCGGCATCGACGAGGTCCGCGGGCCGAAGCCAGGCGACTCCGACCAGCCCGGGCCCGGTGTGGATCCCCATGGCGGCGCTGAACTCCGTGACGAAGGTCGCCCCGCCCAGGCGCTGCGACAGCTCGTGGGCCCGGTCGGGGCGCGCCGCGTGAAAGACGGCCGACCGCGGGGATTCCCGTCCGCCGCCATCGCGCCAGCTCCGCACCAGCCGGTCGAGCGCGCCGCGCTCGCTTCGCGGCAACGCCACGCGCTCCGCGATGCCGTCGCGCATGCGGAACACGGGGCGAAGCCCGAGATGGTTGGCGAGTCCCAGGGCCATCGCGGGAACGCGGCCGCTCTCGCGGAGGTGGTCCAGCGACTCAAGGCACGCGACCAGGTCGACGCGCTCGGAGGCGTCCTCCGCGGCAGCCACCACGTCGTCCACGCCTCCGCCGGCCTCTCGAGCCTCGGCCGCCGCCATGACCACCAGGCCGTGGCCGGCGGTGGCCGACCGCGAGTCGACCACCGTGACCGCAACGCTCGCCATCTCGGCGGCCAGCGCCGCGTTGCGGTACATGTGCGTGAACTCCCGGGCCGGGGTCACGATCACGGCCGGCCGGCCGCCGGCCTCCACCGCGTCCAGGTAGTCGAACGCCGACGGCGCGGCGGACTTCACGGACTGCCCCCGGGCCAGGGCCTGGTACAGGGCCTCGGGTTTCAGGTCGACGCCGTCGCGGTATTCGGACGAGCCGATCTGCACGCTGATGGGGACGACGGCCACGCCGTGCCGGTCCACGGACGACGGCGGGACACAGGCGCTCGAGTCGGTGATCAGGGCAGGGGCGTCGGCCACGCGGTTCCTCCCGGCCCAACCCTACCGCCCGCCGAGAGTTGTGTGAGACCATGCCAGGACTCCCCTCGTGGACGGCCCGTCATGCGAACCCTGACGATCACCGAGGTCGTGGCCGAGTCCGGCGTGCCTCACGCCACGGTCCACTACTACCTGCGCCAGGGCCTGCTGCCCCGGCCCAAGCGCGTCGCGGCCAACCGTTTCCTCTATGACGAGCGCCATGTGCGCGGGCTCATGCTGATCCGAACGCTTCGCGAACGCCGCGGCCTTTCGCTGGCGATGATCCGGCGGATCCTGCCCGAGCTGCTGCACCTGGAGGCCTCGGAGGCATTCGTGCCCGAGATGTGGGACCGGGCGCTGGCTCCCCGCATGGCGTCGCGGCGCCGGGCACCGTCCGCCCGGCTGCTCGGCGCGGCCAAGGACGCCTTCTCGCGGCGAGGCTTCGACGAGGTGAACGTGGACGACCTCTGCCGGGCCGCGCGCATCGCGAAGGGTTCCTTCTACCGCCACTACCGGTCGAAGGAGGAGCTGTTTCTGACCGTGGCGGAACTGGCCGCCGAGGAGGCGTCCTCCGAGTACCGCGCGGCCCTGGCCGGCGCCCTGCCGGATCCGGCATCCGACCCCGGCGCGGCCGCGATCGAGGCCGGGGCCGCCGCCGCGCTCGCCCCGGCGATCGAGCACCGGTTGCCGATCTTCCTGGAGCTGGCCTCGCGGTCGTTCCGACGCAAGCCCGGACACGCGGCGGCGCTGCGAATCGTGCTGTCCCAGCTGGCCACGGAGGTCGGCCGGCCCCTGCCGGGCGACGGGAGCGCGGCGGAGCGCGGCTGGCGGGTGATCGGGGGCGCCGTCACGCTCGTGCTGCGGGCCCTGCTGGAGCGCCCCGCCAGGCAGCCCAGGGGCTTTGACACTTCTTCGTCGGCGAGGGCAGAATCGCATACAACTACCGCGACCGGGTAGTCACCTCACATACTCGATTGGCGGAGGCCAGTGCCGGACCGGACCCTTCCCGTGGCCACCGCTGCGGAGGACCGCCATGAAGATGCTGTTCGAGAACCACAACTTCACGACGGAACGTTGCGCGGAGTTCGTGGACCTGACGGAGGACGTCCTCGACGGCGTCAAGCGCAGCGGCGTGGAGAACGGCATGGCGCTGGTCTATTCGCCGCACACCACGTGCGCGATCGTGATCAACGAGAAGGAGTCCGGCTTCATGAAGGACTTCGAGGACCTGATCCACGGACTGGTCCCCACCGGCAGCGAATACCGCCACGACGATCTCGCCCTTCGCACTGAGAACCTCGACGACGACGAGCACGACGTCCCGAACGGCCACGCCCACTGCAAGCAGACGCTGATCGGCTCGGCGTCGCAGGCGATTCCCGTCGTCGAGGGGACGCTGCAGTTGGGACGCTGGCAGCGCGTGTTCTTCGTGGAGCTGGACCGAGCGCGGGACCGAAGGGTCCTGATCCAGGTTCTCGGCGAATGAGCGTGATCCCGGCCGATGTCCCCGCGGCGGCCGAGATCCTGGGTCGAGCCGGCGGAGAGAACTTCCCGGTCGCGTCGCTGCTGTTTCCGCGCGACGTGCGCCCGCATCTGATGAGCGTGTACGGCTTCGCGCGACTCGTGGACCAGCTGGGGGACGACGCGGCCGGCGATCGCACGGCGCTGCTCGACTGGCTGGACGGCGAGCTGAACGCCATCTACGGCGGCGGCCGTCCCGAGCACCCGTTGCTGCGCCGGCTCGCCTGGACGGTGCGCGCACGCGACCTCCCGCGCGGACCCTTCGACCGGCTGGTGCTGGCCAATCGGCGGGACCAGTCCGTGTCGCGATACGAGACGTTCGACGACCTGCTGGGATACTGCGACCTGTCGGCCAACCCCGTCGGTGAGCTCGTGCTGCTGGTGGTCGGCGCGGCCGGACCGCATCGGATCGCGCTGTCGGATCGAACGTGCACGGGGTTGCAGCTCGTCGAGTTCTGGCAGGACCTGGGCGAGGACGCCGCGCGAGGGCGCGTGTACGTGCCGTTGGAGGACTTGGCGCGCTTCGACTACTCCGTCGAGGAGCTGACGGCCGGCGTTCGCGACCGCCGGTTCGTCGCGCTCATGGCGTTCGAGGCCGAACGCACGCGCGGCCTGCTGGCCGAAGGCCGGGCACTGGCGGCCACGCTGCGCGGGCGCGTGCGACTGGCAGTCCGGCTGTTCACGGCGGGCGGGATGGCCGCGCTCGACGACCTGCAGCGGCGCGGGTACGACACGTTCGGATCCAACGCGCACGCGTCGAACGCCCGCCGGGCGTGGTTCGCCGCGGTGGAGCTCCTGGGGCGGGGGAGCTGATCGCGTGGACCTGACCACCGGCCTGGATGGGACCGACGCACGCGCCGCGGTTCGCTACTGCGAGGACGTCACGAAGCGCCGCGCGCGGAACTTCTGGTACGGCATCAGGCTGCTGCCCGCGCCGAAGCGCCACGCCCTCGCCGCCGTCTACGCGATGTCGCGGCGGATCGACGACATCGGCGACGGCTCGATGCCCGAGCCGGACAAGCGCCGGGCCCTCGACCAGGTGCAGGCGTCGCTGGACGCGATCTCGCCGGACTCGCTCGACCGGGTGCTCGCCGCGCTCGGGGTCGCGAGCCGGCAGTTCCCGCTGCCGGTCTCCGCGTTCGTCGACCTCATCGACGGCGTTCGCATGGACCTGGACGGCGAACGGTACCGGACGTTCTCCGACCTGGAGCGCTACTGCCGCCGCGTTGCCGGATCCGTCGGGCGCCTGTCGCTGGCCGTGTTCGGCGCGCGTCGCCCGTCGGAGGATGCGGCGCTCGCCGACGACCTGGGCGTGGCGATGCAGCTGACGAACGTGCTGCGCGACATCCGCGAGGATCTGGATCGCGGACGCGTGTACCTGCCCGAGGAAGACCTGGCCGAGTTCGGCGCCGCCGCATCGGACCTTCGGGGTCCGTCGAACCCCCGCACCGCGGCCCTGATCCGGTTCGAAGCGTTCCGCGCGCGCGACTGGTTCGGCCGCGGGCTGCGCCTCTTGCGCGACCTCGACCGGCGAAGCGCCGCCTGTGCCGGCGCGATGGCGGGGATCTACGTTCGGCTGCTCCACCGGATCGAGGACTCGCCGGGCACGGTCCTGGAGCGCCGGCTGTCGCTGCCGGCGTGGGAGAAGGGTTGGGTCGCGGCACGGGCACTGGCCGGAGGCGTCGGTTGAGCGTGGACCGGCCCGACGAAGGGCAGCCTCGCGTCGTGGTGGTGGGCGGCGGCCTGGCCGGCATGGCTGCGTCGCTCGCATGCGCGGACGCCGGCCTGGACGTCACGCTGCTGGAGGCCCACAAGTGGCTCGGCGGGGCGACGTCGTCGTTTCGCCGCGACGGGCTGACCATCGACACCGGCCAGCACGTGTTCCTGCGGTGCTGCACGTCCTACCTCGCGTTCCTGCGCCGAGTCGGGACGGCCGACCGGGCCGACCTGCAGCCGCGGCTGGACATTCCGGTCCTGTCGCCCGGCGGGCAGACGGCCCGGCTCACGCGAAACGGACTGCCGGCGCCGCTGCATCTGGGCGCCGCGCTCGCGCGCTACCGCCACCTGTCACCGGCCGACCGCGTCCGCTCGATCCGGGCGGTGCAGGCGCTGCGCCGAGTCGACCCTCGGGACCCGGCCACCGACGGCCAGACCTTCGGCGCCTGGCTGGCGGCGCGCGGGCAGTCCCAGCGCTCCATCGCGGCGCTCTGGGACCTGATCGGGCTGCCGACGCTGAACCTGCCGGCCGACCAGGCGAGCCTGGCGCTGGCGGCCAAGGTGTTTCGAACGGGGCTGCTCGAGCGCGCGGACGCGGCCGACGTGGGGGTTCCGATGATCCCGTTGGCGGACCTGCACGGGGTGCCTGCGCTGCAGGTGCTTCGGGCGGCGGGGGCCGACGTGCGGCTGGGCGTGAAAGCGACCGCGGTCGATGCGGACGCGGACGGCGTACGGGGCGTGGCCCTGCAGGACGACCTGGTGCCGGCCGACGCGGTCATCGTGGCCGTGCCGAACGACCGCGTGTCGTCGCTGCTGCCGCCGGGCGCCGTCCCCGACCCCGAGGCGTTCGGGAAGCTTGGCGCGTCCCCGATCGTCAACGTCCACGTCGTGTACGACCGGCCCGTCACGCGGCTCCGGTTCGCGGCGGCCGTCGACTCACCGGTGCAGTGGGTGTTCGACCGGACCGGCTCGGCCGGCCTGGAGGAGGGCCAGTACCTGGCCATCAGCCTGTCCGGGGCGGACCGGTACGTGGACCGGTCGGTGCAGGACCTGCGGGCGGAGTTCGTGCCGGCGCTCGCCGCGTTGCTTCCGAACGCGGAAGGAGCCCGCGTCGAACGGTTTCTCGTGACGCGAGAGCGGACGGCCACGTTCCGGCAGGCGCCCGGCACCGCCCGGCTGCGGCCGGGCAGCCGCACGGCCACCCCGCGCCTGTTCCTGGCCGGGGCGTGGACCGACACGGGGTGGCCCGCGACCATGGAGGGCGCGGTCCGAAGCGGCGTGCGCGCGGCGCGTGACGCGATGCTCGCGCTCGGGCGAACCGAGCGCCTCCCCGCGGAGGTGGCGGCGTGATGGCCGGCCCCGGAACGGTTCCTCAGGCGTTGGCCCGAACGCGCCCGCTCGTCCGCGCCGGCCTCGAGTCCGCGGTGCAGCGCCTGGCGCCGCCGCTCGCGCGCGTGGCCGGCTACCACCTTGGCTGGCTCGACGCCGAGGGGCGAGAGACGCTCGCCGACGGCGGCAAGGCGCTGCGTCCGACGATCACGCTGCTGGCCGGCGAGGCGGTCGGCGCGCCGGCCGAGGACGCCGTGCCCGGCGCGGTCGCCCTGGAGCTCGTGCACAACTTCTCGCTGATCCACGACGACGTCATGGACGGGGACGCCGAACGGCGGCACCGCCCCACCGTGTGGGCGCTGTTCGGCGTCGGCGAGGCCATCGTGTCCGGCGACGCGCTCGCGGCGCTCGCGTACGCCGTGCTGCTGGACGTCGACCGGCCGGAGGCGCACCGGGCGGCGCGCGAGCTGTCCGGCGCGACGCTTCGCATGATCGAAGGCCAGTCGCAGGACCTCGCATTCGAATCGCGGGTGGACGTGACCGAGCAGGAGTGCCTGGAGATGGCCACGAACAAGACCGGCGCGCTCATCTCGTGCGCCGCGGCGCTGGGCGCGATCCTGGGCGGCGGGGCCGGCGCGCAGATCGACGCGCTCCGTTCGTACGGGCGCGACGTCGGCGTCGCGTTCCAGGCGATCGACGACCTGCTCGGCACCTGGGGCGAGCCGGAGGTGACGGGCAAGCCATCCGCGGGCGACCTTCGCCAGCACAAGAAGACGTTCCCGGTGGTGCACGCATTGGCGGCCGGCGGCAGCGACGCTCGGGAGCTCGCCGAGATCCTGAGCGACGGCGACACCGGCGACGCCGGCGCCGTCCGCGCATTGGAGCTGCTGGACCGCGCCGGGAGCCGCGCCTGGACGGAATCGCTGGCCGAGCGACACCTGCGACGCGCGATGGACGCGCTGGCCGAAGCCGACCTGGCGAAGGTGCCCGTGGCCGAGCTCGGCGAGATCGCGTCGTTCGCCGTGGGGAGGAACTTCTGATGGCGCTTCGGGAGCGCGCGGGCGAGGGCATCCAGGCGCGAGCCCGGACCGATCGCGCGGCGTCGGATGCGATGGAGCGCGCGCGGGACCATCTGCTCGCGTTGCAGGGCCCGGGCGGCTGGTGGAAGGGCGAGCTGGAAACGAACGTCACGATGGACGCCGAGGACCTGCTCCTTCGACGCTTCCTCGGGGTCCTGGACGACACGACGCTCGTTCCAGCCGCGAACTGGATCCGCTCCAAGCAGCGCGCCGACGGCACGTGGGCGAACTTCTTCGACGGCCCCGGCGACCTGTCGACGACCGTCGAGGCGTACGCGGCGCTCCGCCTGGCCGGCGACCCGCCCGACGCCGCGCACATGCGCCTGGCGTCGAGCTGGATCCTGGACCAGGGCGGCCTCGAGCGCACGCGCGTGTTCACGCACGTCTGGCTCGCGCTGTTCGGGCTGTGGTCCTGGAACGAGCTCCCGACGCTGCCGCCGGAGGTCGTGTTCTTCCCGGCGTGGTTCCCGCTGAACATCTACGACTTCGCCTGCTGGGCGCGGCAGACGCTCGTGCCGCTCACGATCGTGTCGGCCTTGAAGCCGGTGCGCCCCATTGGTTTTCGCTTGGACGAGCTTCGCTCCGGGCTGCCCCGTCCCCCCCGGCGGCCGCTGTCCACCTGGGAGGGACGCCTCGAGCGAGTCGACGACGTGCTGCGCGCGTACGCGCGGGTCGCGCCGAGGCGGCTGCGCCGCGCCGCGATGCTGCGCGGCGTGGAGTGGATCGTGCGCCGCCAGGAGGCGGACGGCTCGTGGGGCGGCATCCAGCCGCCCTGGGTCTACTCGATGATCGCGCTGTCGCTGATGGGCTACGCGAACGACCATCCGGTGATGCGGTCGGCGTTCCGGGGGCTCGACGGGTTCACGGTTCTCGAGCCCGAGAACGGGATCCGCAGGCTGGAGGCCTGCCAGTCGCCCGTGTGGGACTCGGCGCTCGCCATGATCGGGCTGTCCGACGCCGGCGTCGCGTCCGGCCACCCCGCGATGGCGCGGGCCGCCCGCTGGATCGTCGGCGAAGAGGTCAGGGTGCCGGGCGACTGGGCGGTGCGCCGCCCGGGCCTGGAGCCCGGCGGGTGGGCGTTCGAGTTCGCGAACGACACCTACCCGGACATCGACGACACCGCCGAGGTGGTGCTGGCGCTTCGCCGGGCGGCGCCGCGCATCCGCGATGCCGGCGGGCCGGAGGGCGACACGGCCGACGTCGAGGCGTCCATCGGGCGCGGCGTGCGGTGGACGCTGGGGATGCAGTCCTCGGACGGCGGCTGGGGGGCGTTCGACGCGGACAACATGCGCGCGCTGTGCCGGCAGATCCCGTTCTGCGACTTCGGCGAGGTGATCGATCCCCCGAGCGCCGACGTCACGGCCCACGTCGTGGAGATGCTGGCCGCCGAGGGCCTGGCCGGCGACGCTCGGACGCGCCGCGGCGTGGACTGGCTGACGCGCGGGCAGGAGCCGGACGGGTCGTGGTTCGGCCGGTGGGGCTCGAACCACGTCTACGGAACCGGCGCCGTGGTGCCGGCGCTGGCGGCGATGGGCGCGGGCCCCGACGACGGCCGGATCCGCCGGGCGGTCCAGTGGCTGGAACGCCACCAGAACCCGGACGGCGGGTGGGGCGAGGACGCGAGGTCCTACCGCGACCCCGGCTGGATCGGCCGGGGCGACAGCACCGCGTCCCAGACCGCATGGGCCCTCCTCGCGTTGCTGGCGGCCGGACGCGGCCGCGACGATGCCGCCGAGCGCGGCGTCACGTGGCTGCTTCGGACCCAGCGGCCGGACGGCTCCTGGGACGAGCCGCAGTACACGGGGACCGGATTCCCCGGCCACTTCTACATCAACTACCACCTGTACTCGCAGGTCTTTCCGCTCCAGGCGCTCGGCCGCTACGTCAACGGCGGCGGGCCCGGCGCGAACCCACGCCCCGGAGGCGCCTCGTGAGCCGGCGGCCGCAGCGCCGGACCTCGAGCGACCCGGGGGGCATCCTGGTGTTCACACCGCTGGCGGCTGAGGACCGGGCCGTGCGTGGCGCGCTTCGGCGCCACGACATGGTGCGAAGCGGCATGGGACCGGAGCGCGCCATCGCGGCGGCGGAGGCGGCCGCGGGCGGCACGCAGGACGGCGTCGCGGTTGCGGGCTTCTGCGGGTCGCTGACCGGGGACGTTAGGCCGGGCGACGTGGTCGTGGCCACCGAGGTGCGCGGCCCGGACGGCGAGATCGTCCCCTGCTCGAGCGGCCCGCTGGTCGCCGCCCTTCGGCGCCGCGGCATCGACCGCGTGCACACGGGCCCGATCGCGTCGGCCGGGCACCTCGTCGAGGGGGCCGAGCGCGCGGAACTGTCCGAGACCGGGGCCATCGCGGTGGACATGGAGTCCTGGTGGCTGGCCGCGGCGGCGGCCGGGCGTCCGTTCGCCGTCCTGCGCGTCGTGGTCGACACGCCGGAGCGAGAGCTTCGCCACGTCGCCACGTTCGCCAACGGCGTCACCGCCTTCCGCGCCCTTCGGGCGGCGGCGCCCGCCCTGGACGACTGGGCCGGCGCCCTCGGCGCGCGCACAGTGGTGCTTGCGGGGCCGCGTTCGTTCTGCGCGGGCGTCGAGCGGGCGATCGAGATCGTCGAACGCGCGCTGGACCGGTTCGGCCCGCCGGTCTACGTCCGCAAGCAGATCGTGCACAACGTGCACGTCGTGCGGGGGCTGGAGGCGCGCGGCGCCGTGTTCGTCGACGAGATCGACGAGATCCCGAACGGCGCCACCGTCGTGTACTCGGCCCACGGCGTCTCGCCGCAGGTCCGCGAGCAGAGCGAACGCCGCGCGCTGCACGTCATCGACGCCACCTGCCCGCTCGTCACGAAGGTTCACAGCGAGGCGAAGCGGTTCGCACGGGCCGGGTACCGCATCGTGCTCGTCGGCCACGCGGGGCACGAGGAGGTCGAGGGCACGACGGGCGAGGCGCCGGAGGCGATCGAGCTCATCGAACGGGCCGAGGACGTCGAGTCGCTTGGCGAGGACGGCGGACGGGTCGCGTACCTGACCCAGACCACGCTGGCGGTCGACGAGGTGGCCGAGGTCGTCGATCGACTCCAGGCGCGGTTCCCGTCGCTGGTCGGCCCAGGGTCGGACGACATCTGCTACGCAACGACGAACCGTCAGGATGCCGTGAAGGCGCTGGCGCGAGACTGCGACCTGCTGCTCGTCATCGGGTCGGACAACTCGTCGAACTCCAAGCGGCTGGTCGAGGTTTCGAAGCGCGACGGGTGCGCGGCCGAGCTGATCGACGACGAGAACCAGATCGACCCACGCTGGCTGGCCGGCGCGTCGACGGTCGGGGTGACGGCGGGGGCTTCGGCGCCCGAGGTCCTGGTGGACCGCGTGATCGCGTCGCTGGCGAGCCTCGGCGCGGTCGAGGTCGTCGAGCGCAACATCATCGAAGAGCGCCTGCAGTTCACGCTGCCCCAGGAGGTACGCTCGTGAGCGGCGGGTCGCCGTACGGCCGGAGGGTGCCATGAGCGTGTCGTTGCGCCAGCAGGCGCGCGTGGGAAGCTACCTGTTCCGCCAGAAGCTGCTCCGGCGCGAGAAGTTCCCACTCATCGTGGAGCTGGAGCCCCTGTTCGCGTGCAACCTGAAGTGCGCCGGCTGCGGCAAGATCCAGTATCCGGCGCACATGCTGAAACAGCGCATGTCGGTGGAGACCGCGGTGAGCGCCATCGAAGAGTCGGGGACGCCGATGGTCTCGATCGCCGGGGGCGAGCCGCTCATCCATCCCGAGATCCACCTGATCGTTCGAGAACTGGTGCGGCGCAAGAAGTTCGTCTACCTGTGCACGAATGCGCTGCTCATGCGCAAGAAGCTCGACCTGTTCAGGCCGTCGCCCTACTTCTCGTGGGCGGTGCACCTGGACGGGCTGCGGGAGCGCCACGACGAGATCCTGTGCCAGGAAGGCGTGTTCGACGAGGCCGTCGCCTCCATCAAGGAGGCGAAGGCGCGCGGCTTCCGCGTCACGACGAACTCGACGTTCTTCGAGCCGACCACCGCGACCGACATCCGCGACTTCCTGGACTTCGCCAACGACGAGCTCGAAGTCGACGCGATGATGATCTCGCCGGGGTTCGCGTACGAGAAGGCGCCGGACCAGGACCACTTCCTGCCCGTCGACCGCACGCGGCAGCTGTTCCGCGAGGTCTTCGCCGGCGGGCGGCGCAAGAAGTGGCGGCTGAACCACTCGCCGCTGTTCCTGGACTTCCTGGAGGGCAAGGTCGACTATCCGTGCACGCCGTGGGGCATCCCCTCCTACTCGATCCTCGGGTGGCAGCGCCCCTGCTATCTGATGGCCGACGGGTACGCGAAGACGTATCGCGAGCTGATCGAGACGACCGACTGGTCGAAGTACGGCCGCCAGAGCGGCAACCCGAAGTGCGCGAACTGCATGGCGCACTGCGGCTACGAGCCGACCGCGGTCCTGGCGACGATGGGATCGCTCCGCGAGTCGGTCCGCGCGATGGCCGGCGCGGGGTGAACCGGGTCGCCCGCAGCGCCGCGCGCGCCTGATCGTCAGGCTCGGCGGCCGTCGGCCTGGTCGGCCTCGCGCTGGATGATCGCGCGGATCCGCAGGTAGCGGACCGCGCCCCACGCCGCGATCAGGACACCGGCGCCGAACGCCGTCCACCCCGTCGCCTGATGGCCGGGCGAGTCCAGGAAGTGGATCACGGTGAGCCCGGCGATCACCATCCCGAGCGCGGTGCGGAAGTAGGCGAGCAGCGTGCGTTCGTTCGCGAGCTTGGTGCGCTCGACCGCGAGGTGATCGCGAAGCGTCGGGTCGTCGACGGCCATCCCCGGCGGAGCATAGCCCAGCCGGCGAGGCGTAGTCTCACGGGCGTGAACGACGACGTCGCCGAGTTCGGCCGCACGTTCCGGACCTTCATGGACCGCATGAACCAGGCGGTGGGCCAGGACCGGACGTCGCCGTTGCGCGAGGCGATCGACCGGCACCTGGGAACGGACACGACGCAACTGCCGGTGGTGGCGGAGACGTACGCGGGGTACGACCACGTGAACGTCCAGGTGGCCGTCTCGGCATATCTGGCCGGTGATGAACGCCGTCACGAGCTGATCGGGCTCACGGGAAGCCAGCGGCACCATTCGACCCTGTCGGATCTGCTCGAGACCGGCCACTGGATGGGCGTGCGGATCGGGGCGCCCGACTTCGTGAACCTCCACTCGGGGCCGGAGGAGACGCTCGCCTGCGTCCAGTTCGGGCTGTTCATGATCCACGATGGCCAGACGCCCATCGCGGCGCTGATGCGAGGCGCCGACGAACGCATGGATCGCGGCGGGGTGTCGCTGGAGGTCCTGAGCCGCGAACAGGGCGCCGCGCGCGCGTTCCTCGACGAGATCCGCCGGCTGATGGTGGAGTTGAACGTCTTCCGCGGGCAGGTCATCTCGTTCGGCGAGGCGCGCATGGGCCACTTCGGGGCCGGACCGGTCGTCTTCTTTCACCGCCCGGACGTGTCGCGCGACCAGCTCGTGCTCGGCGACGGCGTGCTCGAGCTGATCGAACAGCAGGTCCTCGGCATCGCCGACCGGCGCGATCGCCTGCGGGCGAGCGGCCAGCACGTGAAGCGCGGGCTGCTGCTGCACGGTCCGCCCGGCACGGGCAAGACGCACACGGTCCGCTACCTCCTCGGGCGGGCCACGGATCACACGGTCGTGCTGCTCACCGGCGGCGCGCTGCCCCTGGTGCGGCCGGCGTGCGGACTGGCGCGGCTGCTCGAGCCTTCCATCGTCGTGCTGGAGGACGTCGACCTCGTGGCCGAGGAGCGACACAGGTACCCGGGGCAGTCCAATCCGTTCCTGTTCGACGTGCTGAACCAGATGGACGGGATCGAAGAGGACGCCGACATCGCCTTCCTCTTGACGACCAACCGCGCCGACCTGCTCGAGCCGGCCCTGGCGGCCCGCCCCGGCCGGGTCGATCAGGCGGTCCAGATCGCGCTCCCCGACGCCGACGCCCGCCGGCGCCTCATCGCGCTGTACGGGCGGGGTCTGGACCTTCGCCTCTCCGACGCCGACGCGGTCGTCGATCGAACCGAGGGCGTCACCGCGTCGTTCGTGAAGGAGCTGCTCCGCAAGTCGGCGCTGCTGGCGGCGATCTCCGAAGACGAGGGCGGCGCCGGGTCCGCGCTCGTGGTGACGGACGAGCAGGTGACGGCGGCCCTGGACGAGCTCCTGTCGGAACGCAACGAGCTCACCCGCGTCCTGCTGGGTGGAGCGCCGGCCGGGCGAGCGGACGATGAGGGCGACGGACCGGAGCCGACGTGGGCCCATGCACGCCCCCGCCCCCGTCCGGGAACGGCCTGGCTGACGATCAGCGACGAGTAGGCGGGCGGACTAGCCGAACCGCGCGGCCAGGCGCCGGTACAGGCGGGGCAGCGAACCCCGCAGCCGGGCTGGAACGGCCAGCCACCCGGGGACGAACACGTCCGATGCCCCGGTCGCGATCGCGCGCGCGATCGCGTCGGCGACGCGCTCGGGCGACACCGGCCTCGGAAACGCCCGGTCGTACGCAAGGCCGCGCCGCTGCAGGAACGAGGTCCGAACCGGCCCCGGCGAGACGAGGCTCACGCCGACGTTGGTTCCCGCGAGCTCGGCGCGCAGGCTCTCCGTGAACCCGGCCAGTCCCCACTTCGTCGCCGCGTAGACGCTCTCCGTCGGGACGCCCACGTGGGCGACGATCGACGCCACGTTCACGATGTGGCCCCGGCGGCGCGCGAGCATCCCGGGCAGCAGCGCCGCCGTCAGCCGCACCGGCGCGAGCAGGTTCACGCGGATCAGCTCCTCGGCATCGTGGGCGTTCATGTCGGCGAACGCGCCGGCCCAGCCCAGGCCCGCGTTGTTGACCAGGACGTCAACGTCGCCGCCCGCCCAGGCGACCACGGAATCGATGCCGCCGGCGGAGGCCAGATCCGCGGCGAGCGCGTCCCCCCCGCCGGCGAGCCGCGCCGCCCCGGACAGCGCGGCCTGGTCCCGGCCGGTCAGCTTCACGCGTGCGCCGCGGCGCGCCAGCGTCGCGGCGCACGCGCGGCCGATGCCGCTCGACGCGCCGGTCACCAGCACGACCGCTCCCCGCAGCTCCACGGTCAGAGCGTGCCACGTTTCGGCTCAGCGCCGCCCGGCGCGCCCCTCCAGCCAGCGCACCAGCGCCCGCGTCGGAGAGCCGGTCGCGCCCTTCGGCCACGTGTCGGTCGCCCGCTCGAGGTACGCGGTGGAGCCGTTGTCGATGTGGACCCACGGGACGTCGCCGGGGAACTCCGCCAGGTACATGGCGGCGGTCAACGTCGTGTCGGGCGCGTCCGCGGGCGCGTTTCGAAGGTCGGCGACCGATGATTTCAGGTGGCGACGGTATTCGCCGGGCAGCGGCAGCGCCCACCCCGGGTCGCCCGCGTCCTGCCCGGCGGCCACGACCTCGGCAACCAGGGACGCGTCGTTGCCCATCGCCGCCCACAGCGACTCGCCCAGCCCGGCGGCGTCGGTCAGCGTGGCCGAGTCCACGAGGGCGGCCGGGCGCTTTTCGGCCAGGTACGCCAGCGCGTCGGCCACCACCAGCCGGCCCTCGCAGTCGGTGTCCACCACCTCGGAGGTCTTCCCGTTGCGGTGGCGCACGATGTCGCCCGGACGAAGCGCCGCCCCGCCTGGCAGGTT
This sequence comes from Actinomycetota bacterium, assembly GCA_036406615.1. Lineage (GTDB taxonomy): Bacteria > Actinomycetota > UBA4738 > UBA4738 > UBA4738 > DASXAQ01. Next base: position 9,129 of record DASXAQ010000020.1, on the reverse strand, counting down.
CTCGGCGAACGGCAGCGCGGCGATGAGGTTGACCCGCAGCCGCAACTCCGCGGCAGCGCGCAGCACGGCCATCGCCGTCGCGGCGCCGGCCATGTCGGACTTCATCCACTCCATCTCCGCGGGCTTCTTCAGCGACAACCCACCGGAGTCGAACGTGATCCCCTTGCCGGTGATCGCGATCGGCCGCGCGCGGCCGCCCCCCGCGTACGACAGCTCGACGAGCCGCGGCTCGTTGGCGCTGCCGCGGCCCACGCCGAGGATCCCGCCGAACCCTTCTCGTTCGAGGTCCGGGCGCGACCAGACGCGGCACGTCAGCTCCCACTCCTTCGCCAGGCGCCGGCACTCCGCGGCCAGGTCCGCGGGGGTCGCGTCCGCGGCCGGCGTGTTCACCAGGTCCCGCGCCCAGTTCGTCGCCGACGCCACGCTCTCCGCGCGCCGCACCGCGGCGCGGGCGGTCGTCCGGTCCGCCGCGGGCACCAGGACCGTGAACCGCGACAGCCGGTCGGCCTTGTCCGCTTCTCCGCCGTCGTGCGGCGGCGCGCTTCGGTACCGGTCGAAGCGGTAGCGGCCGAGCACCAGCCCCTCGACAACGGCCCCCGCCGACTCCACCAGGCGCGCGCCCCGGCGGCCGCCGGCCTGCGCCAGCGTCGTGGCCACCGACTCGAAGCTCGACGCCCGGCGCGCCGCCCGCATCGCCGCCTCGCGGATCGCGCCCGGGCCGGCATCCTCGGCCGGCCCGACCCCGACGAACAGCACCACGGACGCGGGCAGCCGCCCGAACGATTCGATGACCAGCTCGTCCCCGAGCCGCCCCGCGAGTCCGTGGCGGGAGAGCAGGTCGGCGGCGTCCACGCCGAGGGCGGTCGCCGCCTCGTTCACGCCCGGGCCGGGAGCCGGGCCCTGGAACACCGGCAGCAGCAGCAGGTCCGCACGCGCGTCCGCGGCGGGCCCCGGCGCGACGTCGAAGCGCGTCACGTTCAGCCCACCTCGTGCACGCCGAGCAGCGTGAGCTTCGACAGCGAGTTGACCGAGCCCATGACCGGCGCCAGCACGAACCCGGTCCACTGCTTGCTGTGCGCCTCGATGATGTCGGGATAGTTCAGGATGAGGTACGGCCGGTCGTCGTAGATCGTCTGCTGCATCTTCCAGATCAGCTGCTGGCGCTGCTTCTCGTTCGTGAGCGTGCCCTGTTGCGCGTACATCTGGTCGTAGCTCGGGTTGCAGTAGCCCGTGTCGCTGTTGTTGCCGAGCTGCTGGCAGGTCATCACCGAGAGCATGAAGTCGGGATCGACGGGCGGCACCCAGTCCCACATGGCGAAGTCGAACGTCAGGTACTTGTTGTCGGGGTTCGTGATGGCCTCGAACGTGGCGTCGTCGTCCATGTTGCGCTGGCTGATCACGATGCCGATCTGGCGGAAGTCGGATTGGATGATCTGGAACGCGCGGTCGCCGGGGCCCTTCTCGTCCGGCGGGAAGATGACCGCGTACACCATCTTGTGGCCGTTGGCCACGCGAATGCCGTCCGAGCCCTTCGGGTAGCCCGCCTGATCGAGCAGCTGGTTCGCCTTCGCCAGGTCGAACGGGAGCGCGTGGATGGTGGGGTTGTGCCAGATGCCGTCGGCCGGCGCGATGATCGTCGAGCCGGTCTGCGAATACCCCAGCCACGCCGTCTTCACGATCTGTTCGCGGTCGACGGCGTACTCCAGCGCCTGGCGGACCAGCGGGTTCAACAGCTCACGGTTCGTCGTCTTGTGCTGGCTGGAGTTGATGATGAACGTCTTCATCGAGATGGACGGGGGCGTGGACACGATGAAGCCGGACTGCTCGAGCGTGGCCACGGCCGTCGGCGGCGTGTATTCGCCGACGAAGTCCAGCTCGCCGTTCTTGATGGCCTCGATCATCGCGTCGGCGTTGGAGAAGAACTGCAGGCCGAAGCCGTCGATGTGCGGTTTGGCCCCGTACCAGTTCGGGTTTCGCTGGAACAGCGCCAGCGCCTCCTTCTGGTACTTCACCATGGTGAACGGTCCACCCGACACGAGCGGCTGGCCGTTCGTCGGAACGTTCAGGTAGGTCCGGATCGCCGTCCCCTTGCCGGTCGCGATCTTCGACCAGATGTGCTCCGGCAGGATCGACAGGGACTGCATCTGCGCGAGAACGTTCGCGACCGGCGTCGAGTAGTGCACGACCAGCGTGTTCGGGTCGGTCGCCTCGGCGCCGGTGACGTGCGACAGCAGCGGCGCGGCCTGCCCCGTGGGCCCGTCGGCGTACTTCATGATCATGTTCATCGTGTAGGCGGCGTCGGCGGCCGTGAGCGGCTGGCCGTCGGACCACTTCGCGTTCGGGCGCGTGTGCCACGTCCACGTCAGGCCGTCGGAGGACTCCTGCCACGACGACGCGAAGTCCGGGATGACGTTCAGCTTCGCGTCGTACTGCACGAGCTGCGGGTAGATGTACTCGAACACCATGTACGAGTAGTCCGACTGCGCGACGAAGGGGTTCATCGAGTCGATCGGGTACGACGTGCCGATCCGAAGGATCCCGCCCTGCTTGACCCCGGGCTGGGCGGAGGACGTGCCGCCGCCGCCACCGGCTCCGCTGCACGCGGCCGCCAAGAGCCCCGTGGCCATGAGGGCCGCCACAACCGGCCGGCGCGCCCATCCGATCCCGGTCCCGCCTTCGCGCATTCCGGTCACCCTTTCCGTTGTTCCGTGTCGCGGCCGGCCCATCATGTGGCCTGCCGTCCCGCTTCGCCAGGCTCGCGGCGTGCGCCGAGCGCCGACCTCGTTCGCTCGTGCCGTTCCCAGAGGTCCAGCCAGAGGCGGTCCGAGTTCGGCGCCGGTTCGGTTCGCTCCGCTCCGTCGCCCGGGGGGCCGGACAGCTGCAGTCCGATCGCGTCCGCCGCCAGACGAGCCGCGCCGATCGCCGAAGGCGAATCGGCCGCCGGGGACGTCCACAGGACGGCGCGACCGGTGGCGTCGGCGAGCACCTGACGAAACGCGGCCGATGCCGCCGCGGGCCCACCCGCATGGATCTCCCCCGTCGCCGCGCCCGCGTCGTCCAGCACCGCGAGACACCGGCGCGTCTCGAGCGCGATGCCATCCAGCAGCGCCCGGGCCACGTCCTGGCGCCGGTGGGCGAGCGTCATGCCGGCGATCGCGCCGCGAAGGTCCGGATCCCAGAGGGCGCCCTGTTCGCCGACCCCCAGGTAGGGCAGGAACGTGAGGCCGTCGGCGCCGGGAACCGACTTCGCCGCCAGCTCGTGCAGCGCCGCCTCGTCCGGCAGGCCCATGAGCTCGGCCAGCCATCGCGCGGACGCGCCGGTGGCGAGCAGGTCCATCTCAAGGCCCCACGCGCCGTCGTGGTGCATCGGCGTGACCAGGTACCGGCGCTGTGGGTCGGCGACCGGTCGCGCCGCGAGGCCCAGGATCACGGTGCTCGTTCCCGCCACGTACGCGACCGATCCCGGCCGCTCGCACCCCAGCCCGACGGCTCCAGCCACGGAGTCGGCCGCTCCCAGACACACCGGGAGGCCCTCGGGCAGGTCGAGCTCTCCGGCGCGCTGCGACGACAGGGGCGCCACGAAGCTCGAGGGTTCGATCCTTGGGAGCTCGGGCCTGCCGGGCGCGCTCCGCCCCGGCAGGGCGACGCCGGCCATTGCGACGGCGGGCTCCCACCACCTCCCGGCCGCCAGGTCCAGACACCCGAATCCGGCCGCCGTGCTCGGGTCGGTGACCAGGTCTCCGGTCAGCCACGCGAACAGGTGGTCCTTGGCCCCTGCCAGTCGAGCGGTCGGCGACGCCCGGCCGGGTTCGTCGCGGCACAGGCGCGCGAACATCGGCAGCAGGTAGCGTCCGTCGATCCACTGGCCGGTCGCCTCATAGGCGCGCGTCGGCCCGAGCGCGTCCCGCAGCCGAACGCCGTCCTGCTCCGCGCGGGCGTCCTCCCACGTGACGGCGGGGCCGTTCGCGTGGCCTTCGCGGTCCAGCGTGACCAGCGTGGGGATCATCGCCGACAGGCCGATCGCGCGCCAACGGTCCGGCGGCGCGGCCGCGGCGAGCTCGCGGACCGCCGTCGCGACGGCCGCCGTCCAGTCGGCGGGGTCCTGCTCCGCCTGGCCGGCCGCCTCTCTGAGGGTGGGATACGTGTGCGCCGCAACTGCAATCAAGCCTTCACGCGCGTCCACCGCCACGGCTTTCAACCCGGACGTGCCCAGATCCAGCCCGACGACGACGTCGCTCACCGCTCGGCTCCGGGCAGGGCCGTCGTCGGTTCCGCGGGCAGCGGCGTCACGCTCCAGTCGCGGACGTCCGAGGCGTGCAGCAGGCGCCGCGCGGGTTGCCCCGAGACGTAGAAGACGAAGTCGCTCGCGGCGTACACCTGCTGGAAACAGTCGAAGGGAACGCCGTCGACGGTCGCGGTCACGCCGCGCAACCGGACGACGCGATCCTTCGCCCCCAGCCCGAGCAGCGTGCGCTCGGATTCGTTCGGCTGCGTCACCTCCAGGTACTGCTCCTCGGCCTCGTCGCGAAGGCCGTACTCGCGCTCGAGGTAGCCGTACAGGGAGTCGCCCGCGCCGAGCCCGGAGCGGTCGAGCCGCGGCGCGCGGCGCACCGGGATGACCGCCTGTTCCAGGATCACCGGGCGGTCGTGGATCGAACGCAGGCGGGTCACCTGCCAGACGCGTTCCTCCCCCTCCAGCTGCAGCACGCGGGCGACCGTCGGGCTCGGGGTTCCCATCTCGATCCCCAGCACCCGGGTCGCGAGCGATGCAGGCCCTGCCGACTCCGAGAGGGTCGCGAGCAGCGCGCCGGCCTGCGCGGGGTCGCTCACGAACCGGCCGCGGGCGACGAACGTGCCCACGCCCTGATGGCGAACGACCCGCCCGTCGCGTTCCAGCTCGTCCAGCGCACGCCGCACGGTGATCAGGCTGACGCCGGCCATTGCCGCAAGCTCGTTGTTCGTCGGCAGCTGCGCGCCGGCCTCCAGACGGCCTTCGGATACGAGCCGCTCGACCAGCCCCATGACCTGCTCGTAGCGCAGGCGCGTCGAACGCCGGCTCATGGTTCCGCCGCCACGACGGGCATCGCCTCGGCCGCCGCGGCCAGGGTCCGGTCCACGTCCTCGTCGTCGTGGGCCATCGACACGAACAGGTTCTCGTCCTGGCTGGGGTGGAACAGGACGCCGCGCGCGAGCATCTCCTGCCACCAGCGGCGGAACCGGTCGCGCCGCACGCCGTCGATGGCCTCGCGGTAGTTCGTCACCGGGTGATCCGAGAACCACATCTGGAAGGCAGTGCCGAGCCCCTGGACTCGAACGGGCACGCCGGATTCGGCCGCCAGCGACTCGAGGCCCGTCATCAGACGCGAGCCCAGCTCGCGCTGGCGTTCGTACAGGCCCGGCTCGGCCAGCGCGTCCATCGTCGCGGAGACCGCAGCCGCCTGGATGACGTTCGAGTTGTACGTGCCCGAGTGCGAGTAGCGCCCCTCGGCGATCATCCCCATGACCTCGCGCGACCCGCCGACCGCCGCCACGGGAAACCCGCCGCCGAGCCCCTTGGCCATGGTGGTCAGGTCGGGCAGCACGCCGAACAGCTCCTGCGCGCCGCCGCGCGCCACGCGAAAGCCGGTGATGACCTCGTCGAAGATCAACAGCGACCCGCCGGCGCTCGTCAGGTCCCGCAGCAGCTGCAGGTAGCCGGGCCGGGGAAGGATGCATCCCGTGTTGAGCATCACGGGCTCCGTGATGACGGCGGCCACCTGGTCGCCGCGTTCGCTCATGACGCGTTGGATGCCGTCGAAGTCGTTCCAGGACAGCACGATCAGCGTGTCGGCCAGCGCCTGTGGCATGCCGCGCCCCGCCGGCACGGGCGTCGGCCGTTCACGCGGGCCGGCGACGTCCGGGTCGGGATGGTTGCTCCAGTACACCGTGTCCATCCAGCCGTGGTACATGCCCTCGAACCGCACGATCAGCGGCCGGCCGGTGTACGCGCGCGCCAGGCGCACGGCCGTGCCGACCGCCTCGCTCCCCGAGTTCGCGAACCGAACGAGCTCGACGCTGGGGACCGCCGCCACGACCTTTTCGGCCGCCTGCGTCTCCAACTCGTAGGGAAGGCCGAAGACCGTGCCGAGCGATTCGATCGCCTGCGCGACGGCGCGTGTGACCGCCGGCGGCCGGTGCCCGAGCAACATGGGCCCGAGGCCCATCAGGTAGTCCACGTACTCGCGCCCGTCCGCGTCCCACACGCGGGACCCTTCGCCCCGCGAGACGAACAGGGGGTACGGCGACCACCCGGCTCCGGGCCCCCGGGCGCTGCTCCCAACGCCGCCCGCCAGCGCCCCGCCTGATCGCCGAAACAGCGCCGCCGAGGAGGGCGAGGCCTCGCGGTAGCGGTCTTCCGCCGCCGCGGCCGGGTCGGGTTCGTTCGTGGCCGGGTCGCTCACGGTCGGCTGATCATACTGTGTATACACACCTCTCGAACATGGCCGAGAGGTGCGGCGGGATCGTCGCCGGATCAGGCCGAGGCGGGCTCCTGGACGTCGGCCGCGACGGGAACCCGCCAGCGCTTGTTCACGCGCCAGATGACGTACGTCATGGCCCCGATGGGGATGGGGATCGCCCACGTCAGCGTGCGGAAGAGCAGGTCGCCGGCCGTCGCCGCGTTGTTGGACGCGCCGGCGGCCGCCATCAGCGCGATGTAGACGGCGTCGGCGGTGCCGAGCCCGCTCGGGGTGATCGGCACGGTGCCCACGAGCTGTCCGAACGCGTACGCGGTGAAGATCTCGATGAAGTTCACCTGCGACGCGCCGATCCCGACGAAGCGCATCGACAGGTAGAAGACGAGGAAGCTGCCGGCCTGGCTGAGGATCGCGGTGATCGTCAACAGCAGCCAGCGCCGCGACGCCACGGTGACGACCTCGCTTCGAAACGCGACGACCTGCTCGTCCAGCCCGGTCACCGGACCCTTGTGAATCAGCCGCAACATCCACGACGCGGCGCGGTTCCCGAACGCGCCGATCGAACGGGCCAGCGATTCCTTCCACAGGACCAGCCCGATGAGCGCGCCGGCCACCAGCACCGCGGCGACCCCGATGAGTGCGCCGATCACCAGGCCGTGGGACGACTCGCCGATCGCCAGCAGTCCCAGCACCGCGGCCACCGGCATCACCAGCTTGATGCCGATGTTCCAGATGCCCGACACGGCGATCGCCTCGGTCACCTTCGCCGCGGAGAAGCCCCACGAGCCGAGCATCGAGTAGGTGATGCCGACCGCGAACGCGCCGCCGGCCGGGAGCACGCCGGCGATCGAGCTGTTGGTCTGGACTTCGACCCCCGCCTGCCAGAACCGCAGCCCGGGCAGCGAGGCCACGTACACCAGCCAGTACGTGGCCATGTTCAGCGCCTCGGCGAGCAGGAGATACGCGATCTGCTGCCCGGTCAGATCGCGAAGGATCTGCCCGACCTCTTCGTAGTCGGCGAACTTCGGGATCGCGAATCCAAAGATCGCGACGACGACGATGACCGAGACGAGCGTCTGGATGATCTTCCCCCACGGCAGCTTGCGTCGCCTCGCAGGGGCCGGCGTGTCGGACGCGCGGTTGGCGTCGCCCTGAGTGTTCGACGTGCCGCCGGCGTCGCTCACGCCCGCAGGATAACGGCGAACGGGCCCCGCACCTCGCATCTCGGGAGGAGTCCGCTCAGGTCGTGTACAGCGACCCCGCCATGGCGCCGATACCGGTCCCCGAGATGGACGCCACCGGCCAGAACTCGCAGCGGACCGGGGTCGTCGAGCGGGGGACACCGACCGTCTCCGCGTTCAAGCGCCGTCAGATCCGTCGGGTGAGACGCGTGGTGTCGGGCGCGTTGGAGCCGGGCGAACGCCTGCTCGTCGCCTCCGAGGTCCAGACGCGGCCGCGGCTCCCGCGATGGTTCCGCTGGATCGAGTTGCTGGAGGTCGTCCACGGCATCGCCCTGCTCGCGCTCCCCTTCATCCTGTGGTTCTTCAAGAACCGGCTGGTCGGGCTGACCGACCACCGCGTCGTGATCACCCGGCGTCGAAGGCGGTGGTTCCGGCGTGGGACTCGAACGGTCGTGGCCCTGGACCGAAGCACCACGCGTATCGAAGCGGGAACGGGGGCGCCGGTGCTCCAACTCGCGTCCGACAACGGGGTGCGGGTCCGATTGGTGTTTCCTTCTCGGTGGTGGCCGCAGGGACGGGCGATCGCTCGAGCCCTGCCCATGAGCCGCCGACCGGCCATCGACCGCAGCTTCTGGGGAATCCCTCCCTCGAAGTGAGGCCCTCCGGGAATCGGGGCACGGGTCCCGGGGTTGAAATTGCGCACTCAATGGGCACGGTCATGGCGTGGGGAGGGATCCGACGCCGACAGGAAGGAGCGACCGGATGGCCACACGACCGGATTGGAACAGCCAGATCATCGAGGAGTTCCGCGCGAACGACGGCAAGGTCGGCGGGCCCTTCGAGGGCAACACGCTCCTGCTTCTTCATCACAAGGGAGCCAAGACCGGCACGGAGCGCGTGAACCCGGTGGCGTACCAGGCCGTCGGCGACCACTTCGCGATCTTCGCCTCCAAGGGTGGCGCGCCGACCAACCCGGACTGGTACCACAACCTTGTCGCCAACCCTGAGGTGACGGTCGAGGTCGGCACGGAGACGATCCCGGTGGTCGCGCGCGTCGCCGAAGGCGAGGAGCGCGACCGCATCTGGACCCTCCAGAAGCAGCGTCACCAGGGGTTCGCGGACTACGAGACCAAGCTCGAGGGCGCCCGCGAGATCCCGGTCATCGTGCTGGAACGCCGGTAGCGAAGCAGGGAGTCACACCGGGTCGAACAAGAAGGAGGGGGCCCATGGGCCCCCTCCTTCATTTCCTCGTGCCGCGACGCGGCGTGGAACTCCCGACTGCCGGACTACGGCAGGTCGTTCAGGAAGTTCGCGCCGTTCGGCGTCCCGAGTCCCGTCGCGTCGTCGTATCCGGTCAGGATGTGCAGGGTGGAGAGCTGACCGGTCGTGCGAAGCGTCGTCGTGATGCCGTCGTCGCCGTTGTAGCTGTTGACGAAGTCGTTGCGCACCATCGCCACCGTCGTGGCCGGGGCCACGATGTCGTGGAACGCGTC
>DASXAQ010000019.1:0-8754 GCA_036406615.1 Actinomycetota bacterium | reverse complement strand
CGCTGATCGCGCTCGCGTTCCCCGGTTGGATCCTGTCGCCGACGCTCTACAAGTACGCGGTCCTGAACTACTTCGTCGTGTTCATGAACCTCATCCCGTTGCTGGAGCTGGACGGGTACTTCATCCTGGCGGACGCGATCGAGGTGCCCGACCTTCGCCCGCGCTCGCTCGCGTTCATCCAGCGCGACCTGTGGCACAAGCTGCGTCTGCACGAACGGCTATCCGTCCAGGAGGCCGGGCTGGCGGTCTACGGCGTGGCCGGCATCGTGTTCACCGTCTTCTCCTTCTATGCGTCGTTCTTCTACTGGCGGACCGTCTTCGGCGGCCTGGTGTCGGACCTGTGGAACGGGGGCTCCCTGCTGCGCGTGCTACTCGTCGCGCTGGCCCTGTTCGTGGCGGGGCCCATGGTCCGCGGGCTCATCGCGCTCGGCCGTTCGACGTGGCGGCGCGGCCGCATGGCCTGGCGGCGGGTCCGGTTCCGGCTGGAGAGCGGGTGGCGCGTGGAGGCCGCGCAGCTCATCGATGCGCTGCCGATGTTCCGCGACCTTCCCGAGGACGTGCTGAACGACCTCGCGGGCCGCGTGCGGCTTCGGGCGTTTCCGCCCGGCCAGGCGGTGGTGCGGCAGGGCGAACGCGCCACCGCCTTCTACGTCGTCCGGTCGGGGCGGCTCCGGGTCGTGGAGGAGGACCCGAACGATCCCGAGGGCCGGACGCTTCGCGTCCTCGGCCGCGGAGATGCGTTCGGCGAGCTGGCGCTGGCCGAGTCGGCACCCCGATCGGCGACGGTCCGCACGCTCGATGCCGCCGAGGTGTTCGAGGTCGACAAGGGCACCTTCGACTGGCTGCTGGCCGACATGGTGGACGTGCCGGCGTTCGCGCCCACCTTGCAGGCGATCGCTGAGCTCCGCGAGCTGCCGTGCTTCGCGGCGCTCGAGCCCGACCGGCTGTCGGAGCTCCTGGACCACGGCGCATGGGTGAACATCCCGCCGGGCCGGACGATCCTGTCCGAGGGCACTGCCGGCGACGCGTTCTACGCCGTCCGCTCGGGCCGCGTCGATGTCGTCGAAGGCGGGAGCCGCGTGCGCACTCTGGGGCCCGGCTCGCACTTCGGGGAGATCGCCCTGCTGCTGGACGTGCCCCGAACGGCGACGGTGTCGGCGGCCACGCCCGTTCGCGCATTTCGATTGGACCGCAACGGCTTCGACCGCCTGGTCGCCGACGCCTTTCGCCGGGGCGCGCTGGATCCCGCGATCTCGCCCGATCAGGTGTGGGAGCATTAGCCGGCTCGATCCCGACCGGTGGCGAGCGAGGGGGGCGGATGGACTGCTGGCACTGCCGGAGAACCGCGGTGGGCGCCTGCCGGTTCTGCGGCCGCGGCGTGTGCGCGGATCACGCCGAGACCCATCCGTACATCCTGGAGCTGTTCCGCCGCGGCGACGTGACGTCGGCGCTCGTCGTCGAGGACGCGCTCTACTGCGGCGCGTGCACGCCGCGGCCGGATCCCATCGACCTGCCGGAGCTCGACGAGTAGCCCTCCGGCGCAGGACGAATCGCCTATTCCGGCGGTGACGAACGTCACGTCGGTTTGGGTGACCGCCGTCACACATCCATCCGGCGCCGCGAGGGGATACTCACCCCGTTCTTGCCGGGGACCCATCAGGGTCGAAGACGAGCTGAGGGGGTGAAACCGGATGCCGGAGAAGAAGGTGACACCGAAGGCTCCCGCCGCCAAGTCCTCCAAGGGAGAGACGAAGGCCGCGACGCGGGTGACCAAGATGAAGCGCATGAAGCGAATGAAGCGGATGAAGGCCACGTAGGAACGGCCCACCACGCTTGCGACGGGCCCGGCCTCGCGGCCGGGCCCGTCGCCGTTCCTCCCGCCGAGGGGGGCCCACGATTTCCAGGTGGGGAGGGGAAGTGACTACGATCCAGACGATGCCGGTGGCGCAGACGGCACTTCGCGCGGTGGAGGAGGCGATGCGAGGCACGCCCATCCTCGGCGCGGTCCCGCCCGAGGCCGTGGGCGATCTCTCCGCGGCCGGCAACGTCCGCGAGTACCGTCGCGGAACGTACCTGTTCCACCAGGGCGACGAGTCGCGCGACGTCTTCTTCCTCCTGCTGGGGCGGGTCGAGGTGAGCTCGTTGTCGGTGACGGGCCACCGCCAGCTGCACACCGCGCTGGAGCCGCCGCAGTTCCTCGGAGAGCTTGGCGTCCTGGGCGAGCTTCCCCGGACCGCCACGGCCGTGGTGCTCGAGGACTCGACCCTGTGGGTCGCGCCCGGCGCGGTGTTCCTGGACTTCCTGCGGGGGCACTTCGAGGCGTCGCGGGAGCTCCTGCGGGCGCTGGCGGCGCAGATCCAGGCCCACGAGTCGTTCGTAGAGGACCTCCTGCACCTGGACCTCAAGGGGCGCGTGGCCAAGCGCCTCCTGCAGTTGGTGAGCCCCAGTCTCGATGACATCCCCCCCGACGGCAGCGTGGTGCCGGCGGTCGTGACCCACGCCGACCTCGCAAGCCTGTGCGGGGGGAGCCGCGAGAACGTGACGCGCATCCTCTCCGAGTTCCAGCGGCGCGGCCTGATCGAGCGCCGCGACCGCCGCTACGTATTGCAGAACGTCCAGGGGCTGCGCCGCATCGGCGGCCTGTAGCTCGCGCCACCCCGCCGTTCCCGCCCATCCCGTGGAGTCGAGTGCCGAACGACACGTTCACTTCGTGATGCCGACCACCGTCTGCGCGGCGCGGTCGGACGTAGCGTGCCGGTACGGTCGACGAAAGGGGAAGGCGATGCTACCCAGCGGGACGAGCAGCTACCGGATCGACGACATGGTCCGCCGTGCCGACGCACACCACCTGGGACGCGCCACCGCTCATGCCAGGACGAAGCAGCGGCATGGACGCGTCCGGCGGCTGGCGACGATGGCCGCATCGATCGCCGTGTGGCCGGTCAAGCGCTGAGCGCGATCGAAACGAGCGCTCGAGCCCGACATCGATCAGGTCAGCTCGTTCGCCAGTAGGCCCATGACGATGACGTCCACCGGGCGGCCGTCCACCCACTGATCCGAGCGCAACCGCCCCTCTTCGCGGAATCCGACCTTCGTGTAGGCCCGCGTGCCACGCGGGTTCGTCTCGTAGACGTGCAGCGCGATCCGCGACAGGTTGAGCTGCGTGAAACCGAACCGGCACACCGTGCGCACGGCGTCGGTTCCGAAGCCCTTGCCCCAGAAGGGTTCCGCGACCCAGATCCCGAGCTCTGCCGAGTGGACGCGACGGTTGATGCCCTCCAGGCCGCACGCCCCGATGAGCTCCCCCGCCAGCGTCTCGATCGCGAAGAGGTGATCGCCGTTGTCCCGGTTGCGTTGCCACCAGTCGCGCGTCTGGGTCACCGCCTCGGGCCAGGCGACGACCAGGTGCCGCGTGACCTCGGGGTTCCAGAACAGCTCGCTCACCCTCGGGAGGTCGCTCTCCTCGACCGCGCGCAGGCGGATTCGCTCGCCCTCGAACGGCGAGGCGATTCGGTGAAACTCGTCGCGCTCGTGGCCCGGCACGGTCCGAGAGTACCGCCCGGGCGTGCGGCGCCGCAGGCCGGCCTCACGCGAGGCCGAGCGCGTCCGCCAGGTCGCGATGGTGGTCGATCACGATGTGCGCGTCCGGGCCCTGGCCGGTGTCGTCCGACGCGCCGCGGTAGCGGACGGCGATCATGCCCATGCCGAGCGCCCCAGCGACGTCGGTGCGCCGGCGATCACCGACGTGGGCCGTGCGGGCGGGGTCCGGGTCGCCGAGGCCCCGCAGCGCGTGGCGGAAGATCCGTGGATCCGGCTTGTACACGCCCACCTCGTCGGAGAACGACCAATGGTCGAACGACGCGAGCAACGCCTGCCCTTCGAGGATCGATCGAAGCGCGGCCGACGGGGTCATGCCGACGTCGCACACGATGCCGACGCGGATCCCCCGGGCGCGAAGGTCTTCCAGCGCCTCGGCGATGCCGTCCGCGACCCGCAACTCGGCGCCGACCCAAGCGTCGGTGAATGCCGCGAGCAGGCTCGCCCGCAGCTCCTCGCGGCCGTCGAGGCCCAGCGAGGCCATGGCCGCGTCCACGGCATCCGTGGGGCCGTACTGCTCGTTGACCTCCCACGAGCGTTCGAAGCTGATCCACGACTCGTCGAACGCGTCCACCAGCCGGGCATCGGGGCGGGCCTGTCCCGCATCGCGCAGGAGGCGGCTCCACGCCGCGATGCGGCGGTCGCGCAGGAGCCGGGGCGGGTCCTCGTAGACCAGCGTGCTCCAGTAGTCGAACGTCACCGCGTCGACGGGTCGGGACACCATGGCCGAGCTTACCGAGCGACCCGTCGGCCGGCGGCGTGGCGGCCCGGCGTTTCCGATGGATAATGCCCCGCGATGACCGAGCAACCGCCCGAGATGACCACCGCCGGCTCCGCTCGTTCCGCGCGCTCGGCGCGGATCCTGGACCCCGCGTTCGTCGAGGGCTTCCAGGACCTGTCCACGGACGAGCTGCGGGCGCGCCGCGACGAGGCCCGCGAGGAGCTCGAATACCTCTCGTACCTTCGCCGGGTCGTGCAGACCCGCCAGGACGTGTTGCATGCCGAACGCGCGCTGCGCGACGCCGGGCCGTTCCCGACGCCGCTGGCGGAGGTGCTCACCGGCCCGAGGCAGGGGGGCAGCCGGGGTGAGGCCGTACGGCTGTCGATTCCGGCCGAGGACATGGCCGATGCGGAGGCCAGGGTCGACGCGATGCTCGGCGAGCGAGCGTTGACGCTGCCGAAGAACCTCGACGACGAGGCGCTGCAGCAGTCGATCGACGCCCTCGACCAGGCCGAGCACGCGATCTCCGCGGATCGAACCGAGGTCATCCGCGTGCACGACCGGCTCCAGGAGGAGCTCAAGGAGCGCTACCGCGACGACCCCTCGCAGATCCCCAGCGAGATCTGAGACGCCGGGCGCCTCGCCGCGCACCGACCCGAACCCTGGTTTGCGGCTGTTCGACTGAAAGTTTGCAACTGTTTAAATCGGCTGGTAGCCTCGACCCATGGACGCCGGCCGGCTCGGGAGCTTCATCCGGGATCAACGCACCCGGGCCAGGCTGTCCCTGAAAAGCGTTTCGGGGCTGGCGGGCGTCTCGATCCCGTACCTGTCGCAGGTGGAGCGCGGACTGCGCAGGCCGAGCGCGGAGATCCTTCAGTCGATCGCGAAGGGCCTGCGCATCTCGGCCGAGACCCTGTACGTCCAGGCGGGAATCCTCGAGGACCGGGAGCGGCCCGACGTCGCGTCGGCCATCGCCGAGGACCCAGCGCTGTCCGAGGCGCAGCGCCGCGCCCTCCTGGAGATCTACCAGGCATTCCGCTACGAGAACGGGACGCCGGAGCCGGATGCGGCCCCGGGGAAGGCGACGGCCTCCACGAAGGCCGCCACGCGATCCACGGCAAACGGCAACGCGGGGCGCGCTCGGCGTGCGCCGCGGCGAGCAGCGACGAAGGAGGTGTGAAGCGATGGTGACGAAGCAGACGACCCCCACCAGGAAGACGACCGCGCAGAAGGCGCCGGAGGGCCAGCCCTTGACGGCGCTGTACGCGTCGCTCGGCGCGGGCGAGCTCATCGTCGAGAAGGCGAAAGAGCTGTCCGGCAAGGCGATCCACGTGGCGCAGATGCCGCGGGAGGACCGCATGAAGTCGGCGGTCAAGGTCTACGAGGAGCTGGCGGCTCGGGGCGAGCGGCTCGCGTCGAAGATCCGCTCGTCGGGCTACACGCAGACGGCGGTCGACGGGGCGCAGGCCGCGGTCGGCCAGGCCAAGTCGGCCGGCCAGCAGGTCACGGCGGCCACGTCCAAGGGCGTGCGCAAGGCCGTGGACTCGGCGACCTCGGCCACCAAGGCCGCATCCAAGGCGGCGTCCAAGGCAACCAGCCGCACGGCCGAGTAGGCCGAGCGGGCTTTCCCGCACGGCCGAACGGCCCGCGCGCGTTTCGCGTGACGGGAGGAACCCGCCCTTCGGGGCGGGTTCTTTCTTTGCAGGTGCGATCCTGCAAGAGCACGAAACCCTCTAGCATGGAAGGCCCTGCATGAGCGAACGCCCCACAGCTGCCGGCGCTTCTCGCGGTGACGCACCCGCCAAGGTCGCGGTCATCAGCGTCCACACGTCGCCGACCGACCAGCCCGGATCCGGCGATTCGGGCGGCATGAACGTGTACATCCTGTCGGTGGCCCGCCGCCTCGCCGAGCAGGGCGTCGAGGTGGACGTCTTCACGCGGTGGCGCGATCGCGACGCACCCCCGGTCCAGCGCGTCGGCGAGGGAGCCCGCATCATCCAGGTGCCGGCCGGCCCGCCCGGGCCCGTCCCGAAGGAGGACCTGCCGGCCCTGCTCCCGCAGTTCCTGGGCGGCGTGCTCGAGCACGCAGCCGCCGATCCGGCCGACCCCGCGACGCGCAGGCACTCGCCCTACGACGTCGTGCACAGCCACTACTGGCTGTCGGGGTGGGTGGGCGGCCGGGCCAAGGAGATCTGGGGCGCCCCGCTGGTCGCTTCGTTCCACACGCTCGGCAAGGTGAAGAACTTCTCGCTCGCCGCCGGCGACCGGCCGGAGCCGCCGGTCCGGCTGGACGGCGAGCGAACGGTGATCCACGGCGCCGACCGGATCCTGGCTCCCACGCCGGTGGAGGCCGCGCACCTGGTCGGCCTGTACGGCGCCGACCCCGGGCGGATCCAGGTCGTGCCGCCCGGCGTCGACCGCCGCGTGTTCCGCCCGAGCCCGAAGGAGGAGGCGAAGGCCCGGTTGCACCTGACCAATGCCCGGCTCCTGCTGTTCGTCGGGCGGCTGCAGCCGCTGAAAGGTCCCGACATCGCCATCCGGGCGCTCGCAGACGCGGTCGCCCGCGCCCCCGACGCCACGCGCGACGTGATGCTCGCGGTGGTGGGCGGGCCCACCGGCCCCGACGATGGAAGCGACGAGGTCGCCCGGCTGATGCACCTTGCGGCCAGCGCCGGCGTCGGCGACCGCGTGGTGTTCTTCCCGCCGCAGCCGCACGAGCGCCTGGCGGACTTCTACGCCGCGGCCGACGCCCTGCTGGTGCCGTCGCGGTCCGAGTCGTTCGGCCTCGTGGCGCTGGAGGCGCAGGCGTGCGGCACCCCGGTCATCGCGTCCGCGGTGGGCGGGCTCCGCTACTGCGTACTTGACGGGCGGACCGGGTACCTCGTCGGTCACGAGCCCGCCGAGCACGCCGATCGGATCCTTGCGCTGCTTCGGGACCCGGCGCTGGCCGAGCGGCTCTCCGAGGGAGCGCTTCGCCACGCGTCGCGGTTCTCGTGGGATGCGACGGCCTCCGCGATCCGGGACGTGTACCTGGAGCTCGCCGGTCGGTAGGCTCGTTGCGTGATCCGCGGCAGGTGGGTGGGGCTCCGCCCGGTGGAGGAGGACGACGCGGCGCTCATCCACCGCTGGATGAACCACCCCGAGGTCTGGCACTACATGGACTACGAGCGGGCGTGGTCCCTTGCCGACGTGCGAGACGACCTGGAGCGCAGCCGCCGGGACGGCCACCCGTTCACGATCGTCGTCGACGGTCGGCCGATCGGTCGGATCGGCCTGAACGGCTTCCGCGACCGGGACCGGATCTGCGCGTTCTACATGTACATCGGCGAGCCCGAGTTCTGGGGGCAGGGCTTCGCGCGAGACGCGGCGTTCACGCTGCTCGCCTACGCGTTCGAGCGCTTCGACCTGCACATGGTCGAGCTGTGGACGCTGGCCGACAACGACCGGGCCATCCGCATGTACACGGCGGTGGGCTTCGTCGAGGAGGCCCGGCTGCGCGAACGGTCGTTCAGCGACGGCCGTTGGATCGACCACGTGGTGATGAGTGTGACGCCGGACGAGTTCGCCAAGGCGCGGTCCGACTGGGAGCAGGCAGGATGAGCGACGGCGTGACCGAACGCGTCCGGGCGTTCCTCGACCGGGAGGCCGCCGACGGGCTGGTGACGGTCCTGGGGTCCACGGAGCGGGCGTGGGACGTGATGGTGCCCTCGTACTGGAAGGAGTCCATCGCGCTCTCGCTGGAGGTCCGCGACCGCACCCTGCGCGCCGAGGCGTTCTTCATGCGCGGCCCGGACGAGGACGAGGGTCCCGCGTACCAGTTGCTGCTGCAGCGCAACCAGACCAGCCGGGCCTGGCGGTTCTCCGCCAGCGAGGCCGGCGACGTCTGGCTCGTGGCCGACGTCCCGCTCGAGGCGGTCGACGATGAGGGCCTGGACCGCCTCCTCGGCGAGGTGGTGACCATCACCGACGAGACGTACCGGCCGTACTTCCGGGTCGCGTTCCGAACGGCGCTGGACGACCAGGTCCGCCGGGGCGGTCCGGGCATCGACCAGGCGCCGCCGTGGGCTCGTGCCGCGGATGCGCCGCCGAACGGTCGCTGACCTGCCCGTTCGTGGCGCCTCAGGCTTTTGTCACTTGGAATTCCGCGTGGGCACACGGGTCGTGACCTGCGAAAACAGGTGGCCACCAGGGCTTTTGGCGCCTTGACGCGCGTTTGGCGGTCCGTAAGATACGCCTTGCTCCGAGCAGTCGGAGCGGCTGAGTCAGGGAACCGAATGGAGCCCCCTGGGAAAGCCGTAAGGCCAACTGGGCGCACCTGCTCGTACGGTTGGGAAGGCCAACTAGCTGTGCGGGTGGGGAGGCTCGGGAGGCCCCAAAGCCCAACGAAAGGGGCGATCATAAGGAAACCGAGACAGCCGTGAGAGGTTGCTCGGGGC
>DASXAQ010000018.1:0-32688 GCA_036406615.1 Actinomycetota bacterium | reverse complement strand
GCGGCTCAGCGTTCGGGCCACCTTCCCGGAGCTGGCCGACTGGGAGCGCCGGTTCGGCAGCCTGATCCGTGGGGCTCGCGCGGCCCGCCGCGCGGCACGGGAGGGCAAGGGTGGACCGATGTTCGCGACGCTCGACGGCGGGCTGAAGCGCCTGAGCGACGCGCTGGTCACGCGCATCGGCGAGTCCAGGTTCCGCCCGTCGACGACGGCGTCCTCGCTGCGGCGCGTGCCGGGCGGGTCTGCCCCCTGGGAGGTGACGGCCGGATCCGAACGGCTGGTCGCCGACGCGGTGGTGCTGGCAACCCCGGCGTTCGTGTCCGCGCGGCTGCTGACGGAGGTGAGCGCCGACGCGGCCGGCGACCTTGGCGGGATCCGCTACGTCTCGACCGCAGCGGTGACGCTCGCATACCCGGAGGGAACGGGCCCGTCGCTGCCCGACGCGACCGGCTTCATCGTGCCGGCGTCCGAGTCCGTGGCGCCGGGACGGCCGGCCACGATCACGGCGTGCACGTGGGTCTCGCGCAAGTGGCCCGAGCGAAGCTTCGGCGATCGGGCGGTCGTACGGGCGTTCGTCGGCCGCGACGGCGACCAGCGCGCGCTGTCTCTGTCCGACGACGATCTGGCCGCCGCCGTCGCGGCCGACGTCGAACGCGCCTGGCCGATGGGCGCCGCTGCGTCGTCCCGGGTGGTGGTCCGCTGGGAGCGGGCGATGCCCCAGTACGAGGTCGGCCACCTCGACCGGGTCGACCGGATCCGGGATGCGCTTCGCCGCGACGCGCCCGGCGTGTTCGTGGCCGGTTCCGCGTATCGTGGGGTGGGCATCGCCGACTGCGTGCGCCAGGGCGCCGAGGCTGCTGAAGCGGTGCTCGCTGGAGCGAGCGGCGACGGCGGCGCCGGCCAATCGGCGGCGGCCGGCCGAACGCGGCCAGGCGGCACCGATCCCGAACGAACGGAGGCTGTGTCGTGGACGACGTGATCTACGCGCATTACCCGGTGTTTCGCTCAACGCCCGAGCTGCGGGCGATGCCCGACGCCGACCGCACCCAGGCGTGCCACGACGCCGACGTGCTCCTGAAGGAGTGGGAGGATCGCGTGACCGTCCGCGGCGCGTACTCCACGGCCGGCTTTCGCGCCGACGCCGACCTCATGATGTGGTGGGTTGCCCGCTCGCCTGCCGACGTGCAGGACCTGCTCGTCGCGTTTCGCCGAACGGAGCTCGGTCGCCGGCTGGAGCTGACGTGGGCGTTCATGGGGGCGGTTCGCCCCGCGGAGTTCACCGCCGATCACGCGCCGGCGTTCGTCAAGGGAGACGCTCCCCGCACGTACCTGTGCGTCTACCCGTTCGTGCGCACGCCAGAGTGGTACCTGCTTCCGCCCGACGAGCGCGGCCGGCTCCTTCGCGACCATGGGGTGATCGGGCGCGAGTACCCCGACGTCCTTGCGAACACCACCAGCGCCTTCGGCATCAACGACTGGGAGTGGATCCTGGCCTTCGAGGCGGATGACCTCATCCGCATCTTGGACTGCATCCGCGCGCTGCGCGCCGCAGAGGCGCGACGGTACACGAAGGTGGAGGTTCCCTTCGTCACGGGCATCCGCAAGGAGCCCGCGCAGGCGTTCCAGGACCTGGCCTAGGCCGGCGCCGTTCGCGGAGCCGGCTGCGTGCCGATCGCGCTTCGCAGCAGCTTCATGAACTGAGCCACACGCGCCTTGGTCCGCTGCGACGGGTCGCCCTGGTGCCGGAACAGGCCCGGGTCCAGCTCCTCGGTGACCAGCGCGTCCTGGAACCGCTCCATCAGCCAGTCGACCATCGACACGACCATGTCGAAGTCGATGTCGGTCCGGAGCTCGCCGCGCCGGATGCCGAGCTCGACGAACGCCCGCGTCCCGTAGGGGTCCTCGGTCACCAGGAAGCGGTTGATCTCCCGCTTGAGGCTCAGGTCCGTCCCGTAGTTGCCGAGCAGCGTGACCCGGTACGGAACCCAGTCCTCGCGCACGAGGTGGCGCGTGCGCTCGAGCCAGTACCGGATGATCTCGAAGAAGCCGCGGTCGGTCACCTCGGGCGGGGCGTCCAGGTAGCCGGGCAGTGACCCGACGGCGCGCCGGTACGCGGCCAGGAACAGTCCCTGCTTGCTTCCGAAGTGCTGGAACACCGAACCCTTGGCGATGCCGAGCTCGCCGGCGATGTCCTCCACCCTCGCGGCCTGGTAGCCGGCTTCGGCAAAGTGGCGCATCGCGCACTCCACGATGCGCTCGCGCTTCTCGGCCGTACGCGCCGCCATCCGGCGGGGCGGCGGCAGAATCGTCGAAGAGGGCGGCGTGAGCTGACTTTGGGTCATGTTTGTCCTTCTTGGGATGGATTGGAGCGGTGACGTAGCTGGTGTATGGTGGCGCGCACCAGGCGTCCGGAGTTCTGACCGGAGGTCACGATATCGCATGGGAACCCCATCCCACAACCGCTACGACACAATCGTCATCGGGGCGGGCCACAACGGCCTGACGGCCGCCGCCTACCTTGCGCGCGCGGGGCTGTCGACCGTCGTGCTCGAACGTCGCGAACAGGTCGGGGGCTGCTGCGTCACCGAGGAGATCGCCCCGGGGTGCCGCGCGTCCACCACGTCGTACATCGCGAGCATGCTCCGCCCCGAGGTGATCCGGGACCTTCGCCTCGGCCCGCTCGGGCTGCGGATGGTGCCGTGTGAGCCCGGGCTGCAGGTCCCGTTCCTCGACGGCGAGATCCTGCCGTGGTGGTCCGACAACGAGCGCACGGCCGCGGAGATCGAACGGTTCTCGGCGCGCGACGCCCGCACGTTCCTGAGCGTCGACGCACAGTTGAAGAAGCTCGCGCGCTACCTGCAGCCGTACTTCCTGGAGCCGCCCCCCGACGTCCACGCCCGGGGGCTGGGGCGCGCGCGGGAGGCGATACGGCACGCCCGGCGCTTCCGCACGATCTCCGGCGACGAGGTCGGGCAGATGGTCGCGTTCCTGACCGGGAGCCTCGGCGACTACCTGGATCGCACGTTCGAGTCGGACCGCGTCCGGACGATGTACGTCGCGAACAACGTGTACGGCAAGCACGGCGGCCCGTACCAGCCGGGCACCGCGATCGGGCTGCTGTTCCATCTGCTGTCGGGCGGCGACGAGGGAGTCCAGGGCTTCTACGGCCACGTCATCGGCGGGATGGGTTCGATCACGCAGGCGATGGCGACCGCCGTTCGCGGGTTCGGCGGCGAGATCGTGACCGAGGCGCCCGTCGCCCGAGTTGACGTCGAATCGGGGCGCGCCCGGGGCGTGGTGCTCGAGGACGGCACGCAGATCGCCGCGTCGACGGTGCTCTCGGGCGCGGACCCGAAGCGAACGTTCCTCGGCCTGGTCGACAAGCGGGAGCTGCCGGAGGACTTTCGCACCGCGATCGCCGGGATCAAGATGGACGGGCCGTGCGCCAAGGTGAACTTCGTGCTGTCGCGCGAGCCGCTGCCGGTGGGCATGCCGAAGGACGCCGACCCCGTTCGCCGTTCGTTGTTCACGCTGCTGGAGTCGCCGGAGTTCGCCGAGCGCTGCTACGACACGGCAAAGCACGGCGAGATCCCCGAGCAGCTGTGGGTGGACTGCGTGGTCGCCTCGAGCGTCGACCCCACGCTGGCGCCTCCGGGTTCCCACGTCATGACGTCGTTCGTGCAGTTCGTGCCCTACCGGCTCCACGAGGGCACGTGGGACCAGCGCCGCGACCTGCTGGGCGACCGCGTGGTGGCCAAGATCTCCGAGTACGTCCCCGGCTTCGCGGACACGATCGTCGCGCGGCAGGTGCTCACGCCCCTGGATCTGGAGCGGACGTACGGGCTCACCGAAGGCAACATCTTCCACGGCGATCTCACGCTGGACCAGCTGTTCTTCAACCGGCCGGTGCCCGGGTGGGCCAGGTACCGTTCGCCGGTCGACGGCCTGTACCTCTGCGGGGCGGGCGCGCACCCCGGCGGCGGCGTGACGGGCGCGCCCGGCTACAACGCGGCACACCAGGTATTGCGCGACCGCAAGCGAAGGCGGGCCTGATCATGCGGGACGGGGAGCGATGACGCGGACGGCCGACGTCGTCGTCGTCGGCGCGGGCGTGATCGGCGCCTCCACGGCGTTCCACCTCGCCGAGCGCGGCGCGGGCCGGGTGCTCGTCGTGGACCGGGCGCGGGCGGGGGAAGGGATGAGCGGGCGCTCGTCCGCG
This sequence comes from Actinomycetota bacterium, assembly GCA_036406615.1. GTDB lineage: Bacteria > Actinomycetota > UBA4738 > UBA4738 > UBA4738 > DASXAQ01. Next base: position 28,472 of record DASXAQ010000018.1, on the reverse strand, counting down.
TTGGTCCGGTTGCACTACAGCTTCCCGGCGGAGGTCCGCCTGGCCCTGCTCAGCCGCCAGATGTTCGAACGCTGGAACGACGTCGTGGGCGCGCCGGGGGACTTCCGCGCCACGGGGTTCGTCCGCATCGTGCCCGAGCACGAAGCCGACCTGCTGCGTCGAAACGTCGAGATGCAGCGCGACCTCGGCGCGGACGCGCAGGTGATCACCGCGGCCGAGCTGAAGGAGCTCGAGCCCGACTGGAACGTCGAGGATGTGGCGGCCGCCGCCTGGGAGCCCGGTTCCGGCTACGGGGACGGCGCGGGCGTGGCGAGCGACTTCATGGCGGCGGCTCGCGGGCGGGGCATCGAGTACCTGCCGGACACGCCGGTCCGTGCGCTGCGCGTGGACCGGGGTGGCTCCCGCGTGACCGGGATCACGACCGACGGCGGCGACGTCGAGGCGGGCGTCACGCTGGTCGCGGCGAACGTCTGGTCGCCGGTGCTGCTTCGGACCGCCGGCGTCGAGCTGCCGATCGAGGCCGAGTACCACCAGACCGTGATACTCAAGAACCCCGACGGCATGAAGCCGGGCGGCGCGTCGTGCATCGATTCCATCACCGCGTGCTACTTCCGCTCGGAGCGTCCGGACATGACGCTGGTCGGTGGCTTCTACGGCCCCCGGGGCATGGACCCCGACGCGCTCCCGGCGACGACCGACGACGAGACGGTCGGCGAGCTGGTCGCCGCGGCCGCGCGAAGGATCCCCGCGCTGGAGTACGCGGGCATCGTCCGCGGGATCACCGGCCTGTACGACACGTCGCCGGACTTCCGGCCGCTGCTGGGGGCCGCGCCAGGCGTCGATGGCCTGCTGGTCGCCATCGGGTTCTCGGGGATGGGCTTCAAGATCGCGCCGGCCGTCGGCCGCTGCCTGGCGGAGCTCATCCTCGACGGGCGCGCGACGGCCGTCGACCTGCACGCCTTCCGGCCGTCACGGTTCGCGGAGGGAGAGCCGATCAAGGCGGAGTTCGAGTACGAGGACGACTGAGCAACGGAAAGGGCGGGTGAGGGACATGCCGGGGACGCTGCTGGAACGCCTGTCGGCCGGGCCGGTCCTTGGGGACGGCGGCTACCTGCTGGAGCTGGAGAAGCGCGGCTACGTGCAGGCGGGGCCGTTCACGCCCGAGGTCGTGGTCGATCATCCCGACGCGCTGGCCGAGTTGCACCGCGAGTTCCTTCGCGCCGGCGCGGACGTGCTGCAGACCATGACGTTCTACGCGAGCGACGACAAGCTCGCGACCGTCGGCCTGGCCGGACGCGTGGACGACATCAACCGAAGCGCGGTCCAGATCGCACGCAAGGTCGCCGCCGAGGGCGACGCGCTGGTGGCCGGCAACCTGTCGCTCACGTGGGCGTACGACCCCGCGAAGGCGACCTCGGCCGACCACGTCCGCGCGCTGTTCGACCGCCAGCTCCAGGACCAGCTGGACGCCGGGCCACCGGACTTCTGGATCGGCGAGACGTTCTCGTACCTGGGCGAGGCGCTCCTGTTCGTGGAGCGGGCGAAGCGGACCGGGCTGCCGGTGATGGTCACGATGTCGTTCGAGCAGCCCGTTCCCGTCTCGTACGAGGGCGAATCGCCGGCCGACTGCGCGCGCAGGCTCGCCGACGCCGGCGCCGACGTCGTGGGCGTGAACTGCCTGAACGGACCCGGGCAGATGCTGCCGATCGCGATCGCCATGCGCGCCGCCACCGCCGCCCATGTCGCGGCGCAGCCCGTGGCGTACCGCACGACCGCGGAGAACCCCGACTTCACCGCGTACGACGCGTTCCCGTACGGCCTGGACCCGATGCAGCTGCCCCGCGGGGACCTGGCCGAGTTCGCCCGGCAGGCGAACGAGGCCGGGATCGGCTACATCGGGTCGTGTTGCGGCGCCGTGGCGACCCACGTGCGCGCCATGGCGAAGGCGCTCGGCAAGCTTCCCGCCGAGGAGCGCGCGTGGAAGTCGGAGAGCGGCAAGCCCATGTCCGGCTACGAGTACCGCGAGCACACGCAGACCGAGGTCTGATCGGTTCCCGGCGCTCAGGGGTGGCGCCTCCTCGTGGGGGCGCCACCCCTGATGACGCCTACGCCAGGTGGGCCTGGATGAAGCTCTGCGCGCCCTCGGTGTCGAAGATGCCGTAGCCGAACTCCTGGAAGAAGTTCGTCCAGCGCGGCGAGTACCCGTCGATGACGTCGGGGTAGTTCAGGATGATGTACGGCCGGTCGTTGAAGACCATCTCCTGCATCTGGTACACGAGCTGCAGCCGCTTCTTCTGGTCGATGGCCTCCGTCTGCTGCTTGTACAGGTCGTCGTACGTCGGGTTGCAGTACCCCGTGTCGCTGTTCGAGCCGTACTGGTTGCAGAGCAGGACCGACAGGATGCTGCTGGGGTCGGGGCCCGGGATCCAGTCCCACATCGCCAGGTCGAACGTCTTGTACGTGTAGTTCGGCGCGCCGATCGCGTCGAACGCCGCGCTCGGGTCCATGACCTTCAGCTTGAGCTGCACCCCGATCTGCCGGAAGTCGTTCTGCATGATCTGGAACGTGGGGCTCAGGTCGCCCGTGCGGCTGTTCGGGACGATGACCGAGTAGGACATCGGGTGTCCGTCCGCCACGCGGATGCCGTCGGATCCCTTCGCGAACCCGAGCCCGTCCAGCAGCTGGTTTGCCTTCGCCAGGTCGAACGGCAGCGCGTGGAGGTTGGGGTCGTGCCACTTCGCGATCGCCGGCGGAATGATCGAATCGCCCGTGGTGCCGTACCCGAGCAGCGCCGTCTGGATGATGCTCTTGCGATCGATCGCGTACTCGAACGCCTGCTTCACGGTGGGATCCAGCAGCTCTCGGTTGACCGTCTTCTTCGGGTTCGAGTTGATGATGAAGTCGTAGAAGAACACGCCCGGCGTCTTCGTCACCTTGAAACCGGCCTGCGAGACCTTCGTAACGTCCGTGAACGGCACGCTCTCCACGCCGTCGAGCTGGTTGGTCTTCAGCGCCGTGATCATCGCGTCGTCGTTGGAGAAGATCTGGATGCCGAACCCGTCCATATGCGGCTTCTGGCCCCACCAGTTCGGATTGCGCTGCAGCAGCGCGACCTGGTCCTTCTGGTACTTGACCAGCTCGAACGGCCCGCCGGAGACGACCGGCTTCCCATCCTGCGGGGTGTTCTGGTAGCTCTTGAGCTCCTTGGCGGAGCCGGTGGCGAGCGAGCCCCACACGTGCTCGGGCAGGATCGGGATCGCGCTCAACTGCTCGACCGCGTCGCTCACCGGCGACGAGTAGGTGAACGTGACGGTGCTCGGGTCGGTGGCCGTCGCGGTCTTCAGCCCGGTGACGTAACCGGCGAAGATCGAGGCCGGCCCGTTCTGGTACTTGACGACCGTGTTGTACATCCACGCGACGTCATTGGCGTTCATCGGCTGCCCGTCGGACCACTTGGCGTTGGAGACGAGGTGGAACGTCCACGTCAGGCCGTCTGGCGAGGCCTCCCAGGACTTGGCGAACCAGGGCACGATGTTGTTGCGTTGGTCGTAGGTGGTCAGGTACGGGTACGTGTAGACGAACACCAGGATCGCGTTGGCCTGGAACGCCAGGAACGGGTTCAGGCTGTCGATCGTGCTCGAGGTCCCGAGCCGGAAGACGCCGCCGGACTTCACGCTGCCCGGATTCGTCGAGCCTCCGCCGCTCGATTTGTTGCACGCCGCGGCGACCAGCGCCACCGCCGCCACCGCCGCGACCACACGAACTCGCCGTCCCATGCTGCCTCCCAACGCCGAATCCCCCCGGCTCTTTAGGTCTGTGTACGGGGCTCCCCGGCCCCATGGATTCACGATCGACGCCCCAGCTTGGGGCGCCCGTCAGTGTGTGGCGGTCGTTCCGGGAAAGTCAAGGCAGGTGCCCTGACCATGAGTCAGCCGCCGCCGTCGGGCTCCGGGTCGATCCGAGGGCCGGCGCCCGAGACGCGGCTGGGGACCTCGTGGCCGACCAGCTTTGCCACGATCCCGGCCACCTCGATCAGGCGCTCGAGGTTGGCGCCGGTGCGAATGCCCATGTCGTCGAGCATGTGGACCAGGTCCTCCGTCGCGAGGTTTCCGTTCACGCCCTGAGCGAACGGCGACCCGCCCAGCCCGCCGATCGACGCGTCGAAGCGCGTGACGCCGAGTTCCAGGGCGGCCAGCGCGTTGGCCATCGCGGTGCCACGCGTGTCGTGCAGGTGCAGGTTCAGCCGCACGCCGGGCAGCCGGTCGAGCAGCAGCCCGGCCACGTCCCACACCCGCGCGGGGGTGGCCATCCCGGTCGTGTCGCCGAGCGAGATGCCGGCCGCGCCCGCGTCCAGCATCGCCGCCGCCAGCGCGCGCACGCGCTCCGGTTCGACGTCGCCGTCGTAGGGATCGCCGAACGCGGCGGAGATCGACACCTCCACGGGGACGCCGGCGTCCGCGCCGACCTCGATGGCGTCGCGGACGTCGCCCATCGACTCCTGCACCGACTTGCCCACGTTCGCGCGGTTGTAGCCGTCGGCCACGCCGAGGAACGCCTGCAGCGAAGCGAACCCGCCGGCGTCGACGGCGGCCTGCGCGCCGCGTGCGTTCGGGACCAGGGCCGAGTAGGCGACCGAGGGGTCACGTCGCACGCGCGCCCAGACATCGGTGGCGTCGGCCATCGCCGGGACCGCCTTCGGTGACACGAACGAGACCGCTTCGATCTCGGGAACCCCGGTGGCGGCCAGTGCCTCGATGAGCGTGGCTCGCTCCTCGACGGGCAGCGGTCGTTCGGACTGGAGGCCGTCGCGTGGGCCGACCTCGCGGATCGTGACCAGGCCGGGCAGCTCGGGCCTCACCGGCCGGTCCACCCGGGCCCGCGCTTCTCGTTGAACGCCGCCACGCCCTCCCGCCGGTCGTCCGATGCGATCGCGCGGCGCCACGCGGCGTCCTCCAGTTCCAGTGCGTCCTGGAGCGGGATTCCGAAGCCGCCGTCCATCGCCGACTTCGCCTCGCGCACCGCGACGGGGGAAGCCGCCAGGATCCGTCCGGCGAGATCCGCCGTCGCGGACGCCAGCTCGCCGCGCGGCGCGACGCGGGCCACCAACCCCCACTCGTGGGCTTCCTCGACCGGCAGCCGCCGTCCGGTGAAGATCAGCTCCTTCGCGCGCGCGAGCCCGATCTTGCGCGCGAGCAGCTGTGTGCCCCCGCCGCCCGGCACGATCCCGACCGTCGTCTCCGGCAGCCCGAACACCGCGTCCTCGGAGGCCACGATCAGGTCGCACGACAGCGCAAGCTCGAAGCCGCCCCCCAGCGCGAAGCCGAAGACCGACGCGATCGTGGGGACCGGGCAGTCGCGGATCGCCTCGAACAGCTCGCGCATCCGAACCCGGTTGCGCGCCCACCCTTCGTCGTCGAGCGTGTTTCGCTCCTTGAGGTCGGCGCCGACGCAGAAGGCGCGGTCGCCGGCCGCAGCGAGGACGACAGTCCAGACCGACCCGTTCCCGGCGGCGGCCCGAAACGCCGCGGCGATCTCATCCGCGACGTCGCCGGAGATGGCGTTCAGCGCCTCGGGCCGCGTGATCGTGATCGTGGCCAGCCGGCCGTCGGTGCTCTGCTCGACGAACGCCATCGCGTCGGACGCGTCAGACCGGCGGCACGCCGTGGCGACGCCGGCTGAACGTGCGGTCCTTGTCGCTGGCTTGCGCCAGTCGCAGGGCGATCTCGGTCCGCAGGTCGTCGGGCTGGACCACCGCGTCGACGACGTTCTCCGAGGCCAGCCGCAGCAGGTCGATGTCGCGCTCGTACTCGCGGCGCTTCTCGGCGACGAACGCTTCGCGTTCGCCCTCGTCCGCGATGCCCTGGATCGTGTTGTAGTAGACGGCGTTCACGGCCGGCTCCGGCCCCATCACCGCGATCCGGGCGGTCGGCAGGGCGATCGTGGCGTCGGGCTCGAAGCCGGGGCCGGCCATCGCGTACAGGCCGGCGCCGTACGCCTTGCGTACGACCACGCAGAGCTTGGGCACGGTCGCTTCCGACACCGCGGTGATCAGCTTGGCCCCGTGGCGGATGATCCCCTGGCGCTCGACCGCCGCGCCCACCATGAACCCGGGCACGTCGGCCAGGAACACCAGCGGGATGTTGAACGCGTCGCACAGCCAGATGAAGCGCGCCGCCTTGTCCGAGGAGTCGACGAACAGCGTGCCGCCCTTGTAGTTGGGCTGGTTGGCCACGACCCCGACCACCCGGCCCTCCAGGCGGCCGAGGCCGACGACGACCTCTTTCGCGTACTCGGGCTTGACCTCGAACAGCGATCCCTCGTCGAGGATCCCCGCGATCAGCGCGTACATGTCGAACGCCTTGGACTCGTCGCTCGGCACCAGGCGCGCGAGCGACCCCCGATAGGCGGGTGGACCCGCTTCGGCCAGCGGCGGCTGCTCGCGGTAGTTCGACGGGAGGTACGACAGCCACGCGCGCGCCGCCTCGATGGCGCCCTTGTCGTCGGCGACCAGCATGTCGCCGCAGCCGGACACCTCGCAGTGCATCCGCGCGCCGCCCATCTCCTCCAGCGTCACCTTCTCGCCGATGACCTCCTCGGCCATACGCGGCGAGCCCAGGTACATGGAGGCGTTCTTCTCCACCATGAACACGATGTCGCAGAACGCCGGGATGTACGCGCCGCCGGCCGCCGAGGGACCAAACAGGCAGCACACCTGGGGAATCCGGCCCGATGCCTGGACCTGGTTGTAGAAGATCTTCCCCGCGCCTCGCCTGCCCGGGAACAGCTCGACCTGGTCCGTGATCCGCGCACCCGCGGAGTCCACCAGGTAGACGATGGGGATCGCGCGTCGGCGCGCCAGCTCCACGATGCGGATGATCTTCTCGACGGTCTTGGCGCCCCACGATCCGGCCTTGACCGTCGGGTCGTTGGCCATGATGGCGACGGGCCGCCCGTGGACGGCCCCGACGCCGGTCACGACTCCGTCCGCCGGCAGGTCGCCGGCCAGGGCGTTGACCAGCAGGCCGTCCTCGGCGAACGCCGCGTGGTCGTCCAGCAGCAGCCGAAGACGCTCGCGCACGAACAGCTTGCCCTGCTCGGCGAGCTTCTCGTGGTACTTCGGGGGCCCGCCGAGGGAGGCCTTTTCCACCGCGTCGGCGACCGGCTCTCCCGTCCGCGTCGATTCGTCCACCACGGTCTGAGTGTATCCGCGGGGCCGGCCGCGGACGGCTAGGCTCGTGCGGCCATGAGGCGCATGCGAAGGGGCGAACGCCGGCCGGGACCGGCCGAACGCGAGACGCTGGACCGGATCGTGGCGTTCGTGCGTCACAAGATGGACCGCAGCTCCACGCGGACCGAGGCCTTTCGGTGGGGCACCGCGGTGTTCAACGAGGACTTTCCGCGCTCGTACGTCCACAACTGCGTTCGCATCGAACGAACCGACGACCTGACGGTGGACGGGCTGATCGACGAGGCCGATCGCGTGCTCGGCGGAGCCGGCCTGGATCATCGTCTGGTGGCCGTCGAGGACGGCCCGACGGGAGCTCTCCTGGCGCCGGGCCTCCGCGAGGCCGGATGGTGGATCGGCCACGGAGAGGTGATGGTGCTTCGGCGTCCGCCCGACCGGCCCGCGCCCGACGGCACGGCCCGCGAGGTGAGCTGGCAGGAGATGCGGCCGGCCAAGGAGCGCATGGCACGGGCCGAGCCGTACGCCACCGATGACGAGACCGTTCGGCAGCTCGTCGACCGCCGCGACGCCACGGCGCAGGCCGTCACCGTGCGGCACTTCGCCGCGTTCGACGGCGACCGCGCGGTGTCGATCGCCGACCTGTACCAGGACGGGGACGTGGCCCAGATCGAGGACGTGTGGACGGAGCCCGCGTACCGCGGACGGGGCCTGGCCCGCGCCACCGTGCTCGCGGCCGCCGAGGCGGCCAAGCCGGACGCCGACCTGGTGTTCCTGAACGCCGACGTCGACGACTGGCCGAAGAAGCTCTACGCCAAGCTCGGGTTCGACGTCGTGGGGTTCGAGTACGACTTCATCCGCTGGCCGGCGGGCCTGTCGCCGCAGCCGTGATCGACTCGAGCGCGTCGGCCAGCGCGTCCAGCTGATCGCCCGACAGTCGCCCGGTGAAGTGCTGGCGGATGCCGCGCAGGTGGGTGGGAGCCGCCTGCTTCAGGCGCCGGTATCCGCGCTCGGTGAGGTGCGCCAGCAGGCCGCGCGCGTCGGTGGCGCACGTGATGCGCTCGACCAGGCCCTCGGCCTCCATCCGGTCGATCAGCCGCGTGAGCCCGCTTCGGCTGAGCAGCACGGCGTCGGCCAGCTCCGACATGCGCATCGCCCGGTCCGGCGCCCTGGCGAGCACCAGCAGGACCTCGTAGGCGCCCAGTGACACGTCGCGCTCATCCACGAGTTCCGCGTCCAGCGCGCCGGTCACCGCGCGATGGGCGCGAAGGAACGCCCGCCACGCTCGAAGCTCCCGGTCCGACAGCCTGGCCGCCATGTCCGGGGGAGGGTATCGGGTGGAAGTCACATGCCTCAAGAACATCGGCCGCGCCGGGAATATTGCACGTGCAACCAGTGCTGATCAGTTGCATCCGCAACGAATGGAGGCAGGCAATGACGGAGCTCGCAACGACTCCCAAGCTCGACGAGGTGGTGGGCACCTGGGAGATCGATCCCGCCCACTCCAGCGTCGAGTTCTCCGCCCGGCACATGATGATCTCAACCGTGCGCGGGCGCTTCGACGAGTTCGCCGGCACGGTCACGATCGCCGACCCAGTCGAGGATTCCTCGGCAGAGGTCGTCATCAGGACCTCGAGCGTCTCGTCCCACGACGACAAGCGCGACGAACACCTGCGTTCGGGCGACTTCCTGGACGCGGAGCGCTACCCGGAGATGACGTTTCGAAGCACGGCGGTCCGTCCGACGTCCGACACGACCGCGACGCTGGTCGGCGACCTGACGGTGCGCGACGTGACGCGTCCGGTGGAGCTGGACGTGGCATTCGTCGACTGGATGCCGAAGGACCTGTTCGACAAGACGCGCATCGCGTTCCGCGCGACGACGAGCATCAAGCGCAAGGACTTCGACCTGACGTGGAACATGGGGATCGAGACCGGGGGCGTGCTGGTGGGCGACCGGGTCGACATCGCCCTGGAGGTCACGGCCACCAAGGCGTCCTAGCCGACGGCTACGGCTTCGGTTGCGACTCCGGCGCGGAGGGCGGTTCGAGCCGAAGCGGCGCGCCGATGGCGTGGAACCCGCCATCGACGTGGACGATCTCGCCGGTGATCCCGGCCGACCAGTCCGAGAGCAGGAACGCCACGGCTTTCGCGACCGGCTCGGGGTCACCGGTGTCCCAGCCCAGCGGCGCGCGTTCGCTCCACACGTCCGCCAGGTTCTGGAACCCGGGGATGCCCTTGGCCGCGATGGTGCGAAGCGGGCCGGCTGAGACGCAGTTGACGCGGACGCGGTGCGGCCCCAGGTCGCGGGCGAGGTACCGCGTCACCGACTCGAGCGCGGCCTTGCTCACCCCCATCCAGTCGTAGAGGGGCCACGCCACCGTCGCGTCGAAGTCCAGGCTGACGATCGCCCCGCCGGCCTCGCGCATCAGCGGCAGCATCCCCACGGCCAGCGCCTTCAGCGAGTAGGCGCTGGTCTGCACCGCCGTGGCGACGCTGTCCCAGGGGGTGTTCAGGAAGTTGCCGCCCAGCGCGTCCTCGGGCGCGAACGCGATCGCGTGCAGCAGGCCGTCGACGCGCCCCCACCGCGCCTCCAACTCCTTGGCGACGGCCTCCACCTGCGCGGGGTCGTTCACGTCCATCTCCAGGACGTCGGGCGGATCCGGAAGGCGCCGGGCCGTCTTCTGCGTCAAGCTCACGCCGCGGCCCACGCCGGTCAGCACGATCTGGGCGCCCTGTTCCTGCGCGATCCGGGCCGAGTCGAACGCGATGCTCGCCGGCGTCAGCACGCCGGTGACGAGCAGCTTCTTGCCTTCGAGCAGCACCTCGGGATCACCCCCGCGTGGGTTCAACCGACGTTCAGTTCCATTCCCTCGTACGCGCAGAGCACGAGCCCCTCGCGCTCGGAGCCCCACAGCTCGCGGGCGCGAAGCAGCATCGCCTCGAGCATCGCGTCGGAGTGCAGCGGATCGTGGTGGAACATCAGCAGCCGGCGCACCTTCGCCATGTGGCCGAACGCGACCGTGTGGGAGATGGCCGAATGCCCCCAGCCCTTGCGGCCGGGGTACTCCTCCTCGGTGTACTGGGCGTCGTGGAACAGCACGTCTGCGCCGAGCGCCAGGTTGTACCCGGACACCGTCGGCGGATCGGCCAGCGCCAGGTCCACGTTCAAGGCCGGTTCGTGGTCGGAGATGTAGGTGAGGACGCTGCCGGCCTCGTCGATGCGATAGCCCATCGTCGGGCCGGGGTGGTTCACGCGTTCGGCGTAGATGCGCGCCGAACCCAGCTCCCACTCCTCCTGCGGCACGTCGTGCAGGACCAGGTTCGCCGGCACGTCCTGGAGGTGGATGGGGAACAACGGCGGCGAGAAGTACGTGATGATGCGGTCGCGCAGCGAGTGGGGGGGCGCGGGCGGTCCCCACAGATGGATCTCGCACTCGGGGTCCCAGATCGGCGTGAAGAACCCGAGCCCCTCGATGTGGTCAAGGTGCAGGTGCGTGAGCAACACGTCGATGCGCGAGGGCCGCTCCGCCCCCATGTGCAGCCCGAGGCCCCGGATGCCGGTGCCAGCGTCGATCACCAGCAGGCGGTCGTCGGACAGGCGCACCTCCACGCAGGAGGTGTTGCCGCCGTAGCGAACGGTCTCGGGGCCGGGCGCGGCCAGCGATCCCCGGCATCCCCAGATCCGTGCCTTCATGCGGCCGCCGCGTCCTCTCTGCGTCGAGCGCCGGCTGGGCGCCGGCGCGGAACGCCATTGTGACGCATCGCGGGCGGTATCCGTGTCATGCGCCGGCGGCCTTCAGGGCGTCGCCGTACACGGCCAGGGCGGCGTCGTCGAACAGCACGAACCGGACCAGTTCGGCGTGCGCGCCCGAGCCGCGGACGGCCTCGATCGCGACCGGCGCCGCGAGCGCGAGCGGATAGCCGTAGACCCCGGTCGAGATCGCCGGGATCGCGACGGTGGTCGCGCAGAGCTCGTCGGCCACCCGAAGCGATTCGGTGTGGCAGGACGCCAGCAGGTCCGATCGATCCTGTGAGGCGGAGTAGACGGGGCCGACGGTATGGATGACCCAGCGCGCCGGAAGGTCGCCCGCCGTCGTGGCGACCGCCCGTCCGGTCGGGAGGCCGTCCGGGTAGCGTTCGGCACGGATCTGCTTGCACTCCTGCAGGATCGATGGACCGCCGCGGCGGTGGATGGCGCCGTCGACGCCACCGCCGCCCAACAGGGTCGAGTTCGCCGCGTTGACGACGGCGTCGACCGCCTGCTGCGTGATGTCGCCCTTGACCGCCTCGATACGCACGACTCAACGCTATCGGAACCGGTGGATATTGCCCCGATCGCCGCCGATGATGTACACAGTCGCCACCATGTCCACGACCACCGATCTCGCTGCCGAGCTCCCGGCCGCCCCAGCTTCGCGCGCGGCCCGGCCCCCCGCCTGGGTGGTCGCGGTCGTGCTGGTTGTGGCCGTGGGGCTGGTGGCCGCCGCCGCGTGGGCGACCTCGGAAGCGTCGTCCTCGCGACGGATCGCCGCCGCGAACGCGGCACTCCGGGAAACCGTCGCGCGATCGCAGACGGCCGCGGCCGCCGCGCAGCAGACGCTCGGGACCCTTCAGGATCAGCTGGGGCGCCTGCAGCACGCGGAGGGGCAGATGCGTGCCGCGGCCAAGGGCAACGCGAAGCAGATCGCCGCCCTCAACGCCAAGATCAAGAAGCTGAAGGCCGCACAAGAGGCCCCAGCTGCTTCCGCCTCCGATACCGGGAGTTCGGTCGTCGTCGGGACGATCTCTCCTTGGGTTCGAGTGTGCTACTGGAAGCCCAACGGAGGCGGGTACACCTACGTCTGTGAGATGCACCATGTCTAGGAGAGGTCGCCTCGGCGCTGTGGTCGCTGCGATCCTCGTGTCGTTGGTCGCCGCCGGCATCTTGGCGTGGGCCCTCCCCGCCGCCCACGCACGGACGCAACGTGAACAGGCCGGGCTGGTGCTCCAGCGACAGCGGGCTGCGTCGGCATCGCAGATGAGCAACCTGACGTCCCAGGGATCGGCCGTCCAGGCGCAGATCACCGCGCAACAGGCGAAGAACGCGAAGTTGCAGAAGCAGGTCCGGGGTCAGCGCCGGCAGATCGCGGCGCTGAAGAAGCAGGTCAGGAGCCTGGGAGGCTGACGTCCGCCGCTAGAGCTTGGTGGCGGCCTCGGCGAACCAGGCCATGTGCTTGTTCAGCCGTTCGCCGGTGATCGCCCCGACGACGCCGAAGTTCTGCACGATCACCTGCGCCTTGACGGCCAGCCGTTGGAACCGGTCTTCGCCGCGGATCTTGTTCAGCTCGTCGAGTTCGCCGCGAACGACGAAGAATCCCTCGAGGTCGCCCCCGTGGGGCTCCAGGAAGAAGGGCTCCACCGAGGCGACCCTGCCCTCGGTGACCAGCGCGGAGAGGTAGCGCAGCGACTCACTGAACAGCTCCACGGACTGCTTCTCGCGTCCCGCGGCGGTCGCTCCCCATCCGATGAACAGGGCCGAATCGGTCATGTGATTGCCTCCCGTCGATGGAACAAGACCGGTGGTGCCGCTGACAGCATTCCACTGTTCGGCGGCAACCCTCAACCGCAGCGGCGGCGACGGCTACTTGGCGGGGAGTGAACGCGCGTAGGTGGCGCCCATCACCACCCACTTCTCGAGCTGGCGCTTGGTGCGAACGTGCTCGGCGTCCACCCGCAGCCATCCGGCCATCTGGCGGCCGCCCATCTCCATCGGCTCGGCGGGGGTCTTCGCCACGAGCGTGTCGAATTCGGCGGGATCGACGCGAACGAGGATGCCGCCCTGGCCGCTCGCGGCCACGGCCATGTTGCCGCGAACGAGGAACGCGAGCCCCCCGAACATCTTCTTCTCCACCACCTTCGGCTGGCCGGCGATCAACTCGCGGATGCGCTCGGCCAGGTCCTCGTCGTACGCCATGGCGGCGATCGTACGACGCCGGGGAGCTATCCTGACGCCATGGCACCGCTCGCGCCCGGCGCGTCCGCGCCTCCCATCCCCGGCGTGACGTTCTCCGAACCGACCGCCGTCGCGTTCTACAAGGTGACGTGTCCGGTCTGCCAGATGGCCGCGCCGAAGATCCAGACCTTCGACGACGCGTACCCCGGCCACCTGGTGGCCGTCGGCGAGGACCCCGAGCCCAAGCTGGCGGCGTTCGCGACCCAGTACCACATGCCCGCGTCGGCGATCTCGGAGCCGCCGCCGTACGACATCTCCGAGGCGTACGGCGTCCGCACGGTTCCCACGATGTTCCTGGTCGACGCAGCCGGCACGATCGTCGACACCGTCGAGGGCTGGGACCGCGACGGATACAACCGCGTGTCGGCCGGCCTGGCGGAGATGACGGGGGCGACCTACGCGCCCGTGTCCGAGGCAGGCGACGGGCTGCCCGCGTTTCGCCCCGGCTGAGGGTCCCGAAACGCGCACTAGGTGAGTGCGCGAGTGTCGGACGGTCCCACTAGACTGAACCCGTGGCGGTCGTCAAGCTTCGCGCCCCCCTGCGCGACCTCGCCGGAAGCGGCGAGGTGCAGGTCGACGGCGACACCGTGTCCGAGGCGCTTGCCTCGCTCGAGCGAACATACCCGCGGCTGACCGGCTGGGTCCTGGACGAGCGCGGCGACATCCGCGAGCACGTCAGCGTGTTCGTCAACGGCGAACGCGTCTCGGGGGGACGCGCGCTGGAGCCCGACGACCAGCTTCACGTGCTCCCGGCGATCTCCGGCGGGGCCGTACAGACGATGGAGCGACCCAAGGAGGCCCTCGTGGGGACGAACGAGGAACAGGCCGAGCTGCTCATCGGCACGCGCAAGGGGCTCGTGGTCCTGCGCGGTCAGCGCGGCGGCCCCATGGAGGTCGCGGCCCGCAGATTCACCGGACAGGTCACCGAGTTCGCGATGCGCGATGTGCGCACCGGACGGTACTTCGCGTCGGTTACGCACGGGCAGTTCGGCCCGCATCTGTACTTCACCGACGACCCGTTGGCGGAGAAGTGGGAGCAGGCCGAAGGCCCGGCGTTCCCCGAGGAGACCGACACGGCGCTCGACCGCATCTGGCTGGTGCGCAGGGGCGAACGAGACGGCCAGCTGTGGGCCGGCGTGGCGCCGGCGGCCCTCTTCGAGAGCAACGACGGCGGCCGCACCTGGGAGCTCAACCGCGGTCTGTGGGACGACCCGACGCGCAAGGAGTGGACGCCCGGCTTCGGCGGCCTCGCCATGCATTCCATCTGCACCTGGCCCGGGGATCCCGACAAGCTGGCCGTCGGCGTCTCGGCAGCCGGCGTGTGGATCACCGAGGATGGCGGCGCCACGTGGCAGCGCGGCGGCAAGGGACTGATCCCCCTGTACATGCCCGAGGAGGCCCGGGAGGACACGCTGTCACTGTGCGTGCACAACATGCACCGTGCGCCGCTCGAGCCGAGCACGATGTACATGCAGTTCCACGGCGGCGTGTACCGCTCGGACGACGCCGGTTCGACGTGGAACGACATCGGGCTGCCGAACGGTCTCCCCTCGGACTTCGGCTTTCCGGCGGTCATCGATCCGAGCGACCCGAACAGCATGTTCGTCATCCCGCTGCATGGCGCGGAGGACCGCGTCACCGTCGGCGGCAACGTGACGGTGTACGAGACCCGCGATCGGGGAACGTCGTGGCGCGCCCTGACCAACGGGCTCCCGCAGGGCGATGCCTACCTGACGATCCTGCGCCAGGCGTTCTGCCACGACGGCCGCTCGCCCCTCGGCCTGTACTTCGGCGCGGAGTCCGGCGAGGTCTTCGGCACGGCCGACGGCGGCCAGACCTGGTCGACGGTGGCCGAGCACCTGCCACCGATCACGTCGGTTCGCTGTTCGAGCTGACCGCGTGCCCACCGGTCCGCGGCCGGGTCAGGTCGCGCCGGTACCGGACCTCTCGAAGGTCCGCCCCCACGTCGAACGCGTCCTGCGTTTTCGACGTCCCGTCGGGCCGCCACCCGTGCCGCTCGTAGAAGCGCCTGGCCCGCGTGTTCCCCTCGAGCACCCACAGGATTGCCGTCGAGAACCCTCGAAGCCGGAGTTCGTCCTCGGCGTGCCGCAGCAGCGCATGTCCGAGGCCGGTTCCGATCGAGGCCGGCTCGACGTAGATGGCGTACACCTCGCCTGTGCCCGTCCCCGTGTCCTCGTCCCGGCTGGGGCCGATGCCGACGAACCCCGCGGCGGCTCGCTCGCCGGCGATGAGATAGAACGTCCGCCCGGCCTCGAGGTGCTCGAGGCCCTGGCGCCACCGCGCGGTTCGATCGTCGATCGACATCGCGTCGAGGTACGAATCCGGCACCAGTCCGCGGTAGGCCCATTGCCAAGCGCGGACCTGGACGGCGGCGATGGCGGCGGCGTCGCTGGGGCTCGCCGCGCGGACGTCCACGGCCGCGTCTCAGGGGTATGGTTCAGCTGCGCTCGGCCAGGTAGGCCTGGCCCATCTCGCGCAGCCGCGCGTGGATCCCGCCGTACACCGCCGGCTGGGGCAGGTATGCCTTCTTGACCTTCGACACGATCGTGTAGTTCGGGTCGACGACGTTGGCGACGGGCGTCTCGCTGACCTGCGTCACCAGCTGGTAGGCGTCCAGGGTGTCCATCCCGAACTCCGTCCCGAGCCACAGCACCAGATCGGCGTGCGAGATTCGAAACGCGTCCTCGAGCGGCCGGGCGGATCCCGCGCTCATCACGTACTCGTCGTTTTCCAGGCGCGGCCACGGGGTCGTCGCGCCCTTGATCAGGTCGACGATCAGCACGGTGTCCATGGCGGCCTCGACGGCCACGCCGCACGTCTCGCCCTCGCCCTGGCGGCAGTGGCCGTCGCCGATGGAGAACAGCGCCCCCGCGACGTTCACGCCCAGGTAGCAGGTCGTGCCCGCCCGCATCTCCGGCGTGTCCATGTTGCCGCCGTGTGCGTCGGGGACCAGCGACGAACGCGCCTCGAAGGAGGCCGGCGCGACGCCGACGGTGCCGTGCATCGGGTCCAGCGGCAGCATCGCCGTGTGGTCCCCCTTGCGCGCTCGGTACGTGACCGTGCGCTGCTTCCGATCCACCTCGTACATCCACACGACCTCGGGCAGCGGGTCCTGCAGGCCGGCGGTGACGTGGGTCTGCGTGAGCGAGCCGAACAGGGGGATGGTGGTCGAGGCGGCCCAGTCGCGCGTGGGCTCGATGGAGACGAAGTGCAGCGCAAGCGTATCGCCGGGTTCGGCGCCCTCGACGTTGAACGGCCCCGTCTGCGGGTTGATGAACGGGAAGTCGATCACCTTCGACACGAGGTCGTCGGGCCCGCGCACCTTGCCGGCGAAGGCGTCCTCCGTCCACAGCTCCAGGATCGTTCCGGGTGCGACGCTTCGCACCGGCTTGACGCCACCGAACGTCCACGCGAAGTCGGACGGCTCGGGCTTGAATGCGATCACGGGTAGGTCGCTCACTCCGCCTCCCAACTCTCGACGGGACCGCTGGGCGGAGCATACACTCGGGCTGGATCGGGCCGTGGAGAGCGCGTTCCGCTACGCGGGACAGACGAAGGGGGGCTTCGTTGGCATCCGCAGAGACTCCGGCCGCACCCGCGCCACCGCAATCCTTGCGCCAAGGCGCGATCGGGCTGCGCGAGGTCACGTTCCAGTCGATCACGCACATGGCGCCCGCCGCCGCGGTGGCGTTCTCGATCGTTGGCGGCATCGCGTTCGGGGGCGGAGCCACGCCGCTCGCGGTCGTCGTCGCGATCCTGGCGTGCCTGCTGGTGGCGGTCTCGATCGGACAGCTCGCCAAGCACCTGCCCTCGGCGGGCGCGTTCTACACGTACGCGTCCCAGGGGCTACATCCGTCGATCGGCTTCCTGATCGCGTGGGCCTATGCGTTCATCGAACCGCTGGTCGCGCCCCTGCTGTACCTGAACCTCGGGTTCGCGGCCGCCGACTTCTTCAGCCGCGAACCGCCGCACCTGAGCGCCGACCTGTGGTGGCCGTGGGTGGTGATCGGCGCCCTGCTGGTGTTCTTCCTGGGCTACCGCGGCATCCAGGTGTCGGCCAGGACCGGCACGGTCCTGGGGATCTTCGAGATCGGCGTGTTCGCGATCCTGGCGATCGTCCTGATCGCCCAGGCCGACCACAACACGCTCGCGGTGTTCACCACGAAGTACGCGAACAACCCCGACTTCAAGGGGTTCTCCGGCGTGTTCGCGGCCAGCGTGTTCACGATCCTGGCGTTCATCGGATTCGAGGCCGCGGCGCCGCTCGCGGAAGAGGCGCGCGATCCTCGAAAAACGATCGGACGCGCGGTCATCTACTCCTGCCTGTTCATCGGGCTGTACTACGTCCTGACGACGTACGCGGCGACCGTGTACCGCGGGCCGACCAACATGCTGGACTTCCCCGCCGGCACCGGCTGGGAGAACCTGGCCCGGGCCGTGTGGGGCAGCTGGTGGGTGCTGATCTTCCTGGCCATCGTGAACTCGACGATCGCCAATGCGAACGCGGGGTCGAACGCGGCCACGCGGACGTGGTTTGCGATGGGACGGGTCCGGATCTTGCCGGGCCTGCTCGGCACGGTACATCCCAGGTTTCGCTCGCCGCACATCGCGGTGTGGGCGCAGCTGGTCGTCGGGCTCGTCGTCGCGCTGTGGCTCGGCAACCAGTACGACCCCATCACGGCCTTCTTCCTGGTGGCCACCATCATCACCGTGCTGTTCGTGCCCATCTACATCGTCATCAACCTGTCGTCGCTCTGCTACTACTGGCGAAAGCAGCGCGCGGAGTTCAACTGGTTCCTGCACGGGGTCATCCCGATCGTCGGCATCGTCGTGTTCGTGCCGGCGTTCTTGGCCGGCGCGGGCCTCAAGGTGCCGGGCCTGTCGTTCATCGCGCCGCTGACGCGACCGCTGTCCTACGCCGGGCCGGTCGCGGGCGCATGGATGCTGATCGGGATCGTGTACCTGATCGTGTTGTACCGCAAACATCCACAGCGGGTCGCCGACACCGGCAAGGTCTTCGTCGAGGAGGACGTGCACACGACGGCCGCCTGAGGCCGCGCTCGTCGGTTAGCCGAATCCGGGCAGACCGAGCGCCTGGATCGCGTGGACGCGCATGACCGTCAGCGCGACCGCGACGACGCCAAGCACGACGAAGGTCCCGACCTGGACGGTCGCCTGCGAGGATCGGCTCGTGCCGCGCGGCAGCAACCCCTCGGCAACCCAGCCGGCCACGAAGCCGGACAGCAGGCCGCCGACGTGCGCGCGCCAGTCGATCCCCGAGACGAAGAACAGGATGACGAAGTTCAACACGATGAGCCCGACGGCTCCGCGGAGGTTCGCACGTCCCATGACCGTGTCGCGGCGCCGGACGTTGAAGGCGATCCAGGCGCCGAACACGCCGAAGATGGCGCCCGAGGCGCCGGCGGCCACCGCCACCACGGGCCCGAACACGAACGAGGCGACGCTGGCCATCAGGCCGGAGAAGAAGTAGATGAACGCGAACCACCCCGATCCGTACTCGGCCTCGACGAGGGTGCCGAACAGGTACAGCGCGTACATGTTGAACGCGATGTGCAGGATCCCGATGTGCAGGAACATGGCCGTGAACAGCCGCCAGTACTCGCCCTGGGCGACGTCGACCGGGAAGAGGGCGCCCATGTTCAGCAGCTGGCGGGCGGTGGGCCCGGCAAAGAGCGACTGCGGGCCGCCGATGACCACCTCGATCAGGAACACGATCACGTTGGCGGCGATCAGCGCACGGGTGACCCTCCCGGTCCGCCCGACCGAGAGCGTGCGGCGGGATCGCGGCATCGAATGCCCTGCTTCGCGCAGGCACTCGGGACACTGGTAGCCCACGGCCGCGGGGCGCATGCACTCGGTACAGATCGGCCGGCCGCAGCGCGTGCAGTGGACGCCGGTCGCCACGTTCGGGTGCCGGTAGCACGTCTCGAGCCGCAGCCCTTCGGCGCGCTCCGGCGGAGGAGCCTCGCCAGGGTCGCTCATGGGCTCAAGCGTACACACGGGGCGCCGGACGAGAGGCTTCGACGCGGGCATCGGCTACGCTCGAACGCATGAAGGCCGGCTCAGGACTGTCGACACACGCGGACGCGCGCAGCGCCGCGGCGGAAGCCTCGCTGGCGGCCCGCCCCGCCATGGAGGGCGCGCAACCGGACCTCGCCGTCGTCGTCGCGTCGCCGCACCACGCCGCCCGAGCCGCCGAAGTCCTGGAGGCGGTGCACGAGGCGGTCACGCCCGGCTCCGTGATCGGCTGCGTCGCCGAGGCCGTCATCGGCGGCGCGCGCGAGGTCGAAGAGGGCCCTGCCATCTCGGTCTGGCTCGCGTCGCTTCCGGCGCCGGCGGAGACCTTTCACATGGGGTTCGTCCCGACGGACACGGGCGGCACGTTTGCGGGCTGGGGCTTCGACGAACGTCCGGGCGAGGGCGTTCCGCCGTCCCTGGTGATCGCCGACCCGTACACGTTTCCCGCGGACACGCTGCTCGGCTACCTCAACGAGCACCGACCGGGCGCGGTCGTCGTCGGCGGAATGGCCGGCGCCGGCAGTGGCCCCGGCGAGACCGTGTTGTTCCAGGACCGAGAGGTGATCCACGAAGGTGCGATCGGCGCCAGGCTCCCCGGGGCCGTGTCGGTGCGCGCCCTCGTCTCCCAGGGCTGCCGCCCGTTCGGCCGCTCATACGTCGTCACCCGCTCGCAGGCCAACTTTCTGTTCGAACTGGGCGGGCGCCCCCCGCTGAACCGACTGGAGGAAGCGCTCGAGTCGCTGTCGCGGCCGGATCGTGAGCTGGCGTCGCAGGGATTGCACATCGGCCGGGTCATCGACGAGTACAAGTCCGAACACGGCCCGGGGGACTTCCTCATCCGCGGCGTGCTCGGCGTGGATCCCCAGAACGGCGCGATGGCGGTCGGCGACCGCATCGAGGTCGGGGCCACCGTCCAGTTCCACGTGCGCGACGCTGCGACGGCCGACGACGAGCTGCGGTCCCTCGTCGAACGCGAGGTGGCGAACCTTCCGGGGAAGCCGGCCGGCGCGCTGCTGTTCACGTGTAACGGCCGGGGCGCCCGGCTGTTCGGTGCGCCGGACCACGACGCCGCGTTGATCACGTCGCTGCTCGGCGGAGCGCCCCTGGCCGGCCTGTTCTGCGCCGGCGAGCTCGGGCCCGTGGGCGGCCGCAACTTCCTGCACGGGTTCACGGCCAGCCTCTTGCTGTTCGTCGACGGTCGCCGCGACGAACCGGCGCCGGGCGGCGCCGTCTAGTCCTCCTGCAGCGCTCCCTCCAGCCGCAGCAGCACGACCTTGCGATCGAGCCGCCCGCCGTAGCCGCCGAGTGACCCATCGGTCCGGATGACCCGGTGGCATGGCACCACGATCGGGACCGGGTTGGATCCCAGCGCGTTGCCCGCCGCGCGCATCGCCCGAGCGTTGCCCGCCCGGCCCGCCACGTCGCGGTACGTCGACACCGACCCGAACGGGATCCGTGCGGTGGCGTCCAGCACCTTGCGCGCGAACCCGCGCACGGCCGACAGGTCCACCGGCGAGTCGAAGTCGCGCCGCCGGCCGTCGAAATACTCGTCCAGCTCGCGCCGCGTCTCCCCGGTCGCGCCGTTCGACTCCATGAGCCTGGGCGAGACGTTGGCGGCCAGCTCCTGCAGCGCGTCGTCGATCGACTCCGCGAACTCGATCCGAACCACCCCGTGCGGCGACTGCACCACCAGCAGCCGGCCGACCGGCGAGTCGGTGAACCCGTAGGCCAGGTCCAGCAACCCTTCCGTGGCTGCCGCGTCGCCCAGCCCCGCCGAGGCGCGCTTCGACATCGCGGCCGCCCCCGTCGTCAGGGACCGCAGCCTCCGCTCCAGCATCTTCGTGTCGTTCGTCATGTCCCTCATCTAGTCCCCCAAGATCTCCCGGATCCGCTTGAGCCCCTGATACACGTTGGCCCGCGCGGTCTCCTGCGAACACGCCATCGCGCCGGCCACCTCGGCGTACGACCGGTCGAGCACCACCCGGTGCACGACCGCGGCCCGCTGCCGAGGCGGCAGGCCGCGCAGCGCCGTCCACAACGGGTCCCGCAGGTCCGGGCCGCCCGACTCGAGCTCCGCGACGGCGGTTCGCGCGTCGGCCGCGTCGTCGGGATCGGCCACGGGCGTCGGGCGCCGGGCGCGCGACCGCCCCAGGTCGATCGCCTTGCGCGTGGCGATCGCCAGCACCCACCCGCGCAGGTTCGACGCGTCGCGCAGGTTCGGGTACGCACGCAGTGCCGCCAGGAACGTGTCCTGGAACACGTCGTCCGCATCGACCGGACCCACCGTCCCCAGCAGGAACCGGTACACCGTCGCCCGCTGCTCCTCCAGGAAGCGCTCGAACGGCGGGGTCCCGCCCCGGGCGGCGACGCGCGGCTTGGGCCGTCGAAACGCAGTCATCTCGGCGATCGCCATCGACCAATGAAACGGCCGGCGACGCGTCCGCGTGAAACCGACGCACCGGGTTGCCCGGCGATCACACGGGGGGCCACGGATAGGGCCGGCCCGGCCCGGGTTCGGGGAACGAGGCGGCCGACACCAGGGCGTCGGCGCGGCGGGCCGCGGCGTCCACCTCTCGCGGCGACAGCAGGGCCAGCAGTCGCTCCCGAACTTCGCCGTCGTGCAGCTCCGACGCGACGCGAACCAGGTCGGAGAGCAGGCCGGTGGGAATGGGCTCCTGGGCGAACTCCCAGATCACGGTGCGAAGCTTCGGCGTGTCGGCGAAACAGACCCCGTGGTCGATCACCCAGATCGAACCGTCGGCGCCCAGCAGGCAATGGCCGGCCTTGCGGTCGGCGTTGTTCGCCACGACGTCGAAGAGCGCGACGGTCCGGAAGTCTCCGAGCCGCGCATCCCGCATGGTGAAGAAGTGCTGCTGCGGATCCGATTCCACGAACAGCTGCACCGACCCCGGCCCGTGCGGGCCGTCCCGAAGCACGGTCGGTGGGACCCCCGGCCAGCCGAGCGCGCTTGCAAGCTCGTACGCCGCCACCTCTCGTCGGTGAAGCGTGCCCTCCGGAAAGTCCCAGAGCGGCATCTCGCCGTCGCGCGGCTTGTACACCGCGAGCGCCCTTCGATCGCCGTCGCGGAGTTCGGCGAGGAACGTGTAGTTGGAGGCGTTCGGCATCAGCCCCACGAGCTCCATCTCGCCCGCCGACAGCAGCGCCAGCGTCTCGTCGGGGTCAGCCCGCCAGGCGTCCGGGACGCCGGAGCTCACCCGTCCGACATCTCCCGATGGCCGTTCAATGCCGTGCACACGTGCCCCTCCGGGTCCAGCGGGTTGCCGCACAGCTGGCAGCGCGGCCGCCCCGCCGCGCACACCGCCGCCCCGTGTCGCGCCAGGGAGAGCATCTGCTCGCGCGTGGCCCAGAATCGAACGCTGCGCGCGGCGCGCTCGCCGGCCTCGAGCTCGCCCTCCGCCTCGGCCAGCGCCTCGAGGTCGTCGCCGGCGACGGTCTCGACGTCCTCGAGCTCGCTCTCCGCGCCCTCGTCGTCCTCCTCGTCCTCGGCCGCCGGCAGCTCCTCGACGGCCTCCAGCACAAGGAGGTCGCGCTCCTGTTCGTAGCCGATGGACAGCCGCCCGGCTCGCCACTCGGGGATGAGGGGCTCCTCCAGGGCCATGGTGTCCTCCGGCGGTCCTTCTCCGGTCTGCTGCTGGATGCGGGCCAGGATCTCCACGACCGACGCCGCGAGCAGCTGCACCTGTTGCTTCTCGACCAGCAGGGTGATCAGCTGGTCCCCGCGGCGCGCCTGCAGGAAGAATGTGCGCTCGCCGGGCTCGCCCACCGCGTCGGCCGTGATGCGGTCCACCGGGTCGAGTTCGATCGTCACGTGCCTATCCTCGCACTCGCCGCGAGGGCACAAGGTCGGCCAACGAGCCCACGTCGTTCACCCGAACGATCCGCGGTGCGCCGTCGCCGACCACGACCGCCGTCACCGACGCGGGCCCCACGACCAGGCGCTGATACAGGTCCAGGTGGATCCCGGCGTAGTGAGCCAGCGCCAGCCGGATGACGTCGGCGTGGGTGACCGCGGCCACGATCTGTTTCGGGTGTGCCGCCGACACGCGGTCGAGCTCCGTCACGCTTCGGTGCTGCACCTCCACCAGGGTCTCGCCGTCGGGGAACCGAACGGCGGACGGCGTGCGCTGCACGGTTCCCCACAAGCGGGTCCGCGAGAGCTGGGAGAGTGGACGGCCCGTCCACGCGCCGTAGCCCACCTCGATGAGCCCCCGCGCGGGGCGCACGGCAAGGCCTTTCGGCGACGCGACGGCGCGCGCGGTCTCCAGGCAGCGCTCCAGGGGGCTCGCATACACGGCGGCCAGCGGAACGGGCTCCAGGCGCTCGGCAAGCCGCTCCGCTTGCGCCCGACCTTCGTCGGACAGGTGGAATCCCGGAGCCTGGCCGGTCAGCCGCTTGCCCGTGGCTTCGGTCAGTGCATGACGAACCAGCAGCAGAAGCGTCACCGGGGAAGGATAGCCGCGCCTCGCGGTTCGCTCCCTCAGGTGAGCCCGGTGATGCCCTTCCAGGCCAGGCGAACGAGCGTGTCGACGGTGTCCTTTCGCCGGGCGGCAGCACCGCCGGGGTCGGGCTGCGCGACGTTCTCCACCATCGAGACGAGCGCCAGCGCGACCGTCTCCGAGCGCGCGCGGCTCAGGCGCCCTTTCGACTCGCGCTGGATGAGCGCGGTCACCTCGCTCAGGATCAGCGAACGGACCGCTTCGACGCGCTCGCGGAACTGGCGCTCGGCGCCGACGCGCTCCTGCATCAGCAGCTGGAACCCTCCGGCGTGCTCGTCGACGAAGTCGAAGTACGCCTGGAACGAAGCCCGGATCCGCTCGCGGTTACCCTTCTGGGATGCGAGCGCCGATCGCACGCGGCCCAGCAAGGAGGCCAGGTCGGCGTCGAGCAGTGACAGATACAGGTCGCGCTTGGAGGGGAAGTGGTCGTACAGGATCGGCTTGGTGACGCCGGCTTCCCTGGCAACCGAGTCCATGGATGCGGCGTGATAGCCGGAGGTAGCGAACACCCGGCGGGCGACATCCAACAACTGGGCACGACGTTCCGCGGCCTGCATGCGACGCCGCGGGCCGTCCGCCGACCGGGCCGGCTCCGGGCGTCGAGCGGTCGTCTTGGCCATGTCCGCATCTTACCTACTGACAGGTAGCTATCGACGCAGGGGTCCGGACCGCCAACCCGCGTCGCTCAATTGCCGGATGGCTGGGATCGGCCATTGGGCCGACTGTGTCCCCCATGACGGGCCTCACCCCAAATGACCATTGCAGTCTTCCTGGTCTACGACATTGAACCGACTGTTGGACAAGCCTTTTCGGGCTTACACTCTGCGTCGAACCGGGCAGCTGTGTCTGGAGGTTGGTGTTCGTACATGTCTGGTCGCGCTCCATCGGGAGGGAGGCGAGACCTCGCGCTCGTGGCGTTGTCCGCGGGCGTCATCGTTTCGCTCGGCCTGCTGATGCTGCCCATGTCCGGGGTCGGCCCATCGCTCAACCGGAACCTGATCGGGTTCGGAGGGCCGGGCATCTCGGCGCTCGCGACCCCGCACGGCGGCGGTTCCGCGGCCGGCGTCTCCGCGCCGCAGAGCGGCGGGGTCGCCGGGGCCGTGCCGGGCGTCTTCGCGTTCGGCCCGGCGAACCTGACGTTCCTCGGCCCGCCGTTCGTCCCGACGTTCGCACCCAACGTGGGCAAGAGCCCCAAGACCACGAAGAAGCCTGCACCGAAATGCCGCGGCGGCCGTCTCACCAAGAGGGGCCGTTGCGTGAAGCCCGGGCCGTTCCACGGCCCATGCAAGCCCCTCCCGCATCACCACGGGCCTTGCGGCACTGGCCCTCGCGGTGGCGATGGTCCGCCGCCGCAGGTAGGGCACTCCGACGGCAGTGGCAGCGCGCACGGAGCGGGCCATGGACTCGAGCAGGCCCACGGCTCGCACCCACTCACGCACCACGGCCCGGCACACCACGGCTCGGCGCACCACGGGTCGGGCATCGGGTCGAAGATCATGGGCCAGGCCCGAGCGACCCTTCCAGGGCACCCCTGAGTCGAACACCGGCCCATCGGGGGGCGCGCGCCACCTACATCGCTCCGGGAACCTGACCATCACGGGAACCCCTCCGTCTCGGCGCGCGCGTCAAAGCCGCCGAGAAGAAGGAGGGGTTGCCATGAAGAAGGTCGCGGTTGTCGTCCTCGGTTTTCTGGTCCTCGCCGGCCTGATCGGCCTGGTCGCCACCCACTCGCCGCTCGGCCGGTCCGGCTCGTCCGGCAGTGCGTCAACCTCGCACGAGGCCACCCTGAAGGTGGTTTCGCCTGCGAACGCCCTCGCCCCGGCTCCGCACGCGGGACGCGACGCGGTGTCCACATCCAATGGCAGCGGGGGCTCTGCCCCAGATGACGGCGCCATGGGTGGCCTGTCAGGTGACGCTTCGCTCGGTATCCCCGCGATCGGCCAGCAGGTGATCAAGACCGGCGACGTCACGGTGCAGGTTGGAAAAGGTGGGTTCGGCACCGCCTTCCAGGACGCCACGATGATCGCGGCTCGCTACGGGGGGTTCGTGGAATCGTCGTCCGCCGTGAACGGCACGTCCGGCTGGCTGGAGATCCGGGTGCCGGCCGACCGGTTCGAGCCGGCCCTGGCGGACCTGCGCGCGCTCGGGAAGGTCAAGACCCAGTCGGTGTCCGGCCAGGACGTGACCTCCCAGTTCGTCGACCTGGGCGCGCGCCTGCGCACGTGGCGGGCGCAGGAGGCGGCGCTGCTTCGCCTGATGTCGAAGGCCACCACCATCGGGGACACGCTCCGGATCCAGAACGAGCTGCAGCCCGTTCAGGCCCGCATCGAACAGATCCGCGGCGAACTTCGCGTGTTGCACAACCAGACGGCCCTCGCGACGATCCGAGCGGCCATCGCCGAGCCGGGCGTGCCCACCGTCCCGGTGCAGCCGGCGCAGGAGCCCACCCTGGTGCGTGCCTGGCACCGCTCGGTGGACGGCTTCCTGGGGGTGCTGGCTTCGGTGGTCGTGGGCATCGGCTACCTGATCCCGCTGGCGCTGCTGGGCGGCGTCGCGTGGCTGATCTACCGGCGGCTCGCGCGGCCGGGCGTTGCGGCCGCCTCGTGAGCCGGGCTGGGATCATGGCGGTCGATGGCCGGGCCGGAGGTTCGCATGATCGGATACCACCACGTCCAGCTGGCGATGCCTCCGGGGCCTCAGGCGGAAGCCGACGCCGTGGGTTTCTACGAAGACCTGCTGGGACTGACGCGGATCTCGAAGCCCGAGCATCTGGCCGCCCGGGGCGGCTGCTGGTTCCGGTCCGGCCCCGTGGAGCTGCACCTGGGCGTGGAAGAGCCGTTCGCGCCGGCGCGAAAGGCCCACCCCGCGCTGCTGGTGGAGGGACTCGACTCGCTCGAGCGCCGGCTGCTCGCCGGCGGTGTCGCCATCGAGCACGACACCCAGCTCGAGGGGCACGAGCGGTTCTACGTCCGGGACCCGTTCGGCAACCGGCTCGAGCTTCTGAAGCGCTCGATCACGAACGCGGACGGGTGAACCCGTACGCGAGCTGCCGCGTTCGAAACCCCAGCCGCTCGTAGATCCGCTGAGGGGCCATGCCGTTCTCGGCGAACAGGAAGCACAGCTCGTCGCCCGCCTGCCGGCTGGCCCGCACGACCCGGGATACGACCGCGCTCGCGATGCCTCGGCGGCGAAACGCGGTCAGGGTGACCACATTGTCGACGTAGCCGACGCCGGCCATGGACATCAGGCTCGCGAACCCCGCGATCTTCCCCTCGACGCGAGCGGCGAAGATCCGCAAGCCCGCCGGGACCAGGACGTCGCGGTCGCGTTCGACCAGCTGGTCCAGGACGCCTTCGTCGAGGTCCTCGCCGAACTCCGTGCGCGAGTCGCGGTAGGCGCGCCACAGCTCGTCCTCGAGCGGCTCCTCGGCGATCCGTGCGTCCGCCGCGGGCTCGGGCACGTCGCCGGGCTCGAAGACCATCAGGGCATCCGGCGTCGAATCGGGCATCGCCGCCCGCAGCTCGCGGAAGGCCGGGCAGTCGGCGGTGGCTTCGTCGCCGTCGAGGAACTCGATGTGCTCGTAGGGGCACCCGACCGCGTCGAGCTCGGGGAGGAGCTCGTCGCGGATGTCCCGCAGGGTCAGCCCGGGATGGGCGTCCACGACCCCGGCGTGGTTCGCGTCGTAGATCCTGGGGTAGCGCGCGTCCGTCACCACCAGGCCCCACGCCGTCTCCCGGCTGGCTTTCGCCAGGGTCTCGTAGGCGAACCAGAACGAGTTCAAAGGCTCGGATAGCGGCACGCGGCCGAGCTTACCCTCCGCCGATGCCGTCCCGGCCACGGAGTCCCTGTCCCGGCGCACCGGACCGAGGTTGGAGCGCCGCTGCCCCGACCCCGCGGTACGCTGGCCGCGTGGAGCACCTGGACGACGAATCCATCCGCGACCATCTGCAGCACCTGATGCCCCGCGAGGGACGCGCTCGCCGCTTCCTGGGATGGGGCGTCGTGGCGTGGACGGGGATCGGGTTCGCGGGCCTGCTCTGGGTCGCCGGACGCGGCGTCGGCAGGATCGGGGGCGTCTTGCCCTACCTCGTGATGGCATCGATGGTCGTGTTCGCCCTGAACCCCGCCGTGCGCTGGTGCGCGGCGCACGGGCTGCCGCGACGGTTCGCGGCCACGCTCGTGTTCGCGGTCGCGGTCGTGGCGACGGCTCTGCTCCTGGAGCTGCTCGTCCCGGTCGTGGTGACGCAGGCGCAGGACCTGGCGCGTTCGTCGCCGGAACTGGTGAGACAGGGCGGTGGCCTCGTCTCACGCCTGTCGAACTCCTCGAACGCCGCGCTTCGCCCGCTCGGCGAAGCCGCGTCGCGATGGATCCAGGACCATGCGGGGAACGCGCCGAAGGAGCTGGCCACCATCGGGGGAGCCGGGCTGCAGCTCGCGCACGCGGGCCTGATCCTGATCCTGGGCGGGTTCCTGGGGTTCCTGCTGCTGCTGTCGCTGCCGGAGGCCTCGCGAGGAACGCTGGCGCTGATCCCGCCCGCTTACCGCGATGACGTTGAGGGGCCGTTGATGGAGGCCCGGCGGATCGTCGGCGGGTACGTCCGGGCCCGTCTGCTCGTGTCGGCGGCGGTGGGGGTGCTCGCCACCATCGGCCTGTGGGCGATCCACATGCCGTTCTGGCTGCTGCTCGGGATGGTGGTCGGCGTGGCGAACCTGATCCC
>DASXAQ010000017.1:0-26012 GCA_036406615.1 Actinomycetota bacterium | reverse complement strand
GTCACGAGCGCCTCCTTTCCGCGTGCATGTACTCGTGCATCGTTCACCGACAAGTACGCCGGCCACGCCGCTGCGGTTCCCACCGGTTCATCGGATCGACCGGGCGATCGCCAGCGCGTCGGCCTGGGACATGTCGCCCTCGAGCCGAATCGTGACCCCGCCCGACTGCCACAGCAGGACGTTGCCGGCGAGCCGGACGGTGTCGCTGTCGATCTGTCCGTTGGGCGCCAGGTACATGACCTCGTGCGGCGAGCCGCTGATGAAGTAGCCCGGGGCGCCGTTCACCCGGACCTCGGTCAGTTGCGTTCCCGGGCCAAGCACCTTGTTCAGCAAGGGCCGCGACAGGCTCCCGCGGAACTCCGTGACCAGCAGCCCCACGTCCGAGCCCGCCGTCGCGGGCAGGCCCGCCGAGGGCCGGTAGACGAACGACACCTGGCCGCCGGGCAGATATTCGTCCAGGAAGACGGCGTCGGGCGCACCCAGGCCCGGCGGGGACGGAACGCGGACGGGGAACGCGACGGCAGAACGGGCGCGATCCAACGTGACGCGGTCGCCCAGGTTCAGTCGCTGGGCGAACGGCACCGGCGACGGCGCGGGCACCACCGTGGGCGGCGTCGACGTGAACGTGATGCGCACGCCCCGCACCGCGAACTCCGCCGCTGTGGCCGCGACGGCCAGCACGAGCAGCAGGGCGGCGGCCAGCAGAAGCGCGCGACGGACCGTGGGCACGGGCTGCCACCCGAGCCGCAGCCCGGCAGCGAACCCGCGACTGGGCGCCGGCGCCGCGCGCAGCCGCGCCGCGACCGCGGCCGACACGTCCGCGTCTTCCGGCGCGTCGAGCCACTCGCCCGCCTCGTGGAGAGCCCTGGCCAGCGCCTCGTCCGGCCAGCGCTCGCGTTCAGCCATCCGCGGCTCCCATTCGTCCCACGGCCTCGCGGAGCTCGGCCGGCAACTCGGCGCGAAGACGGTCCAGCGCACGCGAGAGCCGCGACTTGACCGTTCCGCGCGCGACGCCGAGCGCGGAGGCCGTGTCGGCCTCCGAAAGTCCGATCAGGTATCGGTATGCGATCACCAGGCGGTCTGCCTCCCGCAGCGCGGACAACGCCGCGACCAGCTCGCGGCGGTCCTCGACGGCCAGGACCGCCTGCTCGGGAGATGGGGCCGCATCGCCCGAGCGGCGATCCTCGGCCAGCCGCAGGGCGAGGCGAGCCCGCCGCCCGGCCGACCGGCGCCGGTTCCTCGCCTCGTTCGCGACGATCCGCAGGATCCACGGGCGAAACGGCGCCCCCGGGCGGAACCGGGGCAGCGCGTGATACGCCTTCACGAAACCCTCCTGCGCGGCGTCCTCGGCTTCGTCGGCGATGCCCGTCGTCACGTACGCGATGCGGATCGCCGCCCGCTGGTGACGGCGAACCAGCTCCTCGTAGGCGCCCACGTCGCCGTGCTGCGCGCGGTCGACCAGATCCGCATCCTCCAGTGGTCGGCCCTCCACGGAGTGATCCTTGCACCCGTGATTACACGCGATCTCACAGACCGGTTCCGCGAGGGAAACCCTGCGTGGTCGAACCCGTACCTCCGCTCGGGACGGAATCAGGTGCGGGAGGAAGGGATCAGGTGCTCGAGTACGGGCGCACGTCGCCGGTCAGGACCGGATGGCCGGCCGCGTCCAGCACGAGCACCGTCGTGACCGGGGCCAGATTCTCCGCAAACACGCGGAAGCCGCCACCCGAGGCGAGCATGTATGCCCCGCTCGTCGCGCGCGTGAGCTTCCCGGCCATCAAGGTCCGGCCCGATCGCTCCTGCAGCAGCACGCTGAACGGCCCCCGGGCGGTCTCCGGCATCAGGACCTGGATCATGAACGTGTCGGGCTCGTTCGGGGCGGTCACGATCACAACCGTGCCGCCGCCGGCGGGGTAGCCCTTCGCCGGCACGAGCGTCGCCGTCAACGCCTTGCCGTTGGCCCGCAGCTGCTTGATGATCTGGGACACGCTGATCAGCTTCGTGGCGTTTACGGCCTCCCGCGACTGCAGCGTCTGGACCTTCGCCCGCATTGCCAGGCCCCACGTCACCGACCCGGCCGCGAGCACGGCCGCGGCCAGTGCCGAGACGGCCAGCACCCGCACGGCTCGGCGGCGGTGCGACCGCCAGCGGCCCGACGCCTCCTGCACCTTCGTGACGACGCGGTCCTCGAGGGACGGCGGCGGCTCGACGATCGGCAGCGCGATCGCGGCGCCAGCAAGCCCCTCCTGGAGCTCGCTCACCTCTTTGCGGCAGCCGGCGCACGTCTGCAGGTGGCGTTCGACCTCGCGGTGCCCGACCACGGGCAGCGTGTCCATGACGAACTCGGCGAGCTGGTCTCGCGCCTGGAGACAGGTCATTCGTCCTCCCCGGCGACGAGCAGCGCCTGCTCCGCCTGCGCGCGTCGAAGCTTGATCAGCGCCGCGCGCAGTCGCGTCTTGACGGTCCCGAGCGGGATGCCGTCGGCCTCGGCGATCTCGCGCGCCGTCCAGCCCTGGAAGTACGCGCGGGCCAGCAGCGCCCGTTCCTGCGCGGAGACGTCCTCGAGCGCGCGGCTGGCCGTGGCGCGATCCACCACGCCGTTCTCCTCCTCGGTCGGAGCCGGTTCGGGCAGCTCCGCCAACAGCACGAGCGACGGCCGGGACGGGCCGCGCTCGTGGCGCAGCCGGTCCACCGCGATGTTGTGGGCGATCGCCATGAGCCAGGTCGACAGCCGGCCCCGCGACGAATCGAACCGGGCGGCCTTGCGCCACGCGGCGACGAAGACGTCCTGTGTCAGCTCCTCGGCCGACTCCGGGCTGCCCAGCAGCCGCCGGCCAAGCGTGTACACGGACGCTCCGAACCGGGCGTACAGGGCCCGGACGGCATCCTCGTCTCCGGCGAGAAGCTGGCGCATGAGCTGCTGCTCCAGTTCGGGTGATAGCGGACCTTCACGGGGGAAGGTCATCCGTCCTCCATTTGATATACGCGACCGTCTCGCCGACGAGCTTTCCGGACGCCTCAATTATGCCCTTTCGCGCCGGCCGCCACCCCGTCCGGCTCGTCCACGGGGACAACCTAGGCAATCCGGGACGTCGGTGGGATGATTCGATCGTGAGCACGCATCGGATGCTCGGTTCCAGGAGCCGGGTGGCGATGGTGCTCGCGGCCCTCTGGCTCTCGGTCGCCCTCCTGGTGGCGGGGGTGATGTCCGGGCGCGCCGCCGCTTCCACGGCCACGGTCCCGTCACTGACCCTGACCGGCGTCGTCGACCCGTTCATGGCGTCCTACGTCCAGCGCGGCATCGATGAGGCCACCGCGAACCACGACCCCGCCGTGCTGATGCTGATCGACACGCCGGGCGGCCTGGACTCGTCGATGCGCGAGATCACGAAGGCGATCCTGGCATCGACGACCCCGGTGATCTGCTACACGTCCCCACAGGGCGCCCGCGCGGCCTCGGCCGGCATGTTCGTCATGGAGTCCTGCCCGGTCGCGGCGATGGCCCCCGGCACGAACATCGGCGCCGCGCACCCCGTCGGGGTGCAGGGCGCGATCGAGATGGAGAAGGTCACCAACGACGCCGCCGCCTACATGCGCTCGCTGGCGGAGAAATGGGGCCGCAACGCCGACCTGGCCGAGAAGGCGGTGCGCGACGCGACCAGCTGGTCGGCTGAGGGCGCGCTCGGCGGGCACCTCGTCGACGTCATGGAGCCGAACGCGACCGCCCTGCTGAACGCCGCGGGCGCCTGCTCGGGAGCATCCGTCCAGACCACCACCGGACTGCTCGCGACCCGCGGGTCGCTTCCCGGGCTGTGCGGCGCGACGATCGCGCCGTTCGGCATGTCGGTGACCGAGTCCCTGTTCCACGCGTTCGCGGACCCGAACGTCGCCTTCCTGCTCGTCAACATCGGGTTCCTGGCGTTGATCGTGTGGATCTTCCACCCCGGCCTGCACGTGTCGCTGGCGATCGGCATCGTCGCGCTGATCCTGGGCTTCGCGATCCTCGAGACGCTGCCGGTGCGGCTCGTGGGCTTCGCCCTGCTGCTGGTGGCCGCGGTGCTGTTCGTCCTGGACGTGAAGGCGCGCGCGCACGGCGTGCTGACCGCCGGCGGGATCGCCGTGCTGATCCTCGGCGGCCTGCTGCTGTTCAACCCCTCCGTGCCCACCGCGCACGTGTCGCTGTGGCTGATCATCCTGGTCGGCGTCTCGATGGGCCTGATCACGGCGTTCGCGCTTCGGGCCCTGCTGTCGGCGAAGGACGAGCCCGCGCACTCGGGGATGGAGCTGTTGATCGGTGCGCCCGGGACGGTGTCGTCGACGCTGTCGCCGCGCGGGACGGTGCGCGCGCGTGCGGAGACGTGGACCGCTGAGTCCGTTGGCGGACCCATCCCAGCGGGCACGCCGGTGCGCATCGTCGGGGTCAAGGGCGTGCGATTGATCGTGGAGCCGGCCGAGCCGCCGGGCACGGAGGCCCCCGTTGGAGCTCACAGCGAAGGGAGTGATCGATGACCCTCACGACGGCCATCGTGGCGCTGATCCTGCTGGTGGTGATCATCTTCCTGATCACGCAGTCGGTGAAGGTCGTCCGCGAGTATCAACGGATCGTGCTGTTCCGGCTGGGCCGGTGCGTCGGCACGCGCGGCCCGGGGCTGGTGATCATCATCCCGTTCGTCGACCGTCCGGTGTTCGTCGACCTGCGAGAGCGCTTCCTCGAGATCCCGCATCAGACGGCCATCACCGAGGACAACGCGCCGATCTCGATCGACTTCATCATCTTCCACAAGGTGGTGGACGCGGTCATGTCGGTGCTTCAAGTGCAGAACTTCGCCGGCGCCGCCCAGAACATCGCGGCGACGACGCTTCGAAGCGTGGTCGGCGACATGATGCTCGACGACGTGCTGTCCAAGCGGGAGGAGATGAACCAGCTCCTGCAGGTCAAGCTCGACGAGGTCACCGAGCGCTGGGGCGTGAAGGTCACCAACGTCGAGGTCCGCGAGATCATCCCGCCGCCGGCCGTGCAGGAGGCGATGACCCGTCAGATGTCCGCCGAGCGGACCCGGCGCGCCGTTGTCACCGAGGCCGAGGGCTCGAAGCAGGCGTCCATCACCGTGGCCGAAGGTCAGAAGCAGGCGGCGATCCTGTCGGCGGAAGGCGACCGCCAGGCGGCCATCCTTCGGGCCGAGGGCTTCTCGCTGGCGCTGGACAAGATCTTCCAGATCGCGCAGACCGTCGATGCGAACACGATGAGCCTGCAGTACCTGGACGCGCTCAAACAGATCGGCGCGTCGCCCTCGACGAAATTCATCCTGCCGTTGGAGCTGTCGAACCTGCTCCAGTCGGTGGTCGGGCAGATGGACCGGTCGTTCGGCAACGGGTCGGGCGGCAACGGGTCCGCCGGCAACGGCGCCGCCGCGAAGGAGGCGCCGGCCTCGTCGTAGGAAACGTCGCGAACGCGCGCCGCGGGGCTACTGCCCCATCATCCCGCCGGGACCGGACTCGACGCCCTCGTCGCGCTCCTCCTCCACCAGCCGGTGCCGCATCTCGTCCTCGTTGACGGTCTTGTCGGCGGAGTCGCGGACCTCGTCCCAGTCCTCGGTTTCCTCCGTGGGCTCCTCGCCGACCGGGTGGGCGTGGCTGTACTTCGCGCCAGCCTGCTCGGCCATCAACTTCCCGAGCTCGTTCGCCTCGTCGTTGGTCAAGCCGGGGCCGTCCCGCTTGGCGATCAGCTCCTGGTAGCGCGCTTCGTCCATGAGCACAGCCTCCCCTTCGAGATCGGACGGGTAGATCGTACGCGGGACGGGCGCGTCGCGCCCGCGCCTCCGATGCAGGCCGCTCAGCCCGCGCGGACCCGGCAGATGCCGCGCTCCGCGAAGGGCTCGAACTCCCGGATAGCAAGGGGCGGTTGCAGGCCCGCGACGATCCCTTCGATCAGGCCGCGGTGCAGGGTGCACGTCAGCTCCCGGTACTCCTCGGCCAGGTCGCGGAACGGACAGGCGCGCAGCGAGACGTCGACGTCGTTGGCGCCCCGCCGGCGAAACCGAGGGTCGAAGCCCGCACGCGCCATCGCGTCCTGCAGCAGCGCGAGGTTGCTGCCGGTCGGCGAGCGGGCGCCCGGCCGCGGCCGCCCCTGCGCCACCAGGTACGCGCCCCATTCCCGCGCGATCTCCTGTGCGCGCTCCAACTGTCGAGGGCCGCGCACGAGCCCGCACAGCATGTCGGCCAGGAGCCGGTAATCGCGGGATTCCTCGTCCACCGTCTCCCGGATCGCGTACAGGGTCTGCGGGCGGCCCACCGAGCTCGTCCGGGCCGTCTCACGGCTGATCAGGCCCGCCTCCTCGAGCCGGCGCAGGTGTGGGCGGATCGTGTTCGGGTGCAGGGAAAGCCGGCGCGCGATCTCCTGGACGGAGACGGGACGCCGGGCGAGCCCGACGTAGCGGTACAGGCGGTAGCGCGTGTCGTCCGCCAGCGCCTTGTGGATCTCCAGCGTCTTCGGAGTCGTCGTCGAAGCCATGGGTCCGCCGTAGTATCGAGGCGAAGCGCCGAACCTCCGGCCACACGCGGCCGGTGCCGCAGCGCCCAGATCGCCGCCAACAGTACCTTCGGAGACGTGACCATGCCCACGACGGAAGAGGTCAGACAGGCCCTGCGAAGCGTCCTGGACCCCGAGATCGGCAGACCGATCGAGGACGTCGGGATGCTGAAGGAGATCGAGATCGACGGCGGGGAGGTGCGCGTGCACGTCCTGCTGACGATCGCCGGGTGCCCCATGCGCGAGCGCATCGACGCCGACGTGACCGGCGCCGTGGCGCCGCTGCCCGGCGTGGAGCGTGTGCAGGTGCTCCTCGGCGAGATGAACGAGCAGGAGCGTCAGTCTCTGGTGGGCAAGCTTCGGGGCGGCGCGCCGCAGCAGGAGCAGCAGTTCTTCACCGACGGCAAGACGGCCGTGATCGCCGTGGCGTCGGGCAAAGGCGGGGTGGGCAAGTCCAGCGTGACGGTGAACCTGGCCTGCGCGCTCGCGGCCGAGGGCCACCGCGTCGGCGTCGTGGACGTCGACGTCTGGGGCTTCTCGGTGCCACGCATGCTCGGCGTGATCGGGCAGCGGCCGACCGGCTACGACGGCATGATCTACCCGCTCCAGTCGCACGGTGTGAAGGTCATCTCGATGGGGTTCTTCGTCGAGGAGGAGCGTCCGGTCATCTGGCGTGGGCCGATGCTCCACAAGGCCGTCCAGCAGTTCCTCGGCGACGTCTACTGGGGCGACCTGGACTTCCTGCTCGCGGACCTTCCGCCGGGCACCGGCGATGTGTCGCTGTCCATGGCGCAGTTCCTGCCGGGCGCGCAGATGCTGGTCGTGACCACGCCGCAGGACGCCGCCCGCAAGGTCGCCGAGCGCGCGGGCCGGATGGCGGAGCAGGTTCGCCAGCGCGTCGTCGGCGTGATCGAGAACATGTCGTACTTCGTGTGTCCGCACTGCGGCGAGGCCACCGAGGTCTTCGGCGCGGGAGGCGGCGCGGAGGCTGCCGAAACGCTCGACGTCCCGCTGCTCGGGCGCATACCGCTCACCACCGACCTTCGGGCCGGCGGGGACTCCGGCACACCCATCGTCGTGTCGAACCCGGACTCGCCCGCGGGCGAGGCGCTGCGGAGCGCGGCGCGGGAGCTCGCGATGCTGGCGAAGACGAACGTCCGGCGCCCGCTTCAGCTGACCGTGGCGCCGGGCGCCGGCGGCCCCGGTGGTACGGATGGGCACTCCCACGACGGGCACGCCCACGCGCACGGCGGGCACACGCACGGCGGGCCGGAGAACGGCGCGTAGCCGGGCTTCCGTGGAAACGGGTACCCGTCGGTTCGGCGAACGCGTCAGCCGGATTCGGGAGGAGCCGGACCCTCCGTGATCACCGCTGCCGGCGCATCCGATGCGGGCGAGCCGACGTCCGACGCGTCCGGCGCGTTCGACCCGTCCGAGCCGTCCGAGCCCTCGGGCAGCGGTGAGAAGCGCCAGTAGACGAGAAGCCCGAGACACAGCAGAACCGCTGCGGCACAAGCCCATTGGCTGCCGGTCAGGTGCAGGAACCGTCGTTCGACCCGGACGGCGTCCGTGAGGATCCGCCCGGTCGCGTACCAGATGACGAACGTCGCGGTCAGGATGCCCGCCCGCCGGGGCTTGCGCAGCAGGATCAGCAGCAGCAGGACCAGGCCCATCGTGAGGACGAAGTCGTACAGCGCGGTCTGGTGCACGCCGACGCCGGTCGCCAGCAGCGACCCGTCGGGGCTGACGAGCCGCGCGCCGTTGTGCGTGATGATCTGCTGGTGCCCGCCCGAGAGCACGGTCACGCACGTGCCGGGGTTCGACACGCAGTCGTACCCGGACAGGTTGCCGCCCCAGTACTGGAACGCGAACGCCCACGACGTCGGCTTGCCCAGGTGATCGCCGATGATCAGATCGCCGACGCGCCCGATGACGATGCCGACGGCCAGGGGCATGGCCGCCGCGTCGAACGTTCGAAGGATCGACAGGTGGTACCGGCGCAGGATGAACCCGGCGACCACCACCCAGCCGATGATCCCTCCGATCAGGCTGATGCCGCCGCGGTAGATCGCCAGGACGTCGCCGATGCTGTGGAACTCCGACAGGTGCGACAGGATGTAGCCGACCCGCGCACCGACGATCGCGCCGACCAGGCCCCAGAGCACGACCGAGCTGGCGCGCTCCTCCGAGATCCCGCGCTTCGGCCCTTCGTGCATGAACACCCACGCGCCGCACAGATACCCGACCGCGATCCCCACGCCGTGCGGCGAGATGGCGAACCGGCTTCCGATGTGGAACCGATCCAGCACCTTCCACCCGATCGCGGCGAGCACGCCGAAGTCGTGCACGAACAGGAGGGATCTCACGGGCCTTACTGTAGCCCCTGGGCTGGCGTTGGCCAGGCCCCCGCGACCGCACGTCCCAGCAGCACGCCGCCGACGACATCCGACGGGAAGTGCACCCCGACGTAGACGCGGGAGACCGCGACGGTGCCGGCCACGGCAACCAGTGCCGTCCGTGCGCCGGGGCCGAGCCCCAGCCCGCGCCCGCACGTGAGCACGAACGCCAGCAGGACCGCCGGGTGGCTGCTGGGCCACGACGTGCCGTTCGGGCGTCCGATCAGCAGCCGAGAGCCGCCGCTCTCGAGTTCATACGGTCGCGGGCGGTCGTACACCTGCTTCAGGGCTTGCCCCAGCACCCACATGGCCGAGGCGGCGCCGATCCCGTCGAGGGCCGCGCGCCGACGGCCGCCGGCGGCCACGACCGCCGCCGCAGCGGCAGATGCCGCGATCGATCCGAGCTCGGTCACCGACACGAAGAACGCGTCGGCTCCCCGTCCGTGCCCGCGGTTCACGGCGTCGAACAGCCGTCGGTCCAGCTCGCGACCGCGGCGGGTCCCGGCGAAGGCCGCGACGGCGAGCGCGCCGGCCACGGCCGCCGACGACGAGAGCCAGCGGCGACGCACGCCTACCCGCCGGGCGACGCGCCGTTCGCGTCCTCGGCCTGGCGTTTCTGCGCCTGCATGCCGCGGCGAAGCAGGGTGCCCGCGCCGAACATCTGCACGACGGATGCGGCCAGGTCGCCGACCGGCCCCCCGACGAACCGGTATTCGACGTGGTGGCGGAGCAGCGTCCGATCACCGCTCAGCGCCCGCAGGCGTGTCTCGACCACGGCGTCGAGCAGGCCGTGCAGCCGGATCTCCGCGTACTCGGGGGCGCGAACCTCGATCGCCTCGCACGCGATGCCCGCGCGAACCCCCATGAACCCGACGGTCGTGGTGTAGCGAGACCCCGTTCGAAGCCCGTCCTCCGGGGCGTTCTTCACGTCGACGATGTGCCGGTTCCACATCGGGAGGTTGCGGGGGTCGGACACGACCTTCCACACCTCCTTCGGAGGCGCGCCGATCTCCAGGGATGCCTCGACGATGGTCATGTCGTTGCGGGCGCGGGCTGCCGGGCTCGCGGGACCGGCCCCGGTCGCCCGCGTACCGTACCGCTGGTCCAGCCCTCCCACCAGACGACGCGCTCGGGAACCAGGCGCAGCAGGACCTCGCCGGGGCCGACCCGGGCGGCCAGGGCGCGGCGGCCGCGGGCCGTCCCGGCGCGCGAGTACACGCGCGCGGTGCCGCGCAGGAGCATCCCCGCCATCTCCGCGGCCCGCCAGCGGGACGCGCGATCGACCGTCAGCGCGCCCGGCGCTTCGCCGCCGTCCATGCCCCACAAGTCCGCGAACGCCGCGGGCAGCACGGCGTCGAACGCCCCGAGCGCACCCACCCGGTTCCATCGAACCGGCAGCGCGGCGATGCCCTCCGCGCCCGCCACCGCAGCAACCCCGTCGCCGGACCGCCCGATGGTGGCCCGAACGGAATCCGGAACCCCCAGGTCGATACCTCGACGCCGGGGGCCTTCGTCGAACGCCCGCAGCGCCGCGCTTCCGCCCGGCCACGGTCCCCAGCCGTCCAGGACGCGGGCACCCTCGAGGTCCAGCAGCCGGCCCGCCTCGAGGCGGATGCCGGCGAACACCCGTCCCGGCGGCGACCATGACAGCGGTACCCTTCGCGCGTCCACCGCGTACCCGGCGAAGAAGCGGGAGTTCTTCACGGTGAACTTCGTCGCGGCCGACGCCAGCGTCGGGCTGTCGATGAGCGACGGCGCCCACGTCGCCGGGTCGAGCGCGTCGTAGAGACGCACGCGCCCGCGAAAGGCCACCGCGAGCGATCCCGAGCGCACCGTCCCGGCGGCCCGCGGATCCGATCGCCACGTTCGGGCTTTCACGGAGTGCCGCGCCGTTGTGATCCACAGCCGCCCGGCGTCCAGCGCGTACACGACGGGCGTGAGATGCGGGCCGAACGGCGAGGGGCAGGCCAGATGGCACAGCTCGCCCTGGTCCAGCACGCGCCGCGCCGCGGCCGGGATGGCGTCCGTCACGGCAGCGCCGATTCGCCGGGAACGGGCCGAGCGGACGCGGCCGCCTCGCCCGGCATGAGGTCCCGTGCGGCGGCAACCGGGTCGCCGCCCGGCGGGAAGGCGATCATCAGACCCGTCCACATGGCGTGGCACAGCATCGGCGACAGGACGCCGCCGGTCCACCACGCGAGCGTCCCCCACACGGCGCCCGACACCACGGCGCCGGTCGTGATCGGCAGGCTCGCGCTGGCCGCGTTCGCCGCCGCGTAGACCGCAAGCGTGATCGCGGCGCCGGCGGCTGCGCCGGCCGCGACCGACAGGCGCGTCTGGAACAGGCCGCGCCAGAAGATCTCTTCGCATGGCGCCACAACGACGGCGGCCAGCACCAGCGCGGCCGGCAGCGACAGTCCGTGGCGCTGGTCGTAGACGTCGCGCATGCCGCGTTCGAACACGGCGATCCGCCGGGCCGCGCGGACGAACACCGCCGTGGCCGCATACAGGGCGAGCCCGACGACGATCCCGACGATGGCCGCGACCCACGTGCGAACCGACGGCGACAGGTGGACCTCTCCGGTCGCGAGCGACGCGGATGCGGCC
Source organism: Actinomycetota bacterium (assembly GCA_036406615.1). Taxonomy (GTDB): domain Bacteria; phylum Actinomycetota; class UBA4738; order UBA4738; family UBA4738; genus DASXAQ01. The sequence goes on along the minus strand of DASXAQ010000017.1, from coordinate 14,480 downwards.
ACCACGAGCACCCCCGTCATGACCCGCCAGATCGACCACCCGCGGGCCACCAGGCGCCACGCGACGGCCACGGCAACGGCACCGGCGGCCATCACGACCGCCGCGACCACGTCCGCCGAGGCGATCACGGGCCGTCGCTCACAACCGGCTCCTCAAGGAAGGAAGCGAACCTTGGCCGCCATCTCGGCGGTGAAGGCCGTGATCACGGCCAGATAGAAGAACCCGGTCGCCGACTGCACGGCGGCTGGGCGTTCGCCCGTGAGCGTGAGCCGGATGAAGATCGCGATCAACCCCGTCGCCGCGACCATGCCGATCGCGATCCACGACGCGACCCCGGCCAGCGTCAGGATGGGGCTCAGCGCGCTGGTCGCCGCCGAGCCGGCCTGCGCCGGCGCGGCGAAGCCCCCCGCGATCACCGCGACCGCCTCGAGCACGACGGCCGCGATGAGCGCCCACGCCATCCGCACGATCGGCCCGCGGGGCAGCTTTCGATCCGTCAGATACCAGTGCCCGAGCAGCAGGCCGTCCAGCACCGCGCCGGTGAACAGCGCGCCGGCCAGCAGCTGGAAGAACGCGAGCCCGACCGATTCGTCGGCCGTGCGCGAGAACGCGAACAGCATCGCGACCGACAGCGGCACCGTGAGGATGCCGACGACCCGGGCGACCGTGCGCGCGCGGGCCATCATCAGGATGAGCCAGAGCGCCGTCGCGCCGGCGGTCGCCAGGGACAACGCCACGGCGTCGGCGCCCGACGAGCCCGACTGGTAGCCGGCGGCAGCGGCGCCGGCGGTGCCGAGCGCCAGGGCCAGCAGGATCGAGCCCGTCAGATAGAAGAACCCGCGCTTGACCTCGCCCCACAGCGGGGTGAGGAACAGGAACATCGCGCCGCCGGCGGTCGTCTCCGCCAGCACCAACGCCATCACGCCCGCGGGTCCGGTCATCGAGGCTTCGCAACATCGAGAGCGAACACGCCCCTAGCCTATCGAGCCACGTGCGCTTGCCTGTGGGTCGCCGTCACGGCGAAGGCCCTCGACCCAGTGTCGCGAGGACCATCCCAATCGCGTTCGCGCCCGCTACCCTTGTCCCCCATGCCGATCTTTCGACGCAACCACACGGGCGGGACGCCCGCCGCCGGCCCGGGCGGAGCCCCCTCCGCCACGGCCCCGACCCCCTCGGGCGAAGGCGACTGGCGCGCGTACGGCTCGGTCGCGCAGGAGTACCAGCGGCTGTTCGGGACGCGCTTCGACGCGCCGGCAAAGGACCTGGCGGACCTGGCAAGCATCGAGGCGGGCTCCCGCGTACTGGACGTCGGAGCCGGAACCGGCATCCTGACCCGCGAGGTGGCCGGACGCCTCGATGGCGGCCGGGTGATCGGCATCGACCGCTCCCCCGGGATGCTCGCGGTGGCCATGGGGCTCGGGACCTCAGCGCGCTACGCCGCGGCGGATGTGATCGACCTGCCGTTTGGCGACGCCACGTTCGACCGGCTCGTGTCGCAGTTCGTCATGCACCACTTCACGAAGTACCAGACCGCGCTGTTCGACATGCTGCGCGTGCTGACGTCCGGCGGCCGCATGGCGCTGACCACGTGGGCGCGCAACGAGGACGACCTGTCGGCCGCGTGGCAGGAGGTCGCCGAGGAGTTCGCCGAGCGCGAGATCCTGGCGAGCGCCCGCGAGTCGATCTCGCCGTGGGAGGAGCTCTGCGCGGACCCCGAGCGCCTGAAGGGCGTCCTGCACGACGCGGGGCTGCGCGACATCTGGATCCAGAAGCGCGAGTACCGGTTCGAATACACGCGCGAGGAGTACCTGGCGTCGCGCGAGGTCACTCCCGGCGGGCGGTTCCTTCGCCAGATGCTCGGCGACGAATTCTGGCCGTCGCTGCAACGCCGCGCCGCCGACGTCTTCGCCGAACGGTTCCCGCCCAGCTTCAACGACTTCCGCTACGTGATCCAGGCCGTCGGCCACAAGCCGTAGCGCGAACCGTTCCGTTCAGACGAAGCGCAGGACCCGGAACGACTCGCCGGCCTCGGCGCCGATCTTCTTGCCTTCCTCGGCGGCATCGGCGGGGATCCAGTCCTCGAACCACTTCAGCTGGTCCTCGACGAGCTGGGATGCGTGACAGGCGAGGGCCTCGAGCTTGGCTTGCACGAACCCCGTCACGTCCTCGACGTGGTTCGCCTCCAGTGTCGGGCCGAGCCACACTTCGGGCACGTCCCACGGGCGCAGTCCCTCAGCGAGCTGCTCGGGGAAGAAGTGCGGGTTGCCCGCGCCGGGCGCGACGGCGTCCAGCACCGCCTCGCCCGTCATCCGGTGATCGCGATGGTTGAAGTACGCGCGGTGGTCCGTGTCGTTCGGGTCGCCGAAGAACCACGCCGTCGGGTCGGGGCACACGACCGTTCGCGGCCGCACGCGCCGGACGATGAGGGCGATGGCGGCGCGCAACTCCGGCGTGTTCTCCACCTCGCCGTCGACGACGTCCAGGAACTCGACGTCGCGGACACCGAGGCGCGCGGCGCCGGCGCGCACCTCTTCCTTGCGAAGCCGAACCAGCTCGTCGCGATCCCGGGACGGGTCCTGCGACCCCTTCTCGCCGTCGCTCACGACGACCAGCGTCACCTCGCGGCCGTCGGCGGTCCACTTGGCCAGCGTCGCCCCTGCGCCGATCTCGGCGTCGTCGGGATGGGTGAAGACGGCGACGACCCTTGCGCCCCCGTCGTCGTCGAAGTCCGTCACCGGTTCGTCAGGCGCGGCGCCCCGACCGGGTCTTCGCCCGGCCCGCGCTCGAGGACTTCCGCGCGCGTGCGGTCGTCCGCGACCGCGTTGCGGCCTTCGCTGAGGATCTTGCAGAGGTCTTCGATGCGCGCGCGCGCGAGCCCGATCCGTTGGCGGCGTAGTCCTCGACGAACCGCACCAGCGTGCGCGCCGGCGACCCCGTGGCGCCGCGCGGCCAGTACTCGGTCGCGCGCTCGGTGAACGCGGTGGAGGCGACGTCGAGGTGTGCCCACGGAGCCCCGTCGACGAACTCCGCGAGGAACAGCCCGGCCATGATGGCGCCGCCCCAGCGGTCGCCGGTGTTCTTCACGTCGGCCACCGACGACTCGATGTGGCGCCGGTACTCGGTCCAGAGCGGAAGCTCCCACCCGGGCTCGCCGGCTTCCTCGCCCGCCTTCAGCACGTCGGCGATGAGGCGGCGGTCGGTTCCCATGACCGCCCACAGGTCGCGCCCGAGTGCCACCATGGCGGCACCGGTCAGCGTCGCGCAATCGAGGATGAGCGCGGGCTTCTTCTCGGACAGGAACGCGAGCGCGTCGGCCAGGATCAGCCGGCCCTCCGCGTCGGTGTTGAGCACCTCGGACGTCTTGCCACCGCGGTGGCGCAGGACGTCGCCGGGCCTGATGGCGGATCCGCTGGGAAGGTTCTCGGAGAACGGGATCGCGGCGATCACGTTCACCTTCGGCTTCAGCAGCGCGATCGCGCGCATCGCGGCCAGGGTCGCCGCCCCCCCGCCCATGTCGTCCTTCATGGTCTCCATGCCGCTGGAGTCCTTGATCGACAGGCCGCCGGAGTCGAACGTCACGCCCTTGCCGGTGAGGGCGATGGGTGTGGCGCCGCCGGCGCCCTTGTACGTGATCTCGACGAACCGCGGCGCGTTGACGCTGCCCGCGCCCACGCCGAGGACGCCGCCGAAGCCGCCCTTGCGGAGCTCGTCCGGCGTCCACACGCGGCACTGCAGCCCAACCTCCTTGGCCATCTTCTGGGCCTGCCGGGCCAGGTACTCCGGCGTTGCGTCCAGGGCCGGCGTGTTGACGAGGTCGCGCGCCCAGTTGGCGGACTCGGCGGAGATCTGCCCGCGCCGAAGCGCCTCCTTCACCGCCTTCTCGTCGCCGGCGCGCTTGAGCAGCACGGTCACCTTCGACAGCTCTTGGGGCTGCTGGGACGCCTCATCGATCGGGCGCTCCTTGTACCGGTCGAACCGGTAGGTGCCAAGGAGAAGCCCCTCCGCCAGCGCGCGGGCCGACTCGGCCGCAGGCCCGACCTGATGCAGCGTGGTCGCGACCGACTTGAACTTCGCCACGCGCGGCCCGATCTTCTGCGCCGCCCGCCGTACGGCGGCCGGCCCCGCCTCGGACTCGGGCCCGAGCCCGACCAGCAGCACCGTCCGAGCCTTGAGCCGCCCGAACGTCGGCACCGACACGGTCTCGCCGATGCGCCCCGACGCCCGATGCTCCTTCAGCAGTCCGGCCAGGTCCTCGCCGATCGCCTTCTGGGCTTCACGGACCCCGGGCCCGGGAACGTGTCCCTTGAAGTACGGAAGGATCAACAGATCGGCGGTCACGTCGGCGGGCGAGGCAGCCTGAAGCTCGAAGGTCGGCACTGTGCTTCCTCCCTGGTCGATTGAAACCGAGTGCGGGCTTGACAGTGTAGTCGCCACCGCCGCCTCGGGGCGGCGCGGTCTCTCGTACGCTGTGCGGGTGGAGATTCGAAACCTTCAGGACCTGGTTCGCTTCGACGACGAAGCGCCGACGCGAAAGACCCTGCACGACACCGCGAACCTGTGGTCGGAGCTCGTCTGCATCAATCGCAACCAGTCGTACGGCCCGGTCGGCGACGATGGCGCCGAGTCGCTGTTCACCGTCGTGGCCGGCGAGGCGGTCTTCCAGGTGGACGGCCGTCGCAAGCGCTTGCGCCAGTGGCGGACGCTGCTCGCCGAGCCGGGGCGTGCCGTGACCGTCACCAACGCCTCGTCCGAGCCGTTGGTGCTGCTGGTGGTGCTGGCGCCGCCGCCGGTCACCACGGCGGACGCCGCCCCGGGCCGGCCCGACCGCAACGACTGAGCGCGCCGGGCGGGGCTACCGGCCCGCGCGCTTTCGGGCCCGACCCCGCGACGCGCCCGACAGCACCAGGTGCAGGCCGAACGCCGCAACGAAGCTCGGGATGCTCGCCCCGAGCGCGGATCCCGCCAGCGGATACGGCAGGTGCAGCCCCGAGTGCAGCACCGTCTGCATCGCCGACTGCCACCACGCGGGTCCGGTTGCCACGCACCACTGGTACACCAGGAACCCGACGACCCATGCGGCCACGGCGCGCCACCGCACACCCTCGCCTCGAACCGGCGGATCGAACAGGTCGCTCTGCGAGTGGCGCTGGCGGCCGAGCGCGAAGTAGTCGGCGACGAAGACGCCGAACAGGGGCACGAACACGGACCCCAGCAGGAACAGGAAGGACTCGAAGTCGTCGACCCCGGCGTCCGGCCGGTGCAACAACCAGGCGGCCAGTGCCACGCCCGCGGCCGACACGAGCAGGATCGCGCCGCGCTGGCTGAGCCGGTCGCGAAGGTTCTGCGACGACACCGCGGCCGAGTAGATGTCCGCGAACGCCTCGTCCGTCTCGCCGACCAGCAGCGTGAGCAGGACCACCCAGCCACCCGCGAGCGACGCCATCGCCTGGGCGAGGCCCGCGGGCCCTGCGCCTGCCGTCCCGGCCGACAGCGCCAGCAGGACTCCGAGCGCATAGAACCAGAGATTGCCAACGGCGTACCCCCAGAACGTGCCGGTCGCTGCGCCGCGCGGTGAGCGCCCGAACCGGTTGTAATCGGCGACCAACGGGAGCCACGAAACCGGCTGCGCCACAACGAGGTCCACCGCCAGCCAGAACGGAAGGCCGCCCGTGCCCGGACGCGACCACATGGCGCCCAGGTCCGACGCCGACAGCACGCGATACGTGATCCACAGCGCGACGGCGCCGACGACCCACGCGCCGAACCGTTCGAGCCAGCGGCGCACGACCAGGATCGGCCCGCCCAGCGCGAGCGCCGTGCAGACGACGGCGACGAGCGCGAGCCACACCCACGGCGACGACCACCCGAACAGGCGAACCGACATGCGGTCGGCGACCTGGCTCATCGCCCAGAACTCGAACCCGGTCCAGCCCACCAGCTGCACGATGTTCAGCGCCGACGGCACGTACGAGCCGCGCAGGCCGAGCACCGGGCGGAACAGCACCATCGTCGGGACGCCCTCGCGCGCGCCGGCCAGGCCGACCAGTGCCAGCGGCAGGCAGCCGGCGAACGTGCCGATGACGATCGCGGCCAGGGCCCGGGGCAGGCCGAGCGCCGGGACCAGCAGCGCCCCGCTCAACAGGACGAGCAGGCCGATGGCCAGGTCGCCCCACAGGATCGACAGATCGAAGCCCGACAGCCGGCGCTGGTCGCGCGGCACGGGCCGGATTCCCCACTGCGGTGCTTCGCGCTCGATCGCGCGCTCGACGCGCTGGCCGACGCCCGCCACGTTCGCTCCCTCCGCCGGCATGACCCGGATCAGGTTCCGAGGGTCGCCGGTCCCCGCCGCAACGCATCGTCAGCCGCGCGGCCAATCGGCCTCTCAGCCCGGTACGACCGGGCTCCCCTGCTTCGGCGAGTGTACGATCGAATCGCGTTGGACACGAAGTCCCAGCCGAACCTCACCGCGCCGACCCCAGCCCGCGAGCGCCGATGGATGTCCCGAAGGTGGATCCTCGTCCTTGCGGCGCTGTTCGCCGTCATGGCCGTGGCCGTCGGCATCGGCGAGCTGTGGGCTTCTCGCGTGGCAAACGCGCCGATGCCCCCGGCCCTGCAGCGCGCGCTCGACGGCGGCGCCAGGCTGGGTTCGAACGAGCCGGCGTTCGTCTCGGCCCTCGGGCAACCGACGCTTGCCGGGGCGATGATGGGCAACCTGCGCACCGACGGCTTCGCGCGGTGCGACGGGACGCGCGTGGACCAGGTCCAGGTCGCCTTCGCCTCCGGCGTGGCGGTGTCCATCCGGTTCACGCCGTGCGGCACGGCGCCGCCGGCGCCGTCTCGATTCGCGCAGACACAGCGGTTCCTGCCGGCCGACGCCTCGAGCCACCCTGCGACGTTCGTCTCCGGCCTGGGCGACACCGCGTACCGCGTCACCAGCGCCACGCTCGCGCGGCGCGTCGCACCGATCTGGTTCCAGGACTGCAACGGCCGCGACGTACCACCCGGCACCGCGTCGTTCGGCATGACGCGCCAGGGCGGCTGGGACCTCACGACCGGCACGTGCCCACAGCTCGGATGAAAGGTTCGCCATGGCCTACGAGGAGCTGATCGTCGACCGCGACGGCCGGGTCGCCACGGTACGGCTGAACAACCCGTCGAAGATGAACGCGCTCTCGCTGACCTTGACGGCGGAGCTCATCCACGCCCTGGAGGCCATCCGCGACGACGCATCGGTGCGGGCGGTCGTGATCACCGGGGAGGGTCGCGGGTTCTGCTCGGGCGCCGACCTTTCAGCCGGACGCGAGGGCTACGAGCGTGGGCAGCCCCCCGACGTCTCGATGTTCCTGGACGGCTACAACCGCCTGATCCCGTTGATCGCGCAGATGCCGAAGCCGGTCATCGCCGCCATCAACGGGGTCGCTGCCGGCGCCGGCCTGTCGCTCGCGCTGGCGTGCGACCTGCGCGTCGCCGCGGCCTCGTCGTCGTTCAGCATGGCGTTCGTGCGGATCGGGCTCGTCCCGGACTCGGGCGCCGCGTACTTCCTGCCTCGGACCATCGGGATGGCGCGGGCGCTGGAGCTGTCGATCTCCGGCGAAAGGATCGACGCGAGCCGGGCGATCGAGATCGGCCTGGTGAACCGGGTGGTCGCCGACGACACGTGCCTGAAGGAGGCCGCCCTGCTGGCGGCCGAGCTCGGCGAGCTGCCCACCGCCGCCATCGGCCTGACGAAGCGGCTCTTCCAGGAGGCGGCCGGGCGGTCGTTGGAGGACACGCTGGCCACCGAAGCGAAGGTCCAGGCCGAGGCCGCGCGGACCGCCGACCACCTGGAAGGCGTCCGGGCGTTCCTGGAGAAGCGGCCGCCCGAGTTCATCGGCCGGTAGCCCTTCGCAGCCCGCGCGCAAAGGCGCCCTTGTTTTCCGGAAAGAAACTTCGTATGTTGTCGTTCGACCGTTTTAGCCCCGATCGTGACCGGCATGGAGGACGCGTGAAGAACTCGAAGAACGTGAAGACCGACTTTGACGTAGCGATCATCGGTGGCGGCCCCGCAGGCTCGTCGATGGCAGCGTATCTTGCCCGGGCGGGCCTCTCGACGGTGGTGTTCGAGCGCGAGATCTTCCCGCGCCCCCACGTTGGCGAGTCGCTGGTGCCGTCCTCGACCCGGGTGTTCAAGGACCTCGGATTCATCGAGAAGATGGAGGAGGCGCGGTTCCCCCACAAGCTCGGGGCGGTGTGGACGGTCGACGGCAACAACCGGGTGCTGGGGCACACCTTCGACGGAATGCACGCCGACTCGGTCGCGGACGTGCGCTTCGACGAACGCGACCAGGAGGGCGTCGACCAGATCTACACGTACCACGTCGACCGCGGACTGTTCGACAACTTGCTGCTGCATCACGCGCACGGCTTCGGCGCCAAGGTGTACGAGGGCGTCAGCGTACGCGGCGTGGACTTCTCCGAACCCACGCACGTCACGGTGCGCTATCACATCGGCGATCGCGAGGTCGAGACCACCGCCAAGATGGTCGTGGACGCGAGCGGGCGCCGGACGCTGCTCGGCAACCAGCTGAAGTGGCGGATCAAGGACGCGGTGTTCGACCAGTACGCGATCCACACGTGGTTCGACGGCTACGACCGCCGCGCGATGGCCACCGAGATGGTCGGGCGCACCGACCTGAACGACTTCATCTACGTGCACTACCTGCCCATCACGAACAGCTGGATCTGGCAGATCCCGATCACGGAGTCGGTCACGAGCATCGGCGTCGTCACCCAGAAGAAGAACTTCGCGACGAAGCGGGAGTCGCGCGAGCGGTTCTTCTGGGACAGCGTCGCCACCCGGCCGGACCTGCACGACGGGCTCCATGAGGCCCAACAGATGCGGCCGCTGAAGGACGAGGGCGACTACAGCTACGCGATGAAGCAGCTGACCGGCGACCGGCTCGTGCTCGTCGGCGACGCGGGGCGGTTCGTCGATCCCATCTTCTCCACCGGCGTGAGCATCGCGCTGAACAGCTCCCGGTTCGCGCACCGCGACATCCTGCGCGCGTTCGAGACGGGCGAGTTCAGCCGCTCCGCGTTCTCGGAGTTCGAGGCCACGCTTCACCGCGGGACGCGCAACTGGTACAACTTCATCTCCGTCTACTACCGGCTGAACGTCCTGTTCACCGCGTTCATCAACGACCGCCGCTACCGGCTCGACGTGCTGAAGCTCCTGCAGGGCGACGTGTACGAGGAGCAGGAGCCGGCCGTGCTCACGAAGATGCGCGCGATCGTGACCGAGGTGGAGAACAACTCGAAGCACGTCTGGCACGACGCGCTCGGGGACCTGACCGCCAACGCGTTCGTCTCGGCCGCGCAAGCCAGCTGAGAAAAGCGGGAGTCACCCGGCTGCGGCGCCCTCTGCCAGGTTTCGAAGCAGTAGCGCCTGCGCCAGGATCAGGCGCTCGATCTCGCCGGGATCGACGCTCTCGTCCGAGGCGTGGATCCGCGAGCCGGCCACGTCCTCAGGACCCCAGAGGATGAACTCCGCCTCTGGGCTCGCGTCGCGCAGGCTCTGCAGCAACGGGATCGACCCGCCCGAGCCGACCTCGCCCGGCTCTGCGCCGAACGCGTCGCGGCAGGCCTGCCGTGCGGCGGCGTGCGCCGGCCCGTCCGTGGAGCACCGAAACGGCGGCGCGGCCCGCACGCGCTCGACCGAAACCGTCGCGCCCCAGGGAGCGTGCGCCTCCAGATGGCGCACCAGCGCGTCGAGCTCCGCGTCGGGATCCGAGCCGGGCACGATGCGCATCGACAACCTGGCGGATGCGGTCGGCAGCAGGACATTCGACGACCCGGCGATCGAGGTGGTGTCGATCCCGATCGCGCTGATGCTCGGGCGCGACCACAGGCGGGATCCGATCGAGCCCGTCCCGGTCACCGCCGTCGCCTCGAGCAGATCGGCGCTCGCTCGGAAATCCGCCTCGGACGGGCCATCGTCCGGCCAGTCGAAGCCGGACACGCCCTCGACGGCGACCGCGCCGTCGTCGTCGTGCAGGGTCGCGAGCAGTCGGGCAAGCGCGATCATCGCGTCCGGCGCGGCGCCCCCGAAGATCCCGGAGTGCAGCGGATGCTCCAGCGTCGAGACCGTCACGGTGCAGGAGACGTCGCCGCGGAGGGCGGTCGTGAACGTCGGCGAGCCGGTCTCCAGGTTGCCCATGTCGCACACGACGAAGACGTCGGCGCGGAACAGGTCCGGGTGGGATTCGACGAACTCCTCGAGGTTCGAGCTCGTCTCCTCCATCCCCTCCACGATCAGCCGGACCGTGCACGGCGGCCGGCCGTCGAACGCGCGCATCGTGCCGAGGTGCACGGCGATACCGCCCTTGTCGTCGGCGGCGCCCCGGCCCTGGATGCGCCCGTCCGGCCGGGTGGCCGGCGTCCACGGATCCGCGGTCCATCCCTGCTCCATGGGCGCCGGCTGCACGTCGTAGTGGGCGTACAGCATCACCGTGGGCGAGCCCGGCGGCCCGGCGACCTCTCCGTAGACGGGCGGATAGCCCCACGGGACGGGCTGCAGGCCAATGGGATCGAAGCCCACACCTCTGGCCAGGTCCAACGTGAGCTCCGCCATCCGCCGCACCGGCTCCTCCGGGTACCCGGGGAAGGCGATGGAGGGGATGCGGACCATCGCGTCGAGGTCGGCGAGGACGCCGGGCATCAGGCCCGAAACCTTGGACCGCAGCGAGTCGGCGTCCGCGCTCATGCCAGGCGGTGCCAGATCCGCGTCTCCCAGTCCAGCCCTTCCGTGCCCGCGGCCGCCTGGAACGCCTCGCCGCGCTCTTCGGACGACGCCATCATGGCGTCGTGCGAGTCCCATTCGGCGAACCAGCCGATCTCGTTCGCATCCGACTCCGACGCGTAGATGGCCGCGAGGCGCGCTCCGTCCGACGCCATGTCGGACGTGGAATCCTCGAACGCGCGACGGAACCGATCCGGGTCGGGAACGGTGACGCGGAACTGCACCAGCACGCTCGGATCGTCGGTCGGGATCCTGGCCTCCGCCCCGGCCAGGCGGTGCCAGATCCTCGTGTCCCAGTCCAGGCCCTCGGTGCCGGCCTGCGCCTGAAAGTCGCCGCCCCGCGCCTCGGACGAGGCCATCATCGCGTCGTGGGACTCCCACTCGGCGAGCATCGACATCTCGCTGGAGTCGGACTCGGCCGCGTAGAGCGCCTGCCGCCGCGCGCCGTCGGCGTCGGCCATCGGCATCAACTCCTTGACGGCCGCGACGAACCGGTCCACGTCCGGCACCGTGACTCGAAACTGCACCAGGACCATGCCCTTGCCTCCCCCTCGCGCGCTCAGGGCCGCGTCGGGCGGATTCTAGCGGTCCGCCGCCTTCGGCTTGAACGACTCGAAGGGGTTCCGGCAGGCGCGGCAGTAGTGCGTGGCGCGGCACAACGTCGGGCCGAACGCGCTCTCCAGTTCCGTGTCCCGGCTGCCGCAGAACGGGCATTCCACCGACGGCTGCGCTCCGGCCGCGGGCCGGCCGAGCGCGGCGACCGGGACGAACGCGGTGCTCGATTCGCGACGCTGCGCGGCGTCCGGAGGCGGGGTCAGCCCGTACTCGCGAAGCGCGTCGCGTCCGGTCCGCGTGATGCGGTCGCTGGTCCATGGCGGCGCGAACACGAATCCCACCCGAACGTCGCGGCCGCCCGCGACGGCGCCGACCGCCGCCTCGACGTCGCGGCGGATCACGTCCAGGGCCGGACAGCCGGCGAAGGTCGGCAGCAGGTCGACGTGCACCGCGTCGTCGCTGACCCGCACGTCCTCGACGATGCCGAGGTCCACGATGGACAGCGGCGGGATCTCCGGGTCGTGCACCGCCGCCAGCGCGTCGCGCACCCGCTGCGCCGTGGCCGCCCCGGCCGGGAGTGCGTCGCGGACCGGGTCGGGCGTCACCACGTCGCTCCCGGATGCGCGCGATACAGGCCCGTGAGGTCCTCCCACAGCGGGACGAAGTCCTCGGAGTGGCGTCCCTGCCGCCCGCCGGCGCCGGCGAAGCCGCCCTCGTGGCTCCAGCGGCCGTCGGCTCGAACCAGGCCGGGGACGGCGAACGGACGCGTCTCCTCGATCTCTCCCGATGCCGTGGGCACCATCTCGCCGAGTGGCGCGTGGCGTTCCAGGACGTAGTCGAGCGACGCGGCCTCCAGCGTCTCGCCGAGCTGCCCGACCCATTCCGCGAGCATGTCCTCGCTCGAGCGCGGCATGGTGCCGTCGGCCAGCAGCGACGCCTCGCCGGGCAGCGGCTCGAACAGGGCCAGCGCTTCGCCCACCGTCGCCTCCAGGCCGGCCGCCAGGTGCGCCCGCGCCGTGGCCGGCCCGCCCGCCAGGCGATCGAACCACGCGCGCGCATGGTCCAGGTGGTACGTCTCTTCGAGCCGCACGACGTTCATGAGCTCGGCAAGCTCGCGCCACGACGACGACGAAAGCGACTGCACCCGAATCGCATCCGCAGTGTCATAGAGGTACTGGCGCGCCAGGCTGTACCCCCATTCGCGATTCGGCCGTTCGCAGAGCACGGCGTTTCGGTACTCCTCGGGGCTGCGGCCGAGCGACAACGAATCCTCGTCGCGGCCGGTCCCGTCGGCGGCAAGCCCGTACAGGAGCCGGGCGTGCGCCATCTCGTCCTGCGCGATCGACGAGAAGGCGAGGTCCTCTTCGAGGTACGGCGTCCACCCCGTCCACTCCGAGTGGCGATGCCCGATGACCAGCTCGTCGTCGGCGATCGACAGCAGCAGGATGAGCCGCGCGTCCTCACTCATGGCGCGGCTCCCCGTCGGCCCCGCCCCGCGGGTCCGGCGGCCGCGGCCGGTCGATCCGAAGGCCCCGTGCGGCCATCTGCGAGGCGACCCGCTTGAGCTTGGCTCCGACGCCGGCGTACGCCTCCTGTCGACGGTACGAGCGGTCGGTCACGCCGCCGAGCGACTCGGGCGTCCACTCGCCCTCGTGGATCCGGTCGTCGCCGCGGCGACGCACGGCGTACGCCACGCCTTCCTTGTGGCGAAAGTGCGTCTCTCGGGCCAGCAGCAGCGCCAGGTCGACGTCGGGCGCCTTGACGGCGCCCACGACGACGAACTCGTCGTTCGCGGTTCGCCTGCCGAGCACGTCCCAGACGTCCACGGCCGCCTCAGCCGCGGTTCACGCCGCCCGGGGGATGCCGTCGAACGCTTCGCGGATCCAGGCGTGCGTGTCCCACACGTTCTTGCGGGCCGCCAGCCGCGTCGCCGTCATCGGGCCGTCGCCCTTGACCACGCGCCAGAACTCGTCCCAGTCCGGCTGGGACCAGACCCACGCGCCCTGCGCATCGTCGAAGGCCAGGTCGGGGTCCGGCACCGAGACGCCCACGTCCCACAGCTTCGGAACGTACGTCGAGAAGAACTCCTGTCGAAGGTCCTCGTTCGTCCGCGTCTTGATCCCCCAGTACAAGAGCACGTCGCGGTCGAGCTTCGACGGCGGGCCGAAGAAGTGCATGATCGGCTGCCACCAGCGGTTCACCGCGTCCTGGAACATCGCGCGCTGGTCGTCGGTGCCCGACACGAGCTCGAGCGTGAGCTCCTCACCGTGGCGAAGGTGCAGCGATTCCTCGGCGCAGATGCGCCGCATCGCCCGCACGTAGGGGGCGTAGGACGCGTCGAGCAGCGCCTTCTGCGTCACGAGCGCCGCGCCGTCGATCAGCCAGCCGATCACGGCGACGTCGCCCCACGTCTCGGCCGGGTAGTGGAACACGTTGTGGAACTTCGTCCGGCCGTTGACCAGGTCGTCGAACATCTGCTCGCGGCCCTTGCCCAGGTCCTCGGCCACCCGGTACAGGATCTGGCCGTGCCCCACCTCGTCCTGCACCTTGGCGGTCAGGGAGAGCTTGCGCCGCAGGGTCGGCGCCTTCGGGATCCACGTCCCCTCCGGCAGGGCGCCCATGATCTCCGAGTTGGCGTGCATCTCGATGAACTTGATCGCCGCCTGCCGGTATTCGTCCGGCATCCAGTCGGCGGCCTCGATCTTTTCCCCGGCGTCGATACGTGCCTTGAACTCGGCCGTGCGCTCGGCGTAGGTCATCGTCCCTCGCCTCCTTCGACGAGTCCATGGTACCTGCCGCGCGCGCGGACCCCGTTCGCGGGCCGAGTCGCGGCCGGGCTCGAATTCGAATGTCGCGGCCGCCACTCGGTAGCATGCCCCCATGGCCACCCCGACCCGGGACGAGGCGCTGGCGACCCTCCAGGAGGGCCGCGGCACGCTGGACGCGCTGTTCGAACGCCTCGGCGAGCAGGAGCTGGTGCGCACCTCGACGATCGGCGGCGGCGACTGGTCGGCGCTGGACCTGTTCGGCCACATCGGGACGTGGGAGGAGCTGGCGCTCGATGCGCTGTCGGCATGGCGGGCGGGGCGCGTGCCGCTGGTCGAAGAGGTCTTCCGCGCCGCCCCGTCCGTCGACGAGCTGAACGCCC
>DASXAQ010000016.1:0-36327 GCA_036406615.1 Actinomycetota bacterium | reverse complement strand
TCGCCCTGACCACGTTCGCCCTGAGCGTCGCCAATGCGGGCTGGTCCACGGGCTCCGAATGGGTGGGGCTGGCGTTCTTCTACGGCGGCCTGGCGCAGTTCGCGGCCGGCATGTGGGAGTTCCGAAAGGGCAACACGTTCGGGGCGACCGCGTTCGGGACGTACGGCGCGTTCTGGCTGAGCCTTGCGTTCTACGACATGTTCCTGGCAGCCAAGAGCACGAACCCCGCTCACGACCTTGCGTGGTTCGTGCTGGCGTTCGCCATCTTCAACACGTACATGCTGCTGTGGAGCCTGCGCGTGAGCATCGCCGTGTTCCTGGTGTTCCTGACGCTGGAGGCCACCGAGATCCTGTACTTCTGGGGACAGTTCAACGGGAGCGCGGACCTGGTGAAGTACAGCGGGTACGTCGGCGTCGCCACGGCCGCCGTGGCCTGGTACGCGTCGGCGGCCGGCGTGGTGAACAGCCAGGGCGAACGCCGGGTGCTCCCCGTCGGACGCCCGCCGTGGCGTGAGCCCGAGACCATTCGAGTCCCGGAGGCCGGCGCCTTGCCGCGGGTGGAGTCGACGACGCCCCGAAGCTAGGATCGAAACGAAGGACCGCGCAACGACAGGAGGCCTCAACCCCATGAGCCGTGAGCCGGGCACGAACGCCATCGACGCGCTGTTCACCGAGGACCGCCGCTTCCCGCCGCCCGAGGACTTCGCGGCGAAGGCGAACGCCCAACCGGGCATCCTCGAACGGGATCCCGACGAGTTCTGGGAGACCGAAGGGCGCGAGCGCGTGTCGTGGTTCACGCCGTTCGAGCGCCTGTACGAATGGAACCTTCCGTACGCGAAGTGGTACCTGGGCGGCACGCTCAACGCATGCCACAACTGCGTCGATCGCCATGTCGACAACGGGCTGGGGGACAAGGTCGCGTACTACTGGGAGGGGGAGCCCGAGGGCGACCGCCGCACGATCACGTTCGCGGACCTGCAGCGCGAGGTCGTGAAGGCCGCCAATGCGTTTCGCGAGCTCGGCATCGCCAAGGGCGTGCCGGTCGGCATCTACATGGGGATGGTGCCGGAGCTGCCGATCGCGATGCTGGCGCTGGCCAGGATCGGCGCACCGTTCACGGTGGTGTTCGGCGGGTTCAGCGCGGATTCGCTCTCGGGGCGGCTGAACGACATGGAATGCCGGTTCCTGATCACGCAGGATGGCGCCTACCGTCGCGGTTCGGCCGTGCCCCTGAAGCCGAACGCGGACGAGGCGGTCGCGCAGGCACCCTCGGTCGAGGGCGTCGTGGTCGTGCGGCGCACCGGCACGCCGGTGGAGATGGTCGAAGGGCGCGACCACTGGTGGCACGACCGCGTGGACGGCCAGAGCGACGACCCGGCGTCGTCCCCGCCCGAGCCGATGGACTCCGAGGACCTGCTGTACCTGCTGTACACGAGCGGCACGACCGCGAAGCCGAAGGGGATCGTGCACACGACCGGCGGGTACCTGGTGGGTACCTCGACGACCCACCACTACATCTTCGACATCAAGCCCGACTCCGTGTACTGGTGCGCCGCCGACATCGGCTGGGTCACCGGCCACAGCTACATCGTGTTCGGTCCGCTGACGAACGGCACGACGGGCGTCATGTACGAGGGTACGCCGGACTTCCCCGACAAGGATCGCTGGTGGGACATCGTCGAGCGCTACAAGGTCGACATCCTCTACACGGCGCCCACGGCGATCCGCACGCACATGAAGTGGGGGCCGGAGTACGCCGCCCGGCACGACCTGTCCTCGCTCCGGCTGCTCGGCACGGTCGGGGAGCCGATCAACCCCGAGGCCTGGATCTGGTACCGCGACCAGATCGGTGGCGGACGCACGCCGGTCGTCGACACGTGGTGGCAGACGGAGACCGGCATGATCCTCATCACGCCGCTGCCGGGGGTGACGACGCTCAAGCCCGGTTCGGCCACGCGCCCGTTCCCGGGCATCGAGGCGGCGGTCTACAACGACCAGGGTGAGCCGGTCGCCGCGGGACAGGGCGGCGGCTACCTCGTCCTCACGCGTCCGTGGCCGGCCATGCTGCGCGGGATCTACCGCGACCCCGACCGGTTCGTCGAGACGTACTGGAGCCGCTTCCCCGGCGTGTACTTCGTCGGCGACGGCGCGCGCCAGGACGAGAACGGCGACTTCTGGCTGCTCGGACGCGTCGACGACGTGATGAACGTGTCGGCGCACCGGATCTCGACGATCGAGGTCGAGAGCGCGCTGGTCGACCACCCCTCGGTCGCCGAGGCGGCCGTGTGCGGGCGGGCCGACCCCACGACCGGCCAGGCGATCGTCGCGTTCGTCACGTTGAAGGGCGGCGCGGACGGCTCCGTCCAGATGATGGAGGAGCTGCGCGACCACGTCGCCAAGGTCATCGGGCCGATCGCGAAGCCGGCCAACATCGTGTTCACGCCGGAGCTGCCGAAGACGCGCTCGGGCAAGATCATGCGCCGCCTGCTTCGCGACGTGGCGGAGAACCGTGAGCTCGGTGACACGACGACGCTCGCGGACCCGACGGTGGTCCAGGAGATCAAGGAGCGCGCGACGGCGGAGGCCGGCAGGTCGGAGTAGCCGAGGGCCCGCCTATCATGGGCGCGTGACCGATCCCTCCGCGCCCTCGACGCCCGAGCAGCTGCGCTGGGCCGAGGCGCTGGCGGGCATCGCGCGCACCGGCCTCGCGTTCACCCAGAACCAGTACGAGCGCGAACGCTTCGACGAGGTGCTTCGCGTCGCCGCCGACATCCGGGCATCCGCGCTGGAGGAGTCCTCCGCCGAGGCACTGTACGACCTGTGGGCCGGCGACATCGGCCGCGGCGTCGAAGGGTACGTGACGCCGAAGTCCGCGGTCGGCGCCGTCGTCGGCAACGACGATGGCGAGATCCTGCTCGGCAAGCGCGCCGACTCGGGCGAGTGGTACTACCCGGTCGGATGGGCCGACGTCGGCTACTCGCCGTCCGAGGTCGCGGTCAAGGAGGTGCTGGAGGAGACCGGGATCGAATGTGAGCCCGTGCGGCTCATCGCGGTCTTCGACGTGATGCGCCAGGGGTTCGCCGGGATTCCGCTGTACAGCATCGTGTTCCACTGCCGCGCGGTAGGAGGGACGCTTCGCCCGCATCCGCTGGAGACCCAGGGCGTCGGGTTCTTCGCCCGCGAGGCGCTCCCCACGCCGCTGCGATACGCGCCGCGCTGGGTTGACCTGGCGTTCGACGCGATCGACGGCAAGGACGCGCCCTGCTGGTTCGACGCGCCGCGCGCGCCCATGTGGCGGACGCCGCCCGAGGCCTAGGGCTCAGCCGCCGGCAAGCACCGCGGCGCCGACGGCCCCCGACAGGTCACCCAGCTCCGTGGTGAGCATCGCCGGCGGGTCCGTGTCGACGAAGACGTGCGGACGCATGGATTCCGCGATTCGGTCGACGAACGGCCGGCCGAGCCGGTCCCCCAGGCCGCCCCCAACGATGATCGCTTCGAGGTCCAGCAGGTTCTGCGCCGAGGCTAGCGCCAGCCCGAGCGCCCAGACGGCGTCGTCGATGAGCTCGACCGTCAGCTCGTCGCCCTTGTCCAGCGCCTTGGCGATGACGCCGGAGGTCACGCGGTCGCGGTCGTGCTTTCGCATGATGTCGAACAGCTCGGTGTGGCGGCCCTGCTTCGCGAGCTCCCGAGCACGGACCTCGATCCGGCCGCGGCCGGCGTAGGCCTCCAGGCAGCCTCGCCGCTTGCACGAGCATTCGCGTCCGCCGTCCTTCACGACCGTGTGGCCGATCTCGCCGGCGGCGCCGCGCCCTTCGCGCAGCTCGTTCTCGAGCACCAAGCCGCCGCCGACGCCCGTCCCGACGAACACGCCAAGGAAGTTGCGGTACGGGCGGCCGGCCCCGCGCTGGTGCTCTCCTCGCACCGCCGCGCGGACGTCGTTGTCGACCGACACGGGCACCCCGCCGAGCTGCCGGGAGAGCTCGTCGGCCAGGGCGACGGTGTCGAAGAACCCGGGGACGTTGGCGGCGCGGGAGACCGTCCCCGCCCGCTGGTCGATCTCGCCGGGGGACCCGATCCCGACGGCACGGAGATCGCCGGGCTCGAGGCCCGCCGTCTCCAGCGCGCCGGTGACGGCCTCGGCCACGGCCTGGATGACGTCGGCCGCCCCTCCCGACCGTGGCGTGGGCCCTCGTTCGCTGGCGAGCATCTGTTGATCACGCAGCAGCACGACCTGGATCTTCGTCCCGCCCAGGTCGACGCCCGCGATCACGTCCGGCATGGCTGGGATCGTACCGGGCGTCCGCCGATGCGGGGCCCGGCCTGCGCCCTTCGGCCTAGCCCGAGGACCGCCACAAGGGGCCATCCGCGGCGGGTGGGCCGCTCAATCTTTGGGCGCTCCCGTTCGATGGTTCAGGTATGAGACGCCGCATCTGGTGGATCTATCTCATCGGCGCGGCCGGGATCGGCGTGGCGTACTTCTTCGGCCCCGCGTGGGCGAAGACGGGCCGGGTGTTCAACCTGTTCGGCGTCTCGTCGGTCGTGGCCATCTTCGTCGGCGTCCGGCTGCACCATCCGCGCCAACGGTTGCCGTGGTACCTGTTTGCGGCCGGCCAGCTGCTATTCGTCGCAGGCGACGTCATCACCTACAACTACGAAGCGTTGTTCGGGCACGAGGCGCCGTTTCCGTCCTCTGGCGACGCCCTGTACCTGGCGGTGTACCCCGTGCTGGCCGCCGGTCTGATCCTGCTGGTGCGCAGCCGATCCTCCGAGCCCGACTACGCCGCCCTGATCGACTCGGTGGTGGTCGCAATCGGCGTCGGCGTGGTGTCGTGGGCGTTCCTGATCGGACCCAACTTCCACGCGACGATGTCGGTGTCGGCGAAGCTCACGTCCATCGCCTATCCCGTCGGGGACCTGCTGCTGCTGTGGATGATGACGCGGCTGGCGGTCGGCAGCGGCATCAAGAACCCGGCGTTCTACCTGTTGACGTCCAGCATCGTGTGCCTGCTGGTGACCGACTCCATCTACACGTACGTCATCCTGCACGGCGAATACAACGGCAGCGGCAGCTACCTGGACGCGGGGTGGGCGCTGTTCTACGTGCTGTGGGGCGCGGCCGCGCTGCACCCGTCGATGCGCGCGCTCTCCCACCCCATGGCCCGCACGACCCGGAGCCTGTCCACCGGCCGTCTGGCGCTGTTGTGTGCCGCGACCCTGATGGTTCCCCTGGTTCGGGGCCTGGAGCACGTGGCGAACCTGCCGGCCGACGACGCCGTCATGGTGCCGGCCTCCATCGTGATCTTCCTGCTGGTGGGGCTGCGCATGAGCGGCCTGGTTCGCCGCCACGAGCAGGCCGAGACCCGCGAGCGGGCGCTGCGGCGGGTGGGGGCGGCCCTGGTGGCGGCCACGGATCGCGACGACGTGTACCGAGCCACCGTGGACGCCGTGCGGGCGTTCGCGGGACCGCGGGACGTCGTGCGCCTTGGCGTGGTCGGCGAGGGCGATGACGAGACCGTGGCGTGGGTGGCCGGGCATCAGGCGGAGGCCGGCGGGGCGCTCGCGCTGCACGCGCTGCCCCGCGAGGTTCGCGACTCGATGCGGGCCGACCGGACCGGGCAGATCGTCGGCGTGCCGGATGAGCTGGTCGACGCGCTCGGCCTGCCGCGGGGAACGCGGACCGCCCTGCTCGCCCCGATCTCCATGGACGGCGCCCTGACCGGCCTGGTGGTCGTGGGCAGCGCGTCGCCGTTGGACCGCCAGGACCAGACCGGCATCGAGGGCGTCGCCGACCAGGCCTCGCTGGCGCTTGCGCGCGCGACGCTGGCCGAGAACCTGCACCGTCGCAAGGGCGAGGCGCGCTTCGCGTCCCTGGTGTCCAACGCGACCGACGTCATCGCGGTCATGGACGTCGACTCGACGATCCGCTACCTCAGCCCCTCCGTGGAGCGGATCCTCGGGTGGACGCCCGTCGACCTGTTGGGCGGCAAGCTGTTCGACCTGGTGCACGAGGACGACCGGACGTCGTTCGCCAGCATGGTCGGCGACTCCGGCGCCGAGTTGGTGACGTTCGAGGCGCGGTGGCAGCACCGCGACGGCTCGTGGCCCTACATGGAGACGGTCAAGACCGACCTGACGAACGACCCGAACGTCGCCGGCATCGTGCTGAACTCACGCGACGTCAGCGAACGCAAGGTCTTCGAGCAGCAGCTGTCGCATCAGGCGTTCCACGACCTGGTGACCGGGCTGCCCAACCGCGCGCTGTTCCAGGACCGCGTGCAGCACGCGCTGGCACGCCAGCACCGCGGCAGCCACGCGCTGGCGGTGCTGCTGCTGGACCTGGACGACTTCAAGGCCGTCAACGACTCGTTCGGCCACACCACGGGCGACCGCCTGCTCGCGGAGATCGGAGCCCGCGTGCAGGAGATCCTTCGGTCCTCGGACACGGTCGCGCGGCTGGGCGGCGACGAGTTCGCGGTGCTGCTGGAGGACACCGACGCGCCGACGGCGGGCGAGACGGCCGAGCGGATCCTGCAGGGTCTCACGTCGCGGTTCACCGTCGACGGGCAGGGCATCTTCGTGCGCGGCAGCATCGGGGTCGCCATCGCCGACGCCGGCGAGCTCTCGCCCACCGCGGTCGAGGAGCTGCTTCGCAACGCGGACCTCGCGATGTACATCGCGAAGGGCAAGGGGAAGGACCGCTACCAGCAGTTCGAGCCGGGGATGCACGCGTCGGTGCTGGACCGGCTGGAGCTGAAGGCCGACCTGATGCGCGCCGTCGAACAGGGCGAGTTCGTGCTGCACTACCAGCCGATCTACGAGCTGGCCAGCCAGGAGATCATCGGCGTCGAGGCGCTGATCCGCTGGAACCACCCCGTTCGCGGCGTCGTCGTGCCCAACGACTTCATCCCGCTCGCGGAGGAGACGGGCTTGATCGTGCCGATCGGTCGCTGGACCCTGGACCAGGCATGTCGCGAGGCCGTGCGCCTGAACGCGATGCTGCCGAAGGGGCGCCGACCGCTGACGGTCTCGGTCAACCTGTCCGCGCGCCAGCTCCAGCAGGACGACATCGGCGACGACGTCGCCCGCACGTTGGGCGAGACGGGGCTCGCGCCGGACCTGCTGGTCATCGAGATCACCGAGACCGTGATGATGGCGGACATGGAGCGCTCGGTGGCCAAGCTGGAGGAGCTCAAGGCCCTCGGCGTGCAGCTCGCCGTGGACGACTTCGGGACCGGGTACTCGTCGCTGAACTACATCCGAAGCTTCCCCGTCGACGTGCTGAAGGTGGACAAGTCGTTCGTCGACGCGGTGCACGAGGAGGGCGAGGTCTCGGCGCTCACCGCCGCGATCATCGACCTCGCGCGCATCCTTCGTCTGAAGCCCGTGGCGGAGGGCATCGAGACCGCGCAGCAGCTCGACCGTCTCGTGCAGATGGGCTGCGGGTTCGGGCAGGGCTTCCTCATGGCCCGGCCGCTCGACCGCGATGCGCTCGTGTCCCTGCTGGAAGGACCCAACGCTCAGGCGACCGCCGTCGCCTGATTCCCGACCCCGGATACGCGACGGTCCCGCGCGATGCGCGGGACCGTCGAGAGTTTGCGTCTCGGCGTCAGCCCGGGCAGGGGAACGCCGTGACGCGGCCGGTGATCAGCGCACTGCCGCCGCGCGCGCGGGGGTACGAGCTCGGAACCCGTCCAGCGAGATCACGTTGCCGTATCGGGTGGCGGCTTCCTGGGTCGCGACTCGAGTCGAGTCCGCCCTGCGTCCGAGCCATTCAGCGACGCGCGGGAGGAGGGATCCCGCGCACATGCCAGCCCCGAGCCAGGCCAGTCGTCCGGATCCGAACAGCGCAACCTGCACGCCCACCGTGACCGAGACCCAGGTCACCAGGGCCTGAACGCCCCGGCGGCCGGGAATCTCCCCCGCACTCGCCTCGGCGGAGTCGCCCCACGTATTTCCCTTGGCATGCGCGGGGGCCGTGTCCGGTGCCGGCGGCTTCCGTATCTCGGCCTGTCCCCACGGCCGCGGGTCCGCCTCGTCTCCGGGCTGAACTGACTTGAGAACTCGGAGTTTCTCCATCGTGTTTCGTTTATCGGCGTGAGGGACACCGATCTTGAACACGGATTTTTGTCCGATTTCGGCCGCCCACTCAGGGGGCGGGGGGTACGTTCTGGTTCAACCGCAGCGCGTTGTCCGGGTCCGTGGCCCGCTTCAGCCGGGCGAGCCGGGCGAACTTGTCCTCTCCGTACGCCTCCCGGACCCGGTCGCCGCCCTCGTCGCCCAGGAAGTTCACGTACACCCCGCTCTGGAACGGCTCGGTGGCGTCGAAGACGTCCCTGGTCCAGGCCACCTGGCCGGCCCGGTCCGCGGGGTCGGTCCAGATGCCGTTGATGTTCAGCGCGAAGGCCGCATCCCGCCCGGTGAAGGCGGTGGCGTCCTCGTCGACGTGACGAACCGCCCCGCCCATCTGGAACACGATC
Source organism: Actinomycetota bacterium (assembly GCA_036406615.1). Taxonomy (GTDB): domain Bacteria; phylum Actinomycetota; class UBA4738; order UBA4738; family UBA4738; genus DASXAQ01. The sequence continues at coordinate 27,850 of DASXAQ010000016.1, read as the reverse complement.
AGGTACGACCTCGGGGAACCGTGCGCCCACGCATGCTCGAGCAGCGTGTCCACGACGGGCGGATCGAACGAGGCCAGGTACCGCGCCTTCCAGTAGTAGCCCCATCCCCACGGGACGCTGCTGTCGAACATCGACTGCAGCTCGGTGAACGGCGCGGGCCGGACCACGTCGGCGACGCGGCGCCCGAGCGAGCGGAACGGCCCCACGTCCCGCTCAGCCGCATCCAGGTCGTCGCCGCAATGGCAGACGCCGACCATCACGACGGGGCGGCCGTGCCATTGGTCCGGCAGGAACGGCACCGGCGCGGCGTTTCTCACGGTCACGATGGTCGTGATCTGGTCGGGGGCCTCGGCCGCCGCCTGCGCGTACCCTCGCAGGACGCGGCTGGCATCCTCGCCGTCGTAGACCACCGCGCCGGCGAGCACCTTTGGTGGCAGGTGGCCCGCCTGGTATTCGAACCGGGACACGATTCCGAAGTTCCCCCCGCCGCCTCGCAGGCCCCAGAGCAGCTCGGGCTCGTGGCGTTCCTCGGCGCGGGCCACCTCCCCGTCCGCCGTCACCACGTCGGCGGCGACCAGATGATCCGCGGTCAGCCCGTGCGCACGCATGAGCCATCCGATGCCGCCCCCCAGTGAGAGCCCGGCGATCCCGGTGTGGGTGACGATGCCGGCCGGCACGGCCAGCCCGTGCGGGCGGGTCGCGGCGTCAAGCTCGCCGAGCTGGACGCCGGCGTCGGCGCGTACGATCCCGCTCGCGGGATCGACGTCGATGCGGCGCATCGGCGACAGGTCGATCATCACGCCGCCCTCGCACACCGCCCAGCCGGCGACCCCGTGGCCGCCGCCGCGGACGGAGATGGCCAGCTCGCGCTCGCGGGCGAAGCGCACCGCCGCGGCGATGTCGGCCGTGGATTCGCATCGGGCAATCACCGCGGGGCGCCGGTCGATGTCGGCGTTCCACACGCGCCGGGCCTCGTCGTAGCCCTCGTCGCCGGCACCCAGGAGCTGCCCCGAGAACCTGCCCGCGAGGGCGCCCACGTCGACCCGGCCCGGATCCGCCACGCTCACCACGATGCCGCGAGCTTCCCCCGGCCGGGCCGCCCGGACAAGGACAGAAAATGGACTTGCGTGGTCGCCCGGGCCGGCGTGAGACTGGCTCCGGATGAAGACGTACGGCCAGTACTGCCCGATCGCCCGCGGCTCGGAGATCTTCGCCGAACGGTGGACGCCGCTCATCGTGCGCAACCTGATGCTCGGCTGCCATTCGTTCAGCGAGATCCACGCGGGGCTGCCCGGGATATCGCGAACCCTGCTCACGCAGCGGCTTCGGACCCTTGGCCGCGCCGGCGTCGTGGAGACGCGGCCGACGGCCAACGGGCGCGGCTCGCTCTATTACCTCACGCCGCAGGGACAGGATCTGCACGACGTGGTGCACGCGCTCGGCACCTGGGGCGCGCGCTGGCTGGAGCTCGCGCCACCGGACCTGGACGCCGGCGTCGCGCTGTGGTCCATGTGCCGGCTCATGGAGCGCGACCGCCTGCCCGAGCGGCCGGTGCTGATCCGGTTCGAGATCCCCGACGACGCGCGCAAGCGGCTGTGGGTGCTCGTGCAACGGCCCGAGCCCGAGGTGTGCCGGCGCCCGCCCGCGCTGGACGAGGACCTGGTCGTGACCGCCTCGTCCGAGTGGCTGGTGAAGTGGCACATGGGGCGGATCTCGCTCCGCGAAGCGCGCCGGCGCGGGTTCGTCACGGTCGAGGGACCGGCCTCCGTGGTGCGCGCGCTCGAGTCGTGGGGAGGGCTGTCGACGTACGCGGACGTGCCGTCCGTCGGCGCGGCACGTTGACGCCGGGCGGGACCGGCCCTACGCTCGGACCAGACTTGGTTACCGCGCGGTAGGTAAAGGAGCTACGCCATGCCCGAGGTGCGCGAGGCCGTGATCGTCGGAGCGGTGCGAACCCCGATCGGCAAGCGTCACGGCAGCCTGAAGGAGGTCCATCCCGTCGACCTGCTGGCCGACGTGCTCAAGGAGCTGGTGGCGCGAACCGGCGTCGATCCCGGGCGCATCGAGGACAACATCACCGGCTGCGTCTCGCAGGTCGGCGAGCAGACGTTCAACATCGGGCGCAACGCGTGGCTGGCGGCGGGCTTTCCCGAAGAGATCCCCGGCACGACGATCGACCGGCAGTGCGGCTCCTCGCAGCAGTCGATTCACTTCGCCGCGCAGGGCGTGATGGCCGGCGCGTACGACCTGGTGGTGGCATCGGGGGTCGAATCGATGACCCGGGTGCCGATGGGCTCGTCGATGGCGGGGCAGAACCCGTTCGGCACGCAGATGCTGGCCCGCTACGAGGGCCGGATCGTGCCGCAGGGCATCTCGGCGGACCTGATCGCCACGAAGTGGAACATCACCCGCGACGAATCCGACGACTTCGGCTTCCGCTCGCACGTCAAGGCCGCGGCCGCAACGCGCGAGGGCCGGTTCCAGCGCGAGATCATGCCGATCAAGGTCGTCGTCGACGGCCAGGAGCACCTGCTGGACGTCGACGAGGGCATCCGGATGGAGCCCGACCGCGACCGCATGCGGGGCCTTCCTCCTGCCTTCCAGGCGCCGAACTGGGAGCAGATGTTCCCGGGGGAGCTGCACTGGACCGTCACCGCCGGCAACTCGTCGCAGATCTCCGACGGAGCCTCGGCCGTGCTGATCGCCAGTCGGCAGATCGCCGAGGAACTCGGCCTGACGCCGAGGGCGCGGTTCGTCTCGTTCGCGCTGGCCGGGGACTCGCCGATCCTGATGCTGACCGCGCCGATCCCCGCCACCCGTCGCGCGCTGGAGCGCGCGGGCCTCGAGCTCGGCGACGTGGACGTCGTCGAGATCAACGAGGCCTTCGCCTCCGTCGTGCTCGCGTGGCAGCGGGAGCTGGACGTGCCGCAGGACTGGTTCGACGACCACGTGAACCCGAACGGCGGCGCGATCGCGGTCGGCCATCCGCTGGGCGCGACCGGCGCGAAGCTCATGACCACGATGCTGCACGAGCTCGAGCGCCGCGGCGGGCGTTACGGGCTGCAGACGATGTGCGAGGGCGGCGGCACGTCGAACGCCACGATCATCGAGCGCCTGGGCTGAGCTGCCCGGCTGTGCCGGCTACGGCGCTGCTCGCCGTCTCGTGGTTCCGGTTCGAGTCCCTCCACACGATCCACGCGGCCGCGACGGCGCAGCCGATCAGGTTGAAGGTCAGATCCCACCCCGTGTTCTGGTAGCCGCCGACGTTGGCGGCGTGCAGGTGCGTGTCGACGAACTCGATCGTCTCGTTCAGCGCGCCGAGGCCCATGCCCATCAGCGCCACGCCGACGGCCAGCCCGCGCGTCATCCTGCGCCCCGGCGCCATCGCCGAACGAAGGGCCGCCCAGCACACGAGCGTCGCCGTGCCGAACCCGAACGCATGCACGACTCGGTCGTAGTGCAGCGCGGGCACGTGGAGGTTGGCGTTGTACAGCACGCCGCGGCCGTGCGGGATCAGCCCACCGGCCATGTGCAGGCAGGCCCACGCGGCGAGCGCCCACAGGAGCCCGTCGGACAGGCCGGCGCGCCGGTCCACCGCGGCGACCGACACGAACAGCACGCCCATGGTGAACAGGTAGGAGATGGTCGCGGGGCGGCCGGCAGCAAGCCCGTACGCGATGAACGCGGCGACGGCGGACGATCCGAACACGGCCACGCCGCGATGGGCGCGAATGGCCGCCCCGAGGTTGGGGTGGCCCCGTCGCTCGGTGGTGCCCTCCGGTGCGTCGGTGTGGCCGGCCATCTCTGTGGGTTTCGGCGCGGACCGCCCCGGACCCAAGTCGAAGCCGTACGCTGGTCGGGTGCTCGCGCTTGCGACGGTGTTCCTGTGGCTCGTGGCCGTCCTGCTGTTCGTCTCGATCATGTTCGTCGGCCTGGCCGTGCTGCGCGCCGTATCGGGTTCGCGGCCGGTCGAGAAGATCGAGCCGGAGGACGTCGCGTCGCTCGACGTCTACTTCGTCTGCGAGGAGTGCGGCACCGAGTACCAGGTCACGCGGCTCGGCGAGGTGCAGGTCCCGCGGCACTGCGGGGAGCCGATGTCGGTCGTGCGCCGGCCGCGTCAGCAGCCGCTGGCCAACTAGCGCGTCAGCGCCACTGCGTCGCCAGGACGAACCCCAGGCCGATCGCGCCCAGCCCGGCGAACAGCAGATAGTTCGACGGGTCCATCGTCGTGAACGGGATCAGCGACAGGTAGTTCATGACGATGATCGCGACGCCGCCGAGCATGAAGATGAGGATCAGCGCGCCGAACCACTTTGGACTCGGCTTCGGCTTCTTCTTCGGCGGGGGCGTGTAGCGCCGGCGCTTCGACTTGGACCTGGGCATCGCCCTCGCATGCTAGCAGCGCCGGCCCCGCGACTCCGCGGCGGACGCCCTCACGACGGCCGAAGGGTCAGCGTGGACTCCGCCGCCTCCTCGACCGCGGCGCGGCTGAACGGCAGCGGGTGGTAGCGGCCGGACGACCACAGCGCGAACAGGTCCCGGTAGTGTGGGCTGGCCGGGTTGCCGGACTGCCCGACCGTGTGCGTGCCGACGGAGCGGTCGAAGTCCGACAGGTCCACGATCTGACGCCAGGACGGCACGATGGCCGCATCGTACGTCCCGCCGCCGGGTTCGAACATCGACTGCATGACGGTCTGTTCGTCGCCGCCGACGGGGCACTCGCCGCCGGTGAAGACGGCGGCAAGTCCGGGCACGAAGGCGAGCTGCGAGGCGAACTTCACGCGGTGGATCCGGCCCCACGACCACCCCGCCGGGTCATCGCCCATGCGCTCCGCGAGCTCGTCCAGCGCGGCGTCCAGGGCGTCGCGGAGTACCAGGTCCCTGGCGGCAGCGCCGTCGCCGCCGAACCACGCCGCGGTGGGGTAGCGCAGGAGGTTGGGCAGGACCTGATACTGGAACGCGTTCGTCCACTCGCGGCGGGCGTAGTAGTGCTCGAACAGCCGGTCGCCAAGGCGCGGCTTCAGTACCGCCTCGGCGATCCGGCCGCTCCAGACCTGGTAGATCGCGGCCGCGGCCGAGTCCGCCGACAGGTCATGGTCCCAGCCGGCCAGCAGCGCCATCGCCCGCTTCTGCCGCTCGGTCTCGGGCTCCGTCTCCAGCAGGAGCGGCACGATCTCCGCGGCGGGGAGCGACGTGGTGTCCGTGTGCATGGCCGCGAACGAGTCGATGTCGTGCGTGTCGCGCGCGGTGAGCAGCTGCACGATGCGCCGCGCGCGGAAGGGCGGAAGGAAGTCCCGGCCGAGCAGGAACGGGTACGCCTCGTCGTGCGGTTTGTTGTTCGCCGTCGCCAGGTACCCCTGTTCGGGATCGAGCGACCACGGCAGCTCGTCGAACGGGACCCAGCCGTCCCATTCGAACTCCGAGGTCCACCCCGGGACCGGGACGGTGCCGTCGCCACGCCGGCGGATCGGGTGCAGGCCGGTTGACTGGTATCCGATCGCGCCGTCGACGTCGGCGTACACCATGTTCTGGCCGGGCGAGTCCCAGTCGCGCACGGCGCGGCGAAACGACTCGAAGTCCGCGGCGCGGTTCAGCGCGTCGACAACCGACGGCTGGATGCCGTGCTCGAGGCCGGCGAAGCGCAGCGCGTACGTGTCGCGGATGCCGCCCTCCACGACGGTCGGGTCCGGCACGCCGACCAGGTACGCGTCCAGGATCGGGCCATGGCGCGTCTCGCGCGCGACGACGACCTCGGGCTCGCCACGGCCGCGGACCGAGATGTCTTCCCGGTACGTCGTCAGCGGCTCCCACGCGCTCTCATACCGCGCGGCCGTCCCATCGTCGCTCAGGCGTTCCAGGTACAGGTCCTGCGTGTCGCCGCCGACGTTGGTGAACCCCCACGCGATCCGAGCGTTGTGCCCGATGATCACGCCGGGCGCGAACGGCAGCGCCACCCCGGAGACGTCGATGCCGGGGGCGGTCAGGTGGATCTCGAACCAGACCGACGGCATCGCGACGTTCAGGTGGGGGTCGTTGGCCAGCAGCGGCTTGCCGGTGACGCTTCGCGAACCGGCGACGACCCAGTTGTTGGACCCCTGGCCGCGAGGCAGGTCCGGCGCCTCGCGGAGCAGGTCCAGGGCGGTGCGCCGGCCGCCGGGACCGGCGTCGCGGCCGGCGAGGACCGGGCCGGGCTCGCTCGGCAGATCGGGGAACAGATCGAGAACGGCGTCCCAGCCGAGTTGGTCGGCAACTTCCGCGCGGAGCAGCTCCGTATCCCAGTTGCCCGACAGGGACCACGCCAGGAAGACTTGCGGCGCGGCGATTTCGGGCGCGTCCGGCGATTCGGGGAGCCACGGCTGCAGGTCGATGACCTCGTACTCGACCGGCCGTGCCGGCATCGCGTCGATCCACGCCCGGGTGCCGGCATGGAACGCCGCCTGGATCTCGCGCGAGCGCTCGTCCCACGCGGACCGCTGTCGCGCCGCGGCCCGGTTCCATCCCACGGTGCGCACGAACCGGTCGAGCGAGACCGTGAACTCGCCGAACAGCTCCGAGAGCCGGCCCGACCCGAGCCGGTACGCCAGCTCCATCTGGAACAGGCGCTCGGACGCCTGCACGAATCCCTGGGCGAAGAACAGGTCGTGGTCGTTCTGCGCGTAGACGTGCGGGACCCCCCAGCGGTCGCGGACGACCTCGACGGGCGCGCGCAGCCCCGGCGCCGTCACGTCCCCCTCGACGGGCGGCATGGCCGCGCGCGCCTTGTCCAGCAGCTGCTCTGCCCAGTCCCCCACGACGTTTCGAGACTACGCGGCCAGCGCCGTCACCAGCGCCGCGGCGTCGACGGTCCCGAGCCCGGTGGCCAGGTCGTAGCCGGGCCCTGCGCGCCAGCCGCGGACGACGATGGTCCGGCCTCCCTGATCGAAGCGCACCGTGTTCGTGCCATCGCGCACGTCGACGATCCCGTGACCATCCTGAGCAGCGATCCGGTAGAGCGCGCCGTTCAACAGGCCGAGTCGACGGCCGGCCGCCTGGTCGGCGATGGCCACGACCGCGGCGAACTCGGGCGCGGCGGCGCTGGTGCCGGACCCGGTGACGTACCCGGGGTGACCGGCGAAGCTCTCGTAGACGAGGACTCCGTCACCGGCCGCGGCATTCATCGAGACGTCGGGGATGCCGCGCGCCGCGCCAACGATGCCCCGAACCGAGTTCTGGTACGAGGGACGGCCGAACACGGACGACAGCCCGCCGCTCGACGCGCCGGGCGGATGCTGCTCTCGGCTGGGTTGGTTCCACACGGTGTCGGGGCCGGTGCGATTCCCCTGCGCGTCCAGGTGGACGTCGGTGCCGCCGACGGCCGTCACCAGCGGATCGGTGGCGGGCCAGTTCGTCACGCGGCGCGAGTAGATGTGGCGCATGTTCGCCGTGTAGCTCGTCGCCCCCAGGTCGCCGGTCGCCGACACGACGGTCACGCCGTGCGCCCGCGCGTTGCGAAGGGCACTGCGCAGCCCGAGGATGGAGGTCCGGTTCGGGAACGTCTCCTCGGTCGCGGCGAAGCTCTGCGAGATCACGTCGGCCAGCCCGTGATCGATGACGAAGTTCTCGGCGCGCACGATCTGCGGGAAGCCGTGCACGCCCTGCGTCTCGGCCACCGGGGTCTCGACCAGCAGGATGCTGGCGCCCGGCGCCAACGCGTGCGCCCATTCGACGTCCAGCGTCGTCTCGAGCGCCCAGCCGACCATCAGCTCCTTGCTGGGGTCGAAGCGCGGCGGGGCGCCCGCCGGGTGGATGATGCGGAACTGCGGCGGGGCCGGCAGGTGGAAGTCCGAGTCGAACCGCGCGAGGTCGGCTCGGATCGTCGGGGACCCGAACGAGTCCACGATCGCGATCGTGCGGCCGTGGCCGTCCAGGTGCTTTGCGTACAGCGGCGTGAGGTCGTACGCGCGCTGCATCTGGAAGGGCGCGTAGCAGCGAGCCCGGTCTCGCTGCAGGCACGTGGCCATGGTGGGCGGTCCCTGGGGGGAACCCGGCTGCGCCTTCAACGGGGAGCTGGCGTGGCAGGCGGTGAGCGCGAGCCCGACCAGCACGGTCAGCAGCGGAGCGACGACCCTGCGCATCCCGTTCACGCTCCCAAGCATCGACGCCCCACGCGAGGGCGTTGAGTTCGCCGGTTCCCGGTGGTCCCCGTATGGTCGCACCGAGGGAACGAATCCGCCGAGGCACCGGCCGCGGCCTCGGCGTAGGCTGTGCGGCGGCGATGACGGGCCGGAGCAACGGCCGAATCGGGGGAACGAATGCAGCGGATCGAACTGGTGTCGGGGGAGCCGGAGCCGCTTCGGCCCGTCCCCGAGGTCACGCAGGAGTGGGACGTCTCGGAGGCGCCGGAGCACGCCGACGACCTCGCCGAAGAGACCGGTGACCTCTTCGCCTCGTTGACGAAGCTCGCGGTGTCGGCCGGGGGCGTGGTGGTGGTGGCAACCCGGACGGCCCTTGAGTCGAGCGAACGCCTCGGCGACCTGGCCGCCACCGCCCGGCTGGTGGCCACGGCGGGGCGCAACCTGCTCGGGCCCGCAGCCTCGCTGCTGGCCGAGCCCTCGTTCGTCCGGAAGACCCGGGAGGACGTCAACCGGTTCGTCGCGGCTGCCGAGCGCCGCGCGCGCGACGCCCGGGAGGAGAACGAACGCATCGCCCGCGGAGTGGTCGAGCGAACGCTGCGCGTCGTGGTCGACAGCGTCCTGGACCACGTGGACGTCGACGCGGTGATTGCGAAGGCGGACATCGCCAGGGTGATCGACCGGCTGGACCTCGACGACATCGTCCGTCGCGTGGACGTCGACGCGCTGATCGAGCGGGTGGACCTCGGCGCGATCGTTGAGCGGCTGGACCTGCCGCGCATCACCGAGCAGGTGATGGACGAGGTCGACATCGGCGAGGTGATCCGCGAGTCCACGGGGTCGATCGCCGGCGAGACGGTGGACGCGGTCCGGTACCAGGGCATGAACCTCGACCGGTTCCTCGCCCGGATCGTCGATCGGGTGCTGATGCGAACGGGCGAGCGGGATGCCGACGGCGCACCGCCCGCGGATCGGGCCACGGATCGCGCTGCGGATCGCGCCGAACCCGACACGACGTCGCCGGCCGGCCACGAACCGGAGCACCCGGTGTGAGCGACGTCGGCGCCGCCGCGCGCATGACGGAGCTCGCGGAGCGCCGCCGCAAGCGGCTCGCGCGCACACGGAGCCTGCAGGGCCGTCGCGCCGGATTCGTGTCGCGCCTGCTGGCGAACGTGGTCGACGCCGTGGTCGTGCTGATATTCGAGATCGGCATCTACCTCCTGGTCGCGGTCGTGCGCTTCCTGGTCACGAGGCACTTCCACTTCGTCGCGCCCGGCCGAGAGATCAGCGGCCTGGTGTTCTGGGGGCTGGCGCTCGTCTATCTGACGTCGGCGTGGGCCTCGACCGGCAAGACGTACGGCAAGCAGCTGACGGGACTGCGCGCCGTGCGCCCGGACGGCCACCCGTTGACGGGGTGGCAGGCGTTCGGCCGCGCGCTGCTGTACCTGGTGTTCCTGCCGGGATTCGCCTGGGTGCTGTTCGATCGCCGGAACCGGTCCGTGCAGGACCTGATCGTTCGAAGCTCGGTCGTCTACGACTGGGCCTACCGAGCGCTTGGCGTCTGAGATGGCGGCACGCCCGTGGGTGACGAGCTACCAGGATGGCGTGCCCGCCTCGCTCGAGCCGTACCCGAGCACGTCGATGTACCAGATCCTGTCGAATGCCGCCGCGCGCTTCCCGGGCGCGACGGCGACCGTGTTCTTCGGCGGCCGGCTCACGTACGTGCAGCTGCTTGCCGAGGTCGACCGGTTCAGCCGCGCGCTGGCGTCGCTCGGCATCGGCAAGGGCGACCGCGTCGGGCTGATCCTGCCGAACTGTCCGCAGTACGTGATCGCGTATTACGCGGCGCTGCGCCTGGGTGCAGTGATCGTCGGGAACAACCCGCTGTACTCCGAGCGCGAGCTGCAGCATCAGCTGACCGACGCCGGGATCGAGGTGTGCGTCGTCCTGGACTCGCTGTACCCGAAGTTCGCGGCCGTCCGTGACGCCAGCGGCATCCGCACGACGATCGTGGCGAAGGTCACCGACTACATGGGCCCGGTGCTGAAGCGGCTGGCGCCCATCGAGCTGCGCCGGGAGGCCAAGCGCGAAGGGCATCCGTGGCCCCCCGTGCCCGCCGGCGCCGACGTCCGCTGGTGGCGGGAGCTGATGTCATCGCCAGGACCGGAGGTCCCGGCGGCGGAGATCGATCCGGGCGTCGACCTGGCCGGCCTGATCTATACGGGCGGGACGACCGGGCTGTCGAAGGGCGCGATGCTCACCCACGCGAACCTGGTCGCGAACCTGTTGCAGTGCGAGGCGTGGTTCATGGGGGTCCGCCCGGGCGACGAGGCCGTCATGTGCGTCCTGCCGTTCTTCCACTCCTACGGCATGACGATCGGGATGAACCTGGGCATCCACCTGGGGGCCAAGCTCATCCTGGTGCCGCGATTCGAGCTGAAGCAGACGCTGAAGGCCGTGCAGAAGGAGCGGGCGTCGCTGTTTCCGGGAGTGCCGCGGCTGTACATCGCCATCAACGAGAGCCCGCTCACGCCGAAGTACCACCTGGAATCCATCCGGCGTTGCGTGTCGGGGGCCGCACCGCTGCCCGTGGCCGTCGCGCGGAAGTTCGAGTCGATCACCGGGGGACGCCTCGTGGAGGGCTACGGCCTCACGGAGACCTCGCCGGTGACGCACGCCAACCCGCTGGACGGGCGCGCGAGACCCGGTTCGATCGGGCTGCCGATCCCGGACACCGACTGCCGGCTGGTCGACCTGGACGACTGGACGAAGGAGGCGCCCCCCGGCGAGCCGGGCGAGCTGGCGATCGCGGGACCGCAAGTGATGCAGGGCTACTGGAACCGGCCGGAGGAGACGGCCGCGATGATCAGGCAGGACGCCGACGGGACCCGCTGGCTGCTGTCGGGGGACATCGCGACGGTGAGCGAGGATGGCTTCTTCTCGATCGTGGATCGGAAGAAGGACATGATCATCGTGTCCGGCTTCAACGTGTACCCCACCGACATCGAACAGGTCCTGTACCACCACCCCAAGATCGAGAAGGTGTGCGTGGTCGGGGTCCCCGACGACCGGACGGGCGAGGCGGTGAAGGCGTTCGTCGTGCTGAAGCGCGGGCAGACCGCCACGCCCGAGGAGATCGTCGCCTTCTGCCGCGACCCGAAGCAGGGACTGACCGGGTACCGGGTACCGTCCCGGGTCGAGTTCCGGGATCAGCTGCCGGAGACACTGGTCGGCAAGGTATTGCGGCGAGTGCTGCTGGCAGAGGAGCTCAGCGCCGCGGATCGAAGCTGACCGGGCGTGCCCCGGGCCGGTCAGGTCTGGGCGGGCCGAACCGGTTCGACGGGCTCGTCCGCGCCCCCGGCCGTCGTGACGCGGCTCCGCCGGACCTCGCGGCGAAGCAGGATCCACGCGCCGACCGACACGACGACGCCGGCCACGATGATCGCGGAGAACGCGATGACGATCGCCGTCTCGCGATCCACGGCCAGCAGCCACGACAGCATGGCGGCGGCGAGTGCCACGACGGACGTCACTGGGAGGCCCCGGCCCCGGTTGGGACGCGCGCACGCACGAACGCCAGCTCCGCTCGCATCTGGCGGATCTGTTCGTCCACGACCATCGAGCCGTGACCGGCGTCGAACCGGTACAGCTCGTGCTCGCGACCGAGTGCCTCGAGGCGCTCGACGTAGTTCAGCACCTGGCGGATGGGGCAGCGCGTGTCGTTGTCGCCGGCCAGGATCAGCACCGGGGTGCGCACGTCGTCGATGTACGTCAGCGGCGAGCGCTCCGCGTACAGCGCGGGAAGCTCCTCTGGGGTGCCGCCGAACAACGTCCGGTCGTACGCCTTCAGCCCCGGCGCCTCGTCCTCGAACGCCACCGGGTAGTCGGCGACCGGTACGGCCGCGGCGGCGGCCGCCCACCGATCGGAGTGCAGGCCGATCGACAGCAGCGTGATGTAGCCGCCCCAGGACCCTCCGCCGATCACGCACCGCGACGGGTCCGCGGTTCCGTCGGCGATCAGCGCGTCGAGGCCGGCATGGACGTCTTCGACCTCGGGGAACCCCGGGTTGCCCAGGAGCAGATCGCGGAACTCGCGGCCATAGCCGGTCGAGCCGCGGTAGTTGACCATCGCGACCGCGAACCCGTGATCGACCCACGCCTGGACGGCCGGCATGTACGTGTCGGTGTACGCCCATGTCGGCCCGCCGTGCACGTCCATGAACAGGGGGAACGGGCCGGACCCGGGCGGCGTCGCGACGAACCCGTGGATCCGCCGGCCCTCGGCGTTCGTGAACTCCCACGACCGGTACGGACTGCCGCCCGGAGCGGGCGTTCCCTCGGCTCGAAGCACGACCTCGCCGCCCGCGCGTGCCACCGACGGTGCCCGGGCGCCCGACGAGATCCGGTACCAGACCTGCCCGTCGGGGCGTACGCGCGCGCCCGAGATCGTGCCGGTGTCGTGCGGGATGCGCTCGAGCGCTTCGTCCAGGCCGAGGCGGAACAGCTCCGAGCGGCCGTCGTGCTCGTGCACGACCAGCAGCGCGGTGGCGTCCGGCCACCAGTCGGCGACCCAGACCTCGCCCGGCAGATCCACGTGCAGGTCCGTGCGTTCGCCCGTCGACAGATCCCAGATCCCGGGGCGGGTCCGGCCCTCGCGCTCGTGGCCGATCGCCAGCCGCTGGTCGCCCGGCGCGCGCGACCACCCTGCGGCCACGAGCCCCAGGCCTTCGCCGTCCCACAACTCGCCGGCCGTTTCGAACGTCCCAGCGTCGATCACCCGCAGCGCCATGTGTACGGCGTCGCCGTGTTCGGCGTGCTCGTAGCACAGCAGGTGTCCGTCGCGCGACAGGCCCGCCACCGCGACCGGTTCGGCGTGCCGGTGGACCTCGGTCGCCGGCGCGTCGCCCACGGCGACGTGGATGGCGAACCCGTCCTCCTGTCCGGTGCCGAGGACCGTCAGCCCGTCCCCGATGGCAAGGCCGCTCGCCCACGCGTCGGGCACGCCGTCCGCGAGCAGCCGGCGCTCGCCGCCCTCGAACGGCTCGACGACCCACTGGCCGCGCTCGTCGCCGGTGCGATCGTCGAACCAGACGACGCCTCGCCCGTCGGGCGTGATCGTCCCCTCGCGGATGCCGATCGGGACGTCGGTGACGCGGCGCGGCGCGCCGTCCGATCGGTCCCACGCGTGCAACTGCCACGAGCCGGACTCGTTCGACGCGTACACCAGTCGGTGGGGAGCGTCGCGCGCCCACCGGGGAAACGTCACCAGCGGTGCGCGGAAGCGCTGCTCCCAGACGGGCGCGGGCTGCGTTTCGGGCACGGCCGGGGCGGACGAAGGGGCGCCGCCGGCTTCGGGGGCGGCGCGATGGAAGGCAACGGGTGGCACGGCCGTGCATTCTCGCAGATGGCCGACGCGATGACCGCCGGTCATGACGGCGCCCGTCGGCCGGTGGGGATGCGCGAGCCGCTAGCGCCCGGGGTCGGCCGCGGCCCGCCGCCGCGCCTCGGTGCGACGCTCGGCGTCGAGCCGTTCCAGGTCGACGTCGCTGTGGTCGACGTGGACCATCAGTGCGGCGATGGCCTCGTGGCCGGCGTCCTCGCGGATCAACCGGTGCATCTCGTGCGCGACCCGGCGGTACACGGGATGGCCTTGCGGCGAGCTTCGAAGCTCGATGACGTGCATCGCTTCGCGGGCGTTCATCTCCATGACGAAGCGCACGCGGAACGCCATCGGCACCGCGTACTGCGCGACGTCGGGCGAGCATCGCTCGGCGACGGCCGCGTGCAGGGCGCCGCCATCCTCCATCACCGATTCCCAGTCGCCGAGGGCTCCCGCCGTTTCGACGTCTGGCGGCAGCTCGAAGCCATGCGCGGGCGAGACCCGCTGCCATTCCAGCGTGAGCGGGCGGTGGCGCTGCAGGTCGCGGAACGCCCCGTAGTCGCAGAGCACGTCGAACCGGTACGACGTTCGCTCGAACGCGCGCCCCGGACGGTGCCGCCGGTTCCGCCGCTCACCCGCGTAGGCACGCAGCACGCGAACGCGGTCGTCGACGGAGAGCTTGCGCGCCTCGTCCAGCAGCTGCTCGTCGGCCAGATCGGACGCCGCGTACAGCGCCGCGGCGACCACCTTCGCCTCGCCGTCGGGGTCGAAGTCCGTCAGCGTCACGTCGTCCTGGAGTTCGTTCGCCGCGCCCGCCAGCAGCTCGGCGGCCAGCGACCGCGTCGCCTCGCGCGTCTCCTGCAGGTACCGGCTCCACGCGACGCCCCGCTCGGACGCGTCGACGCGCGTGAGGAACGCGGGGATGACCGTCCGCAACTCGACAAGCATCAGGTCGGCATAGGCGCGCACTTCGGCCAGCGGATGCGCACGCATGCGCATCAACAGCTGTTCGTAGGACTGGGCGCTGGCGAAGATGCCGACGTTGGTGCGCGTGGCGACCGGCAGGAGCCCGCGCAGCGTGTCGCACGCCTTGGCCCGGATGGTGGAGCGGTAGACGAAGGCCGAGTCCGCTTCGTCCTTGGGGAACCGGTCGCGGAAGTGGGCCTGCATCGGCTCGAGCCACGCGGCGTATACGTCGAACGCGCGGTCGAGCGTCGCGCGATAGCGCTCGGCCAGGTCGGCGTGGGCCGCGATCTCCGCCGGCACGTGGTACCGGTACCGGCCGCCCGGGCGGTCGTCGTAGGGGATGTAGCGCGTCGACTGTTCGAGGTACGCCCCCAGCCGTCCCCACTCCAGCACCTTGGTGAGCACCTGCGACGCCTGCTCGCAGGCCAGGTGCGCGCCGCCGAGCTGGGCGACCGAGTCGTCGCCGTACTCCAGGAAGACCCGTTCGTACAGCCCTTCCGCCTTGGCGACGTCGACGTCCTCGGCGGCCGTCGCGGCGTGCTCGGCCGCGCGGCCAAGCGCGCCCTCGGCCGCGAACTCGTCCAGGAACAGCCGCCGCAGCGACTTGGGGGAGCGCGAGTAGCGGGCGAACAGCGCCCCCTTCACGACCTCGGGCAGGTTGACGAGCGCGAAGACCGGCCCGTCCAGGTTGGTGAAGTGGCGCGACAGCAGGGCGCGTTCGTCGTCGGTGAACGTCTCGTGGACCGCGTCCAGCTCCATCGTGCGAACGGTAGCACCCCGCGCCGACGCGGAAGCGTTCCCGCGACGGCTACGAGGGGCTCGGCGACGGGGACGTCGGCGGCGGCGTGGTCGGGGGCGTCGTCGGCGGGGTGGTGGGCGGCGTCGTCGGCGGGGTCGGCGTCGGTTGCGGGATCACCCAGAAGCGCACCTCCGAGCCCTTGGGCGCCTTCGTCGTCCCGTCGGGGCTGTCCGGCTCCTGCTTGGCGACGTTGCCGGGCGTTGGGCACGCGGCGTTCGGAAGCTGGCCGGCGATCACCGGCTGGAACCCCGCCGCGGTCAGGTCGTCTTCCGCCTGGCTTCGCTTCTCGCACACGACGTTGGGCACGGCCACCTTCTGCGGGCCGGTCGAGGAGACCAGCGTGATGACCGTGTCCGCCGGCTGGTTGCCCGTTGGCGAGTAGCTGATGACGAACCCCTTCGGCACGGTGTCCGAGGCCTGCGGCGTGACCTTGGGGGGCGTGGTGAACCCCGCCGCGGTCAGTTGCGCCTTTGCGGCGTTCACCGTGATGCCGGTGACGTTGGGCACCGGGATCGTGTTCGCGTTGTCGCCGGTCAGCGCGTTGGCGAGCAGGAAGAACCCGATGGCCAGCAACGCCACGATCCCCGCGACGATGCCGGCGATCGCCCACGGGTTGCGCCGGCGGTGCGCCCCGGGCCGGGTGCCGGCCGGCATGACTTGCGTCGCCGACGCCTGGCGCGTCATGGCCTGGGTCGCCGCCGCGGCCGCGGCGGCCGACACCGGCAGGCCGGCCTGGAACCGATCCAGGTCCGATCGAAGCTCGTCGGCGGACTGGTAGCGATCAGCGGGGCTCTTCGCCAGGCACTTCATGACCACCGCGTCCAGTCCGGCCGGCACCTCGGCCGCCCTCCGGCTGGGCGTCACGGGGTCCTGGCGCACGTGCTTGTACGCGACCGCGACGGCGCTGTCGCCCTCGAACGGCGGCACGCCGGTCAGCATCTCGTACAGCACGCACCCCAGCGAGTAGACGTCGGAGCGTCCGTCGACTGCCTCCCCCTGCGCCTGTTCGGGCGAGAAGTACGTGGCGGTGCCGAGCACCGTCGCCGTCTGGGTCAGGCCGGCCGACTGGGCCTGCACGGCGCGCGCGATGCCGAAGTCCATGACCTTCACGCCGCCGGCCGGAGTGAGCATGATGTTGGCGGGCTTGATGTCGCGGTGCACGAAGCCCGCCCGGTGCGCGAACGCGAGCGCGGTGGCCACCGACCCGGCGATCTCCACCGCGCGTTCCGGCAGGATCGGTCCCTCGCGGATCACCTGCGCGAGCGTCTTTCCCTGCACGTACTCCATGACGATGAAGTGCGTGCCGTCCACCGAGCCCGTGTCGTACACGGCCACGATGCCTGGATGGTTCAGCGCGGCCGCCGCCTGTGCTTCGCGGCGGAAGCGCTCGACGAACGTCGCATCGGCGGCGAACTGCGGGCGCAGGATCTTGATGGCCACGTTGCGTCCGAGAACCCGGTCGGTGCCCAGGTAGACCTCGGCCATGCCGCCGCCGCCGAGCAGGGAGTTCACCTCGTAGCGGCCGGCGAGGACTCGCCGGTCAGCCATCAGCCGCCCTCGCCACCCGGCCCGTTTCCGTCGTCGTGTCCGTTGCCCGGCCCTCCGTTGCCCGGCCCTGCGTTGCCCGGGCCGCCGTCCCCGGGACCTCCGGGTCCCGGGCCCCCGGGGCCCGACCCAACGTACACGGTCACCGCCGAGCCGGGCGCCACCTGCGTGCCGCCGGGCGGGGTGGGTGCTCACGACACGGTCGTGCTGCCCGTCGGGCACCTGGGCCACCTGTTTGATGCTCAGGCCGGCGGCCGTCAGGGCCTTGATTGCGTCGTCGAGCTTCTGGCCGGCGACCTGCGGGACCGCGATCGTGGCGGGCGACGGGGAGGTCGAAGCCGGCGCCGGCGGCGGTGGCGTCGCGGACGGTGAGCCCCCGCCGTCCAAGCTCGTGAGCGCCCACGCCAGCATGGCCATCAGCGCCACGACGGCGACGAGGCCTGCGATCAGCCCGGCAACCACCCCGGCTCGCCGGCGTGGCCGGTCGGGTGGCGCAGCGCGCCGGCGACCCGTGGCCGGGGACGACGGCGCCGGTGCCGGCCTCGCTTCGGCTGCGGCGAACGGGATGGTCGCAGGCGTCAGCTGGACCGTCCGCGGCGCGGCGGGAGCGGCCGGCGTCATCGGGACGGTGGCGCCGGCGTCGAGCAACTGCTGTGTCGCGCCGGCTCCGAGCAACTGCTGGGTCGCGCCGGCGCCGACCATCGCGGCGAAGGCCGCCGCGGAGGACGGCCGGTCGGCCGGGTCCTTCGCCATGGCCCGTTCGCAGGCGATGGCCAGCCGCCCCGGGATGTTCCGCGCCTCGGGGACGGACGGCGCGGTCAGGCGCACGTGCGCGACCGCGGTCGCCATCGGCGTGTCGGCCTGGAACGGCGGGCTGCCCGTCAGCATCTCGTAGAGGACGACCCCCAGCGAGTACACGTCCGACGCCGGTGTGGCCGGCAGTCCCTGCACGCGCTCGGGCGCGATGTAGGCGGCCGTGCCGATCAGCATCCCCGTCGACGTCAACGTGCCGGCGTCGCCCGCCGGTATGGCGATGCCGAAGTCCAGCACCTTGACCTGCCCGTCGTCGCGCACCATCACGTTGGCCGGCTTGACGTCGCGGTGCACGATGCCCGCGCGGTGCGCCGCCTCCAGCGCGTCGGCAGCCCCGACGGCGATGGCGGCGGCGCGATGGGGGTCGAGCGCTCCGTCCTCGTCGATCAGCTCGGCGACGGTTCGCCCGTGCACCATCTCCATCACGATGTAGCGGACGCCGTCGGTCTCCCCGGAGTCCAGCACCCGGGCCACGTTCGGGTGCGACAGCGCCGCGGCGGCGCGCGCCTCGCGACGGAAGCGCTCCACGTACCGGGGGTTGCTTCCCAGCGAGTCGGACAGCGTCTTCACGGCGACCGGGCGCTCCAGGCGGTCGTCCCGGGCCTCCCAGACGCTGCCCATGCCGCCGGACGCGATGCGTCGGATCAGCCGGTACCGGCCCCCCAGCACGACGTCGATGGCGGCGTCGGTTTTGGCCATAAGGACCTTCTTACCCCAGTGCGGCCTCGATCACCGCTTTGGCGATCGGGGCGGCCACGGCGCCTCCCGTGGCGTCGCTGCCCAGGCTGCCGCCGTTCGGGACGATGACGGCCACCACGATCTTCGGGTTCTGGGCCGGCGCGAAGCTGACGAACCAGGCGTCCGGGTTGCCGCCGGGGACCTCCGCCGTACCGGTCTTGCCCGCCACCGTCACCCCCGGGATCTGCGCGGCGGTGCCCGTTCCGCCCTGCACCACGCCGATCATCATGGACGTCATCTCGGCCGCGGTCTTCGCCGAGATCGGATTGCCGAACACCTGCGGCGAGAACGTCTTGACGACGCGTCCCGACGAGTCGCGAACCTGGCGCACGAGCTGGGGCACCATCTCGGTGCCGCCGTTCGCGATGGCCTGCGCCACCAACGCCATCGCCAGCGGGTTGGCGCGCACGCTCGCCTGCCCGATCGCCGACAGCGCGACCAACGGCTCGTTGTCGACGAAGGTCGACACGTCCGGGATCTGGCCTTCGGCGAACGGGATCTCGAACGGGACGTCCTGATCGAAGCCGAACCTCCGCGCCTGCGCGACCAGCCTGGCGGCCCCGAGCTGCAGCCCGATCTCCCCGAACACGACGTTGCACGACACTTGCAGCGCCTGGGCCATCGTGATGCGCGGCGCGCCGCCGAGGCAGTGTTCGCCGCCGAAGTTCTGCAGGACGTGCGTGGTCTGCGGCAGCTGCAGGACTGCCGGGTTCGCGTACGTCGTCGACGGCGTGGCCCCCGCCTCGAGCGCCGCGGAGGCGGTCACGAGCTTGAACGTCGAGCCCGGCGGATACAGCTGCTGCGCTGCCGGCGAGAGGAGCGGCTTGTCGGGGTCCTTCGACAGCGTCCGCCACGCGGCGCGCTGAGTTGCGCTGTCGTGCGACGCCAGCGGGTTGGGGTCATACGAGGGGTTTCCGACCATCGCCAGGATCCCCCCCGTCCGCGGGTCCAGGGCGACGACGGCTCCCGGCAGGTTCCCGAGCGCCGAGGCGGCCACACGCTGCAGCTTCGCGTCCAGCGTGGTCACGACCGTCGCGCCGCGCTTGGGCCGGCCGAGGATCTCGTCCACCAGGTTCTGCGGCGTGAGCTCGGCCGCCGTTCCCGACAGCCAGTCGTTCTGCGACAGCTCCAGCCCGGACCGGCCGTAGATCAGCGAGTAGTAGCCGGTGATCTGCCCGTACAACGAGCCGTGCGGATACACGCGCAGGTACTTCAGCGTGCCGTTCGTGGCGACGCTTTTCGCGAGCACGGTGCGCTCGTCCCGCGCCAGGATCGCGCCGCGCTGCATGTTGTACTCGGCGAGCAGCACGCGCGAGTTGGCCGGGTTGTCGGCGAGGCGTCCCGCGGCGAACACCGAGATGTAGTTCGTCTGCGCGAACAGCAGGACGAACAGCGCGAGCAGCGCCAGTCCCAGGCGGCGGATCTGGCGGTCCATCATCGCGCCTCGGCCTCTTTCGGCAGGCGCGGGCGCGCCGGGGACGCGCGGTCTCGGGCGGAGACGCGGACGAGCAGCGCCACCAGCACGAAGTTCGTCACCAGGCTCGAGCCGCCGTAGGAGACGAACGGCAGCGTGATGCCGGTGAGCGGGATCAGACGGGTCACGCCGCCGACGATCACGAACGTCTGCAGCGCGATCACCGTGGACAGGCCCACGGCCAGCAGCTTGCTGAACGGGTCCTGCCGCACGACGGCGGCCTTGAGGCCACGCCCGACCACGATCACGTACACGAGCAGCATCGCCGTCACCCCGAGCAGGCCGAGCTCCTCGCCGGCGGCGCCGTAGATGAAGTCCGTCGCCGCGTACGGGATCAGGCCGGGATGGCCGCGGCCGAGGCCCGTGCCGACGATTCCGCCGGTGGCCATCGCGAACTCGGACTGCGCCAGCTGGTATCCGAGGTCGTGGATGTACTTGGGCTGCAATGCATGCAGCCAAATCGTCACACGGTCCTGAACGTGGGGGATCAGCGCATAGCCGAGCGCGGCGCCCGCGACGAACAGCAACACGCCGAACGCCAGGTAGATCCCGCGCCCGGTGGCCACCCACAGCATCACGACGAAGACGCCGAAGAACAGCAGCGACGATCCCAGGTCGTTCTCGACGAACAGCACCCCCAACGAGGCGAACCACGCGAGCAGCAGCGGGCCCAGGTAGCGCGGCTCCGGCAGCCGCAGCGGCCCCACGCGCCGGGTGGCGCTGGCCAGCAGGTCCTTCTTCGCGCTCAGGTAGCTGGCCAGCGAGATGACGATCAGCACCTTCGCCACCTCCGCCGGCTGGAACGTGATGCTGCCCAGGTGGATCCACAGGCGCGCGCCGTTGATGGTCAGGCCGAGCCCCGGGACGATCGGCAGCAGCAGGAAGCCGATGCCGATCAGGCCGATCGTGTAGCCGTACGGCTCCAGCGAACGATGATCGCGCACCAGGACGAGGGTCAGGCAGAACAACCCGAGCCCGAGCATCAGCCAGTAGAACTGGTTGTCGGCCAGGTCCGGATCGAGGCGGTAGACCAGGGCGTACCCGAGCCCCGCCAGCGCCGCTGCGCACGGGAGGAACACCGGGTCGGCGCCCGGCGCGACGCGCCGGACGACCAGGTAGGCGCCGACGTATGCCAGGCCGAACGCCGCGACGAACCCGGCGACCCCCTCGGGCGTGCGGCCCGTCTCCCCCAGCACCACCAACACGTAGGCGCCGACCGACACCAGGATCGCCAGGACGACGAGCGTCACGGCCGCGACCGTGCCGATCCGGCTCGGTTCGGGCTCGACGCGCTGCATCAGCCCGCCCCGGACGGAGACGGCAGCGGCAGCCCCGGCCCCGAGGACGAGGGGCGGGCGCCGGGGGACGGCGAGGGCGACGTCGTGGGCGTCGTCACGCCCGTCGACGCGATGTCGCTGCGGATCTGGGCGACCAGGTTCAGCGCACTCTGTTGGCTGTCGGCGGTGATGCCGCCGCTCAGGCCGCTCCACGGCTGGAGCCGTTCGGCCTTCGCCGTCGGGATGTCCGTGCGCACGCTCACGTGCGACAGCGACAGTCCGAGCGGCCTGGCCGGGATCCCGCGGTACACGGCCACGACCCCGTCGCTGTCGCCCACGTACCACTGCCGGTCCAGGTAGGCGCGTCCCGCGACGAACACGGCGACCAGGACCACCACGACCGCAGCGGCCCAGATGGCCACGCGACGCCAGGGGAAGGGCCGGCGTTGCTTCGGCTTCGGCGTCGGCGTGCGGATCGATCCGCCGACACGGGCCTCGGCTCGTTCGACGGCGGACCGTGCGTCGCCCTCGTCCGTCGATGGCTCCTCGAGCTTGGTCCCCTCGGCGACCGCCGACGCCGCGGTGCCGCCCTCGGCGAGCGCGCCGCCCGCCGCCGCGGCCCCGTCGCCGACGACGCCGTCCGCCTCCACGTCCTCGACGTCGAGCAGCACCACCGTCACGTTGTCGTCGCCGCCGGCTTCGATCGCCATGCGCACCAGCGCGTCGCACGCGGCCTGCGTGTCGGGTTCCTGCGCGAGGACCCCGCTGATGCGCGCCTCGTCGACCATGCCGGTCAGCCCGTCGGTGCACAGCAGGATCCGGTCGCCCGTTCGCAGGTGCACGGTGGTCTCGTCGACCGGAAGCGGTTCCTCGACGCCAAGCACGCGGGTCAGGATGTTGCGCTGCGGGTGGTGTTCGGCCTCCTGCGCGTCGAGCCGTCCGTCGTTCACCCACTGCTGGACGAGCGTGTGGTCCTCGGTGAGCCGGCGCAGCTGGCCCTCGCGCTGCAGGTAGGCACGCGAGTCGCCGACGTGGACCAGAAGCACGGCATCCTCGAGCGCGCGCACCGCGGTCAGTGTCGTGCCCATCCCCGCCAGTTCACGGTCGCTCTCGCCGCGGCGGAGCACCTCGCGGTTCGCGCGGTCGATCGACTCGCGCAGGTCCGCGTCCGGCCCCGCGCGTTCGACGACCTCCAGGGCGAGCGAGGACGCGACGTTACCGCCGCGATGCCCGCCCATGCCGTCGGCCACCGCGAAGACCGGCTTGCGGACCAGGTACGCGTCCTCGTTGCGCCGGCGGACCGGGCCGACCTCGCTGCGAGCGCCGACGCGGATCCTCACGGCCGGAGCTCCAACACCGTGCGGCCGACGCGGACCTGGTCGCCCGCATGCAGCTTCGACGGCGACGTGACCTTGCGTTCGTTCAGGAACGTGCCGTTGGTCGAGCCGAGGTCCTCGACGAACCACCCCCCGTCTCGCTGGAAGATGCGCGCGTGGAACTGCGAAACGTACGTGTCGTCCACGCGGACCCCGCATCCCTCCGCGCGGCCGACCTGCACCGTCGCCTCCAGCGGGATCGCCGCCTTGCTCCTCGCTCCCGCCAGCACGATCGTGCGCGGCGGCTTGCCGGATCCGCCGGCGCCGTTCGGGTCGGCGATCGGGTGCGCCGGAGCGGTCGCGGATCGCCGACGCTTGCCCGAATCCCCGCGCACGTCCAGGACCACGGCGCGCACGGCCCGGTACACGAACAGGTACAGCAGCACGAGGAACGCGATCTTCAAGACGTCCAGCGCGAACGGCGCCACGGCTACCGCCTCCGGAACTCCAGGACGGTCTTGCCGATCGTGATGCGGTCACCGTCCTGCAGGACGTGTTCCCCGACGGGGGATTCATTGACCATCGTGCCGTTCGTGGAGCCGAGGTCGGCCACGACGAACTCGCCGTGCTCGCGGCGTACCTCCGCGTGGCGCCGGCTCGCGCCGGGATCGTCCACCACGACGTCGGACTCCGGGAGGCGGCCGATGACCGTGCGCGCCTTGCTGAGCTCCACGGGACGGCCTGCGCCGGACGCGTCCACCCGCACCAGCTCCGCGGCCCGCCCGTCGTCCGCGGCCCCCCCGCCTGCGGGGGCCTCATCCGGCGCCGGGGTGCCGCCGGGTCCCTCCACGAGCGTGGCCTCGCAGTCGAAGGCACCCTGCTTGCGCTCCGGATCGGTTTCGAACTCGACGCTCGCCGGTCCCACCAGGCCCCAGCCGCGCTCGCGTGCCCCGTCGCGGACGACCTGCTCGAGCTCGCGGCGCAGCGCCTGCTCCGTCTGCGCGAACCGATCCGCGTCCTCCGGCGAGATGTGGAACACGAAGTGGTTGGGGACCCAGACGTTGCGCACGCCGACGGTCTTGCCCGCTTCCATCTCACGCAGGATGCGCGTCGCCAGCTCGACGGGATGAAGACCGGTGCGAAAGGCCTTCGCGAAGATCCCCTCGATCACGCCCTCGAGGCGGCGCTCGAAATCGCTCAGGATGCCCACGGTGTCGGGTTGTCTAGCAGCGAAAACAGGGGAACGGGATCGTTCGATTATAGCCAGGGGGTGATCGGCGCCCGGGTCCGGCGGATATGGCGTTCCTGCTACCATCCCCGAACACCGGGCGCGTGGCGGAACTTGGCAGACGCGCAGGATTCAGGTTCCTGTGGGGGCAACCCCGTGGAGGTTCAAATCCTCTCGCGCCCACCAACCACTCGCGCACCCTCGATATCTCGAAAGCAGCCCGTATCAGTCGGCAAGGTAGTCTCCCGCGGGCCTCGGCTTGAAACGTCGGGGTCACGGGGCTGGAGCGCGCGTACCCGACCGCGCCGGGCAATGCCACGACCTCATCGGGCGTGCCGGCTGTCCTTCTTCGCCCGACGGTGTCACCTCCTGCGCCGACTCCCATGCGCCGGATGCGCGTCGAGGCCCCGGTGCTAGGGTTCGAGCATGGCGACGGGGACCGGAATCCGAGGAGCGATCCGCGAGGTCACCGCCCGCGCGTCGGCGGTGATGCGCCTGCAGGCCGAGCTGTTCCGCACCGAGATGGGGGCCTCGGGCAAGAACGCGGCAGCGGGTGCGGGGGTGGCAGTCGCCGCGGCGTTCGTCCTGTTCTTCGCGTTCGCGCTGCTGACCACCCTGTTCGTCGTCGCGCTCGCGATCGTGCTCCCGCTGTGGCTGTCCGTCCTCATTGTGCTGGTGCTTTACCTGCTGATCGCAGCCGTGCTCGGCCTCGTCTCACGGAACCGCTTCCAGCACGTGAAGGGCGCGCCCGTCGCGCGCGAGCAGGCGCGCCTCACGGGGGCCGCCCTGGGAAAGCGGCAGGACGAGGGGGCCATGCTGGGTGCCGCGCCAGACGTCCCCGGCTCCGCGCCACCTTCTCCCGCCGCTCGCGCGACAACGGATGGAGGCGACGGTGCCGGAGCCTGATCGCACCAAACCGCAGGAAGGGTCGGCCGGAAAGAATCGCGTTCCGCCGCGTCCGGTCCAGGAGATCGTTCGCGACCTGGAGCAGGAGCGCGCCGGGTTGGTCGATGCCGTCGACCGGCTGAAAGCCGAGGCGGCGACGACCCGCCGCCGCGTGCTGTCGCCCGGCGCGATCGCCGGCGTGGTGGGCGCGGTCGCGGGGCTCGTGGCGCTTCGCCGGCGAAGGCGTCGCCGGCGGACCTGATCCGAACTCGGGCGCAGCGGAGGGCTTCGAGCTCAGCGTTGCAGCCGGGCCAGCAGGTACAGGACCTCCAGGTACAGCCAGACGACGGTGGCCAGCAGTCCCCAAGCCGAGTACCACCCCATGAACGCGGGCGCGCCTGCCTCCACGCCGGCGTCGACGACCGCGAAGTCGATGAACAGGTTGAGCGCGGCCACGATGCAGATGGCCACGCTGATCGCGATGCCGGCGGGCGTCGGGGACGCCCAGAACGCGAGGGTCGTGCCGAAGAGCGTGAGGATCCACGCGGTCAGGTACATCAGGCCGATCCCGCAGGTCGCCCCGACGACGACCAGGGCGAAGCGGCGCGTCACCTTCACGACGCCGAACGCGTAGAGCACCAGACAGACCAGCACCGTCGCCATCGTCGCGAGCAGCGCCTGCGCGACGATCCCGTCGTACGCGCTCTCGTACACGCGCGAGATGCCGCCCACCCACAGGCCCATCAGCACCGCGTAGACGAGCCCGCCGATCGGCGCCAGGCGCGGCCGTGCGATGGCCAGGAACGACAGCGCGATCAACAGGAAGTAGCCGAGCAGCCACGACGGACCCGACGTGGCCTTGATGACCCGGGCGGCGTGATCCCAGCCGATCACGGCGAAGGCGCAGGTGAGCACGAACAGCACGAAGCTCTTGCCCACCGTGCCCATCACCGTCATGCGGCGCGCCGCCTGGGGGCCGCCACCGAGCTCCCTGACCGCCTGGGGCGCGAACGTGCGCTCGTTGAGCATCTGCTGGGCCACGCGATGGTCCTCTCAGGTCGATGGCCGGTGGGCCTACGCGGCGCCGGCAGCCATGCGGATGTGGAGTGAACAGCGAGGCCTGCTGTTGTAGACCGACAGCACGGTTTCGCAGCCGGGCTCGAGGCAGACGCGGCCCGCGGGCGCACGGCCGGTCCTCTTCACGCCGGCACAGGCCTCGCACGTGGGACGGCGCTGGCCACGACAGGCGGTCAGGTCCCCGCACCACGCGCACTCGCGCAACGATCCGCAGTCGTGCTCGATCATCGCGGTGTCGTTGTCGCTCATGTGGCTCCCCGCTCGGGGCGAATGTTGCCCCTCAATGTTGCCCCTCCATGACACCACGACGGCGCCGGGCAGTCCACCGGGCTTCTGGGGGTAGCCCTCCCGGTCGATACACCACTGATGGCCATCGTGTGGAGTTCGCGCAGAGGTTCCGCGCGCTCCGTCTGGAAGCGCGGCCCTGGGGGTACTACTGAGCGCATGAACGGGAACGTGTACCCACAGGAACCCCGCCCCTCCTCCCGACGGCGACGTGGCTTCGTCCTGCTCGCCGGCGTGAGCGTGCTGGCGGTGCTGGCCGCGGCCTGCTCGTCCGGTAGCCCGGCGACATCCGGTTCGTCCGGTTCGACCTCGGATGTCCCCTCCGGCGCTCCGGCCAGCTCCGGGAGTGTGAAAGTGGAGAAAGGGCTGCAGTACGCCGATCCCGGCGGCACGCCCCTGACGCTGAACGCCTTCCTTCCCCCGGGGCAGGGCCCGCATCCCGGCGTCGTGCTGATCCACGGCGGCGGCTGGCATGCGGGCAGCTCGAGGATCACCGACCCCGTCGGCATGGCCCTGGCCCGGCGCGGGTTCGCGGCGTTCTCCATCAACTACCGCCTGGCGCCGAAGTTCCCGTGGCCGGCGGCCTTCGACGACGCGCAGTCCGCCGTGCGGTGGGTGCGCGCCAACGCATCGAAGTACGACGTGAATCCCGACGAGCTTGCCGCGATGGGCGGTTCGGCCGGCGGCAACCTGGCGCTGCTGCTGGCCACCTCGGGGGAGGGCACGCTCGATTCCGGCGCCCGCGTGCGGGTGGCCGTGTCGTGGTCGGGCGCCACCAACCTCACCACGTTGCTGGCCGCGAACATCCCGAAGGCCACGGCGAACATCAACGGCTTCGTGCAGTGTCCCGGCCCGTCGTGCCAGGCGAACCTGGCGGCGGCGTCCCCGGTTACGCATGTCGACTCCACCGACTCGACCATGCTGATCGTGAACTCGTCAAACGAGATCATCCCGTTCCAGCAGGCGCAGGAGATGGCCGACGCGGACAAGCGGGCGGGGGTGCCGTACGAGCTGGTCCAGGTCCCGGGCGACAAGCACGCGCAGGCGTACCTGACCTCCACCGTTCCCACGATGAGCAACGAGACGGTGGCGGAGATCTCGATGTCGTTCCTGCAGAAGTGGATCGGGAATACGCGTACGTGATCTGGCCTCGGGGAGCCTCCGCGTGCGCATGGCCCAGCTGACCTACACCGCGATCGCGTCACTCGACGGCTACGTCCGCGACGCCCAGGGGGGGTTCGAATGGGCGGTCCCCGACGAGGAGGTCCACGCCTTCGTCAACGACCTGGAGCGCCCGGTCGGGACGCACCTGTACGGGCGCGGGCTCTACGAGGTCATGGTGGCGTGGGAGACGATCGGCGACGATCCCGACGAGTCGCCGGCGGTGCGCGACTACGCGGCGATCTGGAAGGCCGCGGACAAGGTCGTGTACTCGCGCACGCTCGACGCCCCTTCCAGCGCCCGCACCACGATCGAGCGCGACTTCGATCCCGACGCAGTCCGGGGCATGAAGGCGGCCTCGCCTCGCGACCTGAGCATCGGCGGCCCGGGGCTCGCCGGCCAGGCGATCGCCGCCGGGCTCGTCGACGAGTACCGCCTGTTCGTCCACCCGGTGGTCGTGGGAGGCGGGCTGCGATGGCTTCCGGACGGGGTCCGGCTGGACCTCGACCTGATCGAAGAGCGCCGCTTCGCCTCGGGCGTCGTGTACCTGCGATACCGCGCCGCGTGAAGAACCAGCGAGGGCGGCCCACCGGGCCGCCCTCGTCGCTCGCGCGTCTGTTCCGTCTTCCGGTTTACCAGCCGCCCTTGGAAGGCGTGTTCTGCGTCGTCGAGGTCGACAGCGCAGAGTTGCCCGTGCATGCGGTGGATGGCTTCTGGCTTCCGTAGAACGTGCCCGCGCCGGGGGTGCCGGTGGCCACGTCGTAGATCAGGAAGCAGTTGCCCGACACGGCGAAC
>DASXAQ010000015.1:0-16312 GCA_036406615.1 Actinomycetota bacterium | reverse complement strand
CCTCGCGCACCGACACGCCCGCCATCCGCGCCAACCGAACTTGGGCCGCGACCGCGCGAGCCGCCAGGCACACGCCGGCCGCGGGATGGCGAAGCACCCGGTCGTACCCCTCGAAGTCGATGTCGGGGTACGCCGCGGACGCCGCCGCCCTCGACAACCATTCGTGCTCGGCGTCGCACGCCGCCATGGCGTCGGCGCACGCCTGCGCGCCGGGCCCGGCGTCCACGCCGCCGGTCCGGACGAGCAGCGTCTCGCCGGACGCGGCTTCGAGGTCCCACCACGCGCGTTCGGCCCGCATCGCCATCCGCACGTAGTCGGAGTCCTGGTAGGCGAATCGGAAGATGCGCGTCGCGCCGTGCGAGGACCCGCGACCGTGGCCCACCGTGAACTGCTCGAGCAGGACGGTGTCGACGCCGCGCTCGCCGAGCGCTCGGGCCGTCGCGGAGCCCATGGCCCCTGCGCCCACGACCACCACGTCGGCCCGTTCCATGCGGTCCCGGCGCCTACCGGCGCACGCTCAATTCGCCGGCGAGCGCCGACTGCGCGCGATCGATGAAGCCGAACGTCTCCTTCAGGCCGCGCCGGGTGATCGGGCCGAGCGCCTTCGGGTCGACGAGGTCGTCGGGCGTGAGGCCGCGACGAACCTGGTCGCACTGGTGCTCCAGCCGGACCTGCCATAGCAACCGGAACCCCTCCTCCAACCCGGCCCGCACGTCGTCCTCCATCCGGTCCATCGACGCGGCCTCGCGAAGCCGCTGCAGCGTTCGCGGCTCGGTGATCCCCGCGCGCAGCGCGTGGAACCGCGCAAGGTTCGTGATGGGCACGATGCCGCCGCGGGTCACGTCCAGCGTGCCCGCGCGCTCGCCGTGGTCTCGCACGACCAGGTCGCGCACGAACCCGGTAGGCGGCCGCACGTCGACCGCGGCCCGGCCGATACGCCGGAGGAACATCCCGTGCTGGGGCGCCTCGCGCAGCACGCGAGATAGCGCGGCCTCGGCAGGCAGGGTGCCGTCAACGACCCGAAGGTCGAACGCGATGCCGGCCACACCGCCGTCCACCGGCGCGGGCTCCCGCATCCAGCGGCCCAGCGTCGCTCGCCAGTCGTCCAGCGTCCGGCGCCACAGATGGTTGGAGGCCATCACGCCGCCGGGACATCGCGGGATGCCGGCGGCCTCCAGGCCGTCGTTCACGCGCCGGGCGAGCGCTTCGAAGTAGGGATCGACCTCCTCGGCCGGCGCGCCCTTCGGGTCGTACGCCAGCGCGTTGTCCTGGTCGGTGTGCAGGCTCTGCTCGTGGCGCCCCTCGCCGCCGAGCGCGAGCCAGGCCCACGGAGCCGGCGGTTCCCCCAGGTCGCGGATCCCCATCTCCAGCAGCCGCCGGGTGAGCGCGTCGACCGCGATGGCGACGGCGCCGGCCACGTCGATCGGGTCGACGCTTGCGTCGACCATCGCGATCGTCGCGTCCGGCAGGCGGCATCCCGCGTCGACCAGGGCATCGACCGTCCCGGCGCGCTCGATCTCGCGCTTCAACGCGATCGGGGTGTTGCGCTCGAGCGCCAGCAGATCCGTGTCGGTGACGACTCCGGCAAGGCGGCCGGCGGCGTCGACGACCGGGAAGTGGTGCACGCCGCGGTCGAGCATCGCCGCGAGCACGTCGGGCACGGGCACGTCGGCGCCCACCGTCATGGCGGGAAACGACATCACGTCGCCGACGGCCGTTTCGGGGCTTCGGCCCGCTGCCAGCACGCGGCCGCGAAGGTCCCGGTCGGTGACGATCCCCCATGCCTCCCCGCACGAAATCAGCAGTGACGAGATGCGGTGCGCGACCATGAGCTCCGCCGCCTCGCGAACGGTCGCCGCCGGCGGGCACGTCACGGCCGGGCGTTCGATCAGCGCGCCGACGCGAATGCGCCGGGGATCGGCGCGCTCCGGCCACGCGCCCTCCAGCGCGCGCTCGATGCGGCGGCCGAGCGTCGTGGAGAAGAACGCGAGGCCCCACGGCGTCCCGAGGACGCGCGTGGCCACGTCGTGATCGATCAGGTAACAGATCGTGTCCTCGAGGGTCCGCACCGTGGACGCGGGACCCAACCCGGACACGAGCGAACGGTGGCCGAAGACCTCGCCGGGTCCGAGGTGGTCCAGCACGAAGTCATTCGACACGAGCTCGACGGCGCCGCTCCGAACCACGTACAGCCACTTGGCCGGCTCGCCGCCTTGATCCAGGACGACGGTGTCCTGTGGGAAGAACTCGATCTGCAGGGCCTCGACGACGCGCTGCAACTCGCCGGCCGCGAGGAGATCGAACGGTGGGTAGCGACCAAGGAATCCCGCCAGATCCACGCGCCGAGTATCCCAGGCAGGGTGCGTCGCTCCGGACATCCGTCCGGCGCGGCGCGACGTCATGGCCGCTCGGGACTTCGGAGTAGAGTGGGCGCTCGACCGTCGACGGAGGAGGGCCGCGATGCCGAACCGACCCACGCATTTCGAGATCCCGGTGGACGACGCCGACCGGGCCGAGGGCTTCTACGAGACGGTCTTCGGATGGACGTTCGACCGCTATCCGGGCGCGCCGAACTACTACGGTTTGGCGACCACCGGCAAGGACGAAGCGGGCATCAACGGCGCGCTGTTCCAGCGCAGCGACCGGTCGTCGGTGACGACCCTCACGATGTCCGTGGACTCCATCGAGGACTCGATCGCCAAGGTCGAGGCGGCCGGCGGGTCGGTGGTGCAGCAGAAGACGCCGATCCCGACCATGGGCTGGTTCGCCACCTGCACGGACACCGAGGGCAACACGTTCGGCCTGTACACGGACGACCCCAGCGCCGGGTAGGGCTGCGCGATTCCCGGGCGATCGCGGCGGCCCGGTTGAGGCGGCTGCTTGCGTCGAGGCCGAGGGGATGGGGGTGATAATGCAGCCGATGCGCCTTCCCCTGGCCCATGCAACTGAGGCTCGCCCCGATGACCCCTCGGGCCATACGGCCACGGCCCGCTACGTCGGGCGCCACCGGCGTCCCGAGCACACGAAGCGCCGATGGCCCCACCGGCCGCGGGCCGCGCAGCCCGTCGATGCGGCGGTGGCGGCGGCCAGGCCGAGGCCCCGGTTCGGCGAACGTCGCGTCGTCCAGTGGGCCGTGGGCGTCCTGGTCCTGATCATGGCGGCCGGGCCCTTCCTCGAGTTCGTCCGCCCGGTCGACGTGCGCACGTGGTTGCTCCGCAGCTGCGTCCTGCTCATCCTGGTCTGGTACCTGGGCCGCCCGCTTGCGGTGCTGCTGTTCCGTCAGCGCGAGCGCAAGCACGAGGCTACCGATCCGCTGTCGGGGATCTCGGTGGTCATCCCCTGCCACAACGTCCAGCCCACGATCGTCGACAGCCTGCGGTCGGTGCTCGAACAGGACGTCGACTGCCCCATCGAAGTGCTGCTGGTCGAGAACAACAGCACCGACGACACGATGGACCGCCTCTTCGCGATCGAACTCGAACATCCGGAGACGGTCCACGTGCTGCGCGTGCGGCCGAGCCCCGACGAGTTCCCGGCCGCGGTCGCGGTCAACTTCGGCATCCAGCGCGCGCGCTACGACGTCATCGTGCGAATGGACGACGACACGACGCTGGCGCCGTCCGCATTGCGCGAGATCGTGCGCCAGCTTCGACGCCCCGGCATCGTGGGCGTGGCATGCAACCTCCGCGTCGCGAACCCGAAGGCGACGGTCTGGACGCGGTTCCAGTCGATCGAGTACATGCTGGCGATGGAGCTCGACCGGCGAAGCCAGGTGCTCATGGACAGTATCGTGTGCGCGAGCGGCGGCCTGTCGGCGTTCCGGCGCGACGCGATGCTCGACGTCGGCGGATACTCGACGGTGCAGTCCGTGAGCGAGGATCTGGAGCTCACGCTGAAGTGCCAGAAGGTTGGGCGCATCGCGATGGCCCCCAAGGCGATCGGGTACACCTCGTGCCCGCCCACGCTTCCCAAGCTGTTGAAGCAGCGCGTGCGATGGGGAACGAACGGCACGATCGGCGCGAGCCTGCACGTCCGCGGGTTCTTCAACCGGACCTACTGGTCCACGGGGATGACCGGCTTCTACGGGCTGCCGACGAAGTTCGTCGCCACCGTTCGCGAGCTGCTGCCGATCGCCCTGGCCGACATGCTGTGGCAGGCGTTCCACCTGAGCGGCTGGGCCGGCCTCCTCGTGCTCATCGGGTTCCCGACGGCGATCCAGCTGCTCCAGATCCTGATCCTGGCGCCCGCCCTCGTCATGCGGCAGGGGCTGCGCTACGTCGCGCTGAGCCCCGTGTTCCTGTTCGTGTACGGGCCGCTGCTGACCGTGGCGCGCTTCGTGGGCGGCATCCGCGCCGCGATCCTGTTCGTCCCCTCGAAGCGTCGAAGCCGCGCCGACAACTTCGCCGCCTCCGCGTCCGAGGAGGACGTGGCGGCGATGGGGCTCGCCACCGAGCTGGCCACGAGCTAGTCGCCCGCGCGGCGGCCCAGGCCCCCGTCGGATTGTCAGAGCCCGGCCCATGCCGTTGACTGGGCACGGAGGCGAATGGGGGCTGGTGTCCCTCCCGGTCTTCAAAACCGGTGAGCCGGCGAGAGCCGGCTGGCGGGTTCGATTCCCGTCCGCCTCCGCCAACGACCGGCCGATTCCGCGGGACGCAGCACCAGGACCACGACGAGCCCGGCCAGGCCGGCGAGGGCGATCGCAGGACCCGCGCCGACCACCTCCGCCAGGGCGCCGGCCAGCGCGAACCCAAGCCCCTGGAAGGTCATGATGCCGCCTGTGTTCAGCGTCATCATGCGGCCGAAGCCCCGCTCCGGAGCCACGTCCCTGACGAGCGCGTCGTTGCCGAGCGACCACATGCCGCCCGCCCCGGCCAGGACCAGCAGTGGGATCGCCACTGCGATGGGTGGCCGGCCGACGAACACGAGGTAGGGCACGAGCGACCCGGCCGCGGCGACGCCGACGATGCGCCGGAGGCGATCCGAGCCGAAGCCCCAAACCGCGATCAGGTCGCCCGCGATCATCCCGACCGGCAGGGCCCCGAGCCACCACCCGACGACGGCCGGAGGCGCGCCCTGCCCGGCCACGTAGGGAGCGGCGAGGGCCTCCGGTGCCACCGCGCACATCGGCACCAGCCATCCGAAGAGCAGCAGTCGACGCAGCCGAGCGTCGGCGAAGATCCGCCGGGCGCCTCGAAGCGAGTCGCGCAGCAGGCCGGTTCCCTCCTGGGAGCCACCAACCGCGTGGGGCCGAAGCCCCAGGCGCGTCACGCTCGCCGAGAGGAGGAATCCGCCGGCATTCACGAGGACGGCGACGCGGGGGCTGAGGACCACCAGCAGGGCGCCGGCGACGGCGTTTCCCACGATCTGAGCGGTCTGGCCGGCGATCCGCAGCAGCGATCGCGCCGGCACGTAGGACGCCTCCGGCACGACGGTGCGTACGAGCCCGCCGCGCGTTCCGGTCGACAGGCTGGTGAGCGTGCTCGTGCCGAAAAGAAGGACGAGCAGCCCCGCGATCGGGATCGCCGGCAGGGCCATCGTCGCCGTCAGGCCCATCGACGCCAGGTCCACCGCGACCAGCAGGCGCCGGGGCGGCACGCGGTCGACGACGCCGGCAAGCAGCGTGCCGCCGACCAGATACGGCAGGAAGCCGAAGGCGAAGGTGATGGCGGACAGGAACGGCGAGCCCGTCCGTTCGTATACGAGGACGGTGAGGGCCACCGCCGACACGACCGATCCCGTGACCGTGACGGTGGACGCCACGAAGATCGCTCGGAACTCTCGCGATCGAAGCGCCTCTCGGTAGGGACCACGGGTCCGGTCGGTTGTCACGCACGTCATCGTGGACGAGGCAAGCTGGCCCAACAAGAGATTCGCTCAGAGGCATATCTTGAACACGATGACCACCCTCGTTCCGACCGGGCCGGCCGACCTGCTCACCGTCCGTTTCGCCTGGTCACCCCTGTGGGAGACGCTGCACGCGGTCCGGACGTTCGTGGATGCGCGAAGCCGCCCCTACCACGCGGCGTGGCAGGAGGTCGTGGCCGATGAGGCCGACCGGCTCGACCTGTCTCCCCTGTTCGCGATCACGCCGCTTCAGGGGTTCACGCCCGACTTCCTGACCCCGCCTCCAAAGGTCCCCGACCCTTCGATCCGTGATCAGCTCGACGCGGTCAGGGCCACGCCGGCCGATCAGGTCGCCCTCGAGTTGCGTCGCTGCCGGGATGCGCTCGCCGACCCCGGAGCCCGGCAGGAGGTGGACCGGATGCTCTCGGACCCCGCGGCCGCCCGGGACCTGCTTGCGGAGCGCGCTCGGATCGTCTGGGAGCGCATCGTCGCGCCGTTCTGGGCCCGCGTGCGGCGCCTGCTCGACGCCGACATCGCCCATCAATCCCGGGAACTGTCCAGGCGGGGGCTAGGCCCGATGATCGACGGCATCGACCCTCGGATCCACTGGCACGCCGGCGCGGTCGTCGTCGACGATGGCAGCCGCGCGACGGTTCCGCTCGCCGGCCGGGGACTGGTGCTGATGCCGAGCGCATACGTCTGGCCGTCCGTCGCCGCGATCGTGGACACGCCCTGGCAGCCCACCATCGCCTATCCCGCCCGGGGAATCGCGGAACTCTGGCAGCAGCCGCCCGCGCCCCCGCATGCGCTCCTGCGACTGATCGGCAGGACGCGAGCGTTGCTGCTGGCGAGCCTCGACCAGCCGACGTCGACGAGCGCGCTCGCCGAGATCCTCGGCTACAGCGTGAGCGGCACGTCGGGGCACCTGATCGCGCTCCGCGACGCCGGCCTCGTGGCGGGGACCCGCCACGGCCACGAGATCAGGTACGTGCGAACACCGCTGGGCACCAAGCTCATCCGCGCCGGTCGCGAAGACTGAGGACGGCCACCGCGGCCTCCTGGCCGCGATCCCCTCGGCCCAGGCGACCGTGAAACGCGGGCGTCAGGATTCGACGGGACGCGGGGAAGCCGGCACGTCCCCCCGCCCAGCCCGGCCGGCCACGGCCGCCACCTGCCGCGTCCTTCGCCTCGACGGCAGCAGCGTCGCCGCCAGGACGATACCCAGCGCGATACAGCCGGCCGAGATGACGAACGCCAGATGGAAGCCGCTGGTCAGTGCGCTGGGCGCCGCGGTGCCGTTCGCCAGCAGATGCGCCGTCGCCGTGGCCGACACGCTCGCCAGCACGGCCAGGCCCAGCGCCGCCCCCAGTTGGAACGTGAGGTTCGCCATGCCCGACGCGACGCCGGAGTCGCTCGGGCCCGTGTCGGACATCGCCAGCGCGACGCTCGGCGCGAAGAACAGGCCGCCGCCGATCCCGAACAGCAGCATGCCGGGCAGCACGTCGATCACGTAGTTCCCGTCGACCGGCATCCGTGCGAACAACACCAGCGCGATGCCCGACAGCACCAGGCCCGGCAGGATGGTGTTCCTCAGGCCGGCGCGGGCCATCACGCGGGCGGTCACCCCGAGCGAGAACAATCCGACGGTGAGCGTGGACGGCAGGAAGGCGAGGCCGGTGCGGATCGCGCTGTAGCCGAGGATGTGCTGCAGGTACAGTGCGCCGATGAA
Organism: Actinomycetota bacterium; assembly: GCA_036406615.1. Classification (GTDB taxonomy): domain Bacteria; phylum Actinomycetota; class UBA4738; order UBA4738; family UBA4738; genus DASXAQ01. Next base: position 8,739 of record DASXAQ010000015.1, on the reverse strand, counting down.
GAACGCGCCGAACAGCCCGACGGCGAACAGCGCCCGGAGCCCGTTGCCGACCGACCGCGTGCGCGACTCGAAGATCTTCAGCGGCATGATCGGGTTGCGCACGCGCGCCTCGGTCACCAGGAACGCGCCGAGCAGGGCGAACGTCAGCACCGCCAGGCCGATGGTGCGCGCCGAGAGCCACCCCCACTCGTTCGCGTGCACGATCGTGTAGACCGCAAGCGTCGGTGTTGCGACCGCCAGCAGGCCCCCGAGCAGATCGACGCCGTGGCGCACGCCGAGCCCCTTCGCGTCCGGGATCAGCATCAGGGCGAACACCAGCGACAGCACCCCGATCGGGATGTTGATGAAGAAGATCCAGTGCCAGTTGAGGGTCTCGGTCAGCACGCCACCGACCAGCAACCCGATCGAGCCGCCCGACGAGGCGACGAACGCGTACACACCCATTGCCTTGGCCCGCTCCTGCGGGTCGGTGAACATCGTCACCAGGATCCCCAGGATCATCGAGGCCATCAGCGCGGCCGATGCCCCCTGGAGGAACCGCGCGGCGATCAGCGCCGCCTGGCTGTGCGACAGCCCGCAGAGCGCGGACGAGAGTGTGAACGCCGCGACCCCGATGATGAACACGCGCTTGCGCCCCACCAGATCCCCCAGCCGGCCCGCCAGCAACATCAGGCCGCCGAACGTCAGCAGGTACGCGTTGACGACCCAGGCGAGCGACGTCTGCGTGAACAGCAGCTCCCGCTGGATCGTGGGCAGGGCGACGTTCACCACGGTGACGTCGAGCACGATCATGAGCTGACCCAGGCACAGGACGATCAGCGCGAACCAGCGACGTTGGACCTCGCCGGACCCGGATGCCCCGTCAGACCCCCCGCGCGCGGGGAGCCGCGCTTCGGCCATCGATCGCCTCCTCTAGGGACTTTCTCGTCGCCAACCGACCTTCCGGCAACAGTATTTCCCAGGCGATCGCCGGCCGCTGCCCACCACCCTCCTCAAGCCCCGTTCGCCGCGTCCTCCAGCGCCTGAACGTCGATCTTCTTCATCTGGAGCATGGCAGCCATCGCCCGCTGCCGGCGTTCCGGGTCGGGGTCGCTCAGCAGCTCCCCCATCCGGTCGGGGACGATCTGCCAGCTGAGCCCGAACCGGTCCTTCAACCATCCGCACGGCCCCTCCTCGCCGCCGTCGGCGGTCAGGGCCTTCCACAGCCGGTCGACTTCGGCCTGATCCTTGCAGCTCACGCTGAACGAGATGGCCTCGTTGAACTTGAACTCCGGCCCCCCGTCGATCGCCGAGAACGCCTGTCCCTCGAGCTGGAAGAACACCAGCGCGACGTGGTCGCCGCTGGGGGTCCCCTCCAGGTACTGCACGTCGGTCACCTTGGCGTCGTCGAACAGCGAGACGTAGAAGTTTGCGGCCTCCTCCGACTGACCGTCGAACCACAGGCTCGGGGTGATCCTCTGCATGTCGTTCTCCCTTCGTCTGGCCTTCGTTCCGGCTCCCGTCAGCTGTTGGCAACGAGCTTCGCGAGCACGTCGTCCAGCCGCTCGTACCCCTCCTTCATCCCGTGCTCCATCCCCGACTCCACCATCGCGTCGCGAGCCTCGACCGACTGGAACACCGAGTTCGTTCGCACGGTCGTCTTTCCGTCCCGCTCGTCGAACGTCACCGTGTCCATCGATACGTGGCCCGGCGCTCCTTCGTACTCGAAGGTCTGGACGATGCCGTCGAGGGACGGCTCGCCGTGGAAGACCCCGTGGAACCCGTGCGCGTTGCCGGCGTCGTCCGAGTGGACGTAGCGCCACGTGCCGCCGTCGCGAAGGTCGAACCGGTCGACGGTCATCGTGTACTTGCGCGGCCCGAGCCACTGCACCAGCAGGTCGGGCTCGGTGAATGCCCGGTAGACCAGGTCGCGCGGGGCATCGAACTCCCGCGTCGCGACCACCTGCGGAACGCCGGGCGTTGCGGTGATCTGCATCTGCGTCATGGTGTGCTCCTTTCCCCTTTCCCGTCGCCCTCCCGGCGGCGGGAACGACCGGTCCCACTCTCGTCCTTTCCGTCCTGCTGCAAGGAAGCCAGCAACTCGTCGAGCCGCTCGTAGCTCTCCTCCCAGAAGGCGCGATAGCCGGCCAGCCACACGGTCGCCACGCGCAGGGGCTCCGCGCGCAGGTGGCTGAGCCGCGCCGTCGCGCGCCGCGTCCGCGAGATCAACCCCGCCCGCTCGAGGACCTTGAGGTGGCGGGAGATGGCCGGCTGCGACACGGTGAAGGGCGCCGCGAGCTCGGCCACGGTGGCCTCGCCCCGGGTGAGCCGGGACAGGATCGCCCGCCGCGTCGGGTCGGCGAGGGCTCCGAACACCGCATCGAGCTGGTCCGCAGCGACTGCCATGTGTAACGACTCCTTTCTAGAATGAATACGTTATAGATCATGAGGGCCGACGGTGTCAAGTTCGTGAACCGAACCGTCCGACCAGTCAGGGCTCAACGCACAGAGGCCGCCCTCCGCGACGGCGCGGAGGGCGGCCTGTGGGACGGACTGGGAGGACCTTGCGATCCGCCGGTCAGTTCACCGCGGCCGGTCGCAATTGGACCGAGCGGTGCCGGGCGTTGCCGAGCGAGAACCCCGTGCGGCGCATCGCACGAACCGCCTCAGCCCGGGTCGGCGCCCCGAGCTTCTCCAGGATGTGGTGGACGTGGTTCTTCACCGTCGGCAGCGCGATGTGCAGCCGGTGCGCGATCTGCTGGTTGGACAGGCCCTGCCCCACCAGCCCGAGGATCTCGAGCTCGCGAGTGGTCAACGGGTCCGGCACGACCGATGGCGTCACCGGCGACGCGACGATGCCCTGCAGCAGGATCGCCAGCTCGCGGCTCGAACACGACGCGCCTTCGTCGGCGACGGTCGCGATGGCCCGGCGAAGCGTGTCGAACGTCGCCTCCCGCCCCACGAAGCCGGAGGCGCCGGCTTGCGCCCAGGACAGGAGCGCCGGGTCCTCCTCGAGCAGTCCGACGACGATCCAGCGGACCCCGGGCGCGGCCTCGCTCACGCGGCGAAGCCACAAAGGCCCGCCCGCACCCTCGACCACCAGCGCGACGTCCGGGCCGAGCGCCCGGACCTCCGGGAGCGCGTCGGCCAGGTGCGACGTCGAGCCGACGACCTCCAGCGCGCCGGTCCCGGACAGCGCCCTGGACAGGCCATCGCGCAAAGGACGGTTCTCGCCGACGATGTAGGTGCGGATCATGCCAGGCCTCCCTCCCGGTCCAATGGCTTCGATTCAGGGTGTTGCCGCGCTATGGATACCGGGGGGGCCTTGAGATGCACTTGACCCCCGCTGGAGACGGCCCGTACGCGCCGCTGCGGCGCATACGGGGGCGTCGGCCGGGGTAGGTACGTCCGGATCGAACCGGGAGGTGACCCACCATGGTGACGACGCGGCAACGTCAGGCCGCCCGCAGGAACATCAAGAAGGCTCAATCCGCTGCCAGGGGCAAGCAGACCATCAAGCGGCTTCCGGCCGAGGTGCGACGCGACCTGGGACGCCAGGCTGCCAAGGCCCGCAGCCGGGGCGGCGAGGCCGGGCATGCGTACGAGGACCGGACGCGATCGGAGCTCTACGAGGCCGCGCAGCGCAGGGGCATCCCGGGACGCTCGAAGATGGGCAAGTGGGACCTCATCAAGGCGCTCAGGAAGGCGGGTTAGACGTGGACGGCAATCACAACGGTTCCCACGCCGTCGACGTGCGCCGGGCGCAGGATCCGCGACCGGCTGGCCACACCTGCATCGTGGCGTACATCGACGAGGACGGCGAATATGAGCATGTGGCCCGGGAGGCCGTCGCGCAGGCCGCCGGCAGTGAGTGCCGGCTCATCCTGTACGACGCCGCCAGCGCCTCCGCGTTCACGGAGCCGATCGCGAGCCCCGTGAGCGCCGAGGGCGTGGGCGAGCAGTTCGGCGATCCCCTTCGGCCGGACGAGCTCCTGCGGCTCGGCCGCACGGCCGTTGCCGGCAGGGTGGAGGCGGCGCGTCAGCGCGGCGTGGACGCGTGGGGCTGGCTCGCGTCGGATCACGGCGTCGACCCATTCCTGGAATACGCGAAGTCGCAGCGCGCCGACCTCGTGGTGCTGCCGGTCGAGCTCGGAGAGACCGGTCTGGTCGAGCGCATGCTCGGCGAGCGGCTGGACACCGAGGCGCTCGAGGAGGCGGCCGTCACCGTCCTGCTCGTTGATCGCGACGGCCGGCGGTTCTTCCCGGACTAGCTCGCCACCGTCTCGCCGTTCGGTACCAGGACCAAAGACCGAGTTTCGGACGCGTCTCGGCAGGGAATCCCCTGATCGGAAGCCGACCGGCTTCCAACGTGTAAGGAGGAGCCATGAACAGAGGCGCAGGACTGATGGGGTTCGGCGCGGTTCTGGCCGTGGTTGGAGCGATCCTCGAGTTCGCGATCTCGGCCAGTGCCAAGGGCTTCAACATCAACACGATCGGGCTGATCCTGCTGATCGCGGGCATCGTGGCGTTCATCATCGGTTTGGGCTTGGCGGTCGCCGGCGGCTCGCGTCGAAGCGTCCTGCACGAGGACGTGCGGACCGGGCCGAACGGTCAGGAACGCGTGGTCGAACAGCGGGACAACCTGGCCCCGTAGCTCACCGGCCGTATTCGCCGTCATCGCGCTCGTCGCCCCGCCGGGGCGACAGCGCGACGGCGGCCAGCACGTGTGACAGGTGCGTGAGCCCCAGCGGGAAGTTGCCGAGCATCTGCCCCCGCCGCGGGTCGAATTCCTCCGAGAACAGGCCGAGGTCGTTGGCGGCCGCGACGGCGTTGTCGTAGACCTCGGTCGCCTCCTGCGTGCGGCTCTGCCGCGCGAGGCATTCGGCGAGCCAGAACGACGCGGGCAGGAAGGCGCCCTCTCGCCCGGCGAGCCCGTCCGAACCTGGATAGCGCCGCAGCAGCCCGCCGTCCTCCAGCTCCTCGCGGATGCAGTCGACGGTTCGCACCATCCGCTCGTCGCCGTACTCGACCAGCCCGGTGAGGGGGAGCAGTAGCAGGGCCGCGTCCATCGCGCGGCTGCCGAAGCTTCGAACGAACACGCCGCGCTTGCGTTCGTATCCGTCCCGTTCGATCGCCGCCTTGATCTCGTCGCGGACGCGCGACCAGCGACGGACCGGCGCCGTGCGCTCGCACGCCTTCGACAGCCGGATTCCCCGGTTCACCGCCGACCAGCACATCGCCTTCGAGTACACGAAGTGGGACGGGCGCGAGCGGACCTCCCAGATCCCGCGATCCGGCTCGGCCCAGAAGCGCGCCGCCGCCTCGACCAGCTCGACCAGGAACCGCCAGTAGTCGTCGTCCGGCGAGTGCCCGCGCAGGTGCCACCGCCACGCCAGGCCGAGCAGCTCGCCGAACACGTCCCACTGGCGCTGCTCGGACGCGGCGTTGCCCACGCGAACCGGCGCCGACCGGCGATAGCCCTCCATGGAGGCGACGGGAATCTCGACCAGCCGCCGCTCCCCGCCGACACCGAACATGATCTGGAGCTCCTCGGCGCTCCCGGCCGCGCTTCGTTCGACGAACCGGCGGAACCCGTCCGCCTCGCCGTCGTGCCCGATCGCCGACAGCGCGCGAGCCGCGAGCGACGAGTCGCGGATCCAGCTCATCCGGTAGTCCCAGTTCCGCGAGCCCCCCTCGACCTCCGGCAACGACGTGGTCGGCGCCGCCACCAGCGCGCCGGTCGGCGCGTGCGTCAGAGCCTTCAGCACCAGCGCGGAGCGGCGCACGCCCGGATCGTCGCGTCCCTCGTGTCGGCCTTCGCGGCTCCAGCGGTGCCACCAGCCCACGGTCTCGTCGAGCCGCCGGTCGAGGTCCTCGGGCTCCGGCAGCCGAGGCGGCGACCCGTCAAGGTCCTCGGGGCGCGCGTACTGGATGGACAGGCGAACGCGCTCCCCCGCAGCCACGGCCACGGACGCCACCAGGTCGTGGTTCCCGTTCGGCTCGAGGTCCGCATCGGAGCTGATCAGCAGGCCGTCGTTGCCGCCGATGGCGGCGAACCCCCGCTCCGCCACCCGGCGCAGCCAGGGCCGCATCTCTGCGTAGTCGAACCGGACGGCCACCTCGATCTTCACGGTCGGGCGGCCGGCGATCCCTTCGACGATGCGCACGATCTCCCGTCGCGGGTTCTCACGGCCGCCGGCGCGCATGGCGAAGAAGTCGAGCACGCGCACCTCGCCGTCGGGCCCGCGGAACGTCGTTTCCAGCACGAGCGTGCCCTCGAGGTACGCGCGTTCGGGCGTCGCTCGCGATCCTTTCAGCCGGACCGAACAGTGGCCGCCCCGGGCCCAGTCCAGCAGCCGCCCGAAGCAGCTCCCCGAGTCGAACCGCGGCAGGCAGCACCAGTCGATGGATCCCGCGCGCGAGATGAGCGCGGCGGAGTGGCAGTCGCCGATCAGCGCGTAGTCGCCGATCGGGGGATAGGGAGTGGTCGGCTGCCGGCGCGCACGCGCCGGCGCGGCTCGCGTCACGTGCCGTCCCCGGCGTGGAACCGCCGGGCCTTCCGCCTCATCGGCGCGCCACGGCGACGCCGGCGGCGGCGAGGAGGGCGGCCACGCCCAGCAGGGCGGCGCCGCGGTGCTCGCCGATCGCCGCTTGCGGGCTGTGGCCGTGCGAACGGCGGTCGAACCGCCCGTGCGCCCCCGGGTCGCCCGGCAGCGGGCTCCACAGGTTGTCGGGCGCGCGTTCCGGCGCCGGCTCGGCGGTCTGCTGCGAGTCGAAGCCGGTGCGCGCCAGATAGCGGTCGAGAACGCCCGGCGCCACTCGGTTGGCCAGGATGGTCGCCGCCGTGCTGGCGCCGACCCATACCTCGCGACGCCGGCGGCGCGCGGCCCACACGATCGCGCGAGCCGCCACCTCCGGTTCGTAGATGGGCGGCACCGGCTGGGGGCGCTTCGGCATCTTGGAACGGCAGTGGTCGAACTGGGGCGTGTTGAGCGCCGGCAGATGGACCATCGTGAGGCGGACGCCGCTGCGCTCGTGCAGGAGTTCGGTTCGAAGCGACTGGGTGAACCCCTGGATCGCGTGCTTGCTCCCGCAGTAGGCGGACTGCAGCGGAATGCTGCGGTACGCCAGTGCCGAGCCGACCTGCACGATGCAGCCGCGATCGCGCGCGGCCATGCGGCGAAGCGCCGACATGGTCCCGTACACCGCGCCGAGGTACGTGACCTCGGTCACCCGGCGGAACTCGTCCGCGGAGATCTCGGCGAACGGAGCGAACACCGAGGTCATCGCGTTGTTCACCCACACGCCGATGGGCCCAAGCTGTTCCTCGGCGGTGGCCGCCGCGGCCTCGACCTGCTCCGGATCGGCGACGTCGACCGCCACGGGCAGCGCGGTGCCGCCGAGCGCCTCGACCTGCTTCGCCGCGGCATCGAGGCCGTCGCGTCCCCGGGCGAGCAGCGCGACGCGGGCACCGTCGCGAGCGAAGGCTTCCGCGGTCGCGCGCCCGACGCCGGACGTCGCACCCGTGACGACGACGACATCCCGATCCGCGTCGCGCGCATCGGCCGCGATGGCCGCTTCGGAGTCGTTCATGGCGTTTCGCATCCTTTCATGAGCCGAACGATCGGACCGACGGCAGAAGTTTTCCCTTCTGGTTATCGCTCGTAACGTGCGGCATCGGCGCCCTTGAGCTCGAGGCCCAGGCCGGACCGCGCCGGGTCGGGCCGCAGGATACCGTCGATGGGTTCGAGGACGCCGTCAAACAACAGCCGGTCCACGCGAGCGTGATCGTGGAAGTACTCCAGGTGACGCAGGTTCGCCACGGCACAGGCCGGCTGCGCGTGGAGCGACTGCGCGCAGTGCGCCGATACGTCGAGGCCCTCGGCCGCCGCGACCGCCGCGACGCGCAGCCATTCCGTGATGCCGGCGCAGCGCGAGACGTCGGCCTGCAGGACATCAACGGCGCCGGCCGCGCACATCGCGCGGAAGTAGGGCAGGTCGTAACCGTACTCCCCCGCCGCCACGTCGAGGTCGAGCGCGTCTCGAACCCGGCGCAGGCCGTCGAGGTCGTCCGAGGAAACGGGCTCCTCGAACCACCGCACGTCCCAGTCCCGGCACCGATGTCCCACGCGGATGGCCTGCGTTCGGCCGTACCCCCCGTTCGCGTCGACGAACAGCTCGACGTCGTCACCGATCACGCTGCGCGCCAGCTCGATCCGAGATAGATCGCGGTCCTCGCGGGCGCCGCGATCCTCGCCGATCTTGATCTTGACCCGGCCGATCCCCTGCCGGATCCATGCGTGCAGCGCGTCGCGAAGCTGCCGGTCCGAGTACGACGTGAACCCGCCGCTGCCGTAGACGGGCACGTCCGACCGGACCCTGCCCAGCAGGGCCGACACGGGCAGCCCCAACAGCCTGCCTTTCAGGTCCCACAGGGCCGTATCCATCGCCGCGATCGCCATCGAGGAGATGCCGGGGCGGCCGGCATTGCGGATTGCTCGCACCATGGCCAGCCAGGCGCCGGGCACGTCCAGCGCGTCCAGGCCGCAGACGGCCGGAGCGAGCTCGTCGCGGATCATCGACGCGCACGCGGCCGGCCCGTATGTGAACCCCAGCCCGGTGACGTCGCCGGCCCGCGGCGCGGCCACGACGACGGTGGTCGCCGACCACGACAGGGTCCCGTCGGATTCGGGCTCTTCGGTCGGCACGGTGAACACCCGCACGCCGACGTCGTCGACCGGCGCGTCCGGGTTCGGGCCC
>DASXAQ010000014.1:0-13122 GCA_036406615.1 Actinomycetota bacterium | reverse complement strand
CTCAATGCCGGTCGGCGACGAGATTCGTCGAACGGCGAGGAGCAGCCGGGTGGAACGACCGCCTCAGCCCTGCGGCGACCAGGGCGCCGGCGTCAGCACGCGCACGTGCCGCCCGTCGATCGTGCCCGTCACGACGGCTTGGGCGCCCGTCACGTTCGTTGGGAACCGCACATCCAGGCGACCCGAGGCGATGCCGGGCCCCACGACCCCGAGGGACGCGCTGAGGCGCAAGGAGGTCCGGTCCCAGACCGCGTCGCCGGACGCCGCGAGGTCCCGCACGAACCGCGTGCCCTGGAAATCGATGGTCAGCGGCCCGTGCCCGAGGTACGGCCCGGCCAGCGTGTAGCGGCCGCCACGCAGCCCGATCCCCACCGTTCCGTACATCAGGCTGTACCACCGTGCGAGTGCGTCGCCGATCGTCTGCGACACGACCCAGGCAACCCGCCGGTCCGTGGGCGTCGACTGGTCGCCGTGTCCCCCCGACGTGCCCATCGGGGCCTGGCGCAGCCTGACCGGGAACGACGGGGCGACGTCCACAGGCGGCATGGAGGTCGCGCACGACGTGTCGCCGGTGCGAAGCGTTGCCAGGAACCGCCGCGCGATCACGCTGGCGCACCGCTCGTAGTCCGCCAGCGCGGAGATGTGGCCGGTGTTGCGCACCAGGACGAACGTCGAATGCGGGAAGGCGTGGGCCGCGCGAATGGCGTCGGCGGCGGGCGTCGCCTGGTCGAACTCCCCGTTCAGGGCCAGCACCGGCATATCCGGGCGCGGGGTCCCGGGCGGGAAGGGCGGGTCGGCGACGCTGGGCGCCGGCCATCCCAGGCAGCCGCGGACCAGCTGGTTCTCGTCGAGCGAATCCAGCCAGACGCCGTTGTCGAACGGCGCGAACGCGCTCGGCGACAGCCCCGCGATCGCCCGGTTCAGCTGGACCCGCCGCTGCGAGGGTGATGAGGAGCGCCGCCAGACCGTTGGGTAGTCGTGGCAGGCGACGGCGGCGTAGTCGCCGACCGAGTAGACCGACGGGCTGCCGCCCGCAGCGTTGAACGTCGTGTCCTCCGCCCCCAGGCGGAGCATCGGAACCCGGTCGCCGTGCCGTAGCGCCGACAGCGCGGCGGGCAGGTCGCGGAAGAACGTGTACGCGTACGTCGCGTCGAACACCAGCTGGGCGAAGCCGGTCGCCGTGAGCCGCACGTGCACCAGCGTGCCGTCGGCGTCGCGCGACGTGCCGGTGAACGGATGGTGGGCGAGCCGGTGGGCGAAGGCCCCGATGGACGCGAGGATCCCCCGGCACGTGCCCGCGCGTTGGCACAGCTTGGTCCACGCCGATCGCAGGGCGGCCGAGGCCTCGCGTTCGAACGGGTCGAACGAGTTGTCGTACGTGCCGTCCAGCACCACCGCCCGCACCTCGTCGGGGTGGTGGATCGCGAACACCTGGGTCGCGTAGGAGCCGTAGGAGTCGCCGTACACGTCGACCGTCGGGATGCCGAGGCCGGCCAGGATGTCGTGCAGGTCGTCCGCCACCGCCGCGGTGCCGTACGCGTTCGCCGACGGGCCGAGCTTGCGGGCGCACGCCAGCGTCGCGGCGACGTAGCCGCCGAACCCCTCCTGGAGGGCGGGGCAGCCGATCGGGGTGGACGAGCCCGTCCCGCGCTGATCCATGACGATCAGGTCGCGGCGCCGGTGCAGGTCGCCGAGCATGAACAGGTACGTCGAAGCCGACCCGATCGAGCCGTAGCCGGGGCCGCCCTCGAACGCCACGACCGGCTCCAGCGGGGCGCGGCTGTCGTCGGTGTGCGGATAGATGCGGAAGTGGACGGTGAGCGTGCCGCCGTGCGGCGCCGGACGCCGGTAGACGGGGACCTCGATGCGGCCGCACAGTACGCCGGGCACCCCCGGGCAGGGACGAACGTCCGGCCGGCCCGACGGCGAAGTCGGTCGCGTGGCGCCGCGGATGGACGCCGCCGGGGCCGTGGCGCCCGCGACGGATGCGAACGCCGTCGTCGAGCACACCGCCATCGCGACGGCCATGGCGGCGAGCCGTCCGGCGCGTCCTCGCGGTGCGTGCATCGTTCGTCGCCCCTTGGTCCGTCGCGAACGGATGGACCGGCCGCCGCGCGTGCGGTGGAACCGCGACGGTACACCGTCGTGGGCCGCACACGCGACTCGGGTGCCGCGATCACCGACGAAAGGCCTAATTCCGGGACGGGTCCTCAAGCCGCGACGAGTGTGACGCCGATGGGAGGACGCACCACCCTTGCCCATCACAATGAACGTAGACAACATCGAGCCGAGCCATTCCCCGGCGGCCACCTCCCTGGCCGACCGTGCGGCCTCGCCCCGCCTGGGCCGCGGGCCCGCCACGTGGGTCCGCAACCTCGGGTTCCGGCTGACTGTGGCCGCGATGCTCGTGGGGACGTTCCTGCTCATCCAGCACATCAAGCACGCGATCTGGCCCCTCGGCGGCCACCCGGCGCACAACACGTTCGACCACGTCGTGCAGTGGGCGGCGGTCGTGTGGACGCTGATCCTTCCGTGGGCGATCGCCGACGTCTGCGGATGGATGCTCTTCCGGCGGCACACGCCGGTGAGCGCGGAGGCGCGAAGCCCCGACCTGGGCCGGACGATGTCGCACCCCGTCGTGTTCCGGATCGTGTCGCGGGGCGACCAGCCAGGGATCGCGATCGCCTCGACGTGGTCGGTGCTCGAGATGATGCAGCGCCGCCCGCTGTTCCCCTACGACGTCGAGGTCGTCAGCGACATGCCTATCGAGGACCTTCCGGACCACCCGCGCGTGCGCGCGATCGTGGTCCCCGAGGACTACGAGACGCCGAAGGGCGCCACGCACAAGGCGCGGGCGCTGCACTTCGCGCTGCTGACATCGCCGGCCACCGACGACACGTGGGTCCTGCACCTGGACGAGGAGTCCCACGTCACCGAGGAGCTGATCGTCGGGATCCGCGAGGCCGTGACGCAGGAGGAGCGAAACGGCAAGCATCGGATCGGGCAGGGCCTCATCACGTACCACCGGGACCTGCGCCACAACCCCGTGTACTCGCTGGCCGACTCGATCCGCGTCGGCGACGACATGGGCCGGTTCCACCTGCAGTACCGGCTGCACCGGATCCTGTTCGGGATGCACGGCTCGTTCCTGCTGGTGCGCACCAGCGTGGAGCGCCAGGTCGGGTTCGACTTCCCGGCCGAGGCGTGCACCACCGAGGACACCACGTGGGCGCTGCACCAGATGGCGGCCGGCAACCGGTTCCGGTGGGTCGACGGCACGGTCGTCGAGCAGTCGCCGCCCCACTTCAAGGACTTCGTGCGCCAGCGCCGGCGTTGGTTCACCGGCATGTGGTGGGCGGCCGGGCGCTCGCCGGTCCCGTGGCGCTACCGCGGCTCGCTCTGGCTGGCGATGTTCCTGTGGACCGTTGGCTGGACGGGCTTCCTCTACTCCCTCCTGCACGTGTTCAGCGGCGTCGAGATCCCGGGTCCGCTCGGGATGATCGGCGACGCGATCTTCGCCGTGTACCTGACGAACTACCTGCTGGGCCTGTGGGTGAGCCTGTCCGGTCGCAACCAGGTGGCCGGATTCGCGAAGGCCGGGTACTTCCTGGCGCAGGCCCTGCTGATCCCCGCCTTCGCGGTGATCGAAGCGTCCGCGGTCGTGTACAGCCTTGTCCGCCCCGAGCGCCGGTTCCACGTGGTGGGCAAGCCGGTGATCGAGGTCCCGAGCGCCGGGGAACGGGCTGCCTGAGGGCCACCGCCCCTTGATCGGCTGCGGCGAGCGTCGGGGCGGGGCCTTGGCCCCGCCCCGACGCTGCTTTGTCTGAGGACGCGAAACGGGGGACCCGAGGGCCCCCCGTTCGCGTTGCCCTGTGCCTCTGCCTGCTCAGACGCAGGGGTTCGGGAGCACCGCGCTCTCCAGCGTGCCGAAGTACCACGCCGAGGAGATGCCGTACTGCCGCTCGTTGCCGTACGAATTCCCGTTGTTCATCTCTCCGAACTCGAACGAGCACGTGCCGCCGATGCTGGTCTGCGTCCACCACGGGTAGAACTTGCCGGGGCCGCCCGGAGGCGGCACGCGGCACCCCGCGCCGCCCGTCGGCGTGCACGACGACTCGCTCGCCGCGACGTCGGCTTCGAACTGCATGCTCTTGTATCCCACCCCGCCGGTCGTCGGCGCCGAATGCTGGAACGTCGACGGCCAGGTGTCCGGCGTCGTGCTGTCGGGCCATTCCGCCCAGTACGAGGAGCCGTCGAAGTCCAGGTCGCCTCCTCCGAACGTGCTGGTGCACCCGGCCACGAGGTTCGGGTCGGTGGTCCCGCCGTGGGTGTCGCCGAGCGGATAGCAGGGCGCGTCCTCGCCGGGATCCTCACTGCTGTCGAACTGCTCGTATGGTCCCTTGCACTCGTTCCAGTACGGGTCGCCGCCCGTGTTCGTCTTGTCGGTCACCCTGGTGCACGGCGTGAAGTGGCCGATCTCGTACTCGGTCGAGATGTTGGTCTGCAAGGCCGCCCACGGGGTCGTGTTCGGGTACGACGCGGTGTCGTACTCGGCCGCGAAGTTGTAGGGGGTGCCGCTGCAGTCCGTGATGCTGGTGTTCATGAACCCGTTCGCCGCCGACGAGACCATGTAGCCGCGCTGGCCGGTGGTCTCGTCGGTGATGCTGATCTTCAAGGCTTTGGCACCACCACCCACGTCGACGTCGCGGATGTGCGTGCTGATCGAGTCGCCGCCGTTCATGAACAGCGTCTGCTGATTCGGCGTGACGGTGTTGATGTCGGACAGCTGCGGGCTCGGAGGCCCGGTCGGCACGCCGTTCATCTGGATCCAGGCGAAGTTGCCGGGCTCCTCGCAGTTGGGGTTGCACGTCTCGAACCCGTTCGTGCACTCGAGGCTCCAGATCACCATCGCGGCGCACCAGTGCGTGTTGTCGCAGCTGATGTTGTCCGAGAACGGCGCGAAGCCCGGCGGGTAGAACTGCAGCTCGAGGAACGCGCCCCCGCCGCCGGGGAACGATCCTTTCGCGGCGTTGGCGTCGCTCTCGGGCGTGCAAGCCTCCTGCGGGTACGAGTTCGAGTCGCACAACGACATCGAGATCCACGGCGCGATGCTGAGCTCGAAGAAGTGCGTGACGTCCGAGCCCGGCGTGTTCACCGTCGGCGCCGCCGTCGGGTCGACGCCCAGCGTCTCGTTCCACACCACGTCGTTGCCGCTGCCGCGTCGCTGGGAGATGAACCGCAGGTCGGGCTCGTCGTGGCCGATGTAGTGCCCGTTGTCGTAGAACCGGCCGCCGTCGTAGCCCTGCGGGTCCGCGCAGGCCCACGTGGTCTTGATGTTGCGCTGGATCGGGCTGAACCCGTTGCAGTCGAGGTTTCCGACCGCGTTCGGCTTGATCGTTGCGCCCGGCGTGGCCTTCGCCAGCGCCGCCGGCTGCTGCGAGAGCACCGGCGCGGTGACGAGCGCGACCACGGCGAGCCCGGGGACGACGATCTTCCATCGCGTCCTCCGGAAGAGTCCCATGGCGACGTGCACGCGCTGCCTCCTTTCCGGTAGGCCCCCCTGGGGAACCGGGGCATCGTACGCCGAATCGATAATTCCCGCGCAAATCGGGAGTTCGATCCATTGCGCCCTGACCTGCTCGAAGAGGAAACAACGCCGCCGTCTCATCGACGACTGCCTAGGATCGTGCGGTTTGTCCGGATCCTGTGATGGCGCGTCATCCTGTCGACCGGCAGCCTGCACGATGTGACGACCGGGTCGAACGGCAGCTGCGGCACGCACACGCTTCGCTGCACCGCCGGGGTCGGCTACGACCTGCCGACCGGCATCGGCACGCCGAACGGTATGGGCGGCTTCTAGCTCCGGATCGATCGTCCGGGAGGGGAGGCTTCGGCCTCCCCTCCGTGGACGGCGCGTTGACGCCGGCACCCGCCCCGCCTAGCCTACGGAACGGGCCCCTCGCGGACGAACGTTCGCAGAGCGGACAGCGGCTCCGGGAGCGAATGGTTCCGATCGAAGGTGCGGGAGGTGCGGTGTCCGAGGCTTCGCGAGCCGGCTATCGTCGCGACGACCAGCCGGTCGATCCTCCCTACCTGTATCCCGAGTACGTCGGGACGCGGATGCGAGCGCCGAGGCGCCCTCTGGTTCCCCTGCCGCAGAGCCTGACCGAGCTGACCGGGCCGCTGCTCGGGGAGGGCCGCGTCGGCGACCTGGACCACGACCTCACCCGGCAGCACGACGGTGAGCCGCTGGGACAGCGCATCACCGTGAGCGGCCGCGTCCTGGACGGGGACGGGCGGCCGGTCCGCAACACGCTGATCGAGGTCTGGCAGGCCAACGCCGGCGGGCGCTACCGGCACGATCGAGACCGGCATCCCGCGCCGCTCGATCCGAACTTCTCCGGCGCCGGCCGGTGTCTCACCGACGACGATGGCCGGTACCGGTTCGTCACGATCAAGCCGGGCGCCTACCCGTGGCCGAACCACGACAACGCGTGGCGCCCGGCGCACGTCCACTTCTCCCTGTTCGGCCGGGCGTTTCCCCAGCGGTTGATCACCCAGATGTACTTCCCGGACGATCCGCTGTTCGATCGGGATCCGATCTTCAACTCCATCCCGGACCCGGACGCGCGTCGCCGGCTGATCTCGACGTTCGATCCGGTCCTCACCCAGCCGGAGTGGGCGCTGGCGTTCACCTGGGACATCGTGCTGCGCGGGCGCGATGCCACGCCGATGGACGACCGGGACGACGACGCATGACCCTGCCGCGCACGCCCTCGCAGACCATCGGGCCGTTCCTGACGATCGGCCTGCCCTGGCCGGACGGGCCGTTCGTGGTGGCCGAGGGAACGCCCGGGGCCGTCTGGATCCGCGGCGCCGTCCTCGACGGCAACGGCGAACCGGTGCCCGACGGCCTGGTGGAGACCTGGCAGGCGGACCCGGACGGCCGCTTCGACCATCCCGACGATCCGCGCGGCGCGGTGCCCGGCTTCCGGGGATTCGGCCGCTGCCCCACCGAGCCCGACGGCACGTACGCCATCCACACGATGAAGCCGGGATGCGTCCCGTCGCCGGACGGGTCCCCGCAGGCGCCGCACGTCGACGTGACGGTGTTCGCGCGCGGGCTGTTGAAGCACCTGGTCACCCGGATCTACTTCCCCGACGAGGACGAAGCGAACGCGGCCGACCCGGTGCTCGGCTCCGTGACCGACCCGGGGAATCGTGCCACCCTTGTCGCGCAGCGGGCCGACGACGGGTACCGGTTCGACATCCGGCTGCAGGGGGAAGGTGAAACCGTCTTCTTCGACGTCTGAGCCGCCGGCCGCGCGCGGGCTCTTCGACGGCGTGCTGAGCCGCGGCCCCGTCGCGGAGCGCGTCGACGACCCCGCGTGGCTGCGGGCGATGCTGGACGTCGAAGCGGCGCTCGCGCGGGCCGAGGCGCGAGCAGGCGTGATCGCCGCGTCCGACGCCGACGCCATCGCCCGCGCCTGTGACACCGTCGAGTTCGACGTTGCCGCCATCGGCCGCGACGCGGCGGGCATCGGCAACCCGGTCGGCCCGCTCGTGCGAGCGCTGACCGACGCCGTCGAAGGGAGCGCGGCCGGGCAGGTCCACGTGGGTGCGACCAGTCAGGACGTCCTGGACACCGCCGCCATGCTGGTCGCGCGACGAGCCCTGGAGCCGCTCCTGGCCGACGTCGCCGGGGCGTCGAACGCGGCGGCGGCGCTCGCGCGCGCACACCGCGACACGCCGGCCGCGGGCCGGACGCTGCTGCAGCAAGCCGTGCCCATCGCGTTCGGCCTGAAGGCGGCCGGGTGGATGTCGGGACTGGATGCGGCGGCCGCATCGGTGCGCCGGGCGAACGAGCGCCTCGCGGTCCAGTTCGGCGGCGCGGCCGGAACCCTGGCGGCGCTCGGCGACGCCGGCCTCGCGGTGCTCGGCCACCTCGCCGAGGAGCTGGGGCTCGAGGAGCCCGCGCTGGCGTGGCATACGGAACGCACGCGCGTCGGCGAGCTGGCCGGCGCGCTCGGCGTCGCCGCCGGCGCGATCGCCAAACCGGCGCGCGACGTCACGCTGCTCGCGCAGACCGAGGTGGCGGAAGCGCGCGAGGGCGCGTCCGGCGGGTCGTCGACGCTGCCCCACAAGCGCAACCCCGTCGCCGCGGTGGCCGCGTTGGGTTGCGCGATGCAGGCGCCCGGCCTGACCTCGACACTGCTCGCCTCCATGGTGCAGGAGCACGAGCGCGCCGCCGGCGCCTGGCACGCGGAGTGGCGCCCGCTGACGGAGCTGCTTCTTACCGTGGGGTCGGCGGCGTCGTGGCTGCGGGAGTGCCTCGAGCACCTAGAGCTGGACGAGGACCGGATCCGCGCGAACCTCGACCTGTCCGGCGGGGCCATCATGACCGAGCGGGTCGCGATGGCGCTAACGCCCTCGGTCGGGCGGCTGGCCGCGCACGACCTGATCGAACGCGCGGCGCTCGACGCGGCGACGTCGGGCCGGCCGCTCGTCGACGCGCTGTCCGAGCTGCCCGATGTCGCCGCGGTCCTCGACCGTGCCGCGCTGGAGCAGTTGTTCGATCCGGCCGGCTACCTCGGCAGCGCCGGCGCGTTCGTCGACCGCGCGCTTCGCGCGCACGAGTCCGGCGGGCCGGCGTGAATCGGGCGGCCGCCGTCGAGGTTCATCACCGGGTCGACGGGCCCGACGGCGCCCCCCCGCTGTTGCTGTCGAACTCACTCGGCAGTGCGCTGGCGATGTGGGAGCCGCAGGCCGACGCGCTGTCGGACC
The DNA here is from genome assembly GCA_036406615.1 of Actinomycetota bacterium. GTDB lineage: Bacteria > Actinomycetota > UBA4738 > UBA4738 > UBA4738 > DASXAQ01. The sequence continues at coordinate 4,338 of DASXAQ010000014.1, read as the reverse complement.
GGTCTCGGGTGATCCGCTACGACCACCGGGGGCACGGCGACTCGCCGGTCTCGCCCGGGCCGTACGGGATCGAAGACCTGGGGGCGGACGCCCTGGCGCTGCTGGATCGGCTGGGCGTGAGCGACGCGCACGTGTGCGGGCTCTCGCTCGGCGGGCTGGTGGCGATGTGGATCGCCACCCGCGCGCCGGAGCGGGTGCGAACCGTGACCCTGTGCTGCACGACAGCGTGGTTCGGGCCGCCGGACCCGTGGCTCGAGCGCGCCGCGATCGTGCGCGCGGCCGGCACCGACGCGGTGGCCGACACGGTCGTGGGCCGCTGGTTCACGCCCGCCTTCGCGGCCGGGCACCCCGACGTCATCGCACGGATGCGGGCCATGATCGCGAACACGCCGTCGGAGGGATACGCGAACTGCTGCGGGGTCGTGGCCGGTACGGACCTTCGTCCCGACCTCGGATCGATCCGCGCGCCGACGCTGGTCATCGCCGGGGCCCAGGATCCGGCGGTGACGCCCGCCGTCGCCGCGGACCTCGCGGCCGCGATCCCCGGAGCGCGGCTGGAAGTGATCGACCCCGCCGCGCACCTGGCCAACGTCGAGCGTCCGGACGTCGTGACCGGACTGATCCTGGAACAGCTGAACCGAGCCACCCCCGAGGAGGAACCGTGAGCGATTCTCAGCACGAACACGGCGAGCGAGTCCGGCGAGAGGTCCTGGGCGACGACCACGTCGATCGCGCGGAGGCGGAGACGACGCCGTTCAACGCGGCCTTCCAGGACTTCATCACGCGCTACGCGTGGGCCGACGTGTGGTCGCGGCCGGGCCTGGATCGCCGGACGCGTTCGTGCATCACGCTCGCGGTGCTGACGGCGCTGCACTGCGAATCGGAGATCCCGATGCACGTGAAGGCGGCGCTGCGCCACGGCCTCACGCAGGAGGAGGTCGCGGAGGTCCTGCTGCACACGGCCGTCTATGCGGGGATCCCCGCCGCGAACGCGGCCTTCGCCGCCGCGCAGGAGGCGCTCGCCGAGGAAGCCTCAGGAGCCGGGCAGCGACAGGACGTATAGATCGCTCGTTCCGTCGTCGTTGTTGCCTGAGCCGAACATGATCTGCCCGCCCGTCACCGCCGGCGACGAGCTCAGGTAGAACTGGTCGGGGCCGACCTGCACGAACGCGAGCGGGTCGCAGACGGCCGACCCGCACCCGTGCACGTCGTAGGCGAACAGCCCGGCGTCGACCGGGAACCCCGACGCCGGTCCCTTCGCGACGAAGACGAGGCCGCCGGCCGCCACCGGGGAGGACTCGAAGCCCGCGCCGAAGTTGATGCCCGTCCAGAGCGGCTCGCACAGCTGCGCGCCGCATCCGTGGAGCGGGAACGCCGCGACCACGCCTTCGGTGTTCGGGTTCGGCGTCGATTGGGTCGAGGCGAACAGCAGGTTGCCCGCCACCGCCGGCGCGCCGAGGAGACCCGCGTCGTCCAGGTCGTAGGACCGCAGCGCCAGGCAGGTGGGCGCGCCGCAGCCGCGCGCGTCGAACGCGTACAACGTGCGCGACCCCATGAAGACCGTGTGATCGGCGAACGTGGGGGCGACCGAGAACGCCGGGCCGTGCAGGCTCGCCGTCCACGAGGGCGCGCAGCGAGGCGCGCCGCAGCCCGCGGCCGGGAAGACGTAGAGGTGGCCGTCGTCGGACCCGATGAACACGCTCCCATCGCCGATCGCGGGCGAGGTCACGAGGTGACCGCCGCCCTGGCCGGCCCACACGGGATCGCACACGGCGGCGCCGCAGCCCGAGATCGCAAAGGCGTCGAGCCGCCCGCGGTCGTACGTGCCCACGTACGCCAGCCCGTCCGCGACGGCGACCGACGAGTCCACGTCGGCGCCGTCGAGCCGTCCCCTCCACAACGGCTCGCACGTGGGGGCGCCACAGCCGGCCGCGGGAAACGCGTAGAGGAAGTGGTCGGCGGACGCGACCAGCAGCGTGCCGCCGCCGACCGCGGGGGCGGCGGTGATGTCGTTGTCGGTGCTCCCCTGCCACAGCGGCATGCATTTCGGAGTGCCGCAGCCTGCCGTCGAGAACGCCGAGACCTTGCCGTCGAACCCCGCGATGTACGCGACGCCGTTGGCCACGACGGGCGAGGACTCGTCGGTGGCGGTCGTCCCGTAGATGCCGCGCCACGCGACCTTCAACGACCCGATGTTGCCCGGGGTGAACGTGTGCTCGAAGGGGTTCGCGCCCCGGTGTGTCGCCGAGCCGCCGTACTGCGGCCACGCGGTGGCGCTCGGTCCGCCCGCCGCGGGCGCGCTGCGCGCGAGCGCGGCGGCTCTCGCCGGCGTCGGCACGGCCAGCGGCGCCAGCGCGACAAGCGCCAGCAGCGCCGGGCCGGCCAGTGCGATCAGCGATCGAGGCGTCCGTCGCATCCCGTCATCCCCTTCGTTCCGTGCGTGCGGAGCGAGTGGCCGTCGGCCGTGCCACACCGCAGGGGTACGGTCGTCGTCGCCTGTCGGATTGGCCGCGGCTCAGCTCCAGACGTCGCGCGCGACGGAGCCGAGCAGCTCCAGCTTGGCCCGCTGGTCGTCTGGCGTCACCAGGTTGCCGGGCATCGTCGAGGCGAAGCCGCACTGCGGCGACAGCGCCAGCCGGTCCATGGGCACGAACCGCGCCGCCTCCTCGATGCGCTGTTTCAGCTCGTCCGGGTCCTCGAGCTGCGGCTCCTTCGTCGTGATCAGGCCGAGCACGACGACCTTGTCCTGCGGCACGAAGCGCAACGGCTCGAACGTCCCCGCCCGCGGCGAGTCGTACTCCGCCAGGATGCGGTCGCACGCCAGGTCGTTGAACAGCTGCTCGGCGATCGTGTCGTAGCCGCCTTCGACCGACCACATGCTGCGGTGGTTGCCGCGGCACAGGTGCACGCCGAACGTCACGTCGGGGAACTCCGAGATCAGCGCGTTGTCCATCGCGATCATCTGGGCGAGCCACGTCTCGGTGTCCAGGCCGACGCGGCGCAGGTTCTCCCGGCCCTCCTCGCTGACCAGGTGCGTGTACCGCGGCGAATCGAGCTGCACGTAGTTCGAGCCGGCGTCGACGACCTCGCGGACGACGCGCTTCATCAGCGCCAGCGCCTCGTCCATGTAGCGGTCGCGGTCGGGGTACACGGTGTCCGAGTAGCCGGGGACCCACAGGACGCTCGCATACGTCATGCCGGCGATCGTGCTCTTGGCCGGCGTGTGCGCGTTCGCGGAGACGAACGAGAACTCCTGCAGCGGGAGGTTACGCCGGTAGCGCAGCGTGTCGGTCACGGCGGGGAGCTTCGGCGGAGCCTCGGACTGCTTGCCCGCGCCGGCAGTGAACGGCACGGGCGCGGGCACCTCGGGGTTGTAGCCGGCCAGGCTCGTCGTCAGCGGGTCGAACCAGAAGGCGCGGCGCACCTCGCCGTCCGTGATGACGTCGATCCCGCAGTCTTCCTGCACGGCGATCGCCTCGAGCCCGGCGCGGTCCTGGGTCCGGATGAGCTCGTCCTGCGAGATGTCGCCGCGTTCGGCCTTCGCGAACGCTTCCTTCAGGTACTCGGGACGGAGCAGGCTTCCCACGACCTCGCTGCGGTAGGGAAGTTGCGCCTTGCCGGCCACCGCGAGCCTCCTTTCATTCGTGGGGCAGGCCCACGTAGTTCTCCGCCAGGCTCCTGGCGGCGGCCTCGGACCCCGTCACGTAGTCCAGCTGGGCAAGCTGCAGACGCCGCCGGAAGCCGCCGTCGTCGTCGGGAAAACGGTGGAGCATCGAACTCATCGACGAGGAGAACTCCTGGACGCGCCACACCCGGCTCAGGCACCGGCGAGTGTAGTCGTCGAGCCCCGCGGCGGAGCCCGAGCGATACCACTCGCCGATCGCCTCCGAGAGCACCCGGACGTCGTGGACGGCGAGGTTCAGCCCCTTGGCTCCGGTCGCCGGGACGATGTGCGCCGCGTCGCCCGCCAGGTACAGCCGCCCGAACTGCATCGGCTCCACGACGAAGCTGCGCATGAGCGCGATGCCCTTCTCCATCACCGGCCCGTCGCGCAGCGTCCACCCGCGGTCGTCGCTCAGGCGCACACGAAGCTCTTCCCAGATCCGCTCGTCCGGCCAGGCTTCGATGTCCTCGTCCGGACGCACCTGCAGATACAGCCGGCTGATGTCGGGAGACCGCAGGCTGTGCAGCGCGAACCCGCGATCGTGCGAGGCGTAGATCAGCTCGTCGGTCGACGGCGGCACGGCCGCGAGGATCCCGAGCCACGCGAACGGGTACTCGTGCTCGAACGCCCGCAGCTCGCGGGCCGGGACCGCTTCGCGCGACACGCCATGGTAG
>DASXAQ010000013.1:0-7258 GCA_036406615.1 Actinomycetota bacterium | reverse complement strand
GGTCGCCTGCCAGCATCACCGCGCGCCGGACCTCGGGGGCCGGGACCTCCGCGGCCCGCGCGACCGCTTCGACCATCACGCCCTCGAGCGCACCCTGGCGCAGCTCGCCCGACAGCAGGCCGCGCAGGAACCGCTGTTCGGCCTCCGTGGCCCGCCCGAACAGGGATCGGAGCGCCTCGCGCCGGATCGACTGTGATCCGGGGCCGGAAGCCGCCGCGATCTTGCCGAACGACGCGTCGACGCGGGACAGCTCCAGCGTCGCGCGCCGCGCGGGCTCCGGCAGGTCCCGCATCGAGGCCCAGCCGACGCCGACCGAGCCCTGCGGCAGATAGCCGGAGAGGTACGCGACAGCGATCGGCGCCTCCTGCGCGCTCAGGCCGCGCAGGCACGCGGCGAGCCGTTCGATCTTGGCCAGCCGCGACGACGAGGCGGCGACGTCCGACGAGGTCCGGGCGATCTCGGCGAAGCGCACGCGGCCCATTGTCGCGGACGTGTCGGACATCACGCCCGGGAGGTGGCGGTCGGCACCGACCGGCGAGCAGCCCGTCCGTACCGTGGGCGCAACGTATCGGTGTGGGAGGGAAGGAGGAGGACATGGGCACCAACGCAGGAACCCTCAGCTACCAGGGTCGGCGGCAGACCGGGTGGGGCCGGTGGGCCGTGGCGGCGATCGTCCTGTGCGGCGTGCTGGCCGGCGGGCTCGTCCTCGGACGGGTGACCGCGCCGTCGCAGCCGACGTCGGTCGGCGCTCCCGAGCGCGTCGCGGCCGTTCCGCAGGCAGCGCCGTTCCCCGCCTCGGGCGAGCGGGCACTGAACCGGGCAGCCTCGCACGGCGCCGTGACCCCGGCCATCGGAGTCCCGGGAATCACCTCGGACGCCGCGCAGCTGGCGCAGCTCAAGGCGATGCACGGACGGCTGATGCTGGGCCTGCCCGCGACGCCGCCAACCACCACGACGTCCACGCCCTCAGCGCCGCAAGCCGGAACCCCCGCAGCGTTGCACGGCCGCCAGCTGGCTCCCTAGCCCGAGCACGCGAGCGGCTCTCCCCGAAGCCGGCGGACCCGAAACGGGTCCGCCGGCTTCCAATTCGCCATGAGCGCTTCTTGACCGGGCGGGCACCTGAGTCACGCCACTGGAGCCGGAGCCCTGGGTGCGGCGTCCGGCGCCAGGAGGGGAAAGTAGTGCCGGGCGATGCGGCGGAGAACGTCGATGATGACCTCGGCGGTGATCGCCTCAGGTTTGTCGAGCCCAAGTGGGAGCTCGACCCCGAGCTCCGTGGCGTGTTCGATGATGCCCTGAGCGATGGTCCTTCCGAGTCCGCTGAGCCCCCTGGCGAGGGCCGCGTCGTCGAGGTGCCAGGCTGGAACCGGAAGGGCGGTGATGGTCGTCCAGGTCGCGGGATCTCGTGGCTCGTCGAGGGTGAACACGTCATCGAACGTTCGTGCCGAGGCGTCACGCTGCGTGAACGCGCCGCCGAGGTTCCAGGATTTCCGCAAGGTGGCGATCAGGGATGTGTGGCGGAACTCGTCGTTGAACACCGAGCCTTTCGGGATCCAGGGGGAGACGAGGACCGCCGGCACGCGGTAACCGGATCGGTCGAACGTGAACCCCAATTCGCCGGCCGGTGCATCGGGGTCGGGCGGCGGGGCGGCTCCCGGCGGCACGTGATCGTAGGTTCCGCCCGGCTCATCCCAGCCGATCAGCAGGGAGGTGTTCCAGACGTTCGAGCCCGACTCCTGGGTGCTGGAGCGGTAGGCGTTGAAGATGCGCTCCAGGAACGCCTCTCCCGCAAGCACGGAGGACGGGGGGTCCATGGATTCGACGTCCATACCGGCGAATGAACGACCGAACGCCGGATGATAGTCGCCGTGGCCGCTGATGAAGTTCGGTTCGATGAACGAGAAGTCGGGCAGGGTCCCCGCCGCCGAGTCCCGCTCGAACTCGGCGAACGGCACGAAGTGTGTGGCCAGCCGTTCCTTCAGTCGCGAATAGTGGATGATCCCGGTGAACGAAAGCGGCATGGGCTCCATGATGTAGACCCTCCAGGTCTTGCCGTGGGCCTCCAACCGTTCGAAGATCGTCTCCCCGTGGTTCTTCGAGAGCCACTTCCTCGCCGGAGCGTTCACGACCAATCCGGACGATGTCGCCGCCGTCCAGAAGGAGCGGTTCATGAACGTCTGCGACGGCACCTCCGAGAACCAGTGGTCGAACACGCTGAACTCGCGTGCGATCCCGCTCAGCACCGGCAGGTGCTCCGGGGTGTAGCCCGTCATGATGTGCGCGTACTCCTCGAAGGTGGGCTGACGGCCCATCTCGGCGGTGAACGTGCTGATGTAGTCCGTGACGAACCCGTCCATCGTCGGTGGCGCACCCGGTGGCGGCGCGTTCCACGGCGCGGTCACCTGCTCCCCGATCTTGAAGCGGTTGTGTTCGTCGAGGACGTTGAACAGCTGGGTGTTCGTGTGGTACCACTCCTCGCCCGAGTCCGGGTTGGGCGAGTCCATGTCCGTCGCGACGGTGTACCGCACGATCTTCCCGTCCGTGCCGTGCTCGGCCCAGTCCGGGATCGGGTTGCTCAGCTCCTTCCCGATCACGCCATCGAACGTCTTGCCATCGCCGGGGCCGTACAGATGTCCGAGCATGTTGTCGAACGAACGGTTCTCGAAGAGCACCACCACGACGTGATCAATCGCTTCGTTCCGCCCGGTCACGGCAACCCCCTCATGTGCGGTTCAACGAAAGGCGATCCTACCGATGTCCTCTCCCGGGATGGGGCGAACGCGGGGGGGCGACCCCAAGCATCCATCGGGGGAGGTGTGCGGTTCGCGATGGGCAATCAGAAGTCGCGCCGGCCCTCGAAGTGCTCGGCCACCTCGGGGCGCACCAGCTGGTACAGCGCCACGCGATGGCCGCCCGGAGACGCGAACGAGCAGCAGGGGCCATGCGGGATCTCGAAGGTGCCTTGGCGCTCCCAACCACGGGCGGCCAGCTCTTCGAGGCTGGCGTCCAGGTCGTCCACCCGGTAGATCATGATCGGGCGCTCGCCCTCGACGTGATCGGTCAGCAACAGCAGCGGCGGCCCCGGCGTCAGCCGGACGGCCGCGACGCGCGCCCCCATGCCTTCGATCGCGAACACGATGCGTCCGCCGGCGACGTCGACGAACCACGCCATGTCGGCCGCGACGTCGCCGCTCGGGGTGTACAGGAAGTCCAGCTGCGCGAACGGGAGCGGCGGGCCGTCGCCGGCGGACGCTCCTGCGGCTGCGGCGGACACGAACTACGCCCCGCGGGACAACGGCAGCGTGAGGCACGTCGGGCCGCCCTCGCCCTTGGCGCTGATCTCGTCGCCGCGGTAGACGCGCACGTCGACGCCGGCGTCCTGCATCCGGCGGCGAGTCTGCGGGTTGCCCTCGACGGCCAGCGCGACCCGTGGGCCGAGCGCCAGGACGTTCGGCCCCATGGATTCGAACTCCTCCTCGGGAACCTCCACCAGGCGGATGCCGCGCTGCTGAAGCAACGCGACCAGCCGTGCCGGCATGAGCGGCGGGAAGGCCACGGCCAGGTCGCGGTCGAGCGGGCTGATCAACGACATCAGGTGCAGCACCTCGCTCGCACCGCGCAGGTGCGGGAGGTCGAAGGCCAGCACGTCCACGCCGGGCAGCCGCTCGCGCAGGCACGCGATGCCGTCGTCGTTCGTGCGGTAGCTTCGGCCCACGAGCAGCGTCGCGTCGTCCAGCCAGAACATGTCGCCCCCCTCGGCCGTCGCGGGTTCCGGCATCGCCGCCTGGACGGGAACGCCGGCGGCGTCAAGGTCCGCCGCGGACGCAGGCGGTTCCGAACGGCGCCCCGGCTTGCCGGGCCGGAGCGGGATGGCGCCGGCAGGTGCGACCAGCGTCGTGTCGCGCACGTAGACCGCGTCGGGGTTGCCCGGCACGGGCGTCGTGCCCACCACGACGTCGGCCCCGGCTTCGCGGAGCCGTTCGCAGAACCCGTCGTGTTCGGCCCGCATCGCTGCGGGATCGGGCTTCGCGCGCCAGCCGTACTCGCGCCACGCGCCTGCGTCGGCTGGCTCGCGAACGAGCACGCGCGTGAGGGGGCCGGTGGGGCTGGCCGCCTCGCCGTAGCCGTTGCTGGTCAACGGCGAGGCCGCCCGCCCGTCACCGGCCGTTCGCTCACGCGCTCATCGGGTCCGTCGAGACCCGCCTCCGACCGGATGCTAGCCCACGCCGGCCGCGGACGGGTCTGCGACCCGTTCGGGCTGGCGCGCAGCCGGTTCGGACCGGCGGCGCGGCCCGGCTCTGGAGGCGAACGCCTCCGCCCGGCTGAGGTGCAGCGCCCAGCGCGAACGGTGACGCGCACGCCGATCCAGCTCGGCGTGATGCTCGCGCTGCAGATCCGATCGAAGCGAAGGGGACAGCGGTGGATACATGGCAGTGCTCCTCTCGTCGAAGTCGACATCGTGACGTGCGGGTGTGACAAACCGCATTCGGGCATGCGAACGCCCAGGAGCGGCGGTTGGGATCGGGGTGACCCGCCTCAGCGGGAACCGGCGGGGCTCGCCGGGGTCAGGACCCGCTCCCGAAGGCGCCGGTGATCCGGCAGGCGGCGGCCGGGAGCTTGACGAGCCACGTCGTCGATCCCTTCGTGTGATTCACGATCTGCCACCTCCTTTGCCCTCGGTGATGCAACGGAACTTGCAAGTAAAGAGCATGGTGCGCGCACCGTCAACTTTTCGCCGAAGAATTCGTCGCGCGATCGCCTTGTCGTTGCGCCGGCCGCGGCTCGCTGGCACACTTCGGGCCGACGTTCAGAGTCCTCGTCCGATGGAGGCTGCCCGTGATCGCCACGCTGTACTCCTGGCTCCTGTTCTTGCACATATTGATGGCCATCACCTGGGTGGGCGGCGCGATCGCGCTGCAGGTCCTCGGGACGCGAATCGACCGCACCGGCGACCCGCAGCGCGTGTACGACACGGCCGTCGACTTCGAGTTCGTCGGCACGCGCGTGTTCATGCCGGCTTCGCTCATCCTGCTGGGCCTCGGGATCTGGATGGTGATCATCGGCCCGTGGTCGTTCCATCAGTTCTGGGTGGCGATCGCCCTTGGGATGTTCGCGTACTCGTTCGTCTCCGGCGCGTTCTACATCGGGCCGACCCTCGGGAAGGTCAAGAGGGCCTGGGAGCAGGAAGGCGCCGCCTCTCGGGAAGTTCCGGTGCTCGTGCGGCGGATCTTCCTCGCGTCGCGGATCGAGCTCGCGCTGCTGATCCTGATCGTCGCCGACATGGTGCTGAAGCCCTTCCTGTAGCTCAAGAGGCCGCTGACCTGCGTTTTCGCGCGACTGGCTTGTCGGGGGTGGCGGCCTTTGCCCGATCCGGGTAGGTTGTTGGGCCCATGAAGTCCCCCGCGGTGCTCCTTCCCCGCACCGGCCGGGCGGCGGTCGGAGCCGTCGCGACGCTGCTGGTGGCCCTGCTGATCGGCACGCCCGCGCCGGGCGCGTCCGCATCCACCCGCTCCAAGCTGAACAGCGCGAAGGCCCAGCTGGCGTCCGTGACAGCCAGGATCTCGAGCGAACAGGCTTCGTTGGCGAACCTGCAGGCCCAGCTCGCCGCCGTCCAGGCCAGCATCACGCAGGTCCAGGCGAAGGTCGACGCGATCTCCTCGAACCTGGCCTGGACCCAGGGCGAACTGGCCACCGCGCAGGCCGAGGACCAGCGCCTGCACGACGAGATGGACGCCCTGGTCCGAACCGCGTACGTGCAGGGGCCGCTGGGGTCCCTGGAGATGGTGCTCGGCGCCTCGTCGATCTCGAACCTGAACGACCGGATCCAGTTCGTCGGGGCCCTCACGCAGCAGGACGCCGACGTCGCCGAGCAGATCGCCAACGTGGAGGCGCAGCTCACGCGGCAGAAGGCGACGCTGGCGCAGCTGCTGTCGGAACAGGGTGCGCTGTTGAACGAGCTGAACCAGCAGCAGCAGGCGAAGGACGCGGCGATCGCCGCGCAGCAGCAGACGATCGCGAACCTGAACGCGCTTCGAACCCAGGCCGTCGACCTGGTGTCAAAGCTGCGCAAGCAGCTGCGCGCCGAGGAGCTCGCGGCCGTCAGCAGCGTCTTCCAGGGCGGCTCGCACGTCTCCTACGGCACGTGGGCGGGGCTGTTCCTGTCGCAGCTTGGCGCCTCCCACTGCCACGCGAACATGGTCGCGATGGTCTCGTGGCAGGTCGCGGAGTTCACGCAGGCCGCCTGGAACCCGCTGGCCACGACGTACCACATGCCGGGCTCCACGTCGTTCAACGGTTCCGGCGTGCAGAACTACCGTTCGCTCGGGCAGGGATTGACGGCCAACCGCCTGACGCTGGGGCTGTCCGGCCACGGGTACCAGACGATCGTCTCGTCCCTGTCGGCGTGCGCCGACGCCATGACCACCGCTCGCGCGGTCAACGCCTCGGACTGGTGCGGCGGCTGCGCAGGTGGCCAGTACGTCCTCGACATGGTCCCGAAGGTCGAGGCCGACTACGCCACCTACGCAGCCCTGTAGCTCACCGCGTCGTTCTCGTACGGCCTTCGACTAGGAGCCGCTGGCCTCGATCATGCCGAACTGCCCGTGCGACTCGTCGCCGGGACCCGCCGTGAAGAACAGCTGGTTCGTGTCGCCGGCCGCGCTGCCGTTGCCGAACTCCAGCGCCCACAGGCCGGAGATCGCCATGACGCTGCCGTTCTGCAGGTGCAGCTGCCCGACGTGCGTGTACGTGCCGCCGGCTCCCGGCTTGTAGGCGTTGATCCGCCCGTTGCCGAAGTTGCCGATGAGCAGGTCGTTGCTGAACCGGCCGAAGTCGGACGGCGCCATCGCCAGCCCCCACGGGGCGTTCAGCGTGCCGCGCCGCGCGACGCTGCCGAGCAGGTTGCCGCTCGTGTCGTACATGTCGACGAACCCCAGCCCACGCCCGTCGACGTCGTCCTCCTTGTCGGCGTCCTGCTTCGCGTAGGTGACGAACAGGGTGCCGTCGATGTTCTGGATGCCGAACGGACCGTAGCCCTTCGGGATGCTCGGGTCCTGGAAGGCGCCCGCGGGCGTGACCAGGTTGAAGTTCCCGTCGAACATGTCGATCCGCGCGTTGTGGAAGTCGGTGGCGTACAGGAAGTCGCCGTCCGACTTCGGCCGGTTCAGCAACGACCTGCTCATCGGCAACTTCGGCAACGGGCGGATCAACGCCTACAAGCCGGGAGCCGGCGGCACGTACACGCACGTCGGGCAGCTGC
>DASXAQ010000012.1:0-4034 GCA_036406615.1 Actinomycetota bacterium | reverse complement strand
GCACGGCCGCCATGCATGCGCCGAAGACGGCTAGGGAGAGGAGGCCGAGAACGAGGAGAGCGAGGAGAAACCGCGTCATGTAGCTCCTAGACGGGTGAGAGGGTCGGCGTCTTCCCGTTACCATCGCGCCGGTGATTCGTCGGGTCGGAGTGGTCGGTTTGGGCACGATGGGCGCGGGCATCGCGCAGGTCTCGGCGCAGGCCGGTTTCGAGACCGTCGGGCGCGAGGTGAGCGACGAGCTGAACGAGCTCGCGCGGGAGAAGATCGAGCACTACGTCGGGCGTGCGGTCGAGAAGGGCAACGCCACCGCCGAGGAGCGAGACGCCACCCTCGGCCGCCTGACGTTCACGACCGAGCTCGCCGACCTCGCCGGCTGCGACCTCGTTATCGAGGCGATCGTCGAGGAGCTCGAGCCGAAGCGAGAGGTGTTCGCCGAGCTCGACCGCATCGTCGGCGCGGACGCGATCCTGGCGTCGAACACATCGGCGATCCCGATCCACGCGATCGCCGAGGCGGTGGAGCGGCCCGAGCGTGTGATCGGCATGCATTTCTTCAACCCGGCGCCGCTGCTTCCGCTCGTCGAGATCATCCGTGCCGAGAAGAGCTCCGACGAGGCGGTCGAGGCCGGGTATGCCTGGGCCGAGCAGGCCGGGAAGCAGCCCGTGCGGGCGAACGACACGCCCGGCTTCATCGTCAACCGGATCCTCGTCCCGACGCTGAACGAGTGCATCCGCCTCCTCGACGAAGGGATCACGCCCGAAGACCTGGACACGGCGATGACGAAGGGCGTGGGGTGGCCGATGGGGCCGTGCACGCTCGTCGACCTGGTCGGGATCGACATCCACATCCATGCCGCGGAGGCGATGTACGAGGCGACGAGCGACGAGCGCGCGAAGCCGCCGGAGCGCCTCCGCGAGATGGCCGCCGAAGGCCGGCTGGGCCGCAAGACCGGCCGCGGCTTCTACGACTACTCGACTTAGCGTCGCCCGACGACCAAACGCACTGGGTAGCGCCGCTTCTTTCGGGCTCCCGCCTTGGGGCTTTGTGAGAGAACCTTTCCGCGGCGTTTCGACCGGACCTTGCGCAGGCGCCCCACGGAGCAGTGTCGCGCGACGATTTTCTTTCTGGCGCGAGCAAGGGTCATCCCCACGACTCGTGGCACGACGCAACGGACCGGCGCAGATGGAGGCGGAGGCGGAGGCGGAGGCGGCGGTGGCGGTGGTGGCGGAGGAGGCGGTGCGGGAGGAGGCGGATCGGCCGCATCGAGGTAGTGCCCGACCAGGCGAAAAACTCCGAAAAACGGATCCTCGTCCAGGAAGCGCGTGTAAACGAGCGCGACGCGGCCGGGCGGACCTCCACTCAGCGAGATCGCGGTAGAGAACTGGTTCTCGACGATCGCCGCCGACGAATCGGGCTGACCAGCGGCCGACACGGTCTTGGCAACCAACACCGTTGAGCCTTCCTTCCAGGCCACGACATAGTGGGAGGCGGTCCAGGCGACTTCAGATCTCTCGATTTCAGCGTGCCCGTCGGAGATCCGGATCGCGGTCGGATCGAGGATGTGGCCGGCGCCGTTGATCCGCGTTCCGTACGTGTCGAACACCGAGTCACCGTCGTCGCGGTTGTCCTCCCAGACCACGAAGAATGTCCCGTCGCCGGCAGCAGTCACGTTTGGGTTCGCCTCGGTGGAATCGGTCCGGTGAGAGATCGCGATGCCGTCTGGGTCCAGCACCTGACCGGTCGCACTGACCCGCGTGGCGCCAACGTCGAATCCCGAGTCCGGAATGTCCTGCCACACGACCAACCACTCGGAGCCGTTCCACGCCACGTGCGGATAAGCCTGCTTGCCTGCCTCGGTCGAGAATCGGGTTCCGTCGGGATTCACGACCGTGCCGTCGTCCGTGACCCGTGTGCCGTAGACCTCTTGTTCGTCGTACGGAGCGTTCGTCCAAGTGACGAGGAAACCGTTTCCGCCCGAAACATCGGTGTCGACCTGTGCCTGCGGCGCTAGCGAGATCGGGAAACCCTCTGGGTGCTCGACGACGCCATCCGGGCGCACGATCGTTCCCCAGAGGTCCGCATCGGTCGGCAGGCTCCCTTCGTTCCAAGTGACCAGATACCGCGAACCGTCCCACCCAACCGCGGGGCTCGACTCGTTACCCGAGGCGTGCGTGATGCGAATCCCGGTTCCGTCGAGGCTGTGGCCGTCGGGCGCGATCCGGGCGGCGTAGAGGTCGTCGTTCCCGTTACGGTCGTCCGTCCAGACGACGAGGTGGTTCGTACCGTCCCAGGCGACCGCGTCCGAGTACTGGATGTTCGGCGCGATGCTCATCAGGATCCCTGCCGGATCCTCGACCTCGCCTGCATTCGACACGCGTCGCGCGAGGATGTCCAGCCCCTGTCCCGCCTGGCCAAGGTGCGCATCGTTGTCGACGACGAGAAAGCCGCCCGGACGAGCACCGACAGCCGGCTTCTCGTCCTCCCACACGTCATCGACGACGAGAAACCCCCCGGGGTCGAGGATCGTGCCGTGAGGATCGAGACGCGTTGCGTAGCTCTGAGTCAGGTCGAAGTTCCTTCTCTCCTGCCACGTGACGAGGTAGTACGTGCCGTTCCATGCGATGTCCGGTTCGTCGGGAGCCCACGGGCCGGTAGCGATTGCGAAGCCGTCTGGGTCGAACACCGTCCCGGCGTTGGAGACGCGGGCGGCGTAGATGCCCGGAACCTGGAAGCGCGAGTCTTGCCAGGTGACCATGAAGCCCTCGTTGTCGCCGGCAACTCGAGGAGCGGACCCCTCGCCGCCGATTTCCAACCCGTCCGGATCGAGCACCGTGCCGTCGGCCGCGACCCTGCTCGCATACGTCGCCCCGGCAAACGACGCGCGCATGTCGTCCCAGGTGACAAGGTGCGTCGTGCCGTTCCACGTGGTTGCCGGGTCGAGCTGGGAATCGGCCGCCGACGAGACCGTGAACGGGGCCGACACGGTGCCGTCGGGCATCACCCAGGCGCCCCAGATGTCCATGTCTCCGTTCTGGGGCCACTCTTCCCACACCACCAGATGGCGCGTCCCGTCCCAGTCGACTGCCGGGTCCTGTTCGAAGACCGAATCCGTCGCTCTGATCGGAAACCGGCTTTGCAGGATCTCACCGGACGGGCTGACCCGCGCGCCGTAGATTCCTTCAGGGGAGCTTCCGCTGCCGTACTCCCACCAGACGACGAGAAAGCTCTGGCCGTCCCAGGAGACTTCGGGAACCGTCTGATCGGCCGGACCACTTGCGATTCGGAAATTCCGACCCGGCGCCGGAGGCCCGGTTGTCGAAGTGATAGTCCCGAATATGTGCCAGGTAGTTGAGCCGCGCTGGTCCTGCCATACGACGAGCTGAACCAGATTCCCGGTCGCCACCCTCGGGCTCCGTTGCTCGTTCCGCGCGGGGCTCTGGAACACCGGGTCCGAGATGGGAAGAGGCGGCCCGACGGACAGCTGCGGCGCGGCACTGAGCTTCGCCCGTGCCTCGGCTTTCCCGCCGAGAATGGTGACGCAGCCGAGGGCAAGAACGACGACGCTGATCGGCCGCAGGAAGCGCGTCTTCATTGGCAGAAATGGAGTATGACCCCCGGCCGCGGCCGTGACTAGAGTCTTGACTTAGGGGCTGCTGAGGCGATTCCAGACGTTCTGGACGAGGCGCGCGACGGCCGGGTCGCCGATCGACGCCCCGAAGTTGAGCGCGCCCGCGGCGAAGACCTTCGCGCCCGCCGGCGTCTCGTAGTACGTCATCTCCGCGGTGCGGCCCGGGCCCATCAGGTTCGGGATCGAAGCAAGCACCCGCGTCCCGGGCGGTGAGGCCGCGGAGCGGGCGTCGATCTCGATCCCGCCGTTCCCGAATCGTGAGCCGTTCGCGAGGCCGGTCCCCGCGAAGGCCCACGGAGCCTCGGCCGCGCCCTGCACGACGTATGGGCCCTGGTGCCCGCCGTAGTCGCCCGCCACGAACTGCACGCCCGAGAGGCCAGCCTCGGGCCGCCCGAGATTGCGCCAC
>DASXAQ010000011.1:0-40603 GCA_036406615.1 Actinomycetota bacterium | reverse complement strand
TTGCGGGATAGCAGCCCTTTGTACCGCGCATTGTAGCATGTGTGCAGCCCTGGACATAAGGGCCATGATGACTTGACTTCAGCCCCACCTTCCTCCGGTTTGGCACCGGCAGTCTTCCATGAGTCCCCGGCATAACCCGCTGGCAACATGGAACAGGGGTTGCGCTCGTTGCGCCACTTAAGGCAACACCTCACGGCACGAGCTGACGACAGCCATGCAACACCTGTGCGGGCTCCCGAAGGAGGACCGTGTTTCCACGGCTTCACCCCGCATGTCAAGCCCAGGTAAGGTTCTTCGCGTCGCATCGAATTAAGCCACATGCTCCGCCGCGTGTGCGGGCCCCCGTCAATTCCTTTGAGTTTTAGCCTTGCGGCCGTACTCCCCAGGCGGGGTGCTTAATGCGTTAGCTGCGGCACAGAGCGGGTCAAACGCCGCCCCACACCTAGCACCCATCGTTTACGGCTAGGACTACCAGGGTATCTAATCCTGTTCGCTCCCCTAGCTTTCGCGCCTGAGCGTCAGGACAGGCCCAGAGAGCCGCCTTCGCCACCGGTGTTCCTCCTGATATCTGCGCATTTCACCGCTACACCAGGAATTCCGCTCTCCCCTGCCTGCCTCGAGCCACGCAGTATCGAATGCACGTCCGGGGTTGAGCCCCGGATTTTCACACCCGACTTGCGTGGCCGCCTGCGCGCTCTTTACGCCCAATAAATCCGGACAACGCTCGTCCCCTACGTTTTACCGCGGCTGCTGGCACGTAGTTGGCCGGGACTTCTTCTGCAGGTACCGTCACGTTCGCTTCTTCCCTGCCGAAAGAGGTTTACAACCCGAGAGCCTTCATCCCTCACGCGGCGTCGCTGCGTCAGGCTTTCGCCCATTGCGCAAGATTCCCCACTGCTGCCTCCCGTAGGAGTCTGGGCCGTGTCTCAGTCCCAGTGTGGCTGGTCACGCTCTCACGCCAGCTACCCGTCGTCGCCTTGGTAGGCCGTTACCCCACCAACAAGCTGATAGGCCGCGGGCCCATCCCAGGCCGCCGGAGCTTTCCTCGGTCCCTCATGCGGGGGTCCGAGAGTATCCGGTATTAGCCCCGGTTTCCCGGAGTTATCCCAGAGCCTGGGGCAGGTTGCCCACGTGTTACTCACCCGTTCGCCGCTTTCCCCCCAGGGCAAGCCCCGGGGTTCACGCTCGACTTGCATGTGTTAAGCACGCCGCCAGCGTTCGTCCTGAGCCAGGATCAAACTCTCCGTAAGAGTCGATCCGGGCGGTTGAACCGTCCGGTTCGTTTGTTAGGTACGTACGTTCCGCGTCACTCGATCCGGGACGCGCCCGAAGGCGAGCCCGTTCACTCATGACGGGAGTGCACTGGCTTTTGGCACACTGTTCAGTTCTCAAGGTGCGAGGCCTGCCCCGCCCTCGAACCGTTCTCCGGACAAACAGGAGGGGCCGCCGGCATTCGACCGGCGACCCCTGGCGTCATCGGGTCCGAGATCTTCAGACCTTCGA
The DNA here is from genome assembly GCA_036406615.1 of Actinomycetota bacterium. Lineage (GTDB taxonomy): Bacteria > Actinomycetota > UBA4738 > UBA4738 > UBA4738 > DASXAQ01. Next base: position 39,100 of record DASXAQ010000011.1, on the reverse strand, counting down.
CGTCAGGCAACCACCTCTTTGTTTGTCAGGAGGTCGGCTCGCACGCGGGCACTCCTCATCCGCCGGAACCTGCTCCGGCGGCCCACGTATGGTACACCCGCCCCTCTGGCTCGGCAAACGAGCGGCTGTACGCCGCGTTTGCGCTGGTGGGACCCTTCACGCCCTCCGGCGGGGCACCCGGGGGGCCCGTCAGGTCCCGCGGGCCGGGGCGATGCGGACGAAGTCGCGGCGACCGACCTGCAGGATCCTGCCGGGAAGCTCCGCCACGACGAGCTCGGCCCCGGAGTCGGAGACCACCTCGCCGTCGAGACGGACGCCTCCTCCTTCGATCTTGCGTCGGCCGTCCGAATTGGACTCGGCCAGGCCGAGCGCCGCCAGCAGCCGGGGCAGCCACACCGTGGCCTCGGCCGCGATGTCGTCGGGCAGCGCCGCCTCTGGGACGTCCTCGGGGATCGCGCGATCACGGTGCACGCGGTCGAACCGATCCTCGGCCGCCGTCGCGGCCGCGTCGTCGTGGTACAGGGCCACGACGCTTCGCGCCATCGCGCGCTTGGCCACGTTCGCCTCCCGGCCCCGCGGCGGATCGCCCGCGCGGCCCACGATGTCCGAAGCGCCCGGCGACGGCACGCACAGCGCCTCGTACTGCGGCAGCAGCTCGTCGGGAATGCTCATCAGCTTTTCGAACATGGCATCGGGCGGTTCCTGGATGCCCACGTAGTTGGCGAGCGACTGACTCATCTTGTTGACCCCGTCCAGGCCGATGAGCAGCGGCATGGTGAACGCGACCTGCGGCTCCTGCCCCGCGTCGCGCTGCAGCTCGCGTCCCACGAGCAGGTTGAACGTCTGGTCGGTTCCCCCGAGCTCGACGTCGGCTTCGACCGCCACCGAGTCCTTTCCCTGCAGCAGCGGGTAGAGGAACTCCATGATCGAGATGGGCTTGCCGTCCGCGAAGCGCTTGGCGAAGTCATCGCGCTCGAGCATCCGCGCCACGGTGTAGGAGGCGGTGAGACGAAGGACGTCCTCCATTCCCATGGTCGCGAGCCACTCCGAGTTGTACCGGACCTCGGTTCGATCCCGGTCCAGAATCCGCCAGAACTGTCCGAGCAAGCGATCGGCGAACGAGCGCACCGCGTCGGCGTCCAGGCGCGGGCGCGTCTCCGACTTCCCGGACGGGTCTCCGACCTGCGCCGTGAAGTCGCCGACGATCAACACCGGCGTGTGCCCGAGGTCCTGGAACTCGCGGAGCTTGCGAAGGACGACGGCCCACCCCAGCGTCACGTCGCCGGCCGTCGGGTCCAGCCCGAGCTTCACGCGGAGCGGCCGCCCTTGTTCGGCCGCATCGGACAGCTTCGCGCGCAACTCGTCGGACGGCACGACCTCCGCGGCGTTGCGGGTCAGGAAGTCGAACTGTCCGGCCGCGCCCCTGTTCGACGTCGACGCCATCGCGCGCGGATCGTAACAGGCGAACGGGCGCTCACCGGCGCGGGCGACGTCCCGGCGACACGAACGGGCTGTCCGCCTCGTAGAACCGCCACGGAACGTCGGCCGCCCGGCGGATCCCGATGCGCGGGCCGGTCCGAACACGCTCGTCCGGCACGGCGCGCCCCGCCGCCAGGTAGAGGCCCGACGCATCGGACAGGGACGTCCCGTTCATCGCGCGGTCGACGCCGAACGCCTCGGTCAACCGGGCGGGACCGGAGCAGAGCAGCCACGGTGCGTCGTCGCGGCCGCCCCGGCGGGCGGCCATCGCGTCGAGCCCTTCGATCGGCTCGGCGGCGCGCAGCAGCACCGCACTGCCCTCACCCACTCGACCGGTCACGACGTTCATGCAGAAGTGCATGCCGTAGGTGAAGTACACGTACAGAACCCCGGCCGGGCCGAACATCACCTCGTTGCGCGCCGTGCGCCCCGCGAACGAGTGGCTCGCGGGATCGTCCTGCTGGTAGGCCTCGCATTCGACGATCCGCGCCATCAAGGTGTGGCCGTCGAGGTCCCGCACGAGCAGGCGCCCGAGCAGGTCGCGTGCGACCACGGGCGAGGGGCGCGCAGAGAAGCGTCGGGACAGGGGCCGGGGCGCGGGGCCGGCCCTCAGCCGCGGCCCTTGCGAAGGAACCGGCGCAGCTTCGACAGCGGCCACGTGTTGATCACGTCGTCCTTCGTCAACCAGCCGCGCTGCGCGGTCCCGATGCCGTACCGCATGAAGTCCAGGTGCACCGTCGAATGCGAGTCCGTGTCGACGGAGAACTTCACCCCGTGCCGGCGAGCCCACATGACGTGCTCGTCGCGCAGGTCGAGCCGGTCGGGGAAGCCGTTGATCTCCAGCGCCGTCCCGGTTCGCGCCGCCGCCTTGAAGACCTCCTCCAGGTCGAACTCGATCGGCGTGCGGCGCCCGATCATGCGAGCCGTGGGGTGGCCGATGATGTTCACGTGCGGGTTCTCGCACGCTCGCACGATGCGCCGCGTCATCTCGTCCTTCGACTGGCCGAACAGCGTGTGGACCGAGGCCACCGTGACGTCGAACCCCTCCAGGAACTCCGCGTCCCAGTCGACCGAGCCGTCCCCGTCGATGTTGAGCTCCGTGCCGTGCAGCAGCGTCATCTTCGGGTACTTCGACTGGAGCTTCCGCAGCTTGTCGCGCTGGTCCAGGATCTTCTCGTCGGTCATGCGCTGCATGTACAGGTTCGGGGCGTGGTCGGTGACGGCGTAGTAGGCGTAGCGGCGCTGAGCGGCCGCCTCGAGCATCTGCTCGAGCGACGCCAATCCGTCGGTGAGGTTCGTGTGCGTGTGCAGGTCTCCGCGCACGTCCTTGAGCTGCACCAGCGCGGGCAGCGTCCCGGCCAGCGCGGCCTCGACCTCGCCGCGATCCTCGCGCAGCGTGGGCGGGATCCACGGCATGCCGAGGCGCTCGTACACCTCCTCCTCCGTCTTCGCCACGATCAGGGAATCGTCCTCGACGCGGAACAGGCCGTACTCGGACAGCTTCAGCCCCTTGCGCACCGCGATCTCGCGGATCCGGATGTTGTGCGCCTTGGAGCCGGTGAAGTACTGCAGCGCCGCGCCCCACACCTCCGGCGGCACGACGCGCAGGTCGACCTGCAGCCCGGCCCGCGTGCGGATCGACGTCTTCGTCTCGCCGCGGGCGATGATCTCCGCAGCCTGCGGCAGCGACGCGAACGCCTCCATCACCGGGGCCGCATCGTCGGAGGCGACCAGGATATCGACGTCGCCGATGGTCTCGGCCATCCGACGAAGGGACCCCGCGAAGTCGATCCGCCCGACCTGCTTCAGGCCTTCCAGCGCCGCGATGATCTCGCTCGAAACCTCCATGGCGGCGCCGATCTGGACGCGTCCGCCCGACTGCTGCATGAGCTGGATGCCGTGGCGGATGTTCTCCTCGGTCTTCTCGCCGAACCCCTTCATGCCCTGCAGCCGGCCGGCGTCCAGGGCCTCGGCCAGCTCCTGCACCGACGCGATGCCGAGCTCGCGGTGCAGCGCGAAGGCCTTCTTCGGCCCGAGGCCCGGGATCGACATCATCTCCCGGACGCCGGCGGGCACCTGCGCCCGCATCTCCTCGAGCGCCGGCATCGAGCCGGATTCGAGGTACTCGTGGATCTTCTCGGCGATGGACTTGCCGACGTTGGGGATCCCCTGGAGCCCCTTCAGGTCCAGGCCGGCGATGTCCGTGTGGAAGCCGCCGACGGCGCGGGCGGCCTTCTCGTAGGCCCGCGGCTTGAAGGGGTCGGCGCCGGAGATCGACAGCAGGTCCGCGTACTCCTGCAGGAGCGCCTCGACGGTCTCGTTGGCGCGCGGCATGACTGCGATTCTAGCCAGCCCTCCCGACGGGCCGGGCTCAGGCGCGGTCGAACAGCCGGAGCAACAGCGCCTTCTGGGTGTGCAGGCGGTTCTCCGCCTGGTCCCAGACGGCCGAGCGCGGGCCGTCGATCACCTCGTCGGTGATCTCAAGCCCCCGGTGCGCCGGCAGGCAGTGCATCACGATGACCTCCGGCGAGGCCCGGTCCACCGCCGCCTGGTCGATCCGGTAGTTCGGGAAGATCAGCCGGCGCTCCTCGGACTCGGCCTCCTGGCCCATCGACGCCCACACGTCGGTGTACAGGATGTCGGCCCCGTCGGCGGCTGCGATCGGGTCGTGGACGACCTCGATCTTTCCGCCGCAGTCCGACGCGATCTCTTCCGCGCGGTGCACGACCTGCGGGATCGGTTCGAACCCGACCGGCGTGGCGATGCGGACGGTCATCCCGCACTTGGCGCCGCCCAGCAGCAGCGAGTGGGCCACGTTGTTGCCGTCGCCGAGGTACGTGAGCGTCAGCCCGTTCAGGTCGCCGCGCCGCTCCCGGATGGTGAACAGGTCCGCCAGGCACTGGCATGGATGCTCGAAGTCCGACAGCGCGTTGATCACCGGCACCGTGGCGGTTCGCGCCAGGGCCTCCAGGCGCTCCTGGCCGAACGTGCGCAGCACCAGCGCGTCCACGTAGCGGGAAAGCACCCGCCCGGTGTCCTCGATGGTCTCGCCCCTGCCGAGCTGCAGCTCGGTCGAGGACAGCACCAGCGGGTGGCCGCCCAGGCCGGCGACCGCCGCCTCGAAGGACACGCGCGTGCGCGTCGAGGGCTTCTCGAAGATCATCGCCACGGACGTTCGTCGGAGGCGTTCGTCGTGCTCGGCCGGAGACGCCTTCACCTTGTCGCTCAGGTCGAGCAGGGATTCCAGCTCCTGGGGGGTCAGGTCGTCGATCGAGAGGAAGTTGCGTGCCATGGCGCAGATCGTACCCGGCCCGGCCCGGGGGTGCGAACCTCGGCCGCGATCAGCCCGTGCGCAGCTCGCCGCCGACCTCGTGCGCGACCAGGTCGCGGACGGCCGTCACCGCGGCATCGACCTCGGCGTCCGTGAGGGTTCGGTCCGGCGCGCGGAAGTCCACCGAGAAGCCCAGGTTCTTCCGACCTTCCGGCAGCGGATCGCCGGAGAACACGTCGAACAGGGTCACCGCGTCCACCAGGTCTCCCCCCGCCCGGCCGATCAGGCCGGCGACGCGGGCGGCCGGCACGTCGTCGCCCACGACGAAGGACAGATCGCGCCGGGCCGGCGGGAACCGCGGCACGTCGGCGGCGGAGGCCGCGTGGCTTGCGTGGCGCCGCAGCGCGTCGACATCCAGCTCGGCGGCCGCCACTCGCCCGGCCATGTCGGCATCGCGGGCGGCGCGGGGGTGCAACTCGCCGAACCAGCCGAGCTCGTCGTCCCCGAGCAGGACCCGAGCCGAACGGCCGGGATGCAGGGGCCAGTGATCCACGGGCTCGACGTGCCACGAATCGACCCCGAGCGCGCCCAGCACCGCTTCCAGCGCCCCTTTCGCGTCGAAGACGTCGAACTCGCGGCGCTCGCCCGGGTAGCCCGGCCACGCCGGACCGGCCATCGCAAAGGCCGCGCGCTCGGATTCGCGAAGCTCGCCGTCGACGCGGAACACGTGTCCCACCTCGAACAGCGCGGCGGAGCGCCGCTGGCGATCCAGGTTCAGGCGCAGCGCGCGGACCAGCCCCGGCACCAGGCTCGTGCGCAGGAACCCCCGTTCCGCGTCGATCGGGTTGGCGACGCGGACGGCATCGTCCTCGTCGTGTCCCATCAGGCCGAGATCGCCCGGCGACGCGAACGACAGCGCCACCATCTCGCGAAGGCCGCCGCGCAGCATCGCCTCGCGAAGCCGCCGACGGAACGCGTACGTGTCGTCGAACCCACCGGCGGTGGCGATGCACGGGACGCGGGACGGGAGGCGCGCGTAGCCGCGGATGCGCGCGACCTCCTCGATCAGGTCCACCTCGCGCCGTAGATCGATGCGGTAGCCGGGCACTTCCACCTCGACCTCCCCGGCGTCGGTCTGCTCGCTGGCCATCCCGAGGCGGTCGAACACGCCCCGAACCTCGTCCGCGCCCACGGGCTCGGCCAGGAAGAAGGACGCGCGGGACGGCCGGATCGACAGGCGGTGGCGTTCGGGCACGCTCCCGACGTCGATCGGCGAGCCGAGGACCCGGCCTCCCGCCCACTCGGCGATCAGCCGCGCGGCGCGGGCCGCGGCCGGGCCGGGCGTCTCGGGGTCGCACCCGCGTTCGAACCGCTGGGAGGCCTCGGTCGACAGCTTCAGCCGCCGGCTCGTGCGGATGATGCCGGCGGGCTCGAAGTACGCGCTCTCGAGCAGGACGTCGGTCGTGGCGTCGTCCACCTCGGCGGGGGCCGCGCCCATGACGCCCGCGATCCCCACCGCCTTCGCGCGGTCGGCGATGACCAGGTCCTCGGCCGTCAGGCGTCGCTGCACGTCGTCGAGCGTCACGATCGCCTCGCCCTCGGCCGCGCGCCGGACGACGATCGCCTCGCCGTCGAGTCGACGCAGGTCGAAGGGGTGCAGCGGTTGGCCGAGCTCGAGCAGGACGTAGTTCGTGGCGTCCACCACGTTGGAGATCGGTCGCATGCCGGCGACGAACAGCCGGGCCTGTGCCCGCAGCGGCGCGGGACGGACCCGCACGTCGCGGATCACCCGCGCGACGTAGCGCGGGCATCGCTGCGCATCCCGGACCTCGACGCTGGCGACCGACGTGCAGGGCTCCAGGCTCTCCGTCACCGAGACGTCCGGTGGGACCAGCGGCACGCCGGTCGCCGCCGACACCTCCCGCGCCACCCCCAGCACCGACATCAGGTCCGGCCGGTTCGGCTCGATCTCGATGTCGAACACGGCGTCGGTCAGGCCGATCAGCGCGGCCACGTCGGTGCCCGGCGGCGTGTCCGGCGGCAGCAGCAGGATCGCGCCGTGGTCGTCGGAGATCGCCAGCTCGTGCGGCGAGCAGATCATGCCCTCGGAAGGCTCGCCCTTCAGCGTGCGCACGCCGAGCGGCTGGTCCAGCGCGGGGACCCGCGAGCCGGGCGGGGCGTACGGCACGACGTCGCCGACCTCCCAGTTCGCGACGCCGGCCGCGACGTGCGCGGCGCCGCCGCCGGTGTCCAGCGTGGCCAGGGTCAGGCGGTCGGCGTTCGGATGCGCGTGCTTCTCCACGACCCGGGCGGCGATCACGCCCGAGAGGCCGTCCCATGGTCGAAGGATCTCCTCGACGTGGACGCCGTTCGCGATGATGCGCTCGGCGATCTCGTCCGCCGGCAGGTCGGTCGGGCACAGCTCCCGCAACCAGGAGACGACGATCCTCATGCGAGCCCCTCGAACCGTTCCAGGAACCGCACGTCGCTGTCCCACAACATGCGGATGTCCGGGATGCCGAATCGGATCATCGACAGGCGGTCGTACCCGCCGCCGAACGCGAAGCCGGTGAACCGGTCGGGGTCGTAGCCGACGTTCTCGAGCACGGCCGGGTGGACCATGCCGGCGCCCATCAGCTCGATCCAGCCCGTGCGTCCGCAGGTGGCGCACCCCGCGCCGGCGCACACGAAGCACGTCACCTCGACCTGCGCGCCCGGCTCGACGAACGGGAAGAACGACGGCGTCATCCGGATGTTCGTGTCCTCGCCGAGCAGCGCGCGGAAGAACGTCTCCAGCGTTCCCTTCAGGTCCGCGAGCGTGATGCCCTCGTCGACCGCCAGCCCCTCGATCTGGTGGAACACCGGCATGTTCTTCGCGGTGACGTCCTCGTTGCGGTACACGCGGCCGGGGACGGCGATGTAGACGGGGGGAGGCTGCGCCTCCATCGTGCGGATCTGCATCGGCGACGTGTGGGTGCGAAGCACCGTCCGATCGCCGGGCGCGTCGAGGAAGATCGTGTCCATCATCGTGCGGGCCGGATGGTCCGGCGGGATGTTGAGCGCGTCGAAGTTGTGCCACTCGGTCTCCGCCTCGGGGCCTTCGACGATGCGAAAGCCCATCCGGGCCAGCACGTCGGCGATCTCGCGTTCCATCAGCGTGAACGGGTGCAGCGAGCCGGGGCGGGGGCGGTGGCCGGGCAGCGTGACGTCCACCCGGTCGGCCTGCAGCGACGCGCGTTCGGACTCTGCCTCGAGGTCTCGACGTCGCCCGGCGACGGCCTCGGTGAGCTGCCCGCGGACCTCGTTGGCGCGCCGGCCGACCTGCCGCCGAGCGTCCTCGGACAGCGGGGCCATGCTCCGCCCGACGTCGGCGAGCGCCGACTTGCGGCCGAGGACCGACACCTCCGCCGCCTCCACCTGCTCCAGCGTGCGGGCGTCGGCGACCAGGCCCCGGCCGCGCTCCAACTCGCGGTCGAGCGTCTGCAGCAGCGCGTCGACGTTCGGACCGGTCATGCGAATGCGCCATTGTAAGGGCAGGCCAACCGGCGCCCGCCCGGAACGTTCGGCTAGCGCTTTCGCGCTCTCGCGAGCCGGTGCGCCTCGTCCTCGAGCCGGTCGTCCAGCTCGGCGAGCGCCGCGTCGGGCCGGCCTGGCGCCGCCAGGGCGCGCGCCAGGAGGGCGTCCGCGAACGCGGGGTTCGTCGGCAGCACGGGCCCGTGAAGGTACGTGCCCACGATCGAGCCCTGCACGGCTCCTTCGGTCCGGTCCCGCCCGTTGTTCCCCTGTCCCCGGCCCACGGTCGCGAGCGGCGTCGCCCCCGACCCGAGCGTCGTCCGGCCGCCGTGGTTCTCGAAGCCGAACAGCTCGAACGACCGCCCCCCGAACGTCGCGGCAGCCCGCACGTTGCCGATGATCCGGGGCTGTCCCGCGACCGTGGTGACGTCCAGCAGCCCGAGGCCCTCGATGGCGACCCCGTCGGCGTCGACGTAGCGATGCCCGAGGAACTGGTACCCGCCGCAGATCCCCACGACGACGGTTCCCGCGCCGGACAGGTCGCGAAGCTCCTCGCGGCGCCCCCGGAGGTCCTCCCCGATCGTCTCCTGCGCACGGTCGGTCCCCCCGCCGATCAACACGAGGTCCGCCCCGGCGGGGATGCGCTCTGCGCGGGTGACGCCGACGACGTCGACGTCGATCCCCCGCCACCGGGCGCGGCTCGCCAGCGCCATGACGTTGCCGCGGTCGCCGTAGGTCCGCATCAGGTCGGGGTACAGGTGCGCGAGGGTGAGATTCGCCGTCATCGCGCGGCGTCCTCCAGGCGGCCCCGGCGGCTGCGCGTGAGCGAGGCGCGCAGGTCCAGCATCGCCGTGTACGTTGCGAGCACGCCCACGCCGGAAGGGGGCGCGCACGCGGCCATCGCCGAGCGCATCGCCGCGAGCGGATCGGCCTGCGCGGGCAGCGGCGTCGCGCCGGCGTAGCGAAGGCGGACGGCGACGTCGGCCGCGCGACGTCCCGCCGGGACGAGCGGGGCGCCGGCTGCGCTCAGGCGCTCGAAGTCCGCGTCCCAGATCCACGAGATGTCCCGTCCGTCCGCGACGTTGTCGCTGACGGCCACCACCACCGCCCCGATCCGTGGGTCGGCGACCACCTCGTCGATCACCACGCCCGCCCCCGCCGGGTTCTTCATGAGCAGGATCCACGCGGGACGGTCGTCGAGGCGCACCTCCTCCGCGCGGCCGAACCGCGGCGCGAACGACCGCAGCGCCTCGGCGGCGCGCGGGACCGGAACCCCCAGAAGACTGGCTGCGGCCACGGCGGCCACGGCGTTGTAGGCGTTGTGGACGCCGCCGAGGCGAAGCGCCACCTCGTGGCCGGAGATCTCGACCGTGATGGCGCTCACACCGTCCTGTCGCTCCACCCGGCCGCGGAACTCCGGCGCGGTCGACGCCCACGAGCACGCCGGGCACCGGACCTGCCCGAGGTGCGCGATGGTTCGACCCAGGTACTCGAGACGGGCCCCGCACCGCGGGCACGTCTCGGGCTCCGCGTCGGCCCGCTCGCCCACCGCCCCGGCGATCGGCTCCAGGCCGAACCCCACCGCGCCGAACTCTCGCGCAGCGTTCCACAGGAGGGGATCGTCGGCGTTGGCCACGACCGCTGCGCCCGACGGGAGCCGGCGTAGCGCGGCCGCGAGCAGGTTCGCGACCGTCTCGGTCTCCCCGTAGCGGTCGAGCTGGTCGCGGAACACGTTCGTCAGGACCACCAGCCGGGGCCGAAGCTCCGGCACCAACGCCGGCAGCGCCGCTTCGTCGATCTCGAGCACGCCGAGGTGGGCCGCGTCCGGCGCGTCCAGCATCGCGCTCGCGATCCCGCGTTTGAGGTTGGAGCCGCTCTCGTTGCCGACGGTCGCGATCCCCTCGGCGCGAAGGATCGCCCGCAGCATCGAGGCCGTGGTGGTCTTTCCGTTCGTGCCCGACACAGCGACGATGCCGTCGGTCAGGGCGGCCGCGCGGCGACGAAGGTATCCCGGGCTCGCGCGCTCGACCACCAGGCCGGGCAGGGCGCTGCCGGCGCCGGCGCCGGTGACCCGCAGCACCCGTCCCGCGGTGCGCGCGAGCGCGGCCGCCAGGCCGTCCCGGGCGCTCGGCTCGTCCGGCCCCGGTGCGTCGTGCGTCCGATCGCCGTTCGACTGGGGCATCCCGCAGGCCGACTCTACTCGGAGCCGGCGAGCCGCCGGCCGGATGGACCGAGCGTCCGCTGGCGGGCGGACTCGAAGAGCACGACGGCCGCCGCCGCCGCCAGGTTGAGCGATTCCGTCCGGGCCCGCATGGGCACGCGGACGGTGCCGTCGACCTGCGCCGCGAGCTCCGGGGCGAGCCCGTGCGCCTCGCTGCCGAAGACGAACGCCACCTCGCCCGTCAGGTCCCGTTCATACACGGAGTCCTCGCCCCCCGCCGTCGCCGCCAGCACCCGGAAACCGCGTCCGCGGAGCGCCCGGATGACCGCGGCGGCGTCCACGTCTCGGACGACCGGCAGGTGGAACAGCGACCCGGCGCTCGCCCGGACCGCCTTCGCGTTATACGCGTCGACGGACGAGCGCGTGAACACCACGGCCGCCGCGCCCGCTGCGTCGGCCGAGCGAAGCACGGCGCCGGCGTTGCCGGGATCGCGGACCTCGGCGAGCACGGCGACGGGCCCGTCGCCGTGGATGGCGTCGAGCGTCACGTCGACGAACGCCGCCACCGCCACCGCGCCCTGAGGGCTCTCGGTCGCGGCCAGGTGCCGCAGGACCGCGTCGGACACCTCGACGACCTCGGCGCCGGCGCGCTCGGCCGCGCGAAGGTGGGCCCGCCCCGGATCGCCGGCGACGAACACCTCCGCGATGCGGGCCTTCGAACGGACGGCCTCCTCGATCAGGCGCGCGCCCTCGATGAGGAACCGGCGCTCACGCTCCCGGCCGTCTCGACGCTTGAGGCGAGCCGCGGACGCCACGCGCGGATTGCGCGTGGACGTGATCACGAAGGATCGGCCCCCGGCCTACGCGGGGGCGTTGGACGCGCGCTTCGACGGCGTGGTGGTTCCCGCGCCGTCGCGCACGGACGCGACGAGGGCCGCGAACGCGGCGGGGTCGTTCACGGCCAGGTCGGCCAGCACCTTGCGGTCGAGCTCGACCCCCGACGCGTGCAGCCCGTGCACGAACGTCGAGTAGCTCATGCCGTTCTGGCGGGCCGCCGCGCCGATGCGCGTGATCCACAGGCGGCGGAACTGGGCCTTGCGGTCGCGCCGGTCGCGGTACGCGTACGTCAGCGAGTGCTGCAGCTGCTCCTTCGCCATCCGGTACCGGCGGGAGCGCGCGCCGTAGTACCCCTTCGCCTGGGACAGGACCTCGCGGCGCTTCTTCTTCGCGTGGATCGAACGCTTGACACGTGCCATCGGGCGCTCCTATTTGGCCAGCAGCCGCTTGACGGTCTTGGCCTCGGGACCGACCTCGGCCATGCCCGTGATCCGGCGCTTGCGGCCGCCGGTCTTCTTCATCAGGAAGTGGTTGCCCGTGGCCTTGCGGCGCATGACCTTGCCGGTCCCGGTCAGCCGGAACCGCTTGGCCGCGCCGCGGTGCGTCTTCATCTTCGGCATGCTCAGCCTTCTCCCTCGGGCGCCGGGGCGTCCTCGCCGGCCGGCGCCTGGCCGTCCTCGTGGTCCTCCCGGGCCGGTGCCCGCTTGACCGGCGCCATGACCATCACCATGTTGCGCCCGTCGAGCTTCGGGAAGGCATCTACGGTAGCAAGTTCTCTCAGGTCGTCGGCGAGCCGGTCCAGCAGCCGCCGCCCGAGCTCCGTGTGGGCCATCTCCCGTCCGCGGAACATGATCGTCACCTTTACGCGCGCGCCCGTGTTCAGGAACCGCTCGACGTGGCCCTTCTTCGTCTCGTAGTCGTGGCGGTCGATCTTGGGGCGCATCTTGATCTCCTTGACCTCCACGCGGGACTGCTTCTTTCGGGCCTCCTTCTGGCGCACGTCGCGCTCGTACTTGAACTTGCCGTAGTCCATGATCCGGCACACGGGCGGGCTCGCGCCCGGGGCGACCTCGACCAGGTCGAGGTCGAGGTCCCGCGCGCGGCGGAGGGCATCCTGGATGGGCACGATACCGATCTGGGATCCGTCCGGGCCCACCAGCCGAACCTCGGAGGCCCGGATTCGCTCGTTGATACGCGCGTCAACGGAGACCCCGCATCACCTCCGCACGGACGAACGCACCCGGACCGGGGCGTTCAAAGACGGCACGCCACGAACGATCGCACGATCAACAGGGCCCGAGTATAGAAGGGGGCACCGACGCCGTCTAGAGATGAGGAACGGGCCCCGCGCGGGGCCCGTTCCGGAGCCGATGGAACCCGACGACTCAAGCCGACTTGACGTTCGCCGCCTGCTTGCCCTTCGGGCCATCCACGATGTCGAACTCAACCTCCTGACCCTCCGTGAGGGTCCGGTAGCCATCGCCGACGATCGCCGAGAAGTGCACGAACACGTCGTCCCCCTCAGGGTACGAAATGAACCCGTAACCCTTCTCGTTGCTGAACCACTTGACGGTCCCTTTCGCCAACCTACTGACCTCCTCGCACTTCTCGGCGGACCGTCCGCCGACGAGCCGCGCGAGCGTAGCATGCCCCCCTACGTGTGGCAATGGATCGCGCGGCGCCCCGACCGCGCCCCCGCAACGGGGCAAATGGGGTGCCTACCAGCCGCCTTCCAGGGGCCTGCCGTAGTCGTCCTGGAGGCGGAAGCTGTCGTCCTCGGTCGTGTATCCGTAGGCGACCTCCAGCACGCGACCCCGCCCGTCGCGGCCGTTGGCGATCCGGTGGGGCTCCTCCGCCGCGACGACGAACTCCTCCCCCGGCTCGGCCTCGACCACCCGGTTGCCGATCTGCACGGTGAGGCCTTCGTCCAGCACCACCCACATCTCGTCGCGCAGCTGGTGGTAGTGCTCGCTCGTCTCCTGTCCCGGCTCGATCGTGATGATCCGGACCGACGCCGGCTGGTTGAGGGCGTACGTCGTGACCTTGCCCCACGGCTTCTCCACGATCACCGGGCCTCACCCCTTCCGCGGTACGCGTCGAGCACCTTCACCATCTGCATCGCCGCCAGGGCGGCGTCCCAGCCCTTGTTCCCCCTCGCCCCGCCCGCCCGTTCCATGGCCTGCTCAAGCGTATCCGTGGTCAGGACGCCGAACAGGACGGGCACCCCGGAGTCCAGGGAGACCCGCTGGATCCCGGCCGCGGCCTCGCCCGCCACGAAGTCGAAGTGCGCGGTGGCGCCGCGGATCACCGCGCCCAGGCACACCACGGCGGCGAATCGCCCCGTCTCGACCGCCGCCCGCGCGGCCAGGGGCAGCTCGAACGCGCCGGGGGTCCACGCCACGTCCACGCGCTCCGGCCCGATGCCGTGCTCGGCGAAGCAGGCGGTGGCGCCATCCAGCAACTGGCGCACGACCGGCTCGTTGAACGCCGAGGCCACCACGGCGAAGCTCAGCCCGGCGACATCCTGTGGAGCGATCTCGAGATTCGGGCGGTCCTCGCTCACGCGCCCGGGCCCTCGTCGGCGCCGGAGGCCGGCGCGGACTGTTCGGACTCCCCCGTCTCGAGGTTGTCCAGCAGATGCCCGAGCTTCTCGCGCTTCGTTTTGAGGTAATGCAGGTTCTGCTCGGTCGGCGTGGTCTCGATGGGTACCCGCTCGACGATCGACAGGCCGTAGCCCTCGAGCCCGGCGCGCTTGGCGGGGTTGTTCGTCAGCAGCCGCATCGAGCGCACGCCGAGGTCGTACAGGATCTGCGCGCCGATGCCGTAGTCGCGGGGATCCGCGGCGAACCCCAACTCCAGGTTGGCCTCGACCGTGTCGCGGCCGGACTCCTGGAGCTGATACGCGCGAAGCTTGTGCGTCAACCCGATCGCACGCCCTTCGTGTCCACGGATATAGAGGAGAACGCCGCGCCCCTCCTCGCCGATGCGTCGAAGCGCCGCGTCCAGCTGCGGCCCGCAGTCGCACCGAAGCGACCCGAACACGTCGCCCGTCAGGCACTCGGAGTGCACGCGGACCAGGATGCGCTCGCCGTCGCCGATCTCGCCGAGCACCATGGCGATGTCGACGCGCCCGTCCACCACGTTCTCGTACGCGACCGCGGTGAACGGGCCGTGCTCGGTCGGGATCGTCGCGTCGGCGACGCGGCGCACCAGCACCTCCTGCTTGCGCCGGAACTCGATGAGGTCGGCGATCGAGATCAGCTTCAGGCCGTGCTCCTCGGCCACCCGGACGAGCTCGGGCAGCCGCGCCATGGTGCCGTCCGGGTGCATGACCTCGCAGATGACCCCGATCGGCTGCAGGCCGGCCAGCCGCGCCAGGTCGACGGCCGCCTCGGTATGGCCGGCGCGCTTGAGCACGCCGCCCTCGTCGGCTCGAAGCGGAAAGACGTGGCCGGGCATCTGGATGTCCTCGGGACGGGTCGTCGCGTCGCAGACCGCCAGGACGGTCTCCGCCCGGTCGTAGGCGCTGGTCCCCGTCGTGGTGTTCGGGCCCGCGTCGATCGAGATCGTGAACGCCGTGCCGCGCGACCCGTCCCGGCCGGCCACCATCAGCGGGATGCGCAGCTCGTCGAGCCGCGCGCCCGAGCAGGGCATGCAGATGATGCCGCGGCCGTGGGTCGCCATGAAGTTCACGGCGTCCGGGGTGGCGTGCTCCCCCGCCATGACGAAGTCGCCCTCGTTCTCCCGATCGGCGTCGTCGACCACCAGCACGATCCGCCCCGCGCGGATCTCCTCGACGGCTTCGGGGATGGAGGCGAAATGCTCCCGCCCGTTCTCCCGCGCGTCCTCGATCCCACTCATCTCGTTCCCCCGAGCAACGACTCCACGTACTTCGACATGATGTCCACCTCCAGATTCACCCGGTCGCCCGGCCGGCGCGCCCCGAGCGTCGTCGCCTCCAGCGTGTGCGGGATCAGCGCGACCTCGAACCGGCCCGGGGCCGTCCCCGTCACGGTCAGGCTCACGCCGTCGACCGCGATCGACCCCTTCTCCACGACGTAGCGTTCGAGCTCGCCGGGGATCGAGAACGCCATCTCGACTCCGCCCTCCACCGGGCGGACCGCCTCGACGTCGCCGACCCCGTCGACGTGGCCCTGCACCAGGTGGCCGCCCATCCGGGTCAGCAACGTGACGGGGCGCTCGAGATTCACGGGGTCGCCGTCCCGC
Source organism: Actinomycetota bacterium (assembly GCA_036406615.1). Taxonomy (GTDB): domain Bacteria; phylum Actinomycetota; class UBA4738; order UBA4738; family UBA4738; genus DASXAQ01. The sequence continues at coordinate 23,612 of DASXAQ010000011.1, read as the reverse complement.
AGGTCGCCGAGCGTGGAGCGCGACAGCGTCTCCGGCGACAGGTCGAACGCGAGCGCCGCGCCCGGCTCGTCGCCGCGCTCCGACGCGCGCTCCACGACCGTCAGGCATACCCCGTTCACGGCGATCGACGCGCCGGGTTCGGCGTCCTGCGACACGACTCGCGCGGCGACCACCAGACGGGGCCCCGCGCGGGAGACCGTCGCCCGCTCCTCAACGATGCCGGTGAACATCGGCCACCACCTTCACGTCCTCGCCCACGCGGTCCACGGATCGGATCGTCACACCGCGCGCATCCGCGACCGTGACGATGCCTTCGCCGCCCAGCACGCCGGGGGCGGCATCGCCGCCGATCAGCTTCGGCGCCAGGTACAGGACGAACCGATCGACGAGACCCCGTTCGACCGCGGCCCCGGCGACGGCCGGCCCGCCCTCGATCAGCACGGTCTGCACCCGGTGGCGCCCCTCGCACAACAGGGTCATGAGACTGCGCAGGGACTCCGACCCATCCAGCGCGATGACCTCGGCGCCGTGTCCGCTCCACTCCCGCACGCGGGCCTGCGAAGCGGCGGTGGAGGTCGCGACCAGGGTCGGCGCCGCGTCATCGAACAGCGCACCCGTTGCCGGGACCCGGCCCGACCGGTCCAGGAGCACCCGCAGCGGCTGGCGCCCGCGGTATCCGTCGAGGCGAACCGTCAGCGACGGGTCGTCGGCGAGCGCGGTGCCCGCTCCCACCACGACGGCGTCGGCGGCCGCGCGGAGCCGATGCGCATCCTCGCGCGCCTCGGGACCGGTGATCCACCGCGACGAACCGTCCCGCGCGGCGGTCTTGCCGTCCAGCGACGCGGCCAGCTTCGCGATCACGAACGGACGTCCTTCGGTCATGGCGGTGGCGAAGCCGCGGATCAGCTCGCGGCCGTCGTCTTCGAGCACGCCGCGGACGACCTCGACGCCGGCTTCGTGCAGGGTCCGGAAGCCGGCGCCGTCCACGCGGGGGTTGGGATCCTCGACGGCCGCAACGACGCGTCGCACCCCCGCCGCGGCGACGGCCGGCGCGCAGGGCGGCGTGCGGCCGTGGTGGCTGCACGGCTCGAGGGTCACGTACAGCGTCGCGCCGCGGGCCCGTTCGCCGGCGGCTCGCAGCGCCACGATCTCGGCGTGGTCGGTGCCGGGCCCCTCGTGCCAGCCCTCGCCGACGATCAAGCCGCCGGAAACGACGACGGCGCCCACCATGGGGTTCGGGGAGGCCAAACCGAGGCCGTGGCCGGCCAGGGCGAGGGCGCGCCGCATGAACTCGGCGTCGGAGTGCCCGGCACCCGTGTCGTCGCGCGGGTCGGGCTCCCGGTTCGTGCGCACCCCGCCGGCCATCGGTCCGTCCATCCTTTCCCGGGACGGGACCGCGCGTGGGGATGCAGGCGAAGGGCACGCGAGCGCGCGCCACCTCGCCCGTCTTCTCCCTTCCCGACTGTCACGGTCGGTCCCGGAATCGCGCCGGGTCCACCCCCGGCTGGCTGCCGGGGGGTCGCGGACTCTCACCGCCGGTGGGGACTTTCGCCCCGCCCCGAAGACGAGCTACGTGCATCAGTATAGGAGCCGGCCCATCGGCCACGCGCGGCGGGCGATCTGCCGGGAATTGACGCACACGCCCGATACGGGTAGCTTGAGCAACCCTCGTCCGGGGGCTTCGATCCATGCGCAGGGGGGCGAATACGAACGTGGCGACCGCAAGCGGGTCCATCGGTCGCCGGAGGGGGGTCGCGATCCTCGCTCTGGCGTTGTTCGCGCTCGCCGTGGCGCCGGTGGCCGGCGCGTCGGCCGCGAGCGGCGCGGCGGGCTGGAAGCAGGGTGCGAACCTGCCGAACCCGTACGTGACCCACTGGGACACCGCCTCCTCCTACTTCCCCCGGATCAACGGCGTCGTGACGTTCGGCGGCTCGCCGAAGCAGCTCTCGGAGGCGTGGAGCAACGAGACCTGGATCTTCAGCAACACCACCAAGAAGTGGTCGCAGGGGCCGGCGGCCCCGTCCGGGCTCACCCCGCGCGGCGGCTCGGCGATGGCGTTCGACCCCGATCTGGGCGACCTCGTGCTGTTCGGCGGGGCCGGGCCATCGTGGCCGCCTCTAAACGAGACGTGGTTGTTCGACGGGACCTCGTGGACGCAGGGGCCCGCCGCCCCGGCCGGCCTGGCCGGACGGACGGGCGCCGAGATGGCCTTCGACAAGTCCATCGGGGCCGTCGTGCTGTTCGGCGGCTCCGGGGCGGAGCCCTTCGACGACACCTGGTTCCTGACCGGCACGACGCCGGCCACCCTTCAGTGGACGCCCGGGCCCGCGGCCCCGGCCGCCATGGGCCCGAGGGCGTTCTTCGGCATGACGTACGACGACGCCCTCGGCGACGTCGTGGTGGCCGGCGGCGACGGCGGCACGGACTGCTGGTTCCTCACGGGCGACGACATGTCGTCCGCGCAATGGGTCGCGGCGCCGCCGTTTGCCGACAAGCTCGGGACGCGCGAGCGGTTCCGCCTTGCCTACGACCCGCAGCTCGGCGGCGATGCGCTGTTCGGCGGCCTGAAGTACTCGGGCGACAGCGACTTCTGGGTCCTGGTCAACGGCACCGAGTGGGTGCAGATCCCGCGCTCGGGCTCCTGGCCGAGCGGTCGCCTGGACGGCTCACTGGTCTGGAACCCCACGTACGGCTCCGGGGCCCTCATGCTCTTCGCCGGCATCTCGCCGAACCAGAACGGCAAGGTCGGCTTCTCGGACACGTGGTTCTACAAGGGCAGCCCGCCGACGCCGACGGGGAACCAGGGCACGCTGATCAACCCGGGGTTCCCGGGGCCCGCCCCGGATCCCTACGACCCGCCGACCGGCCCGGCGACCGGCGTGGTCACGGCGCACGACAACCAGTTCTTCGTCGACGGCGACCCCATCATCTTCAAGGGCGGCAACGACCTGGTGCCCGCGTCGTCCACGATCGCGTCGTACGCGGCGCTCGGGATGAACCTGATCCGCCTGCGGATCCACTACGCGGAGATCGAACCCAACCCACCGCAGTTGGTCGGCGGACAGTGGGTGCACTCATACAACGAGACGTACATCCAGTCGATCATCACGTACATCCGTCAGGCGTCCGACGACGGGCTGTACACCATCCTGGACATGCACGGCTGCTCCTCGACGAGGGACTGCGGGTACTTCCGCGTCTGGCCCCTGTGGACGACGCAGGCCCAGTACAACTCGAAGAACACCACGTACCCGCAGACGCCGCAGGGCAAGCAGGAAGCGTGCGCGGACTTCTGGAGCGACAGCATGCGCATGCAGTTCTTCGCCGACATGTGGCAACACGTCGCGAGCGAGACCATGGACGAGCCCGGGATCGCCGGCTACGAGATCCAGAACGAGCCCAACCCCGGCCTGCTCCCCAACGCGCAGTCGACCACGACCAGCATCCTGGGCGCGCAGTACTCGTTCGCGCAGTCGATCCGCGCCGTTGACCCGTCGCACGTGCTGTTCTTCACGACGCGCGAGGACTACGGGCCCGGGCTGATGTTCGCGGGCTCGCAGTTGCAGCAGTTCGAGGACCTGGGCAACGTCGCGTTCGACCTGCACGAGTACTTCGGCGCGCGCTGGGGCGTCGGCCTGGACCTGCTCAACCCGCGGTCGCAGACCTACGACGAGGCCCTCGGCAGCCTGTACTCGCACGTGGCGACCGGAGCCGCCGGCGGGCAGTGGCCGTACATCGGGTCGACGTTCGAGGTCGTGCGGTACCTGCAGAGCCGCGTGCAGTCGTTGGAGCCGTACGGCATCCCGGTCGTCGTCGGGGAGCTCGGCGACCCCGGCACGGACGAGGGCGTGTGGTGGTGCTACGCGACCGAGCTCGCCGCGCCGAACTACCTCGGGTTGTCGTGGACGGCCGACAGCGGCCGTTTCGGGTTCCTCGGCCAGCCGTGGGAGTCCCTGGTCCAGCAGGCGATCTGACCGCGCCGCGACCTACACCTGGAACGTTCCGAGGTACCAGGTCCCGAGCCCGTCGACCCAGTTGCAGAAGCAGATCAGGTCGTTGCCCTGCACCTCCATGACCGGACGCCCCACCCCGTAGACGCCCTTGGGCAGGTCGACGTCGGTCGGGCGCGACCAGGTGTCTCCCCCGTCCGAGGACGACACGACGCCGAGCGACGCGCCGTCCCCCACCTGGGCGAAGTACACCCACATCCGGTCCTGGTACCGCACGACGAAGGGGTTGGCGATGTCCACGCCCTCCCGCGAGGCGATGAAGAAGGGCGCGCCCCACGAGTCACCGCCGTCCGTGGAGATCGCGCCCCACAGGCTCCGGGTGCCTCCCACGGGGTTGGTGGGCTTCGCCCAGACGAGCAACAGGCGGCTGTTTCCGGTGCCGGTGGCGGCCAGCGTGGCGCGGATCTGGCTTCCGCTCGGGCCGTTGCCCGTGGGGCCGCCTCCCACGACGGGAGGCGACCAGACCGTCGGCTGGAGCACCTGGCGCACGTGGATCGAATGCGTGCCGGGAACGATGCGGAAGTTGTACGCGGCCAGGATCTGGCCGGACTGCTCGTTGAGCGTGGCCTCGGCGGTCCCCGGTCCGTCGTACGCGGCGACGACCGGAACGGTCAGCGCTCCGTTCAGCAATCGCTGCATCGCGTAGATGCCGTGCCAGTTGTGGTACGAAACCAGCATCGTGCCGTCGGGCAGTTGCGCGACGCCGGGATCGAACGCGGGGTCGCCCGGGTTCACCGGATCGTTGGGGCCGCCGGCCATCCACGTCTGTGAGCTGTAGGTGCCCATCAGGTCGGACGTCGTCCGGTAGTAGATGCGCGGGCTCGTGCCGCCCACGCGTTCCTCGTACACCACCATCCACGTTCCGTCGGGCATGCGCGAAGCGCCGCCGGACCACAACCCAACCGTCCTGCTCATGATGACGTCGACGCCGGACGGATCCTGTTCGCCGACGGATCCACTCGCATGCGCGGGCAGCGGGATGACCAGCAACGACAGCGCGATCAGCGGCAGCGCCGCGCCACGCGACAGCGTTCGCCCATAGCAAAGCGCGGGTCGGATGCGTGGGTGGGAGTTCAGCATGGCAACGCTGGGTTGCGCGCCAAGCTATCACGATTCGCCGTGGCGTTTGCAAGCTACCGTTCGCGTTTCGTTCGCGATACGAACGCACGCAATGCGTAGGCATCGTTCGCTCGCGCGCATCTCACCTGCGCACCTGCACCCGATCGTGCGATCGCGTCATATCGCGACGTGCGCGAGACGAATCTTGCGGCCGCGATTCGTTGCGCACAACGCGCGGGAGGATGCGCGGTACGCGACCGTCAGCGCGCGTGCGCGCGCACGACCTCAAACACGCGGCGGATCAGGGAGTGGCGTACGCCATCAGCCCGGCGGATCGCGACGCGACGAGCAGGTAGTTCCCGGCGAACACCGGCTGCGAGAACAGCTGGCTGGTCCCCAGGTCGATCTGCGTCAAGACCTCGCCGTTGCTGGCATCGAGGAGCCACACCTCGTTCGGGTTGACGAAGTCCCAGCTGCCGACCGCCAGCACGCCGGCGCCGTCCAATGCCGGGCTCGTCAGGATCCCACCGCTCAGCCCGGTCTCCCAGAGGTACGAGCCGGTGGCCGGGTCGATCTCGCGGATCGAGCCGCGGTACGTGACGTCGTCGATCATGGTCTGCGGTCCCGACTCGAACAGGTGCGTGCCGTCCCACGCGGCGGCCGACAGGCACAGGCCCGACTGCCCGCCGGGCGAGTGCGGCGTGCCGATCTGGTCCTGCCACACGGGACCGGCCGCGAGGTCGTTTCGGTTCCAGGCGTAGTAGATGCTGTTCTTGTTGCACGCCCCGACCATCTTCGTCGGCGTGCCGTCGATCGTCGCGGTGAACAGCGTGGGCGACCCGCCGAAGTCGGAGTCCTGGACGAGCTGCGGCGGCGGCACCGTCCAGATGTCCGTCCTCGCGAGCGTCGTTCCGTTCAGCCGGACGATCGACACCGAGTCGCCCTGATTGTTCGGGTCGTCGGGGTCCCCGTTGCCCGTTGTGACGAACACGCTGTTCCCGCTCTCCGTTGCGGCCGAGCTCCAGATCCCCCCGCCGATCGAGCCGTCCGGCACCGGGTAGTACGTGGCCAGGATCGCTCCCGTGGACTGGTCGACCTCACTCAGCCCGCCGCGCACCAGCGGGTTGTCGCAGTTCGAGGAGAAGCCGATGTAGAGCTTGCCGTCGATCAGCAGCGGCGATGACCACACCATCCCGGCGTTCACGCCCTGGGACTCGCCGTCGTCGACGATCTGCGTGCTCCAGCGGATGCGTCCGTCCTTGGCGGACATCGCGTACAGGAAGCCGTCGCCGCCGGCCGCGTACACCATGAGCCGGTTGTTCGCGGGGTCCGGCGCGACCGCGGCGGTGGAGACGACGCCCTCGCCGGAACACGTGTGCGTGGTCTGGAAGCCGAGAGGCGTCTTCCAGATCCGCGCGCCGGTGGCCAGGTCGTACGCGTAGAAGTCACCGGTGTTCGCGCCGATGAAGATCCGGCCCTTGTACACGGTTGGGCTCGCGAGCCACGTGGGGGCCGGCGCGCCGGCGCGCGAGTCGGGGAACAGGGCCGCGTCCCACGCCGGCGCGATGCTGGCGGCGTTGGCCGGCGTGATCGCCGTCTGCCCGCGCTGGAACGAGGAGTGGGTGGGGCCCAGCAGGTACTGGCTCCAGTTGCCGGGTCCGGCCGCCGTCGACGCCGCCGCGGACTGGGTCAGGAGCAGGGCCGACACCGCCAGCGCCGCCCCGGCGCCCTTCAGGATCTTCGTGCGCATCGCGGTTCCCCCTTCGCGTCCCACCCGGGACCAGGACATGCCGTATTCAGGCCAGTGGAAAGGTGACAAAAGGTACCACAGGCCCCGTCGAGGGGGAACCGGGCCTTTCGGTAGGGATTTCGGACCGGCGCTACGCCTTGCGGCGGTCCATCGCGTAGGAGGAACGCGGCTCGCGCTTGGCGAACTGCTTCATCTCGGTCGCGACGGCCACGGCCTCGCCGAAATGCTCGAACGGCCGGTTCTCGGTGCTGGCCACCCCGATCGAGATCGTCAGGAGCGGGAACCGGCGGAGGTTGCCCTGGCGGTCTTCGATCTCGATGGCGCCGCGCTCGGAGTCGATCCGGTCGTACAGCAGCGGCACGTGCTGGTCGAAGCGCTCGCAGAGGCTCTTGGCCACGACCTCGGCCAGCTCCGGCGGCACGATGATGATGAAGTCGTCCCCGCCGACGTGGCCGATGAACGCGTTCGGCCCGACGATCTCGTTGACGACCTCCATGGACAGGCGCGCCACGACCTGGATGGCGCGGTCGCCTCGCACGAAGCCGTAGTGGTCGTTGTACGCCTTGAAGTGGTCGAGGTCCGCATACAGGAGCGCGAACGGCTCGCTCTCGGAGACAAGGCGGCGGATCTCCTCCTGGATGCGGATATTGCCGGGCAGGCCGGTGAGCGGCGACAGCGCGCGCATCTCCCGCGCACGTCGAAGCGTGCCCTTCACACGGGCGAGCAGCTCCACCGGATCGAACGGCTTGATGATGTAGTCGTCCGCGCCCGAGGACAGGCCGAGCACCTTGTCGGCCGACAGGGCTTTCGCGGTCAGCATGATGATCGAGCAGGACGACGTGCGCTGGTCGCGACGCAGCCGCTGCGCGACCTCGAAGCCGTCCAGCTTCGGCATCATGACGTCGAGCAGCACCAGGTCCGGCCGGATCTCGGTGGCCTTCTCGATCGCCATCTCGCCGTCCGTGGCCACGTGCACCTCGTAGCCCGCCGATCGCAGGTTGACTTCGACGAATCGCGCCACGTCCGGGTCGTCGTCGACGACGAGGATGACCTCCGCCATGTCCCTACCCCTCCTGTGTGGCCGACACCGATGCAAGCCGGCGCGCGGCCTCGGCCGGATCGTTCGCCTTGAAGATCGACGACGCGGCGGCCAGAACGGTCGCGCCCGCCGCGACGCACCTGGCGCCGCTCCCCTCGTCGATCCCGCCGTCCACTTCCACGTCCACCTCGAGCCCGCGCCGTTCGATCTCGGCGCGTACCGCCTCGATCTTCGGCAGCACGGCGTCCATGAACGGCTGCCCGGCCCACCCCGGCTGCACGCTCATCACCAGCACGCGGTCCAGCTCCTCCAGATGGGGGAACACACGGTCCGCCGGCGTCGCGGGGCTGACGGCCAGCCCCGCCTTCATGCCGAGCGACGCCGCTTGGGCCGTGAGCTTCGACGGCTCTTCGACGGCCTCCACGTGCACGGTCGCGATGTCGGTGCCGGCCTCCGCGAAGTCCGCCAGCAGGACCTCGGGTCGCGAGACCTGCAGGTGGCAGTGGATGGGCAGGCTGGTAGTGCGCCGGATCGACGCGACGACGACCGGCCCGACCGACAGCACCGGGACGAAGTGCGAATCCATTGCGTCCACATGAACTAGGTCGGCATGGGGCTCGATCAGCTTTACCTGCTCGGCCAGATGGCCGAAGTCGGCCGACAGGATGGACGCGGCGAGCTTCGGGGACATTTCGGGCTGATTGTACCGCCGGCCCTCAGCCGGACCTGCGCAGGCCGGCGTAGAACATCGCGTCGGTCCCGTGGCGGTGTGGCCAGAGGCGGTGCGTGGGCGCCGGACCGCCGGGTCCGGGCACCGCCTGGGGCTCGAAGTCGGGCCGCGCGCGGCGAAACGCGCGCAGCACGGCGTCCGTCTCGGCGCGGGGGAAGGTGCACACGGAGTAGACGAGCAGCCCTCCGGGACGGAGCAGGTCCGCGGCCCCGCCCAGGATGGCGACCTGGGCGCGCGCGAGCTCGGACAGCCGGTCCCTGGCGGGCCGCCAGAGCAGCTCCGGCCGGCGGCGAGCCGCCCCCACCCCGGAGCACGGCGCGTCCACGAGCGCCGCGTCGAATTCCGCGAACGCCAAAGCGGGCCGCGTCGCATCCTGGACGAGCACGCGCAGAGGGACGCCGAGGCGCCGTGCCGCGGCTCGCACCAGCTCCGATCGGGCGAGCGACCGGTCCGCGGCGACGGCGAGGCCGCCCCGGCCGGTCCCGCATGCGAGATACGTCGCCTTGCCGCCCGGCCCCGCGCACGCGTCGAGCAGCCGGTCGCCGGCGCGACCCTGGACCGCGGAGGCGACGAGCGCCGACGCTTCGTCCTGCACCGTGAACCACCCCTGCTCGTAGCCGGGCAGCCGGTCGGGCGGTCCGGCCGGCACGTGCACCACGTCGGGATGGTGACGTCCCGGCTCGGCCTCGTGGCCGGCGTCGCGAAGCGCGCGCACCAGCGAGTCCGGGGTGGTCGCGCACCGGTTCGCTCGCAGCGACAGATCGGCGGGTGACGCGAGGGCTTCGGCCGCGGGTTCGACCTCGTTCGCCGGGAGCAGCCGCCGAAGCTCGGCGACGGCCCACGCCGCCAGCCCGGTGCGGCCGGACACCGCCTCATCGTCGTGCCCCTGCGGCCGGACCGGTTCGGCGACCGACAGCGTTCGAAGCACCGCGTTGACGAAGCCTCGCCGGCGCGGGCCGGCCAGGGCCACCGTCTCGGCCACCGCGGCGTGGTCGGGGATGCGCGTGAACCGAACCTGGAACGCCCCGAGGCGAAGCAGGGCCGCAGCTTCGGGATCGATCTCCGACAGCGGCCGCGCGGCGGCCCGTTCGATCTCCGAGTCGAGGATCAGCGTGCGCCGGATGGTGCCGTACGTCAGGTCGGCGGCCAGGCGCCGGTCGCGCTCCGACAACGCGGACCGACGAAGCTCCGCGCCCAGCGCGATGTTCGAGTACGCGCCGTCCTCGCACACGCGGCGGACGACCCGAAGGGCGACCCCGCGCGCGGTGACGCGGGCCCTTCTACCCGAGGTGCTCGCCCGGCTTCGGCCGGTAGCCACGCTCGAACTCCTCTCCCGACATCCGGCGACGGCCCTCGGGCTGCACCTCATCGAGCAGGACCGGACCGTCCGCCGCAATTGCCGCCGGCGGGCCGGACGCTGCGCCCGGGACGATCGTCCCCGGCTCGCCGGCCGGCCGGCGCTTCGCGGGAGCCGCCGCGGGGCCGGGCGCAACCGTCCCGCCGGCGGATGCGCGAAACACCTTGAGGCGGCGGCCGCGAAACCGCGTGGCGGCGCCCGGGGACGGCGAGAGCGCGCGGATCCGCCGCAGCGTCGCCTCGCGCGGCTGCCTCCAGTCGATCCATTCGTCGTCGCGCGACAGCTTCGGCGCCAGCGTCGCGAGCGAACGATCCTGCGGCCGCTCCGTCAGGATGCCGTCCCCGAGCCGATCCAGCGTCTGCACGAGCAGCCCGGCGCCGGCGAACGCGAGGCGCGCTCCCAACGACCCCGTATCGTCGGCCGGGTCGATGGGGACGGACGACTGCAGCAGGATCGGGCCCGTATCCATGCCCTCGTCCATGCGGATCGTCGTGACGCCCGTCTCGTGGACGCCGTTCAGGATCGCGCGCTGGACCGGGGCGGCGCCGCGCAGCCGGGGCAGCAGTGAGAAGTGCACGTTCACCGGCGCGATCGACGCCAGCGCCAGCACCGGCGGTGGCAGGATCTCGCCGTAGGCGACCACGGCCACCACTTCCGGCCCCGCCGCGGCGATCGCGTCGAAGCCCGCTCCCTCCCGAACGGTCGCGACCTCCGCCAACGGCAGTCCCAGTCCGCGGGCTGCCTCGGCGACCGGCGTCGGGCTCGGCGTCCCACCACGGCCGGCGGGCTTCGGCGCCCGCGTGGCCACGAGCGCGACGTCGTGGCCTGCGCCTGCCAGCGCCTCGAGGGAGGGGACCGACCAGGGTGCGTTGCCGAGGAAGGCGACCCGCAGCGGACGCCGACCTTCGTGCCTTGCGGTCACCCCGCCGGCCGCGATCGCCGGCTCCCGGGATCCAGTTCGAGGCGCCGGAACTCGGCCAGGGCGTCCCGCCGCTCCTGCGGATCCAAACGGTCGATGTAGAGGGTGCCGGCCAGGTGGTCGGTCTCGTGCTGGAAGATCCGCGCCGTCAGACCCTCGCCGTACCGGGTCACCGGCGAGCCGTCCAGGTCGACGCCGTCGAGCCGTACGCGCATCGCGCGCTTCGTCGGCCAGTACAGGCCGCGGATCGACAGGCAGCCCTCCTCCTCGATCTGTTCTCCATCCAATTGGGAGAGAACGGGATTGACGACCGTGCGAGGGCCCGAGCCGTCGCCGTCGTCGTAGACGAACACGCGCAGGGCCCGGCCCACCTGCTCCCCAGCAAGTCCGACGCCGGGGGCGTCGTACATCGTCTCGATCATGTCCTGGACCAGGCGACGAAGCGAATCGTCGAAGGCCTCCACGTCGCGCCCGGGCTCGCGGAGCACCGGGTCGCCCAGCGCGCGGATCGGGATGATGGCCACGTCGTTCCTCGCTTCCCCACTCGTCGTCGCCGGCGGGTGCCGCTCCGGGTGCTACAGGACGAGCGGCTCGGCGTCCACGCGCTCGACGACCCCGTCGCCGGCCAGGCGAAGGATCTCGCGGCGAAACGCGGGAAGACGCTCCGGCCGAACGGCCACCAAGCATACCGTCGCGCTCCCGACCTCCGTGGCGAGAACCGAGGCTGCGCCTGCGCTGCGCACGGCGTCCTCGAGACCTCGTCCGGAGGGGCCGGCCATCCGGAACGCCGGCGTGGCCGGCGGGAACCCGGCTTGCGTCCGGCGCTCGGCTTCCAGGCGCAGGAACGTCGTCGGCTCCCACCGGATGAGGGCCTGCATCGCCGGATGCTCGGCCCGGCGCGTCTGCACGAGCACACGGCCGCCGCCCCCGCGAGGCCCGGCCCAGGCCGCGGCCTCCATCCAGGTGCCCAGGGCCTGCTCCCCCGCCTGCCAGCCCGGTCGTGACAGCGCACGGTCCGGGTCCAGGATCGCCACCAGATCCAGGTGCTGCGGGCCGGCGTCGTGCACCGCCGCCGCGGTGCCGACGAGCACGCCGTCGCCCGGCCGGGCCTGCGCGGGATCCTCCGACGCGACCACGGGGACGCGGGCCAGCCGGCCCGCCCATTCGGCGACGCGTTCGACGCCGCCGCGTTCGACGCCGAACGACGCCCCGCCGCAGCCCGCGCACCGGCCCGGGGCCTCGCACACGCGGCACGACGCAGCCCCCCGTTCGACCACGATCGGGCCGCGGCACACGGCGCAGGCGGCGGCCTCGCCGCACGTTCGGCACACCCGGGCGATCCCGTAGCCGCGTCGCGAGGCGATGAGCGCGGCAGACCGCACGCCCTTCAGCAACGTCCCGAGGCGCGTGGATCGGTCTTCCGCCTCCGGGGGCACCGTCTCCACGAGCGGCGCCGCGTCGCGCTCGGCCTGCCGGGCCGGACGGCAGACGCGGACGCGCCCGGCGGCCGCGGCCGCGGCCGTTTCGACCGACGGCGACAGGGAGGCGAGCACGCACGCCGCGCCCTGGATCCGCGCTCGCGCGGCCGCCACTTCGCGCGGGTGGTACCGGGGCGCGCGGTCCTCCTGGTGCGCCGGATGCACCTCTCGGCTGACCCACACGAGGCCCAGCCCGGCCAGGGGTGCGAACGCGGCGGGCCGCGTCCCGACCACGACGTCGTATGCCCCCGACCGGATCCGAAGCCACGTCCGGTAGCGGGCGCGGCCCGACCCGCCGACGAACGACACCGCGCGCGGACCGAATGCGTGAAGGACCGCCGAGGCCGTGGCCGGAAGCGGGTCCGCCTCCGGCACGAGCACGAGCGCGCGCCGCCCCCGGTCCAGGCACGCGCCGACGGCAACCACGCACGCGCGGACCTCGTCCTGCGGCAGCGGCCGGAACCACGAGGTGGCGCCGGGCGTCAGGAGGCGCTGGAGGTCCAGGCCGGCGACTCGCACATCCCCGTCGGGACCGCCGATCCCGGCTGCCGGCCCGCCGGCGGCCGCCGTCAGCGCGGCGTCATCGTCTCCCGTCTCCTCGGACGCGACTCGCGGCGGATGCGAGCGCTCGATGACGGTGGACAGCGGCGCCAGGTAGCGCTCGCCGGTCCAGCGAAGCACGTTCAGCATCTCGGCATCGAAGAACCGCACCGGCGACCGAACCGCCCGCACGGGAAGCAGTCGACCGCGCGGCACGTCGGTGGCCTCGCCAAGGACCCATCCCTTGACGGTCCGCCCGTGGAAGCCGACCGAGACCAGGCTTCCGATCCCGGCGCCCGCGCCCTGATCGAGCAGATAGGTGAACGGCCGGTCCAGCGACAGGCGCGGAACGGCGACGCAGACGTCGACGGGGCCCGACAGGACGTCGGCCGGGGTGGGGGTGAAGCGGTCCGGATCCGGGGCGATCGGCGCTACTCGAACGCGCGCCGGAGCTCGTCCGCGCGGTCCGTGCGCTCCCACGGGAACTCCTTGCGGCCGAAGTGCCCGTAGGCCGCGGTCTCCCGGTAGATCGGGCGGCGCAGGTCCAGGTCGCGGATGATCGCCGCCGGCCGGAAGTCGAACGCCTCCGAGACGGTCTTCTCGATGCGGGCGGGGTCGACCTGAGACGTCCCGAACGTGTCGATCGCCAGCGACACCGGATGCGCCGTCCCGATCGCGTACGCGACCTGCAACTGCACCCGCTCGGCCACGCCGGCCGCGACGATGTTCTTCGCCACGTAGCGGCCCATGTACGCCGCCGAGCGGTCGACCTTGGTCGGGTCCTTGCCCGAGAACGCGCCCCCGCCGTGGGGGGCCATCGCGCCGTACGAGTCGACCATGATCTTGCGTCCGGTCAGGCCGGTGTCGGCCTTCGGACCCCCGATCTCGAAGCGGCCCGTGGGGTTGACCAGCACGCGACGCGTCTCGTGGTCGAGCCCGACCTCGGTCAGCACCGGATCGATCACGTGCTCCACGACGTCGGGCGCCAGGAGCGTCTCGATGTCGACCTCCTCGCGGTGCTGCGCGGAGATGAGCACGGTTTCGACCCGCACGGGACGCTGGTCGGAGTACTCGATCGTCACCTGGCTCTTGCCGTCGGGGCGAAGGTAGGGGACGATCCCCTGCTTGCGAACGTCGGCGAGCCGGCGCGAGAGCCGGTGCGCGACCGCGATGGGCATCGGCATGAGCTCTTCGGTCTCACTGCAGGCGAACCCGATCATCATCCCCTGGTCGCCGGCTCCCAGCTCGTCCAGGACGTCGTCGGCCCCGTCGCGCGCCTCGAGCGCCTTGTCGACGCCGAGCGCGATGTCAGCGGACTGCTCCTGGATGGAGGTGATGACGCCGCACGTCGCGCCGTCGATGCCGAACTTCGCGTCCGAGTAGCCGATGCTGAGCACGGTGTCGCGCACGACGCGCGGGATGTCCACGTACGTCTTGGTGCTGATCTCGCCGGCGACGAACACCACCCCGGTGGTGACGAGGGTCTCGCACGCGACCCGGCCGTCCGGGTCCTCGGTGAGGATCGAGTCCAGCACCGCGTCCGAGATCTGATCCGCGAGCTTGTCCGGGTGACCCTCGGTGACGGACTCCGAGGTGAACAGGTGTCGGCGTTCCATGGCGCGCGGATTATACCTGTCCGGGCGAAAGGCGCCTCTCGGCCGAAAGGCCAATCAACGTCCGGCGGCGGCGAGCAGCGCGGCGAGCCGGTCGCAGATCGCGCCGGCCAGCTCCGCCTTCGTCCAGTCGCGCACCGGCACGTCCTGTCCCCTGCTCGATACGAAGCCCGCGCGGTTCGTCACCGCGCCGAAGCCGGTGCCGGCGCGGCCCACCTCGTTGACCACGATCAGGTCCAGCCCCTTCTCCCCCAGCTTGCGGCGGCCCTCGGCCTCCAGGTCCGTCCCCCCGGTCTCGGCGGCGAAGCCGATCAGGATCTGCCGCTCCCGGCGCTTGCCGAGCCCGGCCAGGATGTCCTCGGTCGGGACCAGCGACAGGGCCGGGGGCCCCGCGCCCTTCTTCAGCTTGCCGGCCTCGGCGCGGTCGGGACGGAAGTCGGCGACGGCGGCGGCCATCACCACGGCGTCGACGCGATCGAACCGTGCCGCGACGGCGTCGCGCATCTGCTCCGCCGTCTCCACGCGGGTCACCTCGACGCCGGCCGGTTCGGAGGTCTCCACGGGCCCGAGCACCAGCGCCACGTCGGCGCCGCGGCGCGCGGCCTCGGCCGCCACGGCGATGCCCATGCGGCCCGACGAGCGGTTGCCGACGAAACGCACGGCGTCGATCGGCTCGTGCGTGGGGCCCGCGGTCACCAGGATGCGGAACCCCGCGAGATCCCGCGGGCCGAGGGCGCCCGCCACCGCATCGAGGATCTCCTCGGGTTCGGCCATCCGCCCGACGCCCTCGTCGCCGGCCGCCAGCGGCCCGCGAGCGGGACCGACCATCGTGACGCCTCGCGCACGCAGCGTCTCGACGTTCGATCGTGTGGCCGGGTGCTCCCACATCCCCGAGTGCATCGCCGGCGCGAGCACCAGCGGGAACGACGCCTCGAGCAGCGTGGACGTCAGCAGGTCGTCGGCGATCCCGTGCGCGAGCCTCGCGATCAGGTTCGCCGTCGCGGGGGCGACGACTCCCACGTCGGCGTCGTGCGCGAGCCGCACGTGCAGCACGGCCTCGGGCCGGTCGAACACGCCGGTGTGGACCGGCGCCCGCGTCAGCGCGGCGAACGTGTCGGGCCCGACGAACCGGGTTGCCGCCGGGGTCATGACGACGCGGACGTCCGCCCCCGCTTCACCGAGCAGTCGCGAGAGCGACGCGGCCTTGTACGCGGCGATGCCGCCGGTAACGCCGAGCAGGACGGTGCGGCCGGCCAGAAGCGGATCGCCGCCGGCCACGCGAGCGGCTCCTACTTGATCCCCGGAGCCTCGGGGCGGTCGAACACGACCTTGCCCTCCGCGATCTCCTGCAGCGCGATGGCGAGGGGCTTGGAGCCGAGCGTGCCCTCGACCAGGGGCGGCACGAACTCGCCGCGGCCCTCGCCAAGCTGGCTGTAGTACGAGTTGATCTCGCGCGCGCGCTTGGCCGCCAGGATCACCAGCGTGTAGCGCGCGTCGATGCTCTCGTTCTCCAACAGGTCGTCGATGTTCGGCTCGGCCATGCGTGGGTCTCCTTCGGCGGGGCGGATGGCCCCGGTCAGCGGGTCGCGGCGGGATCGCTGCCGCGCTCGCCAGCGATTATAGCGGCGATCTCGGCCGCGGCCCGCTCGACGTCGTCGTTCACGACGCGATGGTCGAAGCTGCCGGCCTGTGCCATCTCGGTGCGGGCCGCCGCCAGGCGGCGCTCCAGCTGCTCGGGGGTCTCGGTCCCGCGTTCGCGCAGCCGCCGGGCCAGCTCGTCGCTCGACGGAGGAGCCAGGAAGATCAGAACGGCCCCCGGCCACCGGGCACGCACCTGCATCGCGCCCTGCAGGTCGATCTCCAGCACGACGTCGTGTCCACGTTCGGTCTGCTCGCGCACGGGGTCCGCCGGCGTGCCGGAGCGGTGCGAGCCGTAGATGTCGGCCCACTCGAGGAACTCGCCGCGCTCGACCATCGACCGGAAGCGCTCCGTCGAGACGAACCGGTAGTCGCGGCCCTCGATCTCGCCGGGGCGAGGAGCGCGCGTGGTCGAGGACACGGACAGCACGAGGTCCGGCAGGCGGTCGAGAACGCGGCGGATGACCGTGCCCTTGCCGACGCCGGACGGACCGGCGATGACGAACAGCCGTCCCGGATGCATCCGCGCACTCCCGGCCGGCGGGTGAGCGAACGGCGCGTCGAGCGCTATCGCTTGGAGAACTCGGCGAGCAGGGCGTCCTTCTGCTTCGCGCCGAGGCCGCGCACGCGCCGGCTGGTGGAGATCTCCAGCCGCTCCATGATCTTGCGCGCCCGCACCTTCCCCACGCCCGGCAGCGACTCGAGCACCGACGACACCTTCATCTTTCCGACCACGTCGTCGCCCTGCTTGGACAGCAGGTCCCGAAGCGAGACCTTCTCGGCCTTCAGCTGGGCCTTCAGCTCGGCCCGGGCGCGTCGCGCCTCGGCGGCCTTCGCGAGGGCTTCCTTCCGCTGCTCCTCCGTGAGCGTGGGTAGCGGCATGACCAGCCTCCTTGGGTGGGTCTCGGCATCTCGTTCTACCAGGATGGCGAAGCGGCGCGATTATACGCAGGAGCCTTTCGGCGCCGCAATGCGACCATCAACCTCTGCTTGACGGTCAGCCAGATGCCTGGAGGTGCCGCGATCCCCGCGACGTGAGCGGCATCCCCGACGCGCAGAGCGGGCACGATGCCGCGTCCCACGACTCGGCGTCCACGCGCAGCACCGCGCGAAGGGGGAACGCGAGTGCGCCACCCGTGCGGTCGATCACCGCGGCGACGCCGAGCCGTTCGGCGCCGCGCTCGCCCACGAGCTCCCATACCTCCGAGGCCGACGCGCCGGTCGTGACGACGTCCTCGACGACGAGCGTGCGTTCGCCCGGTTCGATGTCGAACCCACGCCGAAGCGCCATCCGTCCCGCGTCGCGTTCGGCGAAGATCGACCGTGCGTCGGCGGCGAGCGCGACCGCGAACCCCAGTGCGACGGCACCGACGGCGGGCGCGACCACGACGTCGACCCGCTCGAACCAGGACGCCATCTCGCCGGCGATCCGCATGGCCACGTCCGGCCGCTCCAGCAGCCGCGCCTTCTCGACGTACCGGTCGGAGTGCCGCCCGGACGACAGCAGGAAGTGCCCCGTCAGGGACGCCCCCGTCTCCTCCAGCAGCCGGGCCGTCTCCTGCGGGGTCACGCGCCCTCCGCGACGCCGAGGTCCGACAGGATGCTGCGCGCGGCGGCGACGGGGTCGGGCGCCTGCACGATGGGGCGGCCGACGACCAGATAGTCCGCCCCGGCCTCCAGCGCCTCCACCGGAGTCAGCACGCGCACCTGGTCCCCGTTCGGCTGGCCCTTGGGGCGGATGCCGGGGACGACCACCACCGGCGCCTCGCCGACGGCCTCGCGCACCACCTTCACGTCCTCGCCCGACACGACCGCCCCGCCGGCGCCCGCGCTGATGGCCTCGAACGCGAGCGAGGCCGGCGACGCCAAGCCTTCCCCGGCCAGGCTGGACAGCACGGTCACCGCGACGACGTCGGGCGGCGGCAGGCCCCGTTCGTCCGCGCCCTCGGCCGCTCCCTCGACCGCGGCGCGCACCATCGCCATGCCCCCCAGCGCGTGCACGGAAATCATCGCCGGCCCAAGGCGAGCGGCCGCGCGCGCCGCCCGCCCGACGGTGTTGGGGATGTCGTGCAGCTTGAGGTCCAGGAAGACGGGGGCATGCTCGCGCAGCCGTTCGACGGCGGGCGGCCCCGCGGAGACGAACAGCTCCAGGCCGACCTTCACGTGGGAGACGACGCCGGACAGCCGGCGCGCGAGCTCCCCCGCGGCGTCGACGTCGGAGACGTCAGCCGCGACGATCAGCGGGTTCGGGGACATGGGACGGCAACCTCACCTTTCTTCGGATGCCCTCGGGCGAGGAGAAGCCCTTGCGCCCGAGGTAGTCGTACAGCCCGTCCGCCACGCGGATCGTGGCCTCGGGCTCGGAGAAGTTCGCGGTGCCGACCTGCACCGCCCACGCCCCCGCGAGCATGAGCTCCACCGCGTCCTCGGCGGTGGCGACGCCGCCGATGCCCATGATCGGGACGTCGGGGAACGCGCTCGCCACCTGATGGATGCAGCGCACCGCGATCGGCCGGATCGCGGGGCCCGACAGGCCTCCGGTGACCGCGCCGAGCTTCGGCAGGAACGTCTCGGTGTCGATGGCCATGCCCAGAACCGTGTTGATGAGCGACAGGCCGTGCGCCCCGGCGCGAAGGCACGCTTCGGCCACCTCCACGATGTTGGTCACGTCGGCCGTGAGCTTCGCGAACACGGGCAGGCGGGTCAGCCGCGTCATCGCCCCGACGACCTCCGCCGCCTGATCCGGGTGGCACGCGAACACCTGGTTGCGCCGCTCGACGTTCGGGCAGGAGATATTCGCCTCCAGCCCAACGACGCCGGGAATGTCGCGGACCCGCACCGTCACCTGGATGTACTCGTCGACGCTCGTGCCCGCGACCGACACGATCGCCGGAACACCGGCCGAGGCGATGAACGGGCCCTCCTTCGCGACGAACTGGACGACGCCGGAGTTCTGCAGCCCGATCGCGTTGAGCATCCCCGAGGCGGTCTCGGCCATCCGCGGCGTCGACAGTCCCTTCGTCGGCAGCAGCGTGACGCTCTTGCTCACGATCCCGCCCACGCGCTTGAGGTCGATCAGCGAGGCCATCTCGCGCCCCGAGTTGAAGCAGCCGGACGCGGCGAGCACCGGCGTGGGCAGCATCAGGCCGTTCAGGTCGACTGCCAGCGATGGCGCCGCCGGGACGTCGTCGCTCACGTCGGGGGTCCCTGCGCGGCGTCGACCACTTCGCCGTCGGCGATGGCCGCAAAGCCGTCGGCCGGCGTGTCGATCGAGGCGCCGACGAGATCCGGAGCCGCGGCGGTCGCCGGCCACCGGTCCCACCAGATCCGCGAGGCGTTGAACACCGGGCCCTCGGCGCACGCGCGCAGATTCCACCAACCACGGCCGTCCTTGGCGATCACCGGCACCGCGCACGTCCAGCACACGCCGACCCCGCACGCCATCAGCTCCTCGACGGCCACCTGGCACGGCAGGCCGAGGGATTGCGCGACCTCCGAGACGGCGCGGAGCATCCGGTTCGGCCCGCACGCATAGATGACGCGCGCGTGCACGCGATCGGCCACCTCGGCAAGGCTGTCGGTCACCAGCCCGCGCTCCCCCACCGACCCGTCCTCCGTCGTGATGAGCAGCGACGAGGACAGCCGCTTGGCCTCCACCGGCTTGAACACGCGTTCATGATCGCGCGCGCCCACGATCATGTGGACGGGCTTGCCGCGACGGCGAAGCTCCTCCGCCAGGAAGTACAGCGGCGCCGCGCCGTAGCCCCCGCCGACCAGCAGGCAGGGAGCGTGGCCCTGGGGAACCTGGAATCCGCGGCCCAGCGGCCCGATGACGTCGACCATGTCGTGCGGCGCCACCCCGGCCATCCACTCGGTCCCCGGCCCGACGGTGTCGAACACGATCTCGAGCGTGCCGGCCCATCCGCCGCGGCGGGACGCCTGGTGGATCGAGAAGGGCCGGCGAAGCGTGATCGCGCGGCCGGCCGGGACGGCGATCTCGACGAACTGGCCCGCCCTGGCCTCCTCGGCGATCTCGGGCGCGACCAGGGTCAGCGACCAGTACGCGCCCACCTGCCGCGTCGACAGCACCTCGCACGAGCTGCGGATCACGCCACGCCTCCCGGCGCCGACCGCGCCGGTACCGGCCCGCGCGCATGGTGCTCCTGCAGCGACGCGGGGGCTCCCCGGCCGGTGCGAACGGCCTCGATCCCCTGCACGGCGGCTACCACGCCGGGGATCGTCGTGATGCACGGGATCCCCGCGCGGGCCGACGCCGTTCGGATGAAGTATCCATCGGTCCTGGGCCCGCGTCCGAACGGGGTGTTGATCACCAGCGCGACGTCGCCCGCCTCGATCAGGTCGGCGGCGTTCGGGGCGCCCTCCGACCGCTTTTTCACGGCCTCGACGTCGACGCCGGCGCGGGAGAGCACGGCCGCCGTCCCGCGCGTCGCCATGATGCGAAACCCGAGCTCGAACAGGCGCCGAACCGGCAGCACGATCGCGCGCTTGTCGCGGTTCGCGACCGACACGAACACCGCGCCCGAGCCGGGAAGCGCGGCGCCCGTTGCCTCCTGGGCCTTGGCCAGCGCGGCGCCGAGATCCTGATCGATGCCCATCACCTCGCCGGTCGAGCGCATCTCGGGGCCGAGGACGGTGTCCACGCCGGGGAAGCGTGCGAACGGGAGCACCGCGGCCTTCACCGCGACGTGGCCCAGCCGCCGGTAGCGGCCCGCCGCGTCCTCGGGGAGGAGCTGCTCGCGGCGCAGGCCGGCCAGGGTCGCTCCGCCCTGCACTCGCGCGGCCACCTTCGCCAGCGAGATGCCGGCGGCCTTCGACACGAACGGCACCGTCCTCGACGCGCGCGGGTTGGCCTCCAGCACGAAGGCCGTGTCCTCACGGACCGCCAGCTGCACGTTCAACAGGCCGCGCACCTCCAGCGCGCGCGCGATCGTGGCCACGCAGTCCTCGATCTGGTCGAGCTCCTGGTCCGACAGCGTCGGCGGCGGGATCACGCAGGACGAATCGCCGGAGTGGACGCCCGCCTCCTCGATATGCTCCATCACGGCGCCGATCAGGACCTCGTGGCCGTCGGCCACCGCATCGACGTCGACCTCGATGGCGCCCTCCAGGAACCGGTCGAGGAACACGGGGTGCTCCGGGCTCGCCGCCGCCGCGGTCGCGACGAACCCCGCCAGCTCGTCGGGCGAGTACACGATCTCCATGGCGCGGCCGCCCAGCACGTAGGAGGGCCGGACGATCAACGGGTAGCCCACGCGCGCGGCCACGGCCTGCGCCTGCGCTTGGGAGGCGGCCACGCCGTGCGCCGGCGACGGGATGCCGAGGTCCTCCAGCAGCGCCCCGAACTTCTCTCGATCCTCGGCCAGGTCGATCGCGTCGGTCGGCGTTCCGAGGATGGCGACGCCCTCGCGCTCGAGCTCGCGGGCCAGCGTCAGCGGCGTCTGCCCGCCGAGCTGGACGACGACGCCGACGGGCTCCTCGGCCTCGCACACCGCCAGGACGTCCTCCACGGTCAGCGGCTCGAAGTACAGGCGCGCACTGGTGTCGTAGTCGGTCGAGACGGTCTCGGGGTTCGAGTTCACCATGACGGTCTCGAAGCCGGCCTCGCCGAGCGCGAACGCCGCGTGGACGCACGCGTAGTCGAACTCGATCCCCTGGCCGATCCGGTTGGGGCCGGCGCCCAGGATCACCACGCGCGGACGGCTTCCCGGCCGGACCTCCGACTCCTGTTCGTACGTCGAGTAGTAGTAGGGCGTCGTCGCGGCGAACTCGCCGGCGCACGTGTCGACCGTCTTGAACACCGGCAGCACGCCGAGGCGTCGGCGCAGCGCGCGCACCCGACGCTCGGTCGTTCCGGTGAGTGCCGCGATGCGTCGGTCCGACAGGCCGGCGCGCTTGGCGTCCAGCAGCTCGCGCCGCGACAACAGCTCCGGCGCGCGGCCGCGGAGCGCCGCCGCCCGTTCGGCAACGAGCGCGATCTGGTCCACGAACCACGGGTCGATCCTGGACGCGGCCGCGACCTCCGGGACGGACCGCCCCCGCTCCAGCGCCCCCTCGACCAGCAGCAGCCGCCGCTCGGTCGCGACCGCGAGCGACGAAAGGTCCTCGCCGGGATCCTGCCCTCCCGACAGGAACGCGGGGCGCTCCAAGGCGCGGTAGGCCTTGCCGAGGGCCTCGGCGAACGTCCGCCCGATCGCCATCACCTCGCCCACCGACCGCATCGTCGTGGACAGCGCCGGGCTCGCGCTCGGGAACTTCTCGAATGCCCAGCGCGGGATCTTCACGGCGACGTAGTCGAGCGCCGGCTCGAACGCCGCCAGGGTCTCCCCGGTGATGTCGTTGGGGATCTCGTCCAGCCGATACCCCACCGCGAGCATCGCGGCGATCTTCGCGATCGGAAACCCGGTCGCCTTCGACGCCAGCGCGCTCGAGCGCGACACGCGCGGGTTCATCTCGATCACCACGAGCCGCCCGTCGTCGGGGTTGACCGCGAACTGGACGTTCGACCCGCCGGTGTCCACCCCGATCGCGCGGATGCACGCCAGCGCGGCGTCGCGCATGACCTGGTACTCGCGGTCGGTAAGCGTTTGCGCGGGCGCGACCGTGACCGAGTCGCCGGTGTGCACGCCCATCGGGTCGACGTTCTCGATCGAGCACACGACGAGCGCGTTGTCGTCGCCGTCGCGCATCACCTCGAGCTCGAACTCCTTCCAGCCGGCGACCGACTCCTCCACCAGCACCTCGCCGATGGGGCTCGCGGCGACGCCCTCCGCCGCCAGCGGGGACAGCTCCGACGCGTCGCCGGCCATACCGCTGCCGCCGCCGCCCAGCGTGAACGACGGCCGCACGATGACCGGATACCCGAGCGACTCGGCGACGGACAGCGCCTCGTCGACGCCGTGGGCGAAGCCGCTTCGCGGCAGCGGAAGGCCCGCGTCCTGCATCGTCTGGACGAACAGCCGCCGGTCCTCGGCGCGGCGGATCGCGTCGAGCCCCGCGCCGATCAGCCGGACGCCGCGCTCCTCCAACGCGCCCGACTCGGCCAGCGCCGCGGCCACGTTCAGCGCGGTCTGACCGCCGATCGTCGGCAGCAGCGCGTCCGGCTGTTCCTTGTCGATCACCGCCAGGACGGACGCGGGCGTGATCGGCTCGATGTACGTGGCGTCGGCGAACTCCGGGTCGGTCATGATCGTCGCCGGGTTCGAGTTCACCAGCACCACGCGGAAGCCCTCGCGACGAAGCACCTTGCACGCCTGGGTGCCCGAGTAGTCGAACTCGCACGCCTGCCCGATCAC
Source organism: Actinomycetota bacterium (assembly GCA_036406615.1). Classification (GTDB taxonomy): domain Bacteria; phylum Actinomycetota; class UBA4738; order UBA4738; family UBA4738; genus DASXAQ01. Next base: position 166 of record DASXAQ010000011.1, on the reverse strand, counting down.
GATCGGCCCGGACCCGATCACCAGGATCGATTCGATGTCCGTTCGCCGCGGCATCAGGCGTCCTCCATGAGGGCTCGGAAGGACTCGAACAGGCCGCGCGAGTCGTGCGGTCCCGGCGCCGCTTCGGGGTGGTACTGGACGGAGAACGCGGGCACGTCCAGGCAGC
>DASXAQ010000010.1:0-54917 GCA_036406615.1 Actinomycetota bacterium | reverse complement strand
AGCGTGGGAGCGCGGTTGAGCATCACCGGATGCTCCTTGATGACCTCCTCCAGCACGTCCCACACCTGGGGCCGAGCGCGCTCCACCATCCGCTTGGCGCTCTTGATGTTCTGCGCCAGGTTCAGGTCGACCAGCCGCTTCATGACGAACGGCTTGAACAGCTCGAGCGCCATGCCCTTCGGCAGACCGCACTGGTGCAGCTTCAGCTGCGGGCCGACGATGATGACCGAACGGCCCGAGTAGTCGACACGCTTGCCGAGCAGGTTCTGGCGGAAGCGGCCCTGCTTGCCCTTCAGCATGTCCGAGATGGACTTCAACGGGCGGTTGCCGGGGCCGGTGACCGGACGGCCGCGCCGCCCGTTGTCGAACAGCGCGTCCACGGCCTCCTGCAGCATGCGCTTCTCGTTGTTGACGATGATCTCCGGCGCCTGCAGGTCCAGCAGCCGCTTCAGGCGGTTGTTCCGGTTGATCACGCGGCGGTACAGGTCGTTCAGGTCCGACGTGGCGAACCGGCCGCCGTCCAGCTGCACCATCGGGCGCAGGTTCGGCGGGATGACCGGCACCGCGTCCAGCACCATGCCGAGCGGCGAGTTCTTCGTGCCGATGAAGTTCGACACGACCTTCAGCCGCTTGATCGCCTTCTGGCGCCGCGTGCCCTTGGCGGTCTTGATCTGGTCCTGCAGGAACGCCGACTCGGCCTCGAGGTCCAGGTCCACCAGGAGCCGCTTGATGGCCTCGGCCCCCATGCCGCCGTCGAAGTAGTCGCCGAAGCGCTCGCGCAGGCTCCGGTAGACGGAGTCGTCGGCCACCAGCTGCTTGATCGACAGCTTCTGAAACGAGGAGAGCACGGCGTCCAGGTGGTCCGCCTCCAAGCGCGCCGCCTCGGAGATCCGCTCGTTGTCGCGCTGCGCCTCGCGGCGGGCGGCCGACAGCTGCGCGCCCTTTACGCCCTCGGCCCCCAGGTCCCGGAGCCGGTCCTCGAGCTCGGAGTTGCGCTTGGAGATCTCCTGGTCGCGGTGCGCGTCGATCTGGCGCTTCTCCTCGGCCAGGTCCTTCTCGATGTCCGGCAGGTCCTTGTGGCGGCGGTCCTCGTCCACCCGCGTGATGATGTACGCAGCGAAGTAGATGACCTTCTCCAGGTCCTTCGGCGCGATGTCGAGCAGGTAGCCGAGGCGGCTGGGGACGCCCTTGAAGTACCAGATGTGGGTCACCGGTGCGGCCAGCTCGATGTGGCCCATGCGCTCGCGGCGCACCTTCTCGCGCGTGATCTCCACCCCGCACCGCTCACAGATGATGCCCTTGAAGCGGACGCGCTTGTACTTGCCGCAGTTGCACTCCCAGTCGCGCGTCGGCCCGAAGATCCGTTCGCAGAACAGCCCGTCCTTCTCCGGCTTCAGCGTGCGGTAGTTGATGGTCTCCGGCTTCTTCACCTCGCCGTTCGACCACGCGCGAATCTGGTCGGCCGTCGCGAGTCCGATCCGAAGCTCATCGAAGTTGTTCACGTCCAGCACTACGCCCTCGCCTCCTCGGCAGCGCCAACGGACGCCTGCGCGGCGTCCTTCAAATACGGAAGCTCCTGGTCCTTGGGGGACAGCACCGGGTCGGTCCCCGGCCACGCCACGGCCAGGTCCGGGTCGTTCCAGCGAACGCCCGCATCGTGCTCCTGCGAGTACTCCCCCGTCATCAGGTACGTCACCAGCGTGTCGTCGGCCAGCGCCCAGAACCCGTGCGCGAACCCCTCGGGGACGTACAGCATGGAGCCGTCCTCGTCGGACAGCTCCGCGCTCACCCAGCGCCCGAACGTCGGCGACCCCGGCCGGACGTCGGCGGCCACGTCGAAGATGCGCCCCTGCGCGACCCCGACGAGCTTGGCGACCGCCGCCGGCTCGCGCTGGAAGTGCAGGCCACGAACGACGTCCCGCGACGAGCGGGAGAAGTTCGCCTGCGGGAACTCGCGGTCGATCCCGCCCTCGGCGAACGCCGAGCGCTTGAACGTCTCGCGGAACAGGCCCCGGTGATCGCGGTACGTGTCCGCCTCGATCAGGATCACGTCCGGGATCTCGAGCCGCGTGAATCGGAAGCTCACCCGCTCACCCCACCTTCGACCCGCGTGCGCGACGTCAATCGAAGTCCGCCCCGGCCGGCTCGCGTCGGGACAGGTCGATGCCGAGCTCCTCGGCCGCGCGGAACACGTCCTCGTCCGTCTCGCGCATCTCGATCTCCTTGCCCTCCGCGGACAGCACCTCAACGTTCAGGCAGAGCGACTGCATCTCCTTGATGAGCACCTTGAAGGACTCGGGGATGCCGGGCTCGGGGATGTTCTCGCCCTTGACGATCGCCTCGTAGACCTTGACGCGGCCCAGCACGTCGTCCGACTTGATCGTGAGCAGCTCCTGCAGCGCGTAGGCGGCGCCGTAGGCCTCGAGGGCCCACACCTCCATCTCGCCGAAGCGCTGGCCGCCGAACTGGGCCTTCCCGCCGAGCGGCTGCTGGGTGATCATGGAGTACGGGCCGGTCGAGCGCGCGTGGATCTTGTCGTCGACCAGGTGCAGCAGCTTCAGGATGTAGACGTACCCGACCGTGATCGGCACCTCGTACGGCTCCCCGGTCCGCCCGTCGAACAGCATCGCCTTGCCGGCGTCGTTGACGAGCTGGAGGTCGCCGACCGTGGAGTTCGCCGTCTTCAGCGCCTCCAGGATGTCGTCCTCGCGCGCGCCGTCGAACACCGGCGACGCGACGTACCGCGACCCGTCCGGCGACCCGGAAGCGCCGTTGCCGAAGCCGACCTTGGCGGCCCAGCCGAGGTGCGTCTCCAGCACCTGACCGAGGTTCATTCGCGAGGGGACGCCGAGCGGGTTCAGCACGATGTCGACCGGCGTGCCGTCCGCCAGGAACGGCATGTCGCCCTCCGGCAGGATCTTCGCGATGACGCCCTTGTTGCCGTGGCGCCCCGCGAGCTTGTCGCCGTCGGAGATCTTGCGCTTCTGGGCCACATAGACGCGGACCAGCTGGTTGACCCCGGGAGCGAGCTCGTCCCCGTTGTCGCGGGAGAACACGCGCACGCCGATCACCTTGCCGCTCTCGCCGTGGCGCATCTTCAGCGACGTGTCGCGAACCTCGCGCGCCTTCTCGCCGAAGATCGCGCGCAGCAGGCGCTCCTCGGGCGTCAGCTCGGTCTCGCCCTTCGGCGTCACCTTGCCGACGAGGTAGTCGCCGGGGTTCACCTCGGCCCCGATGCGCACGATGCCCCGCTCGTCGAGGTCCTTGAGGATCTCCTCGGACACGTTGGGGATGTCCCGGGTGATCTCCTCGGGCCCGAGCTTGGTGTCGCGGGCGTCGACCTCGTGCTCCTCGATATGGATCGAGGTCAGCACGTCGTCCTTGACCAGCCGCTCGGAAATGACGATCGCGTCCTCGTAGTTGTGGCCCTCCCAGGGCATGAACGCGACCAGCAGGTTCTTGCCGAGCGCCAGCTCGCCCTGGTCGGTGGAGGGGCCGTCGGCGATGACCTGCCCCTTCGCCACCCGGTCGTCCTCCGCGACGATCGGCTTCTGGTTGATGCACGTCCCCTGGTTCGAACGCCGGAACTTCGCGAGGCGGTACGTGCGGATGTTGCCTGAGCGTTCGCGAACGGTGATGGCCTCCGCGGAGACGTCTTCGACGGTGCCGGCCTCCTCGGCCAGGATCACGTCGCCGGCGTCCACCGCCGCGCGGAACTCGACGCCGGTGCCGATCAGCGGGGCCTCCGCCGACAGCAACGGCACGGCCTGGCGCTGCATGTTCGCGCCCATCAGGGCGCGGTTCGCGTCGTCGTGCTCCAGGAACGGGATCAGCGCGGCCGCCACCGACACGATCTGCTTGGGCGACACATCCATGTAGTCGACCTCTTCGGGCGGGACGTAGTCGACCTCGCCGCCCTTGCGGCGCACCAGGACGTGGCTCTCGGTCAGCCGGCCGCGCGGGTCCAGCGGCGTGTTCGCCTGGGCGATGACGTGGCGGTCCTCCTCGTCGGCGGTCAGGTAGTCGATCTGGTCGATCGCTCGGCCCTTCTCCACCTTGCGGTAGGGCGTCTCGACGAACCCGAACTCGTTGATGCGCCCGTAGCTGGACAGCGAGCCGATCAGGCCGATGTTCGGGCCCTCCGGGGTCTCGATGGGGCACATCCGGCCGTAGTGCGAGGGGTGCACGTCGCGCACCTCGAAGCCGGCGCGCTCGCGCGAGAGCCCCCCCGGCCCGAGCGCCGACAGGCGGCGCTTGTGCGTGAGCCCGGCCAGCGGGTTCGTCTGGTCCATGAACTGCGACAGCTGCGAGGTCCCGAAGAACTCCTTGATGGAGGCCACGACCGGGCGGATGTTGATCAGGGTCTGGGGCGTGATGGCCTCGACGTCCTGGGTGGTCATCCGCTCGCGGACGACCCGCTCCATCCGGGAGAGTCCGATCCGTACCTGGTTCTGGATCAGCTCGCCAACCGAGCGCAGGCGGCGGTTGCCGAAGTGGTCGATGTCGTCCACCTCGTAGCCGTCCTCGCCGGCGTGCAGCTTCACCAGGTACTGGACCGTCTTGACGATGTCCTCGTACGTCAGCACCTGCTTGAACTGCGCGCGCTTGTCCTTCGACTTCGTCGGCTCGGGCTGCGCGTTGACGCGCCACTTCGACTGCTCCCAGTCGGCGCGGTCGGGGTTGTCCTGCGCCTTCAGCTCGTCGAAGCGCGCCTTCAATGTCTTGCGCGTCGGGTCGGCCGGGTCGCCGAGCTTCTTGCCGATCTTGTAGCGCCCGACCTTCGCGAGGTCATAGCGCTTCGGGTTGAAGAACAGGTTCTCCAGCAGCGTCCGGGCCGACTCCGCCGTGGGCGGGTCGCCGGGGCGCAGCTTGCGGTAGATGTCCTCGAGGGCCTCCTCGGGCGTGTCGAAGTGGTCCTTCTCCAGCGTGGCCGCGATGGAGGCAGCGCCGTCGAACATCTCGAGGATCTCGTCCGCCGACCAGCCAAGCGCCTTCAGCAGCACCGTCACGTTCTGGCGGCGCTTGCGGTCGATCCGGACGCCCACGGTGTCGCGCTTGTCGACCTCGAACTCCAGCCAGGCACCCCGCGACGGGATGATCTTGGCCGTGTAGATGTCCTTGTCCGAGGTCTTGTCGAGCTCCTTGCTGAAGTAGACGCCGGGACTGCGGACCAGCTGGGAGACCACGACGCGCTCGGTCCCGTTGATCACGAAGGTGCCCTTGTCGGTCATCATGGGGAAGTCCCCCATGAAGACCTCCTGCTCCTTGATCTCCCCGGTGTCCTTGTTGACGAACTCCGCCTCGACGAACAGCGGGGCGTGGAACGTCATGTCCTTGTCCTTGCACTCCTCGACGGAGTGCTTGATCTCCTTGAAGTAGTGGTTCTTGAAGGACAGCTGGAACGTCGCGGTGAAGTCCTCGATCGGGGAGACCTCGTCCAGGACCTCGTGAAGACCCTCCGTCAGCAGCCAGTCGAAAGATTCACGCTGGACGCCGACCAGGTCCGGAAGGGGAAGGACCTCGGGAATCCGAGAGAAGGAGACACGCTCGCGACCGGGCACGATGACATCAGGCAAAAAGGATCCCTCCTACGGACGAACAGGCTCGCGGCAACCGACGGACGCGGGAGACGGCACGGCAAACAGGCAGTATACGGCGCGAGGCACGCAAAAGCAAGCGGAACGGGGCCACGCGAGTCTATAACGACTCCGGCCCCGGGCCGTATTCCAGCGGATACTACCCCATTTCTCCGGATGGGGCGCGGGGTGCGACGCCCCGATCCCGAAGGGCGATGCAGGCCTGGACGAAGGCCTCCACGTTGCGTCTCGGTCCCCAGGCCCGGACCGCCTGGGACGCGCCCTCCCCGAGCCTTCGGCGAAGCCCCGCGTCGCGGGCCAGCCGCCCGACGGCGTCCGTGAAGGCCGCCACGTCGCCGGCCGGGACGACGAACCCGGTCTCGCCGTCGCGCACCAGGTCGCCGACGGCGCCGACCGCATCGGAGACCACCGCGGGCAGGCCGCAGGCGAACGCCTCGTTGACCACCAGCCCGAACGCCTCGGCGGCCGACGGCAACACCAGGTAGTCGGCGGCCGCGTAGAGCTCGGGCAGGCTCCCGCGGTTCACGAACCCGAGGAAGTGGACGCGTTCGGCCACGCCGCTCGACGCCGCGGCCCGCTCGAGCGCGGGTCGCAGCTCGCCGTCGCCGGCCACGATCAGGTGCAGGCCGGGCACCCCCGCAACCGCGGCGACGGCATCGCCCGGTCGCTTCCAGGACACGAGCTTGCCGCAGAACACGGCGGCCGGCGCATCGGGTGGGACCCCGAGCCGGGCGCGCACCGCGCCCCGGTCCGCGGCGGCCGCACGCTGCTCGAACCAGGGCGAGTCGACGACGTACGGCGTGAGGAAGCGCTTGCGCGCCGGCACGCCCAGAGATCCGAGGAACTCGACGGTCCGCGATGACGTGGCGAGGAAGCCGTCGACGGAGCGGAACAGCACGGGCAGGGCTGCGCGCTTCGCCGCGACCTTCCAGCCGCGGGCGCGCGCGCCGGCAAGCGAGTGCGCGTCGACGACCATGGCCAGGCGCGCCCCGCCCGCGCGCGCCCCCGCGCCGGCGATCCAATAAGACGCCACCCAGTAGCCGTGCACGACCACGACGTCGAACCGGCCGCGCGCGGCGATCGACCACAGCCCCGGGTTCACCAGGCCGAGGAAGTGCTCGTAGCCCGGCCGCGGCGAACGGTTGGCCGGCTGCACCCAGTCGTAGCCCTCCAGCAGCGGCACGTCCCACGCCACCTCCACGCCGAACTCCGGGTCGATCCCTCCCTCGGCACCGAGCAGCGAGCAGTACGCCACGCGCAGGTCCAGTCGCGGGTCCTTCGCGTACTCGGCGTACAGGGGCGCGAAGTAGTGGATGGGATGCGTGGCGACCACGAGCACCCGAGCCGGCGCGTCCTTCATCCCGCCGACCCTATCCCGACCGACGCCCCGGCCGGCCCAGCGGCACAGGGTTCGCCACGGCGGCGGGCGGACGGCGCGCGAATCCCCGCATCGCCACGGCGGGCCGATATCCTCAGGCCGTTGAGCACCCCCCGCAAGGACCTCGCCGACTACTGGGAGCGCGCCGGCCGCTACGGCGGCGACGACCGGATGCGCCCCGTCATCTATGTGGAGGCGCCGCGGTGGATGAGCGAGGCCGCCGACCGGATCCAGCGCGACAGCCTGGCCCGCGTCATCCCGCTGCTGGCCGCCCGCGAGCCGGTGGTCGAGCTCGGGTGCGGGACGGGACGGTGGCAGGACGCGCTGCGCCGCGCGGGCGCGCGACCGGTCGGGATCGACCGGTCCTCGGCGATGCTCGCGAAGGCGCGCGCGGCCGGCGCCGGCCGGCTGGTCCGCGGTGCGACCACGCAGCTTCCCATCCGCTCGGCCTGGGCGGGCGCGATCCTGTCGGTCACGGTGTTGCAGCACACCCCACCGCCGGACCAGCAGGCCGCGCTCGAGGAGACGCGGCGCATCGCGCGCGACGGCGCCATGCTCTGCCTCCTGGAACGAATCGGCCGCCACGGCGCGTGGCACGTCTTCCCCCGCTCGCCGGACGGCTGGATCCGCGCCGCCGAACGCGCCGGCTGGACCCCGCTGGAGTGGTCCGGCGTGGAGTTCCTGCCCGCGGTCCGCGCCCTTCGGTCGGCGGCCTCGGTGTTGCACGCACCGACCGCCCAACCCCGGCCGGAGGCCGCGGCGAAGGACCCGAACGAGGCCCCGCCATCCGGAGCGAGGGCCGTCTACTGGCGGGCGATGCGCGCGGCCACCGCGGCATCGCTGCCGCTCGAGCCCTGGCTCCGCCGCGTGCTGCCCGGCAGCGCGGCCACGCACGGGCTGTTCCTGTTCACGGCGTAATGGGAACCGGCCAGGCCCCGGGGTCCGGCGCGGGCGCGTCGCCGTCGGGCGCCGGAACGGCCGGTTCCATGCAGCCGGGCGTCGTGCGCTACTACCGTTCGCTGTTTCCCGACCCCGGCACCGTGCTCGACGTCGGCTGCGGGCGCGGGGACTTCCTGTGGCCGGGCGCGGTGGGCGTCGATCTCGACGCCGCCTCGCTGCCGCGCGACGGGCGGCGCGTGGCGGTCGCCGACCTCACCGGCGCGTTGCCGTTTCGCGACGGGGTCTTCGCCGGCGCGCTCGCCAAGGACATCATCGAGCACCTCGTGGACCCGCGCCCGCTGCTCGTGGAGCTTCGGCGGGTCACCCGGCCCGGGGGGCGACTGGTCGTGGTGACCCCGCGCGACGTGCCGCGCGCGGTGTGGGCCGACTACACGCACGTTCGCGGCTTCTCGCGCGCGGCGCTGCAGTCGCTGTTGCGCGACACGGGGTGGACGCCGTCGCGGCTGCACCGGATGGGGCCGGTCCCGCTGGCCGGGCGGCTTGGGGTGGAACACGTCATCCCGAAGATCCTGAGCGTCCCCGGGATCGGGCACTACTTCGGCACGAACTGGCAGGCCGTCGCCCACCGGACCGAAGGACGCGGCCGGGAGACGATGTCCACCGGCCGCTGACCGCGACGGGCCCGGGTCAGCCGCGGCCGGCCGGCGGGCTGCGCCGCGACCCCCCCGGGCCGGGGATCGATCCCGCGCCGCGGGACCGGTCGGGCAGCGGGATGCGTTCGTACATCAGTCGCCCGAGCAGCCACGTCACCGCCAGGATCCGCGGCAGGGCGAGCAGGATGTCGGTGACGCTTCGCTGGAACAGCAGGATGAAGCTCGCGGCCATCACCAGCACCATGAGCTGGTCCGGGCGCGCGGCGTTGCCGAACCGACGCATCAGCCACGCCTGCGACAGCCCCCATCCGAACATGCCGAACACGACGCCGGCGAGGCCGAAGTTGATGTACATGTCGCCGGGCTGCGTGAGGCCGGAGTTCGTGTGCACGGTCGCCGGCAGGTGCCGGTACGTGCGGTCGAAGTCGTACTCGAGGCTGAGGACGGGCTTGGACGGCCACAGGATGCGCGGGATCAGGTTGTAGACGGGCGCGAGCGCCCACAGGCGTCCGTGCTCGTACGGGTTCGGCTCGGGCGTCTGCGACTCGATCAGCGCGATCTGGTCGATGGACCGCGGCCGGCTCTGCAGCCACAGACCCGCGATCTGCAGGCGCCGCTCCCAATCGAGCTGCAGCCCCTGTCCGATCGCCTGGATCTGTACGGTGCCCACGAGCTGGGACGCGGGCAGGACCGCCTGGTTCGCGCGGCTGCGGAACAGCTGCGAGCCCGGCAGGATGATCAGCACCAGGACCGCCGCCGTGCCGGCCAGGAACAGCTTCGGCACCCGCCGCTGATACGACGTGTAGATGAGCCCCAGGGCGAGCAGAGGTCGGATCGCCTCCCACTTCTCCCCCGACGCCAGGCCGACCACGACCAGCCCGGCCACCATGGCGGCCACCGCCAGCCGGCCGTTGCGCGTTCGGTCGTCCAGCACCGAGGCGAACGCTCCGTACACGGCAGCCTCGGCCGCGACGCCGGCCAGCTGCAGCACCATCGTGTAATCGGTCACCCCGCCGGGGACGAACCCGTACACGCCGGCATGCATCAGGTACAGGCGCGAGGCGATCCCGGCCACGTACGCGAACCCGACCACGTCCCATCGGATGCGGCACCAGACGCGCGGGGCGCCGGCGGCGGCCGGCTTGGGCCGCGACAGGAGCCAGAGGTAGCCGGCCCAGAAGCAGCCGATGCCGAGCGTCATCAGCGCGATCGACCGCGTCACCTCTTCGCGGCCCACCAGGTCCCAGACCACCTCGGGCGAGCCCAGCCAGACGAGCGAGGCGAGGCCGAAGGACGCGAACCACTCGACCGCGTAGATCGCCCCGAGCGAGGACCACACGGTTCCCCCGCGGCGAAGCAGGGCGATGGGGCCGAGCGACACGACGCCGAGGGCGCCGATCCACCCGATGAGGTCGGTGCGCGAGGACGTGAAGCCGTGCGCCGACAGGGTGACCACGATCCAGGCAGCGCCGGCGGCGGCCGCGAGCGCCAGCGCGAGCGATGGCCCGGTGCGCCGTGCGGGCGCGGCCGGGTCGCGGCGCATCGTCGAGGTGGCCATGGAAATCGGGTTCGCTCCGTCCGGGTCGGCAAACGGTTCCACGATCAACGTCGGCGCGAACGCGCCGGTGCATGAGGGACGGGCGCGGCAGCCGGCGAAGCGAGCGGCGCGCTCAGGCGCCGGCCGGGGCGCGAACCTCGCCGGGGACGTCCGCGGGATGCGGTCCGGGGCCGGCGTCCGCGCTCTGGATGCCGGGTCGGCGGAGCAGCGCGAACCACAGGGCCGCCGCCACCGGCCAGTAGACGGCGACGGACACCCACGCCGCGGCGTGCGCGCCCCATCGTGGGACGGTCAGCAGGAGCAGCCCGACCGTGAACGCCGCCCCGACGGTCTCGATGACGGCCGGCAGCCGCAGGCGTCCCATCCCCCGGGCGATCTCGTGCAGGATCTGTGTGCTGCCGAGCGCCACCTGGCCGAGCAGCAGGATCTCCAGCAGGGGAACGGCCGGCCGGAACGCCGGGCCGAGCACGGCGGGGATCACGAACGGTCCGGCAAGCCCGATGGCCACCGCGGCCACGAACATGAGCCCGAACCCCAGCCGCAGGTTGTGCCGGGCGATCACGGGGCGGGACCGCGCGTCGGCCCGCGCCACGGCGGGCAGCGTCACGACGCCGAGCCCGGTCGAGATGACCGTCAGCAGCGACGCCACGCTGACCGCCACGGAGTACTGCCCGAGCGCCGCCGCTGCCGCGAACGCCCCGAGGATCAACTGGTCGACGTTCGCGTTGCACTGGTTCGCCACCGCGCCGATCCACACCTGCGAGCCGTAGGCCATCAGCGCGCGAGATCCCCGGATCCCGATGCGCGGCAGCCCGATCGCCCGAACGACCACGACCGTGGCGATCGCGCCGGTGACGGCGACGGCGCCGAGCAGGCACACCATCAACCCGGTCGCGCTTCTGACCGACAGCGCCGCGAACGCGATCACCGAGGCGAGCCACAGGCCGCTCTGGCACAGGCGCAGAGCGTTGTACACGCCGAAGCGCTCCAGGCCTCGCAGCACGCTGAGCTCGTAGCCGAGGAACAGCGAGAACGGCACGGCCACGACCCCGATGCGAACCGCGGGGACGGCGGTGGGCGAGTGCACGAGGGCGCCGCTCAGCAACAGCCCGGCGGGCACGATCACCAGCGCCTGAGCGGACGCGATGACGACGCTTCGACCCCAGTGCTCCCCCGCTCGCGCGGGGTCCCGGCTGATGAAGAACGTGACGGCCTGGTTCACCCCCAGGTCGCCGAGCTGAGACAGCAGCCCGAACCACACGCCCCCGAGCGCCAGCGCGCCCTTGCCGGAGGGGCCGAGCAGCCATGCCGCGACGATGCCGGCGACGGCGCCGCACGCCAGGATCCCGGCCGTCGTCGCCGAGCTGACCGTTGCGCCGCGCGGCACCCGCGACGCCACGTAGCCTCGGGCGGCGCGGGTGCGCGCCCCAACGGAGCCCCGCGGACGGTTGCGGCCGGGGCCACCGGGACGGGGCTCAGCCTCGGAGCTCGCGGTACACCTCCAGGATCGTGGCGGCGCGGACGTCGAACGTCTCGTCGCGCACGCGCTCGTGCCCCCGCTTCGCGATCCGGCGCCGCTCCTCGGGTGCGTCGAGTGCGGCGTGAACCTGGTCGCGAAGCTCGCCGACGGTTCGAAACGCCAGGTATTCCTCGTCCGGCAGGAACAGCGACGCCACCTCGTCGGTGTGGGTGCTCAGCTGCAGGCCGCCGCACCCCGGCAGCTCGAAGCTGCGCATGTTGTGCGACGGGACGTTCCACGGGTCCAGAACGTTCAGCGACACCGCGCTGTCGCGCACGATGTCCGAGAACTCGCGGCCGCGGACGGGGCCGCCGCGCACCCGCCCGCGCAGCGCCGAACCGGCCCGATCCCACCCGTGGCCCCACACGTGCAGGTCCAGGTCGCCGGCGGCGCCGAGCCAGCGTTCTCGGTGCGAGCTGTGGTTGCCGACGAACGAGACGGCGAACCGCGGCTCGGCGGCCGGCTCCTGGTACGGGTGGGCGTCGGGATCCCACGCGAACGGCAGGTACTCGGCGCGCCGCGCGCCGATCGCGTACAGGCGCTCCACAAGGAACCGGCCCCAGATGAAGTAGCAGTCCCACGACGGCACGGCCGGCAGGATGTGGGGACTGCTGGACGTGCGGCTCGGGTTGAAGGGGTTGTCGGGGTTCAGGCAGAACGCCGTGACGCCGGCGTCGCGGATGGACTCGATGGTGTCGCGCCGCACGTGCAGGCCCTTGAACACCAGCAGCAGGTCCGGTCGCGACGACCGGCAGGCCTCGAGCAGCGCGGCGTTGCCTCGCCGTGCGCCGGCCACGGCTCCGAGCCCGCGGTGCCCGACGCCGCGCGGCACCCTGGCCCCATCGCGCCACCAGTCGAACAGGCGGGCGTCGTGGCCGGCGCGGCGAAGGGCGTGCAGGTACGAGGTCTCGAGCGCGACCGGGAGGTCGTTCCCGACGGCGAGGACCCTCACGACGCGCCGCTTCGATCCGGCGTGGACGCGCCATCGCTTCCCGGCAGCAGCCCCGCGCGGTCGAGCGCCAGGGTGAGGCGGCGTTCGAACGCGGCCGGCGAGAAACGTTCGTCGACCCACCGGCGTCCTTCCGCGCCCGCGCGGTCGGCGGCGGCGGGATCCTCCAGGTAGCGCACGAGCGCGGCCGCGACGGCGCCGGGGTCGCGTGGATCGACGGTCGCGCCGGTGACGCCGTCCAGCACCGCCTCCGCGGCGCCGCCGTCCACGCTGCCCACGACCGGCCTCCCGAACGCCGCCGCCTCGGTGTACACGATGCCGAAGCCCTCTCCGTACGGATGCCTGCCGTCCGCGTCGGCCCGGCTGGGCATGGCGAACACCCGGCAGGCCTCGAACGCGTCCCACAGCGCCTCGTCGTTCACGGCGCCCGGGAACTCCGCGAGATCTCCCACGCCAATGCTTTCGGCACGCCCGCGGAGCTCCGAAAGCCCGTCGCCGCCGCCGACGTGGACGTATCGCACGTTCGCCACACGGTCACGAACGGCCGGCAACGCCTGAAGCAGGACGTCGAATCCCTTGTAGCGGTCGCCGGCGCCGGCGCGCCCCGCGCTCAGGATCACCGGCTCGCACGCGCCGGCCGACCGGCGCGTGCGAGCCGCGCGGGCCAGCGTCTCGGCGCTCACGGGGGGGTGGACGGCCACGGTGCGCCCCACCGCGACCCCATGGCGCTGCGCGAGCCGGCGCCGGGTGAACCCGCTTGAGCACACCACCAGGTCCGCCGCGCGAAGGGCCGCCCTCGGCAGCGCCTGCATGGGCCCCCACACCTCGGCTCCGTGCGCCCACACGACGAACCGGCTCCCGAACAGCCGGCGCGCCGCGAGGGCGACCTGCCCCTGGTTCGGGTGCATGCAGAACAACAGCATCGACGGGTCGCGCCGAGCCAGGTCCAGGACGACGTTCCACGCGAAGCGCGCCTTGGATGCCGCCGACAAGCGCGGCGGGCCCGCGAACGCGAGCTCGGCTCCCCCGTCGGATGGACCGACGAGGGCGGCCATGCGAACCCGATCCGGCCCGGCCGCCGACCCGAGCGCGCGGTGAACGTCCCAGGTCAGCCGCTCGATCCCGCCACGCTCGAACGGCGCGGCGGCCAGCACACACACGGAACGCACGGGGCGAGGGTCAACCACGTCGCGATTCATCCGATAACAGGGACATGACCGGGTACTACTTCCTTCGGCTGCCTCGGATCCGCCCGAGGGCCCGCCCAGGCTACCCCCGGACCGGACCCGGAAGAAGCACGCGGCGCGCCCCGCGCGCGTTCGTGGCACGGGGCTGAGCGCATGCGCCTGCTGTTCGTCTCGCGCGCGTACTTCCCGGCCGTCAAGTACGGGGGCCCCGTGACCAGCCTTCGCCGCATGTGCACGATGCTGGCGGACGGCGGCCACGATGTGACCGTCGTCTGCTCGGACCTGGCGTCGCCCGGGATGGGCGGCGACCGGCTGCCCGCGGGCGACCAGGCCATCGACGGCGTGCGGGTGCGGATCCTGCGCACCTGGGCCCGCTACCACTGGGAGGGCATCCCGGCGGGCGCGCGTCGGGTGATCGACCGGGAGGTCGCGGCGGCCGACATGCTGCACGTGACCGGGACGCGCCACTTCCTCGGCGCCGTGGCGGAAGCGAGCGCGCGCCGGCTCCGCACGCCCTACCTGGTGATGCCGGAGGGCAGCATCCCCGCGCGCTCCCGCAACATCGGGCTCAAGCGGGTCGTCGACGCCCTGTACACGCGCCGGTCGCTTCGCCGCAGCGAGCGCGTCGTCGCGACCTCCGACAGCGAGGCCGCCGACCTGCTGGCCTGGGGCGTGGCGCGGGAGCGGCTGCTCGTGCTTCCCCCGCGGGCCGACGCCATCGACCCGAGCCCCCGCCCCGCGGCGGAGCTTCGCGCCGAACGCGGCCTGCCCGCGCGCGATCCCGTGCTGCTGTGGATGGGCCGGATCCATCCCGAGAAGGGCCTGCCGGCACTGTTCGACGCGATGGGCGACCCGCGGCTGGCGCGGGCACACCTCGTGATGGCCGGCGACGCGGAGGACCAGGACCTCGCCCGCAAGCTGCGCTCACGGGCCGAGGGGGCCGGGCTTCGCGGACGTGTCCACTTCGCCGGCTGGGTCGACCACGAGGCCAAGGCCGAGCTGTTCAAGCTCGCCGACCTGTTCGTGTTTCCCTCGCGCCGGGAGAACTTCGGCCTGGCGGCCGCCGAGGCCGTCGCGAGCGGCCTGCCGATCGTGGTGTCGGACGGGTGCGGGATCGCCTCGCTCGTGCGCGGCCGGGCCGGCCTGGTCTGCACGTCGAACGCCGTCTCGATCGCCGACGCGGTCGACCGCGCGCTCTCGGAGCCCGGGCTGCTCGAGACCCTCCGCGACGGCACGGACGAGGTCGCCAAGCAGCTCGACTGGCCGCCGCTGGTCGCCTACCTCGAGGGCGTCTATCGCGAGGTGGTCGATGAGACCGGGCGGCGAACGTCCGGTCAGGGCCGGGACGGCATGACGGCAGCGAGCGGACCCGCGCGCGCCGGCACCAGCGAAGGAGGACCAGCGTGACGCTCAAGGAAGCCGAACCCCTGTCGGGCCGCACCGTCCTGGTCACCGGGGCGGACGGGTTCATCGGCTCGCACCTGGTCGATGCGTGCCTGGACGCCGGGGCGGACGTGCACGCGTTCGTGCGCGCCACGTCGAGCGGCTCGCTGAACAACCTCGACCACGTGCGCGGCCGCGTCCACGTCCACGACGGCGACGTCACCGACATCCACTCGGTCCATCGGGCGCTCGCGTCGCTTCGCGGCACCAGGCCGGTCATCTTCCACCTGGCCGCGCAAGCGCACGTCGGGGAGTCGTGGCAGCGGCCGTTCGAGACCGCGATGGTCAACTTCGTCGGGACGCTGAACCTGCTGCAGTCGATCGTCGACCTGGAGCTCGAGATCTCCGTGTTCGACACGGCCGGCACGTCCGAGGAGTACGGCAACGTGACCGACGCAGTCCAGGACTTCCACCGCTTCGACGAACACGGCCGCCCGCTGTTCCACGAGTGGTCGCCGCTGAACCCCAAGAGCATCTACGCGACCAGCAAGGTCGGCGCCGATTTCCTGACGATCAACTACCACGACGCCTACGGGCTGCCGACGGTCGTCACCCGCATGTTCAACAACTACGGACCGCGGCAGAACCCGCGCTACGTCACCGGAACGATCATCAGCCAGGCGCTGCTTCGGCCCGACGTGGTGCTCGGCACCGTCGACAGCATGCGCGACTTCTGCTACTGCGAGGACGGCGTCCGCGGCCACGTCACGGTCGCACTGCAGGGCACGCCCGGCGAGGTCTACTGCTACGGGCAGGGCGAGAACGTGCGCATCGGCGACTGGGCCGAGCTGATCCTTCGCGTCGGCGAGGAGCACGGGTTCTGGAAGGGGCGCCGCGTGGTCCGGGACGCGGCGCGCCAACGGCCGGGGCAGAGCGAGGTCGCGGCTCTGCGCGTCGGCTACGAGAAGCTCCACCAGGAGACGGGGTGGAAGCCCACCTGGACCTGGGAGAGCGGCATCCTGGCGACCATCGAGTGGTATGCGGCCAACCGCGGCCGCTGGGAATCGAGGGTGGACTGGTCATGATCGTTCTTGGGATCAACGCGTATCACGGCGACGCCTCGGCGGCGATCGTCGTCGACGGAGAGCTCGTGGCCGCCGTCGAGGAGGAGCGCTTCACGCGCGTCAAGCACGACACGAGCTTCCCGACGAAGGCCGTCGAGTACTGCCTGCACGCCGCGAACGCGACGCTGTCCGACGTCGAACACATCGCGCTGTCGCGCAACCCCCGCGCCAACCTCGGCCGCCGCGCCCGCTTCGCGGTGGGCAGCCGGGCCGGGCGCTCGATGGCGGCCGACCGCGGCGCGAGCCTGCTGAAGACGCTGCGCGCCAAGGAGTCCCTCGCCCAGGGCCTCGGCGTGCCGGCCGACGCGATCACGGCGCGCGCCCACTTCGTCGAGCACCACCTCGCGCACATCGCCAGCTCGTTCTTCGTGTCGCCGTTCGAGGACGCGGCCGTCCTGTCGCTGGACGGCTTCGGCGACATGGTCTCGGCCATGTGGGGCGTGGGCCGCGGCTCGAAGCTGTCGATCATGGGCGAGGTCGGCTTCCCGCACTCGCTCGGGGTCTTCTACACGGCCTTCACGCAGTACCTGGGATTCCCGAACTACGGCGACGAGTACAAGGTCATGGGGCTCGCCTCGTACGGGGAGCCCGAGTACCTGGACCAGGTCCGCCAGGTGGTGCGGTCGGCCGGCCTCGGGTACGAGCTGAACCTGGACTACTTCAGCCATCACCTGGACGGGGTCTCGATGACCTGGCGCGGCGGCCCGCCGGAGCTCGGGCCAGTGTGGGGCCCGGCGATGGAGTCGACGTTCGGGCCGGCCCGGCACGACCGAAGCGAACCCGTCGAGGCGCGCCACGAGAACGTCGCGTCGTCCATGCAGCGCCGGCTTGAAGAGGTCGTGATCGGGATGATCCGCGACCTGCACCGGGCCACGGGCCTGGACCGCCTGTGCATGGCCGGCGGCGTCGCCCTCAACTGCGTCGCGAACGGTCGCATCCGGCGCGAGACGCCGATCCGCGAGCTGTACATCCAGCCGGCGGCCAACGACGCGGGCACATCCGTGGGCGCCGCGTACCACGTGTACCACCACGTGCTCGGCGCGCCGCGGGGCTTCGTCATGGATCACGCGTACTACGGCCCGGAGTTCGACGAGACCGCGTGCCGTGCGGCGCTGGACGGCGCGGGCCTCTCGTACCGACGCCTCGACGACGCCGACCTGTTCCGCACGACCGCGAAGTCGCTGGCCGACGGGAAGGTCGTCGGCTGGTTCCAGGGGCGCATGGAATTCGGGCCGCGAGCGCTCGGCAACCGCTCGATCCTGGTCGACCCGCGTCGCGCGGAGATGAAGGACGTCCTGAACGCGCGGATCAAGCACCGGGAGCCGTTCCGCCCGTTCGCGCCATCGATCCTGGAGTCGGCGACCGGCGAGTACTTCGAGGACGACTACCCGTCGCCGTACATGTTGCTCACCTACCCGGTTCGAAAGGACAAGCGCGACGCCATTCCGGCGCCGACGCACGTCGACGGCACCGGGCGGCTGCAGACGGTCCGTCGCGACCAGAACGCGCGCTACCACGACCTGATCGCGGCCTTCGGCGAGCTCACCGGGGTGCCGGTCCTGCTGAACACCTCGTTCAACGAGAACGAGCCGATCTGCCACACGCCCGAGGAGGCGGCCGACACGTTCCGTCGCACGAAGATGGACGTGCTGGTCCTGGGGAACCTTGTCGCTGAACGATAGACGCGTCCTGGTCACCGGCGGCGCGGGGTTCCTGGGCCGCAGGGTGGTCGAGCAGGTGGTCGCCGCCGGCGCGGCCGAGGCCTTCGTGCCCCGCCGCCACGACTACGACCTGCGGACGCCTGAGGGCATCGACCGGGCGCTGTCCGACGCCAAGCCCGAGGTGGTCGTGCACCTTGCTGCCGTCGTCGGCGGGATCGGGGCCAACCGCGCGCACCCGGGCAGCTTCTTCTACGAGAACGCGATCATGGGCATCGAGCTCATGGAGCGCTCCCGCCGCTTCGGCGTGGAGAAGTTCGTCGCGGTCGGGACCGTCTGCTCGTATCCGAAGTTCGCCCCCACGCCGTTTCGCGAAGCCGACCTCTGGAACGGCTACCCGGAGGAAACGAACGCCCCCTACGGGCTGGCGAAGAAGATGCTGCTGGTCCAGGCGCAGGCGTACCGGCAGGAGTACGGCTTCGACGCGATCTACCTGGTCCCGGTGAACCTGTACGGGCCGGGGGACGACTTCGACCCGGAGACCTCGCACGTGATCCCGGCGCTCATCCGCAAGTTCGCCGAGGCCGCCCGAACGGGCGCCGCGACCGTGCAGGGCTGGGGCAGCGGGACGCCGACGCGGGAGTTTCTGTACGTCGACGACGCCGCGCGCGCGATCCGACTGGCCGCCGAGCGCTACGAAGGCAGCGAGCCGGTGAACGTGGGCAGCGGCCGGGAGATCTCGATCGCCGACCTCGCGCGCACGATCGCCCGGCTGACGGGCTTCGACGGCGAGATCGTCTGGGATCCGTCGCGCCCGGACGGCCAGCCCCGGCGGCGGCTCGACGTCTCGCGGGCCGAGCGGGAGTTCGGCTTCCGGGCCGACGTGGCGCTGGAGGACGGGCTGCGGCGGACCGTGGAGTGGTTCCTTGCCCGGGGTGAGGAATGCGCATCCTCGTCCTGAACCAGTACTACCACCCGGACCAGTCCTCGACGGCCCAGCTGCTGACGGAGCTGTGCGAGGACCTGGCGGAGCACCACGAGGTCACGGTCGTCTCCGGCCGCCCCTCGTACAACCCGGTCGAGCGCGACGTGGCGCGTCGCGAGGTCGTGCGCGGCGTGCGCGTCGTGCGAAGCCGCTCGACGACGTTTCACCGCGCAAACATGGCGGGACGCGTCACGAACTACGCGACGTACGTCGCGTCGTCGTTCGGCGACGCGATGGCGGCCGGACGGCCCGATGTCGTGCTCGCGATGACCGATCCCCCGGTCGTGGCCGCTGCGGCCGCGGCCGTCAGCCGCGCGCGCGGCGTGCCGTTCGTCTACGTGAACCAGGACCTGTTCCCGCAGGTGGCCGTCGCGCTCGGTCGCCTGCGCAACCCGGCGATCGTCGGCGGGCTGTCGCGCCTGAACCGAGGGCTGCGGCGGCGGGCCGCCCGCATCGTGGCGATCGGGCGCGACATGGCCGGTCGCCTGATCGCCGACGGCGCGCCGGCGTCCAAGATCCACGTCATCCCCAACTGGGCCGACGGCCGCGCACTGCGTCCGTTGGACGGCCGGTCCGCACTTCGTCGCGAGCATGGCTGGGAGGGCCGGTTCGTCGTCATGCACTCGGGCAACGTCGGCCTCTCGCAGGACCTCGAGACGTTCCTGGACGCGGCCGAGCGGCTGCGCGACGAGCCGGACGTCGTGTGCGCGATCGTCGGCGACGGAGCGGGGGCCGCGGTGCTGAAGGAGCGCGCGTCGCGCTCGGGACTGTGCAACGTCCGCTTCCTCCCGTACCAGCCGAAGGCAGAGCTCGCCGACTCCCTTGGCGCAGCCGACGTCCATCTGATCAGCCTGCGGCCGGGCCTGTCGGGGGCGATCGTGCCGAGCAAGGTCTACGGCATCATGGCCGCCGGCAAGCCGTTCCTGGCCGCCGTCGACCCCGGATCCGAACCGGCGCTGCTCGCCGAGGAGCACGGCTGCGGCGTCCGCGTGGACCCCTCGTGCCCGGACGGTCTCGCCGACGCGATCCGTCGCGTGCGAGGCCTTCCGCTGGCGGAGATGGGCCGCCGGGCCCGCGAGGCCTTCGAGTCCCGCTACGACCGACCCATCGCCGCGGCCGCCTATCGCCGCCTTCTGGAAGAGACCGCTTCGCTCGGGCCTTCGGGGTGCCGATAGGAAGGAAAGGGGACGGCCCGAGGTGAGGGGCCGTCGAGACGAAGGGTGGAGTCGGGGACCGATGAATCGTCAGCCGAAGGGCCTCCGGAACACGATGGGCGGCGCCGAAGCACTGGCCGTGACCTGGGACTTCGTCCCAACTGTCGTAGGGACGTGCGGCCCGGCGGCCGCCCGGGGCAGGGGGGTCCGGTGCGCTATCTGATCACCGGCGGCGCGGGGTTCATCGGGTCGCACCTGGCCGACGCCCTCGTGGAGCGCGGCGACCAGGTGCTGATCCTGGACGATCTGTCGACGGGGCGGCTGGCGAACGTGGCCCACCTGGTGGATGGCCCGCACGGGCACGCCGTGGAGGTCCGTCAGGGAAGCGTCCTTGACTTCCCCCTGGTCTCCGAACTGGTCGCCGGCGTCGACGTCGTGGCCCATCTGGCCGCGTCGGTCGGCGTGCAACTGATCGTGCGCGAGCCCCTCAAGACCTTGCTGAACAACGTGCGCGGCACCGAGATCGTGCTGGACGCCGCGGCGGCGGTCGGCGCGAAGGTCATGGTCACCTCCACCTCGGAGATCTACGGGAAGAACGCCGCCGGCCCGCTGCACGAGGAGGCGGACCGCATCCTCGGCTCGCCGCTGAAGTCTCGCTGGGCGTACTCCACGTCGAAGGCCGTCGACGAGATCTTCGCCTACGAGTACTGGAAGGAGCGCGGCCTGCCGACGGTGATCGTGCGGCTGTTCAACTGCGCCGGCCCGCGCCAGACGGGCGCCTACGGCATGGTGATCCCACGGTTCGTCCGCCAGGCGCTCGCCGGCGAGGAGATCACCGTGTACGGCAGCGGCGGGCAGTCGCGCTGCTTCTGTCACGTCCACGACACGGTCGAGGGCCTGCTTCGGGTCCTCGACGCCCCGGAGGCCATCGGCCAGGTCTTCAACGTCGGCGCGCTCAACGAGACGACGATCATGGGGCTGGCCGAGACCGTGGTTCGCATCACGGGCTCGTCCTCGCCGATCCGCAGGCTCAGCTACGAAGAGGCGTACGAGCCCGGCTTCGAGGACATGGAGCGGCGGATCCCGGACATCTCGAAGATGGCCCGGGTGCTCGGCTGGCACCCGCGGCGATCGCTCGACGAGATCGTCGCCGACGTCGTGCGGTACGAGCAGTCGCAGTCCGTGGGAGCGCAGGCCTGATGCAGTCCGACCTCAACCCCTGGGTGGAGTTCGCGCTGTTCCTGGCCGCGGTGGCGGGGACGGCGATCGCGACGCCGGTCGCGATGCGCCTCGCGCTTCGGGTCGGCCTCGTCGACCGACCCGCGCCGCACAAGTTTCATGCGCGGCCGACCCCCTACCTGGGCGGCCTGGCGATCCTGGTCTCGGTGATGGGCGCCATCGTCGGCGCGATGGCGCTGAACCCGTCGATCCGCTCGCAGTACATGGCGATCGGCCTTGGCGCGACGGCAATGGCCGCCGTCGGCCTGCTGGACGACTGGCTGACCCTTCGCGCGACCCCGCGGATCCTGGTCCAGGTCGTGGCCGCGCTGGGCCTGTGGAGCGTGGGGATCCGCCTGACCCCGACGGGCGTGCACGCGGCCGATCTGGTCGTCACCGTGCTGGTGGTCGTGGCGATCACCAACTCGGTGAACCTGCTCGACAACATGGACGGCCTGTCGACGGGCGTGGTGGCCATCGCCTCGCTGTACCTGTTCGTCGTGGCGACCGCGCAGGGCCAGCACCTGGTGGACGTGATGGCGCTCGTTCTCGGCGGCGCGTGCCTCGGGTTCCTGCCCTACAACTTCAGCCCGGCGCGCATCTTCCTGGGCGACTCGGGGACCCTGTTCATGGGCTTCCTGCTGTCTTCGCTCGTCCTCAAGGTGAACCTGGTGGGCTTCCCGCTC
Organism: Actinomycetota bacterium; assembly: GCA_036406615.1. Taxonomy (GTDB): domain Bacteria; phylum Actinomycetota; class UBA4738; order UBA4738; family UBA4738; genus DASXAQ01. The sequence continues at coordinate 32,968 of DASXAQ010000010.1, read as the reverse complement.
GCCAGCCGCGTCGTCGTGCCCGGCCTGATCCTGTTCGTTCCGCTGTTCGACATGTCCCTGGTCGTCCTGTCGCGATGGCGCGGCGGGCGCGGAGTGTTCGCGGGGGGCACCGATCACAGCTCGCACCGGATCGTCTCGCTGGGGCTGACACCGCGCGACGCCGCGGAGGTGTCGTACGCGGTGGCGCTCGCGGCCGGCGGGCTCGGGATCCTGCTGGTCGCCGCCCACAGCGTCGCGGTGACGCTCGTGGTCGCGATCCCCGTCGTCGCCACCACGCTGGTGGCCATGTGGTACCTGGAGCTGGCGCACCGCCGGGGCGCGCCAACGAACGCGCCGGCGGGCGCGCCCAGCGGCCCGCCGACCGACGCGCAGGCCGCCGAGCCGGCCGCCGGCACCGGATCGAATCCTCTTCGTCATCACCTTCGCCCGCCGCGCCGACCGCGGGCGCACGTCCCCGTCCGCTCGTCCACGGAGCAGTCATGAGCCCTTCCAGCCAGTCGTCCGACCTTCGCGAGTACACGCGCATCGTCCGCGCCCGTAAATGGGAGATCGCGGCGATCATGATCACCGTGCTCGCCGTCACCGCGGCGCTCACCGTTCGTCAGACGCCGATCTACCAGGGGACCGCCGAGGTCCTGGTCGAGCCGGCGCAGAACCTGCTGAACCCGCTGTCGGCGCCGCAGCAGCCCAATCTCCAGACCGAGCAGCAGGTCGCGCAGTCGCAGGCGGTCGCCCAGCAGGTGAAGAAGAACCTCAAGCTCGTTCCCGGCGTTGAGACCGTCCTGTCGAACCTGTCGGTCCAGGTCGTGGCCGACACGAACGTGCTCGTCATCGCGTACCGCAGCCCCGACCCGGCCGTCGCCGCGCGCGTGGCCAACGGCTTCGCCGCCGCGTACATCAACTTCCGGACGCAGCAGGCGGTCTCGCAGCTGACCGCGGCCGCCGCCGGCGTGCGGCAGCAGATCGACGGCGTCAATCAGCAGCTCAGGACGCTCAACTCGAAGATCAACGGCACCAGCGACGAGTCGCTGCGCAACGCGCTGGAGACCCAGCGCGACTCGCTCATCGGCCGCCTGGGCATCCTGAACCAGCAGTACCTGAGCCTGCAGCCGAACCCGGCCGTGCAGCAGAGCGCCGGCGAGGTCGTGCAGTCGGCCACGCCGCCGACGACGCCGGTCAGCCCGAACAAGGTCCGCAACGGGCTGCTCGCCGTGATCGTCGGGGCGCTGCTCGGCCTGGGATGGGCCGTGATCCGCGAGCGGCTGGACGACCGCGTCAAGAGCCGCGAGGAGCTGGAGATGCGCGTGGGCGCGCAGGTCATCGCCGCGATCCCGCACGTGTCCAACTGGCGGCGCAACAAGGACGCCATGCTCGTCATGCGTTCGGATCCGAAGAGCCCGGTCGCCGAGGCGTACCGGACGCTCGCCACGAACATCCAGTACCTGGCGTCGCGACGGCCCCTGTCCAGCATCATGGTCACCAGCGCCATGGGCAGCGAGGGCAAGACCACCACGGCGTCGAACCTCGCGGTCGCGCTGGCGCAGACGGGCGGCCGCGTCCTGCTGGTCTCCGCCGACGTGCGGCGCCCGCGCCTGCACGAGTTCTTCCACATCGCCCGCTCTCCGGGGCTGACCAACCTGCTGCGTGGCGAGGCACACCTGAGCGACGTCGCCCAGGACGTCGGCCGGTCCAATCTGAAGGTCGTGGCCGCGGGACCCACGCCGTCGAACCCGGCAGAGCTGCTGACGGGCGGGCGCGCCGCCGAGGTCCTGCGGATGATGCGCGAGGTGGCCGACTTCGTGATCCTGGACGCGCCGCCGACGCTTGCCGTCGCCGACGCGTCGATCCTGGCGCCGCTGGTGGACGGGACGCTCTGCATCGTCGGGGCGGAACGCTCGAGCCGGTCCACCCTCGGCCAGATCCGCACGCAGCTCGACAACGTCGGGGCCGATGTGATCGGCGTCGTGTACAACAACTTCGATCCCAACAAGGCCGCCGCGTACCCGTACGCCTACACGTACTACCGCGAGTACTACGCCGACGACCCGAAGGCGACCAACGGCCACGCGACTGCGCAGCGGAAGAAGGACCTGCGGCGCGCACGCCGCGAGCCCGCGACGCACGGCAGCTTCGGCTTCCAGCCCGATTCGCAGGGGGACCCCCCTGTGACGGTCGGCGAGGTTCCGGCCGGGTCGGATCCTTCGTCTCCGCCGGCGAACGGGGCGTCTTGAGGTGGCGACGGAGCTCGGCCGTCCCTCGCAGGGCCTCGGCGCGCCGCTGCGCGACGCGCTCGCGTCACACACCGCGACGGTGGCGATCGTCGGCCTCGGGTACGTGGGCCTGCCGCTGCTCGTGGCCGCCTCGCGCGAGGGCTTCCCGGCCATCGGGTACGACGAGGACCGCGGGCGCGTCGGCCAGCTGTCGGCCGGGCGCTCCTACGTCTCCGACGTCGCCGACGAGGACATCGCCGGGCTGACCAACGCCCGCTTCACCTGGGATCCGAGCGAGCTCCGGCGGGCCCGGGTCATCGTGATCTCGGTCCCAACGCCGCTCACCGACGGCGTTCCCGACCTCACGATGGTGCGGCTGGCGTCGGCGAACGTGGCGCGCGAGCTCCAGCCGGAGACGCTCGTGGTCCTGGAGTCGACCACCTATCCCGGAACCACCGAAGAGGTCGTCCGACCGATCCTGGAGACCTCGGGCCTGTCGTGCGGCCGCGACTTCTTCCTGGGCTACTCCCCCGAGCGCATCGATCCCGGCAATGGCTGGTCGTTCCGCGACACGCCCAAGATCGTCTCGGGCGTCGGGCCCGAGGCCGGCGACCTGTGTGAGCTGTTCTACGCGCAGTTGGTGGACCACACCCACCGGGCGCCCTCGCCGCGCGAGGCGGAGATGGCCAAGCTCGTCGAGAACACCTTTCGCCACGTCAACATCGCGCTGGTGAACGAGCTGGCGACGCTCGCGCCGGAGCTCGGGGTCGACATCTGGGCGGCGCTCGACGCGGCCGCCACCAAGCCGTTCGGCTACATGCCGTTCTGGCCGGGCCCCGGCGTCGGCGGCCACTGCATCGCGATCGACCCGAGCTACCTGTCGTTCCGGGTCGGCCAGCGGATGGGGTTCGGCATGGGGTTCGTCGAGCACGCGAAGGAAGTCAACAACCGCATGCCCGCGCACGTGGCGTCGCGGATCGCCGACGTCCTGAACGCGGCGGGCAAGCCCGTGAACGGCTCCCGCGTGATGGTGCTGGGCGTCGCGTACAAGTCCGGCGTGAACGACGTCCGCGAGTCGCCGTCAACCCTGGTGATGGAGCGGCTGGCGCGCGCCGGCGCGGACTGCTCGTTCCACGACCCGTTCGTGCCCGTCGCGCGCGTCGCAGAGGCAGAACTCCGGTGCCAGCCGCTGTCGCCCGAACTGCTCGAGACGCAGGACTGCGTCGCGATCCTGACCGCCCATCCGGCGATCGACTACGAATGGGTCGTGCGCCACGCCCCGCTGGTGTTCGACGCGAGAGGCGTCACGCGCGGCCTCGACGCGTCGAACGTCGTGCTGCTGTAGCGGCCGGGCCTACTTCACCTCGACCGTCGCGCCGGCCGACTCGAGCTGCTCCTTGGCCTTGTCCGCCTGCTCCTTCGGTACGCGCTCCAGCACGGGCTTCGGCGCGCCGTCCACCAGGTCCTTGGCCTCCTTGAGGCCCAGGCTCGTGAGCGCGCGCACCTCCTTGATCACCTGAATCTTCTTGTCGCCCGCGGCGTTCAGCACGACGTCGAACTCGGTCTGCTCCTCCGCCTCCTCGGCGGCACCTCCGGCGGGCGCGCCGCCCACGGCGGCGCCGCCGACGGCGACGGGAGCCGCGGCCTGGATGCCGAACTCCTCCTCGATCTTCTTGGAGAGCTCGGCCGCCTCGATGATCGACAGCTCCTTGATCGCGTCCAGGATGTCGTCGACGGATTGCTTGGCCATGTCTTCACCTTTCCTTTCGTGTGTGCGCGTCAGGCTTCCTCTGGCGCCGCTTCCGCGGGCCCGGCGTCGGCCTCGGGCTCGGCCGGCGCTTCCGTCGGTGGCTCCGCGGCCTCTGCGGAAGCCGACTGCTCCGCGGGCGCGGCCGCCGCCTCGGCCTCGGTGGGCGCTTCGGCAGCTTCGGCCGCCTCCGCTTCGGCGGGCGCTTCGGGAGCTTCGGCCGCCTCGGCCGGCGCCTCCTGACGTCCGCGCTCGGCGAGCGCGTACGCGATGCGCTGAAGCGGCGCCTGCAGCACGAACATGATCCGGGCGATGGGCGCCTGGAGCATCCCGGCGAGTTTGGCGACCGAGACCTCGCGCGAGTCGAGCGTGGCCAGCGACTTGGCCTGCTCCTCGCCCATCACGTGGCCTTCGACCAGGGCGCCCTTGACCTGCAAGGCCGGGAACCGCCGGGTCATGTCGAGCAGCGCCTTGGCGCCGGAGACGGCGTCGCCGTGGATGAACGTGATGGCCGTCGGTCCCTCGAGCAGCTGCAGGACGTCCTCGAGGCCGGCGTCCTTGGCGGCCAGGCGCGCCAGGGTGTTCTTCGAGATGGTGAAGCTCGCCCCGGCGTCGCGCAGCCCGCGGCGCAGCTCGGTGGCGTCCTTGACGGTGAGCCCGCGGAAGTCCGCGAACACGGCCCCGTCGGACGACGTGAACTGCGCGGTCAGCTCCTTGACCTTCGCGACCTTCTCGGCCTTCGGCACGTGCGCCTCGCTTCCGGCGCGGCCGGCGGCCGCGCGTCCTGGACAAAGAAAAACGCCTCCGCAGACGAGCGGAGGCGTCGAGCGACCTGCTGTACGCTTCCTCGCCTCGGCAGGTACCCCTCGCGGGGATTACGCGTGCGCCCCTGCTGTCTGCGGCGCACCAAGGGTACGGGGGCGACCGCCCACGCGTCAACGATTGGAGGGCAGGCCCTCCATTCAGCGTTACCTAGACCGCGGCGGGATCCTCCGCGATCTCCTTGGCGTGGGTCGGGTCGATCTTGATGCCCGGGCCCATCGTCGTCGACAGCGTGACGCTCTGGAGATAGCGTCCCTTGGCCGCCGCGGGCTTGGCGCGAAGGATCTCGTCGACGACCGCGAGGTAGTTCTGCAGCAGCTTCTCGTGATCGAACGAGCGCTTGCCGATGACCAGGTGCACGTTGCCCTGACGGTCGGTGCGGTACTCCAGCTTGCCCGCCTTGATCTCCCGCACGGCCTTGCCGATGTCGTTGGTCACGGTCCCGGCCTTGGGGTTCGGCATCAGCCCGCGGGGGCCGAGGACGCGCCCCGCCTTGCCGACCAGCGCCATCGACTCGGGCGTGGCCACGGCGGCGTCGAAATCGATGTTGCCCTTCAGGACTTCGTCCACCAGATCCTCGGCGCCCACGACGTCGGCCCCGGCCTCCTGCGCCTCGCGAGCCTTGTCCCCGGCCGCGAATGCCGCCACGCGGACCGAGCGGCCCGTTCCGTTGGGAAGCGTCACCGTGCCGCGCACGATCTGGTCGGCTTTGCGCGGGTCGACGCCGAGGCGCATCGCGACCTCGACGGACTCGTCGAACTTCGCCGCGGGGAAGTCCTGCAGCACGCGAACGGCCTCGACGGGCGAGTAGTGCCGGTTCGCGTCCACCTTCTCGGCCGCGGCGCGGTAGCGCTTGCCCCGCGCGCTCACTGGGACACCTCCACGCCCATGCTGCGCGCGGTGCCCTCGATGATGCGCATCGCGTTGTCCTCGTCGTTCGCGTTCAGGTCGGCCATCTTCGTCTGCGCGATCCGGCGAACCTGCTCCTTCGTGAGGCGCGCGACCTTGTTTCGATTCGGCTCGCCGGACCCCTTCTCGATGCCCGCGGCCTGGCGGATCAGCTCGGCCGCCGGCGGCTGCTTGGTGATGAACGAGAACGAGCGGTCCTCGTAGATCGTGAGCTCGACGGGGATGACCTGGCCGGCCTGCGCCTGCGTCGCCTCGTTGTATTGGCGGCAGAACTCCATGATGTTGACGCCGTGCTGGCCGAGCGCGGTCCCGACCGGTGGGGCCGGGGTCGCCTGGGCGGCCTTGATCTGGAGCTTGACGAGCGCGAGGACCTTCTTGCGCCTTCTGGGACCATCGGACACTTCGCTTCACCTCCCGCGGTGCATGCGGCCTGGTCGGCCTCCCGCCTGGTTTGTCGGTACGCGGCGACCCGGCTAGGCGCGGGCCACCTGGTCGAATGCGAGCTCGACCGGGGTTTCGCGGTCGAAGATGTTCACCATCACCTTCAGCTTCGACTGCTCGACGTTGATCTCGGAGATCGTGCCGGTGAAGTCGGCGAACGGGCCGCTGATGATCCGCACGACGTCGTCCACGTCGAACTCCAGCCGGTACTCCGGCTTCTTCTGGGCCTCCTGCTTGACCACGAGGATCTTTTCGACCTCGCGGGGCGACAGCGGCGTCGGCTTGGTACCCGTTCCGCTGGAGACGAATCCGGTGACCCCGGGCGTGTTGCGCACGACGTACCAGGAGTCGTTGTCGTAGACCATCCGCACCAGCAGGTAGCCGGGGAACACCTTCTTCTGCACGACCTGCTTCTTCCCGCCCTTGATCTCCATGACGTCCTCCATGGGGATCACGCAGTCGAAGATCTTGTCCTCCATCTGCATCGAGGCGATCCGGGAACGCAGGTTCGTCTTGACCTTGTTCTCGTAGCCGGCGTACGTGTGGACGACATACCACTCCCCCGGGCCCCGGAGCACGCCGCCGTCGGCGCCGGCGTCCTCGTCCTGGTCCGCCTGAGCCTTCGCCCCGTCCGGCGCCGGCTCGGCCGGTGGGGCGGCGCCCTCGGGCGCCGGCTCGTCGGCCCGCGCCTCGCCGGCGGCCACGATCGCTTCGGCCTCGGCGACGGCTTCGGCGGCCTCAACCGCCTCCGCCGCCTCCTCGATCCCTTCGGCGAGCGTCTCCTCCGCCACCGCCTCTGCGACGACGAGCTCCTCGGCCTCGGCGGCCAGCGCCTGCTCGGCCTGGGTCTCGGCCTGCGCCAGCTCCTCGGCGGCCTCGGCCACCTGCTCGGGGCTCATCGCTCCGGACTCCGCGGCGTGCTCGAGCGCCTCCTCGGCTGCCTCTTCGGCGACCGCCAGCTCGATCACCTCCTCGGCCAGCTCGCGCTCGGCCTGCCCCTCCGCGCCTGCCAGCTCGATCGTCGCCTCGGCCGCGGCCTCCACGAGCTCGCTTTCGGCCACCTCGGCATCCTCGACGTCGACGACGGCCTCGGAATCGGGCTCGGCCGTCGCCTCGTCCGTGGCGTCGTCGCCGAAGCGCGCCTCGTCGTCCGCGGGCATGGGCGCCTCGTCGTCGGACGACGGCGCGGCGGCTTGACTGGAGGGGTTCTGCTCGGTCATCGGTGCGTGCCTATCCGCCGAGGAAATGAAGGATGGACTTCGCGAAGACGTAGTCCAGCCCGAACACGTACGAGGTCAGCACGGTAACCGACACGAGCACCACGATCGTGTATCCGACGAGCTCGTGGCGCGTCGGCCAGTTCACCTTGCGGAGCTCGGCCCGAACCTCCTTGAGGAAGACGCGTGCAGGCGTGCGCCGCCGGCGCTCCGGGGCCGCGGCCTGCCGGCGCTGGCGCGCGGCATCGGCCCGGTCGGCCGGGGCCGTCTTCTGCTTCTGCATCATCCTCTTGGTCTGTCGGTTCATGGTTCTCCCTTGGCAGGGCCGGAGGGACTCGAACCCCCAACCACCGGTTTTGGAGACCGGTGCTCTACCAAATTGAGCTACGGCCCTCCGGACGTGTGGCCGGGATATGTGGGCGAGGCCCAGGCCAGTATAGGAGGCCCGTTGCGGCCGGGCAAAGGATCGGGCCGCCGACGCGCCTCGAAACGCCGAACCCGCCCCGGGAAACGCTCAAGGTGTCGCCGGGAAGGGTCGAATCCTATGACGGGCGGGGACCCCGACGACCGCGGGCGCTCTCGGGCGGCCGCGACCCTCCCAACCCGGTCGCCGTTCGGCACGGATGGACCGGGGCAGCCGGGGGACCCGCTCACCCGTGGCCGTCCTTCGGGGCGGCGCTGGAGGGCGGCGCCCGGCGAGCATCTCGCCGGGCGCCGCCTCGTTTCCGACGGACCCCGGAGGGCCTACGGTGCCGGGGGCGCGCCGGGCGCGGGCCCCGCGGCCCCCGACGCGGCCGCACCCCCGCCGGCGCCTTGCTGCGCGAGCGCCAGCTTGTGGATGGCGTCGGTCAGCGCCAGGATCTGCTGCGACAGCTCCAGCAGCTGTTCGTTCTGCTGCTCCTCCTGCTGCACGAACTGCCACTCCTCGGCGGCGATCACCGCCCGCTTCTCGTCCGCGCGGTTCTGGCTGATCATGACGAACGTCGACAGGAAGATGGCCTCCAGCGAGACGACCAGCGTCAGCGTCGGCCACGGCTTGCGTTCGACCCACACCATCCAGACGAGGAACATCAACGCGCTCAGGTACACGAACCACATCGAGCCGGCGAACCGCGTGATCCAATCCGCGATGCGGTTCTGGACGCTGGCGGCGCGGCGCTCGGCGTGGCGGGTCAGCGCGGGATGGGCGGCAGCCGGGGTCACGGGTCGAACGCTCATGCCTCTCCTTCCATCGGCGGATCCCCCATCCACCGCGGCGGCCGGACGCCCGATCCGGCGCGTAGCCTAGCCCGCCTCGATGCCCGAATCGAGGACCGGCGGGGCGCCGGCTGAGCGCGGCACAGGAGCCGGGCAGCCGTCAAGCTGGTACTACGCTGTTCGCGCCGAAGGCTCGAAGGGGGGCTCGCGATGCAGGAACTGCACAACTACGTCGACGGTACGTGGATCGACGCGGCGGGCGAGGGGCGGTTCGACGTCGTCGACCCCGCGACAGGCGAGACGTTCGCGACCGCGCCGGACTCCCAGCCGCAGGACGTGGAGCGCGCGATCGACGCGGCGCGGCGAACGTTCGACGACGGCGCGTGGCCGCGCACGAGCGAGCGTGAGCGCGGCCGGGTCCTGCTGCGCGCGGCCGAGGTCGTGCGCCGCGAGCTGGACCGGCTGGCGGAGCTGGAGAGCACCGACTCGGGCAAGCCGATCGGCGAGGCGCGCGAGGACATCGCCGAGGTGGCCTTCATGTTCGAGTACTACGGCGGCCTGGCGACGAAGATCACCGGCGAGATCCCGCCGGTCGGTCCCGACGCGATGAGCCTGGTGGTCAAGGAGCCCGTCGGCGTCGCGGCGGCGATCACGCCCTGGAACTACCCGATGATGATGGCCGTGCAGAAGGTGGCGCCGGCGATCGCCGCCGGCTGCACGATCGTGCTCAAGCCGGCCGAGCAGACGCCGGTCACCGCGCTGGAGATCCCGAAGATCCTGGAGGAGGCCGGCCTTCCGCCGGGCGTGCTGAACATCGTCACGGGGTTCGGCGAGACCGCCGGCGCGCCGCTGGTTGCCAGCCCGAAGGTCGACAAGGTGGGCTTCACCGGGTCGCGGGACGTGGGCAAGCTCATCATGCGCGCGGGCGCCGACACGCTGAAGCGCGTGACGCTCGAGCTCGGCGGCAAGTCGCCCAACATCGTGTTCGCCGACGCGGAGTTCGACGCCGCGGTCCAGGGCTCCGCCAACGGCATCTTCTGGAACCAGGGCGAGATCTGCTCGGCGGGCAGCCGCGTGTTCGTCGAGTCCTCCATCTACGACGACGCGCTGCAGGCGATGGTTGACCACGGCCGCAACGTCCGGCTGGGTCGCGGCCTCGACCCCGGGACCACGATGGGGCCGCTCGTCAGCAAGGAACAGCAGGAGCGCGTGCTCGGCTACATCGACGTCGGCCGGCAGGAGGCGAAGGTGGCGCTGGCCGGCGAGCCGCCGACCGACCCCGCGCTGGCCGGCGGCTACTTCGTCGCGCCCACGATCTTCTACGACTCGACGAACGACACCCGGATCGCACGCGAGGAGATCTTCGGGCCGGTCATGACCGTCATCCCGTTCGGCGACGTGGACGAGGTCATCCGGCTCGCCAACGACAACGACTACGGTCTTGCCGCCGCCGTGTGGACGCGCGACATCAAGAAGGCGCTGACCACCGCCAGGGCGCTTCGGGCCGGCGTCGTCTGGGTGAACGACACGCAGCCCGCGCCGACCGAGGCGCCGTGGGGCGGGTTCAAGCAGTCGGGCATCGGCCGCGAGCTCGGACCGCAGGGTCTCGACGACTACCTGGAGCTCAAGCACATCTGGGTGAACCTGGCCGGCGACGAGTAGCCGGGCTCAGCCGTCCGGGCGCACGAGCCGCGGCACGAGCGCGGGGGCGGGTCCCCTCCGGTACAGGCTCGCCGGCCGGCCGCCGCCGCGCTGCGTGGTCCGGCCGATCCGAACCACGAACCCCGGCGTCCCGATCACGGCGCGGTCGAAGGTGCGGGCGTGCAGTGGCGCGTCCCACACCGCCTCGTACGCGGCGCGGAGCTCCGACATCGTGAACGCCGGCCGGCACAGCGCCGTGCCCGCGGTGGTGGACTCCAGCCGTTCCCGGGCGAGCCGAAGCCCCTCCGACAGGATCCGTCCGTGGTCGAAGGCCAGGCGCCGCGGCCGATCCGCGGCCGCGGCCACCGGCCGCCACTCGGTGCCGGATGCATCCGACCCCGCGACGGGCTCCGTACCCGGTGGAACCAGCGCCAGATGCGCGACGCTCACCACGCGGCCGCGCGGGTCCCGGCCGGGCCGCCCGTAGGCGCCCACCTGCTCGAGGTGCGCGAGGCCGACGCGTACCCCCGTCTCCTCTTCCAGCTCGCGAACGGCGGCTTCGGCCAGATCCTCGTCCGGCTCCACGAACCCTCCGGGCAGCGCCCACCGTCCTTTGAAGGGTGGGCCGCCACGGCGCACCAGCAGCACGTGCAGGCGCTCATCGCGAACCGAGAGCACGACGAGGTCGGCCGCGATCGCGGCGTTGCGGATGAGGGACGACGGCACGGCGCAGCGGCTCCTCTCGTCGGCCGGAACCATACCCGGCGGCCGGGCGGCGCGCGTGTCCGGACGGCGCTCGGGGCGGCGGCGGGCTTGCCCGCCGCCGCCCGCGCGGCATAAACTGAACGGCGATTCAAACTTCTGGGGCGGCCCGGACGGGGCTCCGACCCCACCGAGGACGGTCGATCGACGTGGCATATCCGATGAGCGCGCGGGATCGCGAGATCCAGGCCCGTGCGCGCGCGTTCGTCGACGAGGAGCTCATCCCGCTCGAGCTGCACGCCGAGCTGCACGACGGCGAGCTCCCTCCGGGCGAGAAGCCGCGCCTGGAGGCGCGCGTCCGCGAGCTGGGATTCGGCGCGCTCAACCTGCCGAAGGACGTGGGCGGCCAGGGGTTCACGATGCTGCAGCAGGTGCTGGTCCAGGAGCAGGTTGGCCGCGTCACCAACGGCGTCGCCTGGGTGATCCACACGCCGCCGGCATGGTTTCCCTCCGTGGCAACCGACTACCAGAAGCAGCGCTGGCTGGCGCCGACCGTTCGCGGCGAGACCCACGAGTGCTACGCGATCACCGAGGAGCACGCGGGGTCCGACGTCGGCGCGATCCAGGCCACGGCCCGGCGCGACGGCGACGACTACGTGCTGAACGGCGTCAAGTGGCACGTCACGTCCGCGAACACGGCCGGCTACGTGTTCTTCCAGGCCAAGCTCACCGAGGGTGCGCACGCCGGGCAACCGGTCCTGTTCGTGCTGGACCTGGACACGCCCGGCATCCGCATCCTTCGGACGCCGAAGTACTCGCACACGATCGGCGATCACCACGTCGAGATGGCGTTCGAGGACGTCCGCGTCCCCACGACGCATCTGATCGGCTCGGAGGAGGACGGGATGTCCTTCGCCTACGCGTGGTTCCGCTACGAGCGTCTGATGATCGGCGCGCGATGCTGCGGCGCGGCCGAGCGGCTGATCGCCGAGGCGACCGCCTTCGCCCAGGAGCGCGTGCAGTTCGGCGAGCCCATCGCGAACTACCAGGCCATCCAGTTCATGCTGGCCGACTCCCTGACCGAGCTGTGGGCCGCGCGCCTGATGACGTACGGCACGGCCGAGGCGATCGATCGCGGCGAGGACCTCAAGGTGCAGCACGCCCAGTGCTCGATGACGAAGCTGTACGCGTCCGAGATGGCCAACCGCGTGGCCGACCGGGCGGTGCAGATCTTCGGCGGACGGGGCTACATGCGGGAGAACGCGGCCGAGCGGTTCTTCCGGGAGCTCCGGGTCGAACGGATCTGGGAGGGCACCTCGGAGATCCAGCGGCTGATCATCGCCGACCAGCTGTACAAGCGCGGCGTCCCCACCCTCGCCGGATAGCAGATTGGAGCGAACGTCCATGGCCATCGCCGAACACGACACCGCCCGCGAGCTGGCTCGCCTCGACGAGCTGATCGACGAGCTCGAACGCGAGTTCCTGGCCCGCCAGGCCCGGTCGCGCGAGCTCACCGAGCGCGCGCGGGGCTCGCTTCCCGGCGGCGTGACGTCCAACTGGCAGATCTCCCGGCCCCAGCCGATCTGGATCAGCCACGGCAAGGGGTCGAAAGTCTGGGATGTCGACGGCAACGAGTACGTCGACCTCCACAACGGGTACGGCGTGATGGCGGTCGGCCACGCGCACCCGAGGATCGTGGCCGCCGTCTCCGACCGCATCGCGCGCGGGTCCCACTTCGCGCAGCCGACGGAGGACTCCATCGCGGTCGCGGAGAACCTCCGGCGCCGCTTCGGCCTGCCGCTCTGGCGCTTCGGCAACTCGGGCACCGAGGCCACGATGGACGCGGTGCACCTGATGCGCGCCGCCACCGGCCGCTCGAAGATCGTGAAGATCGAAGGCACGTACCACGGTCACCACGACTCGGTGCAGGTCTCGGTCTACAACGAGGGGCCGGAGATCGGGCCCGCCGAGCGCCCCAACAGCGTCGCGGCGTCGACGGGCATCCCGCAGGAGATCGTCGACCTGACGCTGGTCGTGCCGTTCAACGACCTGTCCGCGGCGGAGCGCGTGTTCGCGGAGCACCCCGGCGAGATCGCCGGGATGATCCTGGAGCCGATCGTGATGAACATCGGCATGATCCCGCCCGAGCCCGGCTACCTCGAGGGGCTGCGCGAGCTCACCCGCCGCCACGACGCGTTCCTCGTCTACGACGAGGTGAAGACCGGCCTGACGATGGCGCCGGGCGGGGCGACCGAGCTGCTCGGGGTCACGCCCGACCTGGTGTGCCTTGCCAAGGCGATGGGAGGCGGCCTGCCGTGCGGCGCGCTCGGCGGCAGCGCCGAGGCCATGGGGCTGATCGCCGAGGGCGAGTACGAGCAGGTCGGCACCTTCAACGGGAACCCGCTCACGATGGCGGCCGCGCGGGCCACCGTCACCGAGATCCTGGACGACGGCGCGTACGCGCACTGGACGTCGCTTCGGACCCAGATGGTCGAGGGGTGCGAGGGCGTCATCCGCGAGTACGGGCTCCAGGCCCGCGTGGTCGCGTTCGGCGCGAAGGGCTGCATCTCGTTTCACCCGACCCCCATCCGCAACTACCGCGAGTTCCTGGAGGTGGACAATCGCTACAGCCACGCGCATTGGCTGACGCAGTTGCTCGGCGGGGTGTTCCTGCCGCCGTGGGGCAAGGCCGAGCAGTGGATGCTCTCGGTGCAGCACACGCCGGAGGACGCGGACCGCTTCGTCCAGAATTTCGAAACCCTGGCCAAGAGCATAAGATCCTGACCCATGACGGGGGGACAGGTTCAGCTGGTCGACCTGGCCAAGCGCTTCGGCGATGTGGCGGCGGTCGACGGCATCAACCTGGACATCGCGGGGGGCGAGTTCTTCTCGCTGCTGGGCCCGTCCGGATGCGGGAAGACGACCACCCTTCGGCTGGTCGCCGGGTTCGAGCAGCCCACCGAGGGCCGGATCCTGCTGAACGGCACCGACGTGGCGCAGACGCCGCCGCACCGGCGCAACGTCAACACGGTCTTCCAGTCGTACGCGCTGTTCCCCTTCATGACCGTCGAGGAGAACGTCGCGTTCGGCCTTCGCTACCGCAACGTCGGGAAGGACGAGGGCCGCACGAAGGTCGCCGAGGCGCTGCGCCTGGTCCGCCTGGAGGGCTTCGGCAAGCGCCGGCCGTCGCAGCTGTCGGGCGGCCAGCAGCAGCGCGTCGCCCTTGCGCGGGCGCTGGTGCTGAACCCGGCCGTGCTGCTGCTCGACGAGCCCCTCGGCGCGCTTGACGCCAAGCTGCGCAAGGCCCTGCAGATCGAGCTGAAGGCCCTGCAGGAGGAGGTGGGGATCACCTTCATCTACGTGACGCACGACCAGGAGGAGGCGCTCACCATGTCCGACCGCCTGGCCGTGATGTCGAACGGGCGGGTCGAGCAGATCGGGACGCCGGAGGAGGTCTACGAGGAGCCGGCCACGGCCTACGTCGCCGACTTCCTCGGCGTATCCAACCTGATGACGGCCACGGCCGAGGGCTCGTCGAACGGCGCGCGCCACGTGCGCCTGGGCGACTTCCGCCTGACGGCGGGACGGGGCGACGCGCGGGCGACCGGGCCCGTCCGGCTGGTGATCCGCCCGGAGCGGGTCCAGCTCGAGGATCACGGCGCCACGGGCGACAACCGCGTGCCGGGCATGGTGGAGCGCGTCCTCTATGTGGGGGCGACGCTCCAAGTCCTGGTGCACCTGGCCCACGGCGAGATGCTGCAGGCGTGGGTCCCCAACCGCGGGGGCGACCCCCCGTGGCAGCAGGGCACGCCCGTCACGGTGCACCTGCCGCCGGAGGCGCTTCGCGTCCTGGTCGACGCATCGATCGGTGCGCCCGCCGAGGCGACCACGGCCGGGGCCGACGCGGGACAAGGCGGCCTCGCGGCGGCGTCCCAGGGCGAGGCCGGCTCCGCGGACCCTCCCTGATCGGCTGACCCGAAGCGCCCGCGCCGCTCAGGCCAGCAGGTCGCTGACCTTCTCTCCCCGCTGTCCCTTCGAGACCTTCTTGAAGATGCCGAATCCGATCAGCGCGATCAGCGTGGTCATGATCAGCATGAACGTCGCCGCGGCGTTGATGGCCGGCGTCGGCGTCCCGCGGGTGAAGTTGTAGATCTTGACCGACAGCGGCTCGGTGTTCGCGCCGCCCGACAGGTAGCGCACCGTGATGAAGTCGTCGATGGTGTCGGCGAACACCAGCACGAAGCTCGCCAGGATCGCGGGATACAGCATCGGCAGCAGCACCCGGCGAACCGCGCGCGTCGGCGACGCCCCCAGGTCCATGGCCGCCTCCTCGTACTCCCGGCCGATGGACAACAGCCGGGCGCGCACGATGATGACGGGGTACGACGCCTGGTAGGTCACCAGCGCCAGCACCTGGGCGATGGTGCCGAGGTGGACGAACTTCAACAGGTACGTGAAGACCATGAACATCGAGATGCCGATGATGATCTCCGGCACCACGAACGAGAACATCATCAGGAAGTTCGCGCCGGCCGGCGGACGGCCGTGCCAGCGGTCGATGCCGATCGCGAACGCCACGCCGAGCGGCACCGCCAGGATCATCGTCAGGAACGACAGGCGCAGGCTCTGGATCAGCGCCGCGTGCAGCTCGGGGTTGACGAACAGCGAGCCGGCCGGTGCCTCGGCGGGGTGGCCGAACCACCACTGAAGGGAGAACCCCTGCCAGACGGAGTTGGACCGTCCCGCGTTGAACGACAGCGCGATGGCGATGGCCACCGGCAGGATCGACCAGGCCAGGTAGACCCAGGTGACGGTGGCCAGGATCCGCGGCTTGCGCCACGGGTTGCGCCACCACCGCATCACGGGGTTGCGCGAGCCGGCCCGCGTGTCGCGAAGGACCGCCTGGGCGGTTTCGGGCGCCACGGCGGTCTGGCTCATCGTTCCTCCTGCGCCTTCGACGTCTCGCGCATGTAGTAGAGCATCGGGAGCAACAGGACGAGCGTCAGGAACAGAACCAGCACCGCGGCCTGGGGCCCCTGGCCGGTGGACTCCATGGCGTTGTCCATCAGGTTGCCGAACATCGTGGTCTTCGGCGAGCCCGACAGCAGGTTGTTCGTGTAGTAGTCGCCGAACATCGGCAGCGTGACGATCACCAGGCTCGCCAGGATCGCCGGCTTGGACAGCGGCAGCGTCACGCGGAAGAACGTGCGCGCCGGGCTCGCGCCGAGGTCCCGTCCGGCCTCCAGCAGGCTCTGGTCGATCCGATCGAGGAACGCGAACAGCGGCAGGATCATGTACGGGATGTAGCCGTACACCAGCCCCATGATGACCGTGAACGGGACGCCGCCCAGCCAGTTGATCGCGTGCGGCACGATGTGCAGGAACGTCAGGACGCGGTTCACGTATCCGTTCGGCTGCAGCAGCTCCACCCACGAGAGCATCCGCATCAGGTAGCTGATGAAGAACGGGGCGATCAGCAGCCCCAGGAACAGCCCCTTGCGGCGACCGCCGTACCGCGCGACGTAGTACGCGACCGCGTACGCGATCACCAGGCAGATGGCGCTGGCAAGGATGACGTAGATCAGCGTGCGGATCTCGACCGGACGGAACTCGCCGATGACCAGGTGCCACTCCTGCGACAGGTACTTCGTCGTCCACCACCACGGCTCGTAGACGGGCAGCGGGCTCTGGAACACGGGGTCGACCGTGCCGAACGCGATCGACACGACCACGTAGAAGGGCACCACGAACAGGATGAGCATCCAGATCGTGCCGGGGCCGGCGAAGGTGGGCCAGTACCAGCGTGGGTACCAGGCGCCGCGCGCCTCGTGCGCCTCGGCACGGCGCCTCGCCCGGCGAGTCTGCCGGGTCTCGACGACGCTACTTCGTGACACCGGCCTGGAACGCCGTCCAGACGTTGTGCCAGAGCTGGTCCGTCTCGGGCGTGAGCTCCAGCTCCAGCTTGCCGGTCTTGAAGTCGTCCGGCAGCACGACCGCGTCGCTCATCCACGGGAAGACGTACGGGACCCCGTAGGCGTTCTTCGTCGTCGTGAGCGTGGTGATGTCGGCCTGCTTCTGCGGGGGCTGGTATCCGTTCCAGGAGAAGTTCAGCATCGCGTTGTCGAACGTCATCAGCCAGTCGAGGAACAGGTGCGCCAGCACCGGATGCTGCGCGCTCGCGGGGATCGCCATCAGGTCGTTGTTCATGTCGCCAACGCGGTTGGCCGGGTACCAGAACCCCATCTTCTCGTAGTTGGCCATGGTCAGCTGCGGCCAGTAGTTGTACGCGCCGATGGCGTCGCCGGACCAGGAGAGGGCGACGTCGTACGTGCCCTTCGGGATCCCGATGTACACGTCGTTGATGGCGTAGCGGACGTCGACGCCGGTGATCATCGCGCCGAGGTCGGAGCCCGCCTTGTTCAGGTTCGCCTCGCTGGTGGTATTGATGTCGAAGATGCCGTTCTTGATCAGCGCCATGCTGATCGTGGACCGGTAGTCGTCGTAGACGCCGACCTTCCCCTTGTACGTCGCATCCCACAGGATGTCCCACGGGTTCGACAGCGCCCGGATCGTGTCGTCGGAGATGACGTCGCGACGGTAGGCGATGCCCGTCGTGTAGATCGTGTACGGGACCGTGTACCGCCAGCCCTGGTCGTAGAACGGGTTCTGGAACACGTCGAACACGTCGGAGGCCAGGTGCGGGATGTAGCTGTGGTTCAAGGGCTGGATCAGCTTGGCCGTCACCAGCTTGCCGAGGATGTCGATCGTGGGAATGAACACGTCGAACTGCAGCTGGCCCGTGCGCATCTTCGCCAGGGCCTCGTCGGTGTTGTTGAAGGTGGTGATCTGGTACTTGCAGTTGTAGTGCTTGCAGAACTCCTTCACGACCGCCAGGTTGACGTAGTCGGCCCAGTTGTAGATCTGCAGCGTCGCGTCCTGTTCGGGCTGCAGCCCCGACTTGATCGGCTGCTGCCAGAGCTTCCACGTTACCGGCGAGTCCTGGCGGGCGAGCGGGTACGGGGAGCCGGCCGGCCAGAACTTGCCGGTGCCGGGGCCTGCGGACGCGGACGGCCCGGTCGCCACGGTTCCCGGCTTCGTGCACGCGTCCAGGATCGCCGCCAGGCCCGGCAGCGCCACGGCGGCGCCGGCCGAGCGCTTCAGGAAGGTGCGCCGATCGAAGCCTCGGGGATACCGCTCCCGCGGATGCGTCATCCGCCCAACTCCTTCGATCAGCAGCCGCGAGGGCCGTCGCCGGCCCATTGCGAACGTTGAATGACGGTTTAATGTGCTGTGTAGCATACGGTCCATGGTTCCGCAAGGCGGGCGCCGCTGAGCCGGCCGGGCGACCGGATCCTGGTCGTCGGTGCGGGCTTCGCCGGACTGTCGGCCGCGTGGTCCCTGCACCGCCGCGGCGCCACCGTCACCGTCCTCGAGGCCCGCGACCGCGTCGGCGGGCGCGTGTGGTCCGTCTCGCTGTCGAACGGGGCCGTCGCGGAGCTCGGCGCGGAGTGGATCGAACGGGAGGACGACGCGCTGCGCGCGCTGGCGTCCGAGCTCGGCCGCGAGCTGCTGCCCGCGGGCGTGGACTACCGCCGGCGAGAGGCGTTCGGATCGCTGGCGGCCACGCTGGCCGAACAGGAACGAGCGCTCGACGCGGCCCGCCGGGCGCGAGCCGCGGTTCCCGAGGCCCGGGCCGCCACGTCGACGCTCGGGGAGTTCCTCGCGACCCTGCCGGTCGACGAACGCGCTCGCGCGACGTTGCGGGCCCGCCTGCAGGGCACGTGCGCCGCCGACCTGGACGCGATCGCGCTTCGCCATGCGGGCGAGCACGCGTTCCGGGCCGGCTCCGGCCGGTACTGGAGGACGGCGGGCGGCAATCAGTCGATCGCGCAGGCGGCGGCCGAGCGGCTCCCCGACGTCCGACTCGGGCACCGCGTGAGGGGGGTTCGCTGGGACGACGGCGGCGTCCAGGTCGCAGGCGTCCTGGAGGACGGCGCCGGGTTCCGGGTCGAGGGCCGGGCCGCCGTCGTGGCCGTCCCGGCGTCGCTCGTCGCGGAGATCGCCTTCTCCCCCGGCCTCCCGGAGGCGCAGGCGCGAGCCCTTCGGGAGCTGCCGATGGGCGTGGCATCGAAGCTCGCCGTTCCGCTCGCCGACGAACCGACCGCCCGCGCTCGCATGGACGTCGACGTGCCCTACTGGTGCTGGGCGGCGCTCGGCGAGGGCGGCCGCGCGCGACGGGCGGTGACCGCGTTCGCCGGCTCGCCGCAGGCGCAGCGCGCGCTGGGGACCGATGTGCCCGGCGCCGACCCCGACGCGTGGCTGGGCCGCGTGCTCGCGCTCAACCCCGACGTGCGACCGGCCGGACCGCCCGCGCTCGCGGCGTGGGCGGTGGATCCGCTCGCGCGTGGGTGCTACGCCGCGTTCGACAACCGGTCCGAGGATCGTCGGGACCTGCTTCGCCGGCCGCACGGCCCGCTGGCCTTCGCGGGCGAACACACCGCGATCGAGAGCTCCGGGACGATGAACGCCGCCGTCCAGAGCGGCGCGCGGGCCGCGGCTGAGGTGCTGGCCGGGTCGTGACGCGCCAGAAGGTGGCGCGAAGCGCGGCCGGGTGGTTGGCGATCAGCCGACGCGGCCGGCCGCGCGCCGGCGCGCCGGCGCGGCAGCCCGGCGGCGGCGCAGGGCGCGCGCGGGAAGCTCGAACCCCAGCTCGGTGCTCGCCGTGCGCAGGCACATCTCGCGCATCCGGCGGGGCGGCACGACCGGATCGTTGAGCACGACCAGGACGGACAGCCCGTCGATGAGCCCGGCGAAGCGGACCGCGAAGTCCTCCGCGTCCACGTCGGTTCGAAACTCGCCCCGGCGCTGGCCCTGCCGGACGATGTCGATGATCGATCCGCGCCACTTGTCGTCCAGAGCCTTGCGGTCGGCGGCAACGCTCTCGTCGCGCGGCGCGCGCGTCCACATCTCCATCCACAGGATCCAGTCGTCCATGGAGTCCTCGGCGGAGAGGTCGTCGTCCGGGCACGCCAGTTCGATCATCCGCACGAGCTGATCGCGCGCGCTCTCGATCTGCGAGAGCTCGTGCGTGACCTCGGCGTAGAAGCGCTCGTCCGCGAAGGCCAGCGCCTCCGCGAGCAGCCGGTCCTTCGACCCGAAGTAGTACAGGACCAATGCCGATGACGCGCCGGCCCGCTCGGCGATGTCGGCGATGCGCGTGTCGCAGAGCCCGCGCGCCCCGATCACGCGCACCGCGGCATCCAGGATCTGGATGCGGCGAGCCTCGGACAGTTTCCGCCTGGCGACCACTGGTGGATTCTGAACGACCGTTCAATCCCTGGCAAGTGAGCCGCTTGCGCCGCCCAAGCCCGTCGGCATAGACTGAACGGCCGTTCAAACTTCGGGGATCGCGCCCCGGACGAGCCAGGAGGCACGTGGGATGAGCACCAATCGGTATGACGCCGTGGTCATCGGCGGGGGCCACAACGGACTGATCGCGGGCGCCTACCTCGCGCGGGCGGGCGCCAGGACGGTGATCCTGGAGGCCAGGAACAAGACGGGCGGAGCCGCCGACACGAGCGCGCCGTTCCCCGACCACCCCGAGTTCAACGTCACGACCTACTCGTACGTGATGAGCCTGATGCCGCCGACGATCCTTCGCGACCTCAGCCTGGAGCGCCACGGCTACCAGGTCTACCCGATGGGCCCCTACTACCAGGCCTGGCCCGACGGGTCGTCGCTCATGATCTACGCCGACGACGACGCGAAGAACTACGACAACATCGCGAAGTTCTCCAAGAAGGACGCCGACGCGATGGTCAAATGGAACGCGTGGCTGGCGGACATCGCCGACACGATGGGGCCGTTGCTCATGACGGTGCCGCCGAAGATCGGCTCGAAGTCGCCCGGCGACCTGGTGGACACGCTGAAGCTCGCCTGGCGCATGCGCGGGCTGAACCCCCGCAAGGTCGGCGACATCACGCGACTGTTCACCATGAGCATCACGGACCTGTTGGACGACTGGTTCGAGTCGGTGCAGGTCAAGGCCTGCATGGCGATCAACGGCATCATCGGGACCTGGGCCGGACCCGACGAGCCCGGCACGGCGTATGTCATGGCGCACCACTCGATCGGCGACGTCGGCGACGGCCACCTGGGCGGCTGGGGCTTCCCCCAGGGCGGCATGGGGGCGGTCACGGCGGCATGCCGGCGGTCGGCCGAGGAGCTCGGCGCCGAGGTTCGCACCGAGGCGCCGGTCGAGCGCGTGCTGACGCGCGACGGCCGCGCCTACGGCGTTGCCCTGGCCGGCGGCGAGGAGATCCTCGCGCCGTGGGTCGTCACGACGGTGCACCCGCAGATCGCGTTCCTGCGCCACCTGGACCGCGCCGAGCTGCCGGAGGACTTCGTCCACGACATCGAGCGGTGGAAGACACGAAGCGGCGTCGTGAAGATCAACTGCGTGATGTCCGAGCTCCCGGACTTCGTCGCGGACCCCGGCACGAACCAGCAGGACCACCACACCGGCTCGGTCGAGCTGTGCCTGTCCACGGAATACTGCGAGCGCGCGTTCCAGGACGCCCGCGAGGGCCGCGGCGCGGAGCGGCCGTTCGTCGACGGCGTGATCCCGACGACGTTCGACAAGACGCTCGTGCCGGAGGGGTACCACGTGTTCTCGATGTTCACGCAATGGTGCCCGCACGAGTGGGCAAAGGAGCCGCACCGCGAGGAGCTGGAGGCCTACGCCGACCGCGTGATCGACGGGTACACGGAGCTCGCGCCGAACTTCAAGAGCGCGGTCGTTGCCCGTCAGGTGATCGGGCCGTACGACATGGAGCAGGAGCTCGGGCTGATCGGGGGAAACATCTTCCACGGCGAGCTGTCGGCCGAGCAGCTGTTCCACATGCGCCCGGCGCCCGGGTACGCGGACTACCGCACGCCGATCAAGGGTCTGTACCAGGCCAGCTCGGCCACGCACGCCGGCGGTGGCGTCACCGGCATCCCGGCGTACCACGCCGTGCGCCAGATCCAGAAGGACCGCAAGCGCGCGAAGCGCCCGGTGGCGGGGCTGCGCGGCTCGCGGTGAGCCGCGCCTCCACTCGAGCCGGCGAGGCGATGGACGAGGCCGCCCCCGTCGCGGGCGCGACGGGGGCGCAACGCGTTCGCGCCATGCTCGAGGCACGGTCGGTGGCGGTCGTCGGCGCCAGCGCGCGGCCCGGCTCGTTCGGCGAGCGGATGGTCCGCGAGCTGCTCGAGGGCGGCTTCGACGGCGCCGCGTACCCGGTGAACCCCAACTACGACGAGGTGCTCGGCCTGCCGTGCGCGCCGGCGATCGGCGATCTGCCCGAGCCGGTGGACGTGGCGATCCTCGGCGTGTCGAACGCGATGCTCGAGGGACAGCTGTCCGCGGCGGCGGCGGCGGGCGCGCGGTCCGCCGTGATCTTCGCCAGTGGCTTCGAGGAGCCGCGCGCCGGCGCGCCGGCGCTGGTCGAGCGACTGTCGAAGATCGCGCGCGAGGCCGGCATGGCCGTGTGCGGCGGCAACTGCATGGGCTTCGTGAACGTCGAACGCGGCGTGCGCGCGTGCGGGTTCTACGAGCCCAAGGGGCTGGCGCCCGGTCCGATCGGGTTCGTCAGCCACTCCGGCTCGGCGTTCTCCGCGATGCTGCACACGGACCGGGCCCTGCGCTTCAACGTCGTGGTCTCGGCCGGACAGGAGTTCGTCACGACGGCCGCGGACTTCGTCCAGTACCTGCTCGATCTCGAAAGCACCGGCGTGATCGGGCTGTTCATCGAGACGGTGCGCGACCCCGCTGCGTTCCGGGCCGCGCTCGCGCGGGCAGCCGAGCGCGACGTGCCGGTGGTCGCGCTGAAGGTCGGGCGCGAGGCCGCCTCGCGCGAGATGGTTGCCGCGCACTCCGGCGCGCTGGCCGGCGAGGACGGCGCGTATGAGGCGCTGTTCGACGCCCACGGCGTGCTCCGCGTGGAATCGCTCGACGAGATGGCCGACACGCTCGCGCTGTTCGCGGCCGGCCGCCGCGCCGGACCCGGGAGGCTGGCCTGCATCCACGACTCGGGCGGCGAACGGGCGCTCATGATCGACGCGGCGGCGGAGGCCGGGGTCGCGTTCGCCGCGATCTCGGACGCCACGCGCGCGCGCCTGGCGGCCGCCCTGGAGCCGGGGCTGCCGGCGGTCAACCCGCTGGACGCATGGGGCACGGGCAACGCCGCCGACGACATCTACCTCGAGTGCATGCGCGCGCTGCTCGCCGACGACGACACCGCCGCGCTCGCGTTTGTCGTGGACCTGACGACGGAGGACGACCCGGACGCGGGCTACGTCTCGATGGCGCGCACGGTTTTCGCCGAGACCCACAAGCCGGTGGCCATGCTGACGAACCTGGCCAGCGCCGTCGACCGGAACGATGCTCGGCGCCTCGACGAGGCGGGGATCCCGATCCTGGAAGGGACGGCGACCGGGCTGGCGGCCGTCCGCCACCTGTTCGACTACCGCGATGCCCGGGCGCGTCCGCCCGCGTCGGCCGGCGAGCCGGTGGCGCCCGAGGTCCGAGAGCGCTGGCGCGCACGCCTTCGCGAGGCCGCGGCCGGCGGAGTCGAGGCGCTGCCCGAGCTCGAAGCGTTGGCGATGCTGGCCGACTACGGCGTCCCCACCGTGGCGGCGGAGGCGGCCGGCACCGAGGACGCGGCGGCCGAGGCGGCGGCGCGGCTCGGATACCCCGTGGCGCTGAAGACGGCGGCCCGCGGGGTCCTGCACAAGTCCGAGGCCGGCGGCGTCCGGCTCGGCATCGGGACCGAGGGCGACCTGCGTGACGCCTACCGGGAGCTCGCCGCCGCGCTCGGATCGCAGACCATGATCGAGGCCATGGTCCCCGCCGGCGTCGAGCTCGCGCTCGGGATGGTCCGTGACGAACAGTTCGGGCCGATGCTGATGCTGGCGGCCGGCGGCGTCCTGGTCGAGGTCCTTCGCGACCGGCGCTTCGCCCTTCCGCCGGTCGATGAGCCCCGTGCGTTCGCGATGCTCGACCGGTTGCGGGTCCGCCCGATGCTCGACGGCGCTCGGGGAGCACCAGCCGCCGACGTGCCGGCGATCGCCCGCGCGGTGGCCCGGCTGTCGGTGCTCGCCGCCGACGTCGGCGACCTGCTGCGCGCGGTGGACGTGAACCCGCTGATCGCCGGCCCGGGCGGATGCGTCGCGGTGGACGCGCTGGTCATCGTGGGAACGGACGCGTGATGGACCTTCGGCTCACCGACGCGGATCGCGAGCTTCAAGCGCGGGCGCGAGCCTTCACGCGCGAGCACCTGGTTCCCCACGAGGACGAGTGCGAGGAGCACGACGGGCTCACGCAGGCGACGCTCGAGGCCATCCGAACCGCCACCGTCGAATGGGGCCTGAACGCGATCAACCACGCCGTCGAGGACGGCGGCCGGGGGTTCGACGTCTTCCAGCAGACGCTCATCCAGGAAGAGCTCGGCAAGGCGACCGGCGCCCTGTGGGACGTCCCGTGGCGGCCGGCGATCCCGCTGCGCGAAGGAACCGAGGCGCAGAAGGACGAATATCTTCGCCCGGCGTGTCGCGGCGAACGGCGAGACGCGTACGCGATCACCGAGGAGGGCGCGGGGTCGGATCCGTCGATGGTCCAGACGAAGGCCGTCCGCGACGGCGACGCGTTCGTCCTCTCCGGCGAGAAGTGGCACGTGACGTCCGGCGACGTCGCCGACTTCCTCCTGGTGCACACGCTCGTCGACGGGGACCCCGACGGCGCCACGGTGTTCCTGGTGGACAAGGACCTTCCTGGCGTGCGGGTCGTGCGCACGCCGCGGTACATGCACACGTTCGTGTTCGAGCACCCGATCATCGCGCTGGAGGACGTGCGCGTCGATGCCGGCAAGGTGCTCGGCGACGTCGGCGCCGGCTACGAGCTGACGAAGGATTGGTTCGTCGAGGAGCGCCTGATGATCGGGGCCCGGACGGTCGGCGCGTCGATCCGCGCGCTCGAGCTGTCGACGGAGTTCGCCCGCTCGCGCGTGCAGTTCGGCGGCCCGCTGATCGAAAGGCAGGGCATCGAGTTCATGCTGGCCGACATGGCCGCGGAGATCATGGCGGCCAAGGCGCTCCTGTATCGCGTCGGCTGGGCGGCAGCGCGCGGCGGGTTGTCTCGGCGCGACCTCCACGGCCAGGCCGCGGTGGTCAAGCTCGTGTGCTCGGAGACCGCGGGCCGGGTGATCGACCGCGCCGTTCAGATCCACGGCGGCCGCGGCTACATGCGAGAGCAGCCCGTCGAGCGACTGTTTCGGGAGCTGCGCGTCGACCGGATCTGGGAGGGCACCTCCGAGATCCAGCGCACGATCATCGGCAACGAGCTGCGCAAGCGAGGGCCTGAGCTGTTCACCGCATGGCCCGGCACACAGAGAGAGGATCGCGCCCCATGAGCCAGAGCACGAACGAGCCGGTGCTGCTGCGGGAGGATCGCGGGCCGGTGCGCACGCTGACGCTGAACCGTCCGAACGTGCTGAACGCGCTGTCCGGCGAGCTCGTGGACGCGCTGGCCGACGCGCTGGCGGTCGCGGACGAGGACGCGGACGTGCGCGTGGTCGTCCTGGCCGGCGCCGGACGCGCGTTCTGCGCCGGATACGACCTGAAGGAGGAGGCCGAGCACGAGAAGGCGCACGGCCCGATGGACGTCGCCGCGTGGCGAGCCGCCCTGGCGCGAGACGCCGCACGGATGCTGGAGATCTTCGACCTGTCGAAGCCGGTCATCGCGCAGGTGCACGGCTACTGCCTGGCGGGCGGGTGCGACCTGATGATGATGTGCGACCTGGCGGTCGCCTCCGACGACGCGATGTTCGGCGAGCCGGAGATCCGGTTCGGGTCGGGCGTGGTGACGATGGTGATGCCCTGGCTCGTCGGGGCCCGCAAGGCCAAGGAGCTGCTGCTGACCGGCGAGGACCGCATCCCGGCCGATGAGGCGAAGCGGATCGGGCTGGTGAACCGCGTGGTACCCCGCGACGAGCTGGCGTCGGCGACGCTGGCGCTGGCCGACGAGATCGCGATCCTGGACCCGGTGGCGGTGTCGCTCACGAAGCGATCGATCAACCGGTCGCTCGAGGTCGCCGGCTTCCGCGAGGCGCTCACCGCCAACGTGGACCTGGACTCGGTGATCGAGGCGGCCGAAGTCCCCGAGCGCAAGGAGTTCGGCCGGATCCGCGAGGAGCATGGCCTGAAGGCGGCCATCGCCTGGCGCGACGCGCGGTTCCGCGGACAGGGTCGGTAGAGCGGCGGCGGCAGAGCGCTCGCATGATCTACGGCCTGGGGGCGGCCCTGTGCTGGGGCCTTGCGGACTTCGGCGCCGCGATCCTGTCGCGGCGCACGGGCAGCTTCCGCGCGCTGCTCATCGCGCAGATCGGCGCCGTCGCGTTCATGACGGCCCTGGTGCCGGCCGGACTGCTGCACGGCGGCCTCGGCTGGGCGGCCGCCGCGCTCGCGCTGACCGGCGTGGTGGGCACCGTCGCGTACTTCGGGCTGTTCCGCGGCCTCGAACGCGGACCGGTGGCGATCGTGTCGCCGATCACGGCGTCGTACGCCGCCGTGACCGTGATCCTGGCCGTCGTCCTGCTGCACGAGCCGCTGTCGGCCGGCGAGGCGGCGGGCGTGATCGTCACGATCCTGGGCGTGGCCCTTGCCACGACGAACCCTCGCCTGCTTCGCCGCGCCGGCGCGACGCGCGTGACGGGGCCGACGGGGATCGGGTACGCGCTGCTGTCGACAGTGGTCTTCGGCGTGGGAACGTTCGTCCTGGGCTATTACGCGCAACGGTTCGGGTGGTTCACGCCCATCTACGTGTCGCGGCCGGCGACGCTGGCCACGTTGCTCGTGCTGCTGGCGCTTCCGCGCGGGCGGGTGCCGTGGGTGTCGGACCGGCCGCCCGGCCCGGTGGCCGGCATCACGATCGTTGCGGCTCTGGCGATCGGCATCGCGGACGTCGTCGGGCTGTTTTCGTACACGCGGGGAAGCGAGCTGGGCTTCGTCGCGATCGCCGCCGCGGCCACGGCCGTGTTCCCGCTGATCCCGGTCGCCGGCGGCATGATCCTGTTCGGCGAACGCCCGGCCGCGGTGCAGTTGATCGGCGTCGCCGCCGTCGTCGCCGGCCTGTTGCTCCTGGGGCTGTCGGCCTGATCGTCCCCGGCGGCGTTCCGCGATGCGCAACGACGCCCGTTCCGCGCGGGGCGCGTGCTACCATGCGCGCCTCAGCTCGTCTCGACGGAGCAGCCGCCCGCATGATCCGACGAACGATGACTCGTGTCTCGCGCTGAGCCCGCTGGCGCACGGCCCGCGGGCGAGGCATCCGCGCTCCAAGTCCTCGACCGGACGTTCGCCGTCCTCGACCTGTTCACGGTCGAGCGCCCGGAGTGGACGACCACCGAGGTCGCGCGCGCGACCGGGCTTCCGATCCCGACCGCGCACCGCATCCTGGTGACGCTTCGCCGCCACCGGTTCGTCGCGCGCGACGAGGCGACGAAGCGGTTCCATCTGGGGCCGGCCGCGCTCGAGCTCGGCGAGCGCGCCCGGGTCGCCGCCGAGGCCGGCCACGGCATGGCCGCCGACAGCGGCCCGTCGCCCGGGCCCCCTGCTCCCGCGGCCGTCGCGGCGTCGCCCGCCGGCCGGGACGTGTGACGCACGAGCCACGATCGCCGAGGATGGGTTCGCGATGAACCCGAACGCGATGGCGTGGGAGAAGCGCCTGCCCGAATCCAAGGTGTGGTTCGACCGGGCTCACAACGTGCTCCCGGACGGCGTGACCTCGCCGGTCCGCGGCACGGGCGCGTTCGATCCGTACCCGTTCTACGTCCGACGCGCCCAGGGCGCGTACCTGGAGGACGTGGACGGCAACCGGTACGTCGACGCGCTCATGGGGTTCGGCCCGGTCATCCTCGGGCACGGCCACCCCGCCGTCGCCGGCGCCGTGGCGACGCAGGCGGCGCAGGGCATGCTGTACGGGGCCTGCACGCCGCTGGAGGTCGAGGTGGCCGAGCGGGTCACGCGCATGGTCCCGTCCGCCGACCTGGTGCGGTTCGTTCCCTCGGGCACCGAGGCCACCATGCACGCGATCCGCGTGGCGCGCGGCTTCACCGGCAAGCCGAAGATCCTGAAGTTCGAAGGCCACTATCACGGCAGTCACGACCAGGTGCTGGTGTCGGTGTCCACGCCGCCGCGCGTCGCCGGGACCGAAGCGGATCCGGTCCGGCTCCCGGTCGGCTCGGGGATCCCGCCCGAGAGCCTGGCGAACACGATCGTGACGGTCTGGAACGACCTTGACGCGCTCGAGCGCGTCATCCGCCGGCACGCCCACGAGCTGGCGGCCGTGATCACCGAGCCGATCATGGCGAATCAGGGGTTCATCCCGCCGGACGACGGCTACCTGCAGGGCCTGCAGCGGCTGTGTCGCGAACACGACGTCCTGTTCATCCTGGATGAGGTCATCACCGGCTTCCGGCTGGGGCGCGGCGGCGCGCAGGAGGCATTCGGCCTGTCGCCGGACCTGTCGACGTTCGCGAAGGCGATGGCCAACGGCGCGCCCATCGGCGCGTTCGCCGGGCGGCGCGAGGTCATGTCGGTCCTGGAGCAGGGGCGCGTGCGTCACGCCGGCACGTACAACGCCGCTCCCCTCGCGCTGGCCGCGTCGAACGCGACGCTCGCCGAACTGGACGCGGACGGTGGCGCGGTCTATGCACGCCTCGACGCCCTGGGCAGGCGCCTGATCGAGGGACTGCGCGGGGCCGTCGACCTCGCGGGCGCGCCGGCCCTGGTGCAAGGCCGCGGCTCGATGCTGCAGATCTACTTCACGGACCTGGCCCGCGTTCGCACCTACCGCGAGGCGGCGGGGACGGATCAGGCGTTGTTCTCGCGGTTCGCGCACGAGATGATCTCGCGCGGCGTGTTCGTGCATCCGGACGGCTTCGAGCATCTGTTCCTGTCGGCGGCGCACACCGAGTCCGACGTCGACGCGATCGTGGACGCGGCCGACGCTTCGCTGCGGGCGATCGCGCCACGATGAGCACCCGGCCATGACCGCGCCGCGCATCGCGGTCCCGACCTACCACCTCGCAGCCGAACAGGTCCCGCGCTGGGCCGCGCAGGACGGGTTCGGCGTCCCCGGTCCGTACGTGGACGCGCTGCGCCGCTCGGGCGCTCGCCCGGTGCTCGTCCCGCCCGGTCCGGAGGATGCGAAGGAGGTGCTGGACGGGATCGACGGGCTGCTGCTGGTCGGCGGCGGGGACGTCGATCCCGCCCGCTACGGCGGCGACCCCGCCGCCCCCACGTACGGCGTGGAGCCGGACCGCGACCGGCTGGAGATCGACCTGGTCGTGGCCGCGGCCGAACGCGGGGTGCCGACGCTGGCGATCTGCCGCGGCGCGCAGGTGGCCAATGTGGCGCTCGGCGGGACGCTGATGCAGCACCTGCCCGACCTGCCGGGGGTCGTTGCGCACGGCAGCCCGATGGACCACGGACCGGTGGCGCACGACGTCCGGCTGGAACCGGGCAGCGCCGTGGCCGCCGCAACCGGCGCCGATCGGTTGTCGTGCACGTCGCACCACCACCAGGGGATCGACCGGGTTGGCGAAGGGCTGCGGCCGACCGGATGGGCCGACGACGGCCAGATCGAGGCGCTCGAGGGCGCGGGCGGGCTCATGGTCGCGGTCGTCTGGCACCCGGAGATCACGGCCCCGACCGATCCGGGGCAGCAGGGGCTGTTCGACGCGCTCGCCCGCCGGGCGTCCGTCCGGTAGCCGGTTCGATGCCCGACCCCGGCCGCGTCCGCGACGCGATCGTGGTCGGCGGCGGCCACAACGGGCTCGCGTGCGCGGCGTACCTCGCGCGCGCCGGCCTCGACGTGCTGGTGCTCGAGCGCCGCGACGTGCTGGGCGGCGCGGCCGTCACGGAGGAGCCGTGGCCCGGCTACCGCGTCTCCTCGGCCTCCTACGTGGTGAGCCTGATGCCGCCGCGCGTCGAACGCGAGCTGGCCCTGGCCCGTCACGGGTACCGCGTCTCGATCATCTCGCCCGACTACTACGTGCCGTTTCCGGACGGTTCGGCCCTGACGCTGTGGGGCGACACCGCTCGGGACGCGGCCGCGATCACGCGGTGGTCGGGAACCCATCCGGGCGGCGGCGTCATGGGCGTGCCCGGGCGCAACGCCGCCCACGTGATCATTCGCGACGCCAGGCGTTCGAAGCGCGGGCTACGCGTGCGCGGCGCGCGCAGGACCCGGGGCGCGCGAGCCTAGCCGCGCGGGGCGAGCGTCACGCGACGCTTCCCCGGTCCGTCGATGCCTCCGGCCGGCTAGAACTCCTCGTCGGTGCCCGAGCGGCGCTGCATCATCACCACGATCCCGGCGATGGCCGCAGCGAGCGCGAGCAGCAACAGCAGCTTCTTCATGGGCCAACCCTAGCCCGCGTTCCCGGCGAGCCACAACCGCGCAGGTCGCGCCGCTCCGTCGGCGCGCGATCGGCGAGGGTCGCATCGGGGCGGCTACGGCTCGGGGCCGATGGGGTACCCGAACCGCCGCGGCAGCGAGGCCGCGAACCCCATCGCGCGGCCGAGCGAACGGCCGGCGTCCGCCGCCGCGTCCGCGCGCACGAGCGCCTCGCGGGCCACGTGGGCCCCGATCGTGCGGATCGGCTCGGGCGGGAATCGACGCGGCTCGGGACGGACGAACGGCAGCGCGGTGGTGTCGTCCTCGATCCCGAGCGTCAGCGCCGACAGGATGCGCCCGCCAAGGTGACACGGGCCGACGCCGTTGCCCGTGTAGCCGAGCCCGTAGTGCGCGTTCCCGGAGGGAAGCGTGCCGAAGAACGGACGGTGCGTCGGTGACACGTCGATCGGACCGCCCCACGCGTCCTCGATGGGCACGCTGTCGAAGTTCGGGAACAGCCGTCGAAGCCCCGCCGCCGCGCGATCGGCCGATTCCGCGTCCTCGGTGAACCGCGGCCCGACCGCTGCGGCGTCGGCCACGCGCCCGCCCCCGCCGCCGAACGCGATGCGACCGTCGGGGGTCGTTCGGAAGTAGTGGAGCGAGAACCGAACGTCGGCGATGCCTTCCCCTGCGGTCCAACCGATCTCAGCGAGCCGCTCCGGCGCCGGTGCCGTCAGCACGATGTAGGAGGTGAACGTCACGAGGGAGCGCCGGAACGCCGGCCACCCGCCCGTCCAGGCTCCGGTGGCGATCACGGCCCGCGGTGAGCGAACGATCCCCCCGGGCGTCTCCGCCTCGGCGGGCGGCCCCGCCCGGAACCGTCGCACGGGCGTGCCTTCGTAGATGCGAACGCCCCGCTCCAGCAGCACGCGCCGCAGCCCCCGGGCGAGTCGCGCCGGCTGCACGATCGCGCCGCCAGGACTGAACGCGCCGCCACCGAACGCGGGCGACGCGCACCTGGCGTGGACCTCGTCGGCCGTCAGCGGCGTCCAGGCGCCGGCCACACCCAGGCGCGCGGCGTCCGCGGTGGACTGCAGCCAGGCGCCCTCCTGCGCGGGCGAGGACGCGACCGCCAGGTAGCCCGCCGGCGTGAACCAGGCGTCGACGCCGTGGCGTGCGCACCACTCCCCGATGGAGCGCACGGTGTCGTCCCCGGCCCGACAGACGGCCAGGGCGCCCGCGTCGCCGTGCGCCGAAACGAGGTCGGGGAGTTCGTCCCACCAACTGGTGACGAAGCCGCCGTTGCGCCCGCTGGGCCCGCCGCCGCAGATGTCCTGCTCGAGGACGACCACTCGCGCCTCCGGCTCGCGCTCGGTGACGAAGTAGGCCGTCCACATGCCGGTGAAGCCGCCTCCCAGCACCAGGACGTCGGCCTCGGTTCCCCCGGCCAGCGGCGGACACGGCTCGCCGGGGTCGTCGGCCAGCGCCTCCCGGAGCCAGTAGCTCCGCCTGCCTCCCGGCCGGACGCCGTCCACGCGCCCATCCTGCCAGGCCGCGAGGGGCCCAGGAAAGCCCACCGGCTCCCGCACGGGGACCTCCTCGCCTCGCCTGCCCGGCGATCCTACGGAAATGCGTGATTCGGCCCCGCGCCTCGCCTACACTTCGCCCCGAGTCGTCTCCGCATCGACCCCGGACCAGGGAGCCTTCCCCATGCAGCGAATCGACCCCTTCGCCCCTCCGGCCCGCCGCCTGACCCGCATCTTGCGCGTGATCGTCGGCGAGCCCGAGCACGAACCCGCCGCCCCTGCGCGAATCGCGACCGCCACTGACCTGGCCGAGCGACCCGAGCCACCCGTCCGGCCGGATCCCGCGACGGCCCCGGGGCCGGAGGCGCTCCCCCCCGCCGTCGCGGGGCTGCCGCAGGCGCGCGCCGACGCGATCGAGCGCCGCCTGTCGGAACTGGACCACGGGATGCGGGTGCTGGCCGAAACGCTGAGGCGTTCGCATGCGGAGCTGGCCGCGGGCGTGCGGTCGCTCGGCGCCGCCGAGGATGCCGTCACGCGCCAGGAGGTGGAGGGGATCGTCGAGCGCGCCCTCGTCCCACTGGCGGCATCGCTCGAGCGGCTGGCCGATGCCGTGCGCGGCCTGCCGTTGGTCGTCAGCGCGTCGAACGAGCGCCTATTGCAACGCGCCGTGCGCCGCCGCGAGACGAGCGCCGCCACCGACGAGCACGACGCCCTGGTCGTGGACGTGGAGGCGGCCCTGGCAGACCCGCTCGGCTCCGAAGACGACGGCGACCAGCCGCGCCTGACCTCCGACGAGTGGTCCGACGGCGCATGGGGCGGCGACACCCCGGCGTCCGGGCCGCCCACGTCCTCCGGCGGTGGAGTGTTGCCACCGCGGGCGTTCGACCAGATCCCCGACGGCATCGACGGCAACGGCGACTGGTTCTGGGTCCGGCCCCCCCGCGCCGAGGACGACTAGGCACCTCCCCGATCGAGCCCCGGTCGCGTCGCGCGCAGACCGGCCATCCGGATCAGGACAGGTGAACCTCGGCCCGGCCGTTCTTGATGGCCATCAGACGTTTGCCGTCTCGCTCGACCGCGGCCCACACCGCCAACGTGGCCGTCCCCGCGTCGGTGTCGATCGCATC
>DASXAQ010000009.1:0-30965 GCA_036406615.1 Actinomycetota bacterium | reverse complement strand
GCAAGCGCATGAAGTCGGCCACGCCGAAGGTGCTGCATCCGGTGTGTGGCCGTCCGTCCATCTGGCACGTGCTGCGCGCTGCCGCCGGCGCCCGCCCCGCAACCGTCGCGGTGGTCGTGGCCCACGGCCGCGAGGCCGTCGAGGATGCCGTCCGTGGATTCGGCATGAAGCCGTCGCCGGTCTTCGTCGACCAGGGCGAGCCGCTCGGAACCGGTCACGCGGTCGCGGCCGCCGAACGAGCGAGCGCCGGCGCCGACGACGTCCTGGTGATGTCCGGGGACGACCCGCTCGTGACGGCCGGGCACGTGCGCGAGCTGCTCCGCGTCCACCGGCGCACGAAGGCCGCGGCCACCATCCTCACGACCGACCTGGACGACCCGACCGGCTACGGACGCGTGATCCGCGAGGGCGGCCGGCTGGTGGAGATCGCCGAGGAGTCCGACGCGAGCCCGACCGTGCGCCGGATCCACGAGGTCGCGACGCTCGTCTACGTGTTCCGCCGCGAGGACCTGTTCAAGGCCCTGCCGCTCGTCGGCCGCGACAACCGCCAGCACGAGTACTACCTGCACCACGTCTTCCCGATCCTGCGTGAGAAGGGCGAGACGGTATCGGTCGTGAAGGCCGACCTGGGCGGCGCGCTCGGGCTGAACTCGCGCGCAGGCCTGGCGAACGTGTCGCGCATCATGCGCCGGCGCATCGTCGAGGAGCACCTTCGAAACGGCGTCACCTTCGTCGACCCGGACACGGCGTATGTCGACGCGGGCGTGCGCATCGGGGCGGACACCGTCATCCTGCCGCTCACGTTCCTCGAGGGGGAGACGCGGGTCGGGCGGGCCTGCCGCGTCGGCCCCGACACGCGCCTGGTCGACAGCGTCCTGGACGACGACGTGGACGTGACGTTTGCCGTCGTGCGCGGCTCGAGGATCCGCTCGGGCGCCACCGTCGGCCCCTATGCCAGCGTGCGGGCCGGCACGGTGATCGAGGAGGGCGGCAAGGCCGGGACGTTCGTCGAGCTGAAGCAGACCCGGGTCGGTCGCGGGAGCAAGGTCCCGCACCTGTCCTATGTGGGGGATGCGACGATCGGCGACCGCGTGAACGTCGGGGCCGGCAGCATCACCTGCAACTACGACGGCTACGACAAGAACCGGACGGTGGTCGGCGACGATGCCTTCATCGGCTCCGATACCATGTTGGTGGCGCCGGTCCGCATCGGGAAGAACGCCTGGACGGGCGCCGGATCCGTGATCGCGAAGGACGTGCCCGACGGCGCCCTCGCGGTCGAGCGCAGCGAACAACGCAACGTGAAGGGATACGACGCTCGCAAGCGAGCGGCGCACGGCGGACGCGCTCCAGGGGGCGCGCGGATACGGGCCACCAAGCGAGGGGGCAGCAGTGACTGACAAGAGCGGGGAGCGCATCAGCGCAACGACCGGCGGGGTCCTGCACGAGGGGCACTCCGTGGAGCGCGAGATCCCGACCCGCAAGGTCATGATGGTCTACTCGGGGACCGCGTACCCGAAGCTCGCCGAGGAGATCGCGGAGAACCTCGGGATCAGCCTGTCCGAGACGAAGATCGACCGGTTCGCTTCCGGCGAGATCTACGTCCGATCCATCGAGAGCGCGCGCGGCGCCGACGCGTTCGTCATCCAGACGCACGCCGATCCCATCAACGAGGCCATCATGGAGCAGCTCGTGATGATCGACGCGCTCAAGCGCGCGTCGGCCAAGCGCATCACCGCGGTCATCCCCTACTACGGCTACTCGCGACAGGACCACAAGGCGCTCGCCCGCGAGCCGATCTCCGCCAAGCTCGTGGCCGACCTGCTGTCGGTGGCCGGCGCCGATCGCGTGATCTCGGTCGACCTGCACTCGGGGCAGATCCAGGGGTTCTTCAACTTCCCGGTGGACCACCTGACCGGGCTGCCGCTGCTGACCGACCACTTCAAGGGACGGTTCGGGGACACGAGCGAGCTCGTGGTGGTGGCGCCCGACGCCGGCCGCGTCAAGACCGCCGAGCGGCTCGGGCGCGAGCTGCACGCGGACCTGGCGTTCATCTACAAGCGCCGGTCCAAGCACGAGGCCCACAAGATCGAGCAGGTGCTCGTCGTCGGCGAGGTGGAGGGCCGCCCCTGCGTGCTGATCGACGACATGATCGACACGGCCGGCACGGTGGTCGAGGGCGCGAAGGCGCTGGCGGCCGAAGGCGCGGCGGAGATCTTCGCAGCGGCCACGCACCCGGTGCTGTCCGGCAAGGCCGTGCAGCGCATCATCGAGTCTCCGATCCGCGAGCTGGTGGTCACCAACACGCTGCCGATCCCCGAGGACAAGGCTTCGATCCTGGGCGACCGGCTGACCGTGCTGTCGATCGCCCCGGTCGTGGCGTCGGCGCTGGACGCCGTCTTCGAGGACGAATCGGTCTCCGAGATCTTCGACGGCGAGAACCAGACCTGAGGAGGAACCCCATGGAACGCAAGATGACCGCCGAGCCTCGCGACGTCACCGGCAAGGGCGCGGCCCACAAGATCCGCGCCTCGGGCCGCGTGCCCGGCGTCGTGTACGGACACGGTGACCCCGTCAAGATCACCGTCGATGCGCGCGAGCTCTACCACCTGTTGCACACGGAGGCCGGCGCGAACGTCCTGGTCGACCTCAAGGTCGACGGGGAGACGTACCTTGCAATGCCCCGCGAGATCCAGCGTGACCTCCTGCGAGACAGCGTCATCCACGTGGACTTCCTCCGGATCGACCGGGACCAGCGGATCACGGTCGAGGTACCCATCCACATCGTCGGCGAGTCCCACGGGGTCCGCGAGGGCGGCGTGGTCGAGCACCATCTGTGGAACCTCCAGCTCGAGTGCCTCCCGCAGGACGTGCCGGCCGCGGTCGAAGCCGATATCACGACGCTCGGCATCGGCGAGTCGCTGAAGGTGGCCGACCTGGACGTTCCCGACTCCCTGACGGTCCTCTCGCCCCTCGACGAGACCGTCGTGTCGGTGGTCACGCCGCAGGTCCTGCGGGTCGAGGAGGCGCCGGCCGAGGGCGAGGTCGAAGGCGCGGAGGCGGCCGAGGAGGGCGAGGGCGCGGAGGCGCCCGCCGCCGAGGGGGCGGCATCTCCCGAGGCGCAGGGCGGCGACGAGGGGTCCTGAGCCTCCTCGCGAACATGACCCGGCCGGAGGTCCGCGATGGCTGAGTCCTGGCTCGTCGCGGGCCTCGGCAATCCGGGCGAGCGCTACGCCGAAACCCGCCACAACGCGGGCGCCATGGTCATCCAGACGCTCTGCGAACGGTTCGGCACGCGCCCGCGGAAGGTGCGCTTCGTCCCGGTCGCCGCCGCCGA
Source organism: Actinomycetota bacterium (assembly GCA_036406615.1). Taxonomy (GTDB): domain Bacteria; phylum Actinomycetota; class UBA4738; order UBA4738; family UBA4738; genus DASXAQ01. The sequence continues at coordinate 27,628 of DASXAQ010000009.1, read as the reverse complement.
CACGACGTATCAGGGGACGCCGCTGTCCCTCGTGCTGGCCGCGGCGTACATGAACGAGAGCGGCCCGCCGCTCGCGTCGTTCGCCCGCAAGCGCGACATCCCCGTCGAGCGCGTCGTGATCGTGCACGACGACATCGACCTGGCGTTCGGGGCGCTTCGCATCAAGCGCGGAGGCGGCACCGCGGGCCATCACGGGCTGGATTCGATCGTGCAGGCGTTTCGAAGCCCCGATTTCTACCGAGTCCGCCTGGGCGTGGGGCGGCCCCCCGGGCGGCAGGACACGGTGAAGTTCGTGCTGCAGCCGTTCGCGAAGCGCGAGCAGGCCGATGCCGAGGTGCTCGTCCAGGACGCGGCGGACGCGACCCTGTCGCTCGTCGCCGACGGGTTGGAGCGAACGCAGGACCGGTTCAATCGCTCGGGCCCTCCCGCCTGAGCCTGGGCGGCGGGGCCCGCGTTGCCCGCGGGGGTGCGTACGGGTAGCGTGCCGGGTGAGCACCTCGACGGAGGGGATGACCGCCGTTGGGCACCGAACGGATCGGACTGCTCGAGCAGCAGATGCGCGAGTGCTACGAGCCGCTGCGCGACCGCCTGCACGGCCTCGGGGAGCGCGAGAGCCTGTGGGAGCCGGTCGCGGGGTGGAACCTTCGCCGGCGCCCCGACGGGGGGTGGACCTATGACTACGCCGTGCCCGATCCGGATCCCGCCCCGTTCACGACCATCGGGTGGCGGGTCTGGCACGTGGCGGCGTGCAAGGTGATGTACCACGAGTACGCGTTCGGCCCGGGAACCCTCACGTGGGACGAATACGATCCGCCCGGCTCGGGGGCCGAACTGGTCGAGGCGCTGGAAGGCGGACAGAGCTTGCTCGCCCAAGACCTGACCGGCCTGGCCGAGGACCGGGAGCTGGATGTCCAGCGGCTCACCAACTGGGGCGAGCCGTGGCCGACGTGGCGCATCTTCTGGACCATGATCCGGCACGACGCCCACCACGGCGCTGAGATCGCCTGCCTTCGCGACCTCTACGCGGGGCTGACCCGCGACGGTGCCGACCCGGCAGTCGCGGGGATCGCGGCGCTCGCGGCGCTCGATTCCCCATCCGAAGGGGCCTCGCGATGAGCGCGCCGGCCGTTCCCGGGCGCCTGTCGCGCAAGGCCTACGACCGCGAACTGACCAAGCTTCAGATCGAGCTCGTCAAGCTCCAGGAGTGGATCAAGGACCGGGGCCTGAAGGTCGTGGTCATCTTCGAGGGGCGCGACGCGGCGGGCAAGGGCGGGACGATCAAGCGCATCACCGAGTGCCTGAACCCGCGCATCTGCCGCGTCGTCGCGCTCGGCGTGCCCACCGAACGTGAGCGGACCGAGTGGTACTTCCAGCGCTACGTGGAGCACCTGCCCGCGGCGGGGGAGATCGTGCTGTTCGACCGCAGCTGGTACAACCGCGCGGGCGTCGAGCACGTGATGGGGTTCTGCACCGAGGAGGAGTACCACGAGTTCTTCCGCTCCTGTCCGGAGTTCGAGCGCATGCTGGTTCGCTCGGGCTTCGTCCTCATCAAGTACTGGTTCTCGGTCAGCGACGAGGAGCAGGAGCGGCGCTTCCGAAGCCGAATCGATCATCCGACGAAGCGCTGGAAGCTGTCGCCGATGGACCTGGAGTCACGGCGACGGTGGGTCGAATACTCGCGCGCGAAGGACGAGATGTTCGCCTACACCGACATCAAGCAGGCCCCGTGGTGGGTCGTGAACGCCGAGGACAAGCGCTCCGCGCGGTTGAACTGCATCCACCACCTGTTGAGCGTCGTCCCGTACGGTGACCTGTCTCCCACGCCGATCGAGCTTCCCGCGAGGGAGCCCGACAAGGGCTACGAGCGCCCCCCGATGAGCGACCAGACGTTCGTCCCCGAGGTGTACCCGGTCCCGAAGCACGAGCCCGGCTGAACCCTGGCTACAATGTGATCGGAGCCGCGAGCCCGAAGGCTGGCGGCCGGAAATCGAAATAGTGCTGGTCAGAGGCCTGGCAGGCATTGCCCGGCCTCTTCGTGCTGTCGGCAACTCGACTGGGCGGAGGTGGATCGAACACGGACGACATCGCGGCGATCCTGGACGACGCGGCTGCCACCGCGCCGTTCGAACACATCCTCGGCGGGGCTGGGTCGACCCGCGTCGCCCGGGCCGCGCTGCCGGCGCACGGCTTCGCCGCCGCGGTCCTGGCCCGGGCACTCGACGAGCCGTTGCTCCTGGTCGGGCCCGACCCCCGCACCGCCGACTCCCTGGCCGCCGCAGCAGCCGCGTTCCTCGGTCCGGACCGGGTGCACCTGTTCCCGGCATGGGAGTCCTTGCCGTACGAAGGGATCAGCCCCGGACCGCTCATCGCCGGGCGCCGTGCGCGGGCCGCCCACGCGGTCCGCCGGGCCCGAGGTGCCTTCGTCGTGGTGGCGCCGGTCCTCGCTGCGCTGCAACGCCTGAACCCAACGCTGGGGGAACACGAGCCGCTCGACCTGATGCCGGGTGCGCAGATCTCGCTCGACGATCTGGCGGACCGGCTCGTGTCGCTCGGATTCACGCGGGTCGACGTCGTCGAGCACCGAGGAGAGTTCGCCGTGCGCGGGGGGATCGTGGACTTCTTCTCGCCGACCGCACGGCGGCCGTACCGAGCCGAATACCTGGGCGATGAGGTGGAGTCGCTGCGCGAGTTCTCCGCCGGGACCCAGCTGTCGACCGGGCCCGCGTCGCGGGCGCAGGTGTACCCGTCCCGCGAGCTGATCGTCGACGACGACGTTCGGGCCGGCGCGAAGCGCGCGCTGGAGGATCCGCGATACCGGGGACAGTTTCGGTCCGTACTCGACCGGCTGTCGCAGGGGCAGGCGTTCGAGGGCATGGAGCAGGCGATCCCACTCGTCTACGACGGCCTGCCGCTGCTCGCCGATCTGGTTCCCGGGCGCTGGGTCGTGGTGGCGGCGGCGCGGCGGACGCAGGACCGTGCCAACCACATCGTCCAGGACGCGGATGCGCTCGCCGAGGCAATGGCGTGGCCGGGCGCGCGCGTGATCCAGGACATGGACGCGGCGCTCACGGCGTCGGTGCGCGTCGAGCTGTCGGAGTTCGCCGAGGGCGTCGACCTCGGGCTGCACGCCTGGGAGGTCGAGGGCGTGACCGAGCTGGCCACGCGCGCGGCCGGTCTGCATCGCGACGGGGCGCGGGTGCTCCTGACGGCGGAGGGTCGCGGCAGCCTGGAGCGCGGCGAGGAGGTCCTGGCCGCACACGGCCTGGCGCGCGACGGGCTGACCGCGATCGAGTCGGACCTGGACGAGGGCTTCGTCTTCGCGCCGGACGAAGCACGCCCGGCGACCCTCGCTGTCGTGGCCGAGCAGGACCTGTTCGGCAGCCGGCGCCACACGCGCTCGGCGCCCCGGTTGACGCTGCGGCGCGCCGAGGCGGTGGCGGCGGAGCTGGAGCCGGGGGACCTTGCGGTTCACCAGGTCCATGGCGTTGCCACGTACGTCGGGATGGTTCGCCGCGCGGTCGCCGGGGCCGAGCGTGACTACCTCCTGCTGGAGTACGCGGCGGGCGACAAGCTGTACGTCCCGTCGGACCAGGTCGGCGTCGTGTCGAAGTACATCGGCGGCGAGGCGCCGCGCCTGCACCGGCTGGGATCGTCGGACTGGACGCGCGCGAAGTCGAAGGTGCGCCGCGCCGTCCGCGACATGGCGGGCGAGCTCGTTCGCCTGTACTCCGTTCGCATGACCGCGCCGGGGCGCGCGTTCGGGCCGGACACGCCGTGGCAGCGCGAGCTGGAGGACGCGTTTCCACACGAGGAGACCCGCGACCAGCTTGCCGCGATCGACGAGGTCAAGGCGGACATGCAAAACGGCCGGCCGATGGACCGTCTGGTATGCGGCGACGTCGGCTACGGCAAGACCGAGATCGCCGTGCGCGCCGCGTTCAAGGCGGTGATGGACGGCGCGCAGGTCGCCGTGCTGGTGCCCACCACGCTGCTGGCCGAGCAGCACCACGTCACGTTCTCCGAGCGCTTCGCCCCGTTCCCGGCCAAGGTCGCGATGCTGTCGCGGTTCCTTTCCCCGGCCGAACAGGACAAGGTCATCGCCGACGTCGCCGCGGGCGAGGTCGACGTCGTCATCGGCACGCACCGCCTGCTCTCGCCCGACGTGAAATTCAAGGACCTCGGCCTGCTGGTGGTCGACGAGGAGCAGCGCTTCGGCGTCGCCCACAAGGAGCGGTTGAAGAAGCTTCGAACCAGCGTCGACGTGCTGACCATGACGGCCACGCCGATCCCGCGGACGCTGGAGATGTCGCTGGCCGGCATCCGGGACATGAGCACCGTGGACACGCCGCCGGAGGATCGCCAGCCGGTGCTCACCTACGTCGGGCCGTACGAGGACGAGATGGCGCTGGGCGCCGCGCGGCGCGAGCTGCTGCGCGGCGGACAGGTGTTCTGGGTCCACAACCGCGTGCAGACGATCGAACGCGCGGCCGGCCACTTGCGGGAGGCGCTCCCCGAAGCGCGCATCGTCGTCGCCCACGGCCAGATGGACGAGGACCGCCTGGAGAAGGTGATGCTGGAGTTCTGGGATCGGACCGCGGACATCCTGGTCTGCACCACGATCATCGAAAGCGGCCTGGACGTGCCGAGCGCGAACACGCTGGTCGTCGAGCGAGCCGATCGCCTCGGCCTGTCGCAGCTGTACCAGCTGCGCGGGCGGGTGGGGCGCTCCAGCGAACGGGCCTTTGCCTACTTCTTCTTCCCGCCGATGGCCTCGCTGACCGAAGAGGCGCACGCGCGGCTGGCGGCGATCAGCCGGCTGACCGCGCTCGGGTCGGGGTTCCAGATCGCGATGAAGGACCTGGAGATCCGAGGCGCGGGGAACCTGCTCGGCGCCGAACAGCACGGCCACATCGCCGCCGTGGGGTTCGACACGTACGTGCGGCTGCTCGGTGAGACCGTGGCGGAGATGCGGGGCGAGCCCGTGCCCGAGGAGCGGGAGGTCCGGATCGATCTTCCGGTGAAGGCGTTCATCCCTCCCGAATGGCTTGGGCAGGAAGCGCTTCGGCTGGAGCTGTACCGAAAGATCGGGATCGCCAAGGACCAGGACGGCCTGGCCGCCGTGCGGGCCGAGGCCGAGGACCGGTTCGGGGAGCTGCCGCGCGAGGTCCGCGCGCTGTTCGCGGTCCAGTCGCTTCGGTTGGCGTGCCTGGCGCTCGGGATCGAGGAACTGTCCAGCGTGCGCAAGCAGTTGCGGATCAAGCCGGTCGAGCCGGCCCTCGGCCACGAGCTGGACCTCGAACGCGAGGACGCCGAGTACCACGAGGTGACGAAGACGCTGAACCTCAAGCCGCCGGTCCAGCTGGGCGGCGAGGAGCTGGCCGCGTGGGTCGAGGCGGCCCTGACCGGCGTATGGTCGGACGCGCGGGACCGGGAGGCGGGATGAACGCGCAGCGCGCGGAGGAGCTCGGGTCGTTCGGGGCGGCCAACGGCATGGCGTTCGCGGAAGCCGCGCCGCCGGGCGTGGTGGACAACCGCTTCTACCTCTTCACCGTGGGCCACCACGACGTGGTCGGGTGGGTCGAAGGCTACCTGGAAGGCGCCTGGCGGGGCGTCCCGGTACGGCTGTTCGACCTCGCCTACGAGGATGTCGGCGGAACCGAGGCGGCGGGTGAATCCGCCTCGTGGCTGACCCGCACCACGAGCACGACCGCGATGATGGAGATCCCCGCGGACCTCCCCTACGTGTACGTCGACCGCAAGGACTGGACGACGCGGATCGCCGACGACATCGACCGCATCGACCACCTCCACCACGATCACCTGGAGGTGATGTGCGCGGCTGATCGCGTTCGGCCCCGCGCTTCCCGCCGATCGGTTGCCTCGGCTGCTGGACGCCGCGAAGTCCTTCCACGACCGCATCCCCTCGGCCGTCCTGGCCGAGTACGGATGGGATCGCGGGTGCGATCGCGAGTCCACGTGAGTGGGTCGGCGTGAGCGAACGCGACCCCGGCCCGACCGACGATGCGGCTCCCATCGTGGGCGTGCCGGACGGCGAACCGTCCTCGCGGGCGCACGGCGAACGGCTGATCGACCTCGTCAAGGTCATGGAGCGGCTCCGCGGACCGGACGGCTGCCCGTGGGATCGCGAGCAGACGCACCGGACCCTCGGGCGGCATCTGCTGGAGGAGGCGCACGAGACGCTGGAGGCGATCGATGCCGGCGATGACGAACGCCTGCGGGACGAACTTGGCGACGTCCTTCTTCAAGTGGTCTTCCATGCCGAGATGGGCCGCCAGGCGGGGACGTTCGACGTCGACGACGTGGCCGAGGGCATCGTGCGAAAGCTGATCCGCCGGCACCCGCACGTGTTCGGCGACGTCCAGGTCGGCTCGTCCGCCGAGGTGCTCGTGAACTGGGAGCGCATCAAGACCGAAGAGAAGGGCGCGGAGCACCTCATCGACGACGAGATTCCTGAGACGCTGCCGGCGCTGGCGCGCGCCGCAAAGGTGCAGCGCCGCGCGGCGGGCAGCGGGTTCGACTGGCGAACGGCTGACGCCGCCATTGCGAAGGTGCGCGAGGAGCTCGACGAGCTCGACGAGCTAACCGGCGCTGAGCCCGATCCCGAGCGCCTGGAGGCCGAACTCGGCGACGTGCTCCTGGCCGTCGCGTCCGTTGGGCGCCGCATCGGCGTCGACCCCGAGACCGCGCTGCGCAAGGCGACGCGTCGGTTCTCCGACCGGTTCGAGCGCATGCGAGCGGCGGCGCGGGACGATGGCGTCGAGCTGTCCTCGCTGTCCGACGAGGAGCTGCTGGCGCGGTTCCGCGCCGCCCGCTGACGCGCCCGAGCTAGGCGTCGATCGCGCGCAACACCAGCGTCCGCCCGTCGGCCGTCCCGACCGCCCAGACGTCGCCGCCGGCCAGCCCACCGATCCCGAGCAACGAGTCGTACTCGGCGCTCGGGTTCGGCGTGGCCACGCCGGTCCAGTTCGATCCGGCGAACCTGGCCGACAGGTTCCTGGCGTCGCCCGTCAGCGAATCGAACGTCGACCCCACGGCCCACGCGTCGGAAGAACCGAACGCCGCGACGCCCTCGAACGCGCTTTCGTCCATCGGACCGTTCGGGCTCGCCGCCATCGACCACGTCGCGCCGTTCCAGTGCTCGACGAGGGTTCGCGATCCCCGGAACCCGGCCGCCCAGACGTCACCGGACGCCGTGCCGGCGACCGACGTCAGCCCGGCCTGCGTTCCTCCGCCGACCGGCACGATGCTCCACGTGACCCCGTCCCAGTGCATCGCCAGGGGAGCGCCGTGGGCGTCGCCGACCGCCCAGATGTCGTCGGCCGACACCGCGGCGAGCCCGTTGATCTCCGCGAACCCGCCGCCCGTCGGCGGGGTCGCCGCGATGCGCCACCGGATCCCGTCCCAGTGCTCGATGAGCGCCTGTCCCGACTGGTTGTTGGGGCTGTTGCCGAACCCGGCCGCCCACGCGTCGTCGGGCGCGACGACCACCAGGGCGTGCAGCACGCTCGCATTCGTCCCGAGGCTCGGGCTTCGAACGATCGACCACGCCGCGCCGTTCCAGTGCAGCGCCAGGGTGCGCTCGGTCCCGAACGCGCCGCGGTTCGAATAGCCGACCGCCCAAATGTCCGACGAGGACGCGCCGTCCACGGCGTACAGCTCGTTGTAGCCCCCGGTGGCGTTGGGCGTCGGCGCGATGCGCCATCGCGTCCCGTCCCAATGCTCGGCCAGGGTGATGAACTGCGCGGTCACCTCGCTCTGATACGAACCCACGGCCCACGCGTCGGTGCTGGAGAATGCGGTCACGGCGTCCAGGTAGTTCGCGCCGCCGCCCACGCTCGGGCTCGGCACGACCGTCCACGGACCGGCGGCCGCCCCGTCCGCATGGGCCGGCTCCGCGGCCGCCGCGGACCAGGTCAGCAACGCAATCGCGAGCGCCGCGACCGGCGCCGCGAGGATCGAGCGGCTCATCCTCATCGCATCCCCCTCCCGAGACTCCTCCGGGGAGTACGCGCGCGAGCAGGGCCCGGTTTGCCCGGGATGCGCCCGGCGGGACCGCCGCGGGCCTACAATCAACACCCCGATGCCCCTCATCGACGAGCTCCGCGCCCGCGAGATCCTGGACTCACGAGGCAATCCCACCGTCGAGGTCGACGTGCTGCTCGACGACGGTTCCTTCGGCACTGCCGCCGTGCCATCCGGGGCCTCGACCGGCGCGCACGAAGCGCTGGAGCTTCGAGACGGCGATCGCGACCGGTACGGCGGCAAGGGCGTCCTGAACGCGTGCCGCGCCGTGAGGGAGGAGATCGCGAACGAGATCGAGGGGATGGACGCCGCCGACCAGCGCGGGATCGACGCCGCCATGCTGTCGCTGGACGCGACGGCGAACAAGTCGAAGCTCGGAGCCAACGCGATCCTGGGCGTCTCGCTCGCTGTGGCGAAGGCCGCGGCCGCGTCGTTCGGGATGCCGCTGTACCGGTACGTCGGCGGCGTGGACGCCCACCTGCTGCCGGTGCCGATGATGAACGTGGTCAACGGCGGGGCCCATGCCGACAACGTGCTGGAGATCCAGGAGTTCATGCTGGTCCCCCTCGGCGCCGCCTCCTATTCCGAGGCGTTGCAGTGGGGCGCGGAGACGTTTCACGCGCTGCACGCCAACCTCAAGGCCGCGGGCATGTCCACGGGCGTCGGTGACGAAGGCGGCTTCGCTCCCGAGGTGGCAACCGCGTCGGAGGTGCTCTCGCTGCTCACCGACGCCGTCCGGGCGGCCGGCCTGGAGCCCGGATCGGAGGTCGCGTTCGCGATCGACGTCGCCGCGTCCGAGCTGTATCGCGATGGGGTCTACCGGCTCGAGGAACGGGACCGTTCCTCGAAGGAGCTGATCGAGTTCTACGCCGGGCTGATCGATGAGTTCCCCATCGTGTCGTTGGAGGATCCGCTGGCCGAGGACGACTGGGATGGCTGGGTCACGCTCACCGAGGAGCTCGACGAACGGGTACAGCTGGTGGGCGACGACGTGTTCGTCACCAGCGCCGAGCGGCTGGAGCGCGGCGTCGACGACGGCGCCGCCAATGCGATCCTGGTCAAGGTCAATCAGGTGGGGTCGCTGACCGAGACGCTCGAGGTCGTCCGCCTCGCCCGCGAGGCGTCGTACGGGATCGTGATCAGCCACCGCTCGGGCGAGACGGAGGACACGACGATCGCCGATCTCGCGGTCGCGGCCAATGCCGGACAGATCAAGTCGGGAGCCCCGTCGCGCGGCGAGCGCACCGCCAAGTACAACCGGCTGCTTCGGATCGAAGAGGAGCTGGGGGAGGCCGCCCGGTACGCCGGCCGGGGACCGTACGGCCGCGCACCGGAGTTCGACGATGCCGAGGCGTCATCCGAAGACGACGTCCCCGGCGACCAGGGTGACGAGGCATGAGCGCGGTCACCGCGGCCTCCGGGGTGCCCGCCCGCGGGCGTGAGGGGAGGCCGCGCGCGCGGCTCACCGCCCGCGCTGCGGTCCTGCTCGTGGTCGCCGGAGCTCTGGTCTTCGCCATGGCCGTTCCGCTTCGGACCTACCTGAGCCAGCGGACGCAGCTGGTCAAGCTCCAGCAGCAGGCCACCGTGCTGCAGCAGCAGAACGCGGCGCTGGAGACGCAGGTCGGGGAGCTGCACGACCCGGCGTACCTCGAGCGCCTGGCGCGCGAGTGTCTGGGCATGGTTCGGCCGGGCGAGATCGCGTTCACGATCGCCCCGAAGCGCGGATCGTCGCCGGCGCCGCCGCCGATCGGGCAGGCGAACTGCTGAGCGTCGTCCAGCGCCTGATCGACTGGTTCGACGGCTTCCAGCAGGCGCACGCCTTGCTCGGCTTTCCCGTCGCGGTGGCGAAGAAGTACGGGGACGACCGCATCGGCGCATACGCGGCGACGCTGTCGTACTACGGGTTCTTCTCCGTGCTGGCCCTGTTCCTGGTCTTGGTCACGGTCCTCGGGATCGTGCTGCAGGACAACCCGAGCCTGCAGAAGTCGATCCTGGACTCGGCTTTGGCCGAGTTCCCCGTCATCGGCGACCAGATCCGCAACAACGTGTACGCGATCCGCGGGAACTGGATCACGCTGGCCATCGGTGTGATCGGCGCCCTGTGGGGAGGTTTGGGCGTCATGCAGGCGACCCAGGGCGCGATGAACCGCGTGTGGCGCGTGCCCCCCGAGCGCCGGCCGAACTTCATGTCCTCGCGGCTGCGAAGCCTGGCCATGCTCGCGGCGCTCGGGATTGTGCTGCTCGCCTCGACGTTCCTCTCGACGCGGGTGACGTTCCTGGCCGGGCGCGAGGTGACGGCGCGGGCGCTCAGCCTGCTCGGGTCGTTCGTCCTTGCGGTGGCGCTGTTCCTGATCGCCTACCGGGTCCTCACCGGCAAGGACCTGTCGTGGCGTTCCGTGCTGCCGGGATCCATCGTCGGGGCGTTCGCCTGGGTGGTCCTTCAGGCCGTGGGTGGCTTCTACCTCGATCGCCAGATCAAGCACGCGACGGCCCTGTACGGCTACTTCGGGTTCACGATCGGGCTGCTGCTGTGGATGAGCCTTGGCGCGCAGATCGTGATGTACGGCGCGGAGATCAACGCCGTCCTCGACGGGCACCGCTGGCCCCGGCGGCTCCAGGGCCCGCCCACCGACCTGATGCCCGCGGAGTTCTGAGCAATCCCGATCGGGTCCACCCGAGTCGGGCTCCGTAGACTGCGGCGCGTGGCCGGTCAGGCGGGTCGGGCGCACGAGGGCGGGTCGCTCCGCGAGGTGGCAGCCGTGTTCCTCAAGCTCGGCGTGATCGGGTTCGGCGGCCCGGCCGCCCACATCGCCCTGATGCACCGCGAGGTCGTCGAGTGGCGGCGCTGGATCGACGAACGCCGCTTCCTGGACCTGTTCGCCCTGTCGAACCTCATCCCCGGCCCCACGTCGACCGAGCTGGCCATCCTGCTCGGGTACGAGCGTGCCGGCTGGCCCGCCCTGTTCCTGGCCGGAGCCCTGTTCATCCTGCCGGCGATGTGCATCGTGCTCGCGTTCGCGTGGATCTACGTGCGCTTGGGCTCGGTTCCGCAGGTGGGCTGGGTGCTGTACGGCGTGACGGCGGCGGTGATCGGCATCGTTGCCGACGCGCTGTGGCGGATGGGGCGCACGGCCCTCACGTCGTGGCTGATGTGGGCGCTCGCGGCGGCGACGCTCGCGCTGTTTCTCTTCGGAGTCACCGCGATCCTGCTGCTGGCGGCCGGCGCGCTGATCGGCCTGCTGGCCGCCGTGCGGCGCCGCCCGTCCGAACCGTCGCGGCAGGGCACGCCCGGCCTTGCGTGGCTGGGGTTGCCGTCGATGTCCGCGCTGTCGAAGGGCCCGTTCGTCGCGGCGGTCGTCCCGGGAACCCTGGCGTCGACCCCTGCGGCGGCCACCCCGTTCGGCCTCGGAACGCTGTTCCTGACGTTCCTGAAGATCGGGGCGGTCGTGTTCGGCAGCGGCTACGTTCTGCTGGCGTTCGCGCGCGGCGACCTGGTGACGCACCTGCACTGGCTGACCGACCGCCAGCTGGTCGACGCCATCTCGATCGGGCAGGTCACGCCCGGGCCGGTGTTCACGACCGCGACGTTCATCGGGTACCTCACCGGTGGACTGGCCGGCGCGATCGTCGCCACCGTCGCGATCTTCCTGCCGTCGTTCGTCCTGGTGATCGCCGTTCGCCCGCTTCTGCCGAGGATGCAGCGCTCGCCGCTGATGGCGGGGCTGCTCTCGGGCGCGACCGCGGCGTCGCTCGGGCTGATGGCCGCCGTGACGATCCTGCTGGCCCGCTCGGTGATCGTTGATCCCTTCACCGCCTTGATCGCCGTCGCGTCGTTCGTCGCGCTCCGCCGCTGGAACGTGAACTCCGCGTGGCTCGTCCTGGGCGGCGCCGCGCTCGGCGTCGTGGCCAAGGCCATCGCGGGCTGACGGCATCGCCCGCTGATTCCGCGGACGGCGTTCAGTCGTAGTGTCGAAATGCCGGCCACATGGCCGGCCACGGCGCTCGCTGGTGCCGGCAGATCATGACCGGCGCGCCCTCTTCGTCATTGTCCATGCCATCCGCGTTGTGAACGCGGGCCGCCGGTGTGCAGGCGGCCAGGTCCGGCGCCAGGTCCGAGGGATCGAACCCGACCGTGATCGTCGTGCTCTCTGACGGGAGGGGAGGGCCCCACCACCAGAAGGTGTTGTGTCCGCTGTACGCCTGAGGCAGCCCCAGTGCCGGGCCGTACCGGTCGATCGCCCCTGCCTCGCCGTAGTTCGACGTCAGGATGACGGCGGATGAACGCTCCGAGGCCGGGAGCGAGCGATACACGCGCGCGACGGTGGACACCAGCTCGGGCCACCCGACCGTTTCTCCCAGGTCGTAGTTGATGGTCTGCAGCTGGAGGTTCCCGGACATCGACGCGGGAAGCACCGGCAGCGACACCGGCAGGCCGAGGACGCCGAATACCGCGACGAAGGCGATGGCCGTCCGCGGCGACCGCCAGATCAGGCGGCGCCCCGGCGATCGCGTCGAGAAGAACCGCCTTGTTCCCTCCACGACGCCTTCAGTCACGATCGCGCCCGCCGCCAGCAGCACGACGTACAGGGCCAGGACGTAGTACGGGCGGTCGCCGATCAGCACGCCGATCAGGACGAACAGCACGCCGTACGCCACCGCGAACGCGCGGTACGCGCGGAAGCGCTCCTCGCGCCACAGCGCCCAGAGTCCCGCCAGCCAGACCGGGGCCACGTACCACCCCGGCAGCAGGAGCTGAAGGGGCACGAACGTCAACGTGTCGCCGAGCCCCGAGTGCTCGCGGCGAAGGTTGCCGGACATCTCCACGGTCGGCCACCCGTGGATCGCCTGCCACACCAGGGTCGGCAGCCAGATGGCCACGGCGACGGCGATGCCCAGCCACAGCCACCGGCTGCGCACGATGTCCGCGCGCCCCGTCGTCAGCAGCCCGATCGCCAGGCCGAAGAGCAGGAACAGGATGGTCTCCTTGTTCAGGAGCGCGACGCCGCAGATGGCTCCCACCGCGACCCACAGCCGTTCGCGTCCGGTTCGAAGGATGCGGATCACCAGCAGCGAGACCGCCGCCCACGCGAGGATGTCGTAAACGGTCGGGCCGGCCAGGTGCGCCGCGGCCAGGAAGGGCCCCACCGCCACGGCGAGCGCCGCCAGCGTCTGGGGGAACCGCCGGCCGCCGAGCTCGCGCGCCGTGAGCCCCGCGAGCGCCACCAGGACCCCGTCCGCGATCGCCGGAAACAGCCGCAGGCCGGGCAGCGACCCGCCGAACAGCGTTCGCGACAGCCAGGCCATGGCGACCGAGCCCGGCGGTTGGTCGACGTAGCCCCATGCCAGGTGGCGGGACGCCTCCAGGAAGTACAGCTCGTCGCGGTGGTAGCCGTAGCGCGTCGACACCAGCAGCAGCAGCGCCGTCGCCGCGGCGGCAAGGCCGAGCACGGGGCCGGCGGCGAAGCGCGGGAGCAACGACGGCGGGTGCTGAGGGTACGACGTGATCAGGTGTTGGTCAGCTGATAGATGGCCGTCGCGTCGCTGAAGTAGATCGACCCGTCGGTACCGCGCTCCATCGACAGGATCCCGCTGCCGTGCGTGTGCACGATCGACTGGGAGACGATGTCCATCCGGTCCGACGTCAGGATGTCCTCGCGGATCTGGCCCGTGTTGTACGCGCCGAAGAACAGCCGACCCTCGGCGCCGGTCAGGCCGCAGCCGTCGCAGAACACCGCGCCGGTCGGCGCGATCGTGGTCCCCCAGAACCGGAGCGGGAGCACCGGGTTCGGGCCGTCCTGGTTCGTGTTGGCCGGCGGCGCCGGCGGGGTCGAGCACGTCTCGTGCGGCCCCCACGCGTAGTTCTTGGCCGACTGGATCAGGTTGAGCTCGTCGTTGCACTCGGGGCCGTTCTCCGTCTCCCACATCAGGCCGGTGTGCGCGAAGTCGAACGTGAACCCATACGAGTTGCGGATCCCAATCACCCACTCGCGGCCCGGGTAGTGGTTGTCTCCGGGCGCCTTGCCGGCCGGGGTCATGCGAAGGATCTTGCCGGCGCTCTGCGTTCGGTCCTGGGAATTCGCGGAGTTGTGCGCGTCGCCCACGATGGCGTACAGCATGCCGTCGGGCCCGAACAGGACGCGGCCGCCGTCGTGGTACACGCCGGCGGTCGTGTTGCTGCTGAAGATCACCTTCGCGTCGACGCCGGTGCCGTTCGAATCGGTGATGCGCAGGATCTGGTTCTGCAGCTTCCCGTCGATGTCGCGGGTCGCGTACACGTAGACGTACGGGGTCGTCGGGTAGTCGGGATGCAGCGTCACGCCAAGGAGTCCCTGTTCGCCGTTGTGCGCCAGGTGCGTCACGGTGTAGAAGACCGTGCCCTTCTTCGTGACCGGGTCCCAGATGGCGACCGTCCCCTTGAAGCGGGTGCCGTAGAAGATGCGACCGTCGGGGGCGAACGTGAACGTGGCCGGGTACTGCCGGTCGCCCACGATCCGCTTCTCGCCGATGCCGGCGGCCGCCGGCGGCGCCGTGGCTCTGGTGGCTGCGGCGCTGGTGGCCGCCGGGGCCGCGGTCGCGAACGCTAGCAGCAACGCCGCGGGAAGCAGGATGCGTCGCGTCATTCGAACGTCACCTCCGTGCAGTCGCCTCGCGGGCCAGGGTACCAGCGGGGTCGGCGTGGGAACGGCATCCGGCAGGCGTTACGTGCTCGTAACCCGTTCGGCGTCGAGGCGCACGAGAATGATGACCGTGCCGGCAACCGGAACGTCGTGTGTGGTTCGGCCGTGCCTGCCCGAGGATCTGGACGCGATCGACGCCGTGTACAACCACTACGTTCGAACGTCGCACGCCACCTTCGACCTCCAGGAACCGACGCCGCAGTGGCGCCGCGAGTGGTTCCACGCGCACCCCGGCGGACGGCATCGAGCGCTGGTTGCCATCGACGGCGAACGGCTCGCGGGCTTCGCCAGCAGCAGCCGGCATCGGCCGAAGGCCGCGTACGAGACCTCGGTGGAGACCAGCGTCTACGTCGCGCCCGAGTGCGTCGGACGCGGCGTCGGTCGCGCGCTGTACCGGACGCTGCTGGAGTCGCTGCACGGGCAAGACGTGCATCGAGCGCTGGCCGGCATCGCGTTGCCGAACGGCGCGTCGGTCGACCTGCACGAGTCGCTCGGTTTTCGCCGGATCGGGGTGTTCACCGAGCAGGGTCGAAAGTTCGGCCGCTACTGGGACGTGGCCTGGTACGAGCGTCGGATCGACTGAATGGGGCAAAATGCCCCGTGGGCACCGTTCCGGGGGGATCCACCCGTTGGGCTCGCATCGCCGCGGGGGTGGCGGCCGCCCTGGCGCTGGTGGCAATTTGGCCGCCGAAGCCCGTCGCCGGCCAGCGGGCGACCCAGGGACGCGCCGTGTCGGGGTCCCCGCCCAACATCGTGCTCATCCTGACCGACGACCAGCGGTGGGACGAACTGGCCTTCATGCCGAACCTCGAGGCGGACCTGGTCGGGGACGGCGTGTCGTTCGAACCGAACGGAATCATCTCGGATCCGTTGTGCTGCCCGAGCCGCGCGACGATCTTGACCGGCACGTACTCCCACACCAACGGTGTGTACAGCAACCGCGGAACGTACGGCGGGTTCCCGGTCTTCCGCGCCAACGGGGACGAGCAGAACACGATCGCGACCGTGCTGCAGGCACAGGGTTACCGGACGGGGCTGGTCGGCAAGTACCTGAACGAGTACACGAAGAAGTACGTCAACTACATCCCACCGGGGTGGGACTCGTGGTTCGCGTCGATCGAGTTGAAGGACGGCGACCCCTACTACAACTGGCAGGCGTCGGACGACGGGCGGCGCGTGACGTACGGCTCGGATCCCGCGTCGTACTCGACGACGGTGTTCGATCAGAAGGCGCTGGACTTCATCCAATCCACGCTGCCGACCCAGCCGCTGTTCCTGTACCTGGCTCCCCACGCCCCGCACTACCCGATGACCCCGGCACCGCAGTACCTCGGGTCGCTTGCCGGCCAGGTCCCCAGCCTGCGGGCCGAACCGAACTTCAACGAGGCCGACGTGTCGGACAAGCCGAAGTTCGTCAGGACGCTCCCGTTGCTCACGACCTCGCAGATGAAGAGCGACCAGCGGCAGTACGAGCATCAATTCGAATCGCTGCGCTCGGTCGACGACATGATCGGCGACATCGTGAACGAGCTCCAGGCCGACGGCAGGCTGTCCAACACGTTGTTCGTCTACCTGTCCGATCAGGGGCTGGAGCTCGGGTCGCACCGGCTGTCGGGCAAGCTCGTGCCGTACGAGGAGTCGATCCGAACGCCGTTCATCGTTCGCTGGGATGCGCTGGGGATCGCGCCGCGCGTCGACCCGTCGCTGGTGTCCAACGTCGACATCGCCGCGACGCTGGCCGCCGCAGCCGGGACCACGATGCCGGGGACGGAGGGGATGGACATGCTCCCGCTGCTGCAGGATCCCGGGACCCCGTGGCGGTCGGACCTGTTGCTCGAGAGCCTCGGCGGGGCCGACGACCCTGCGTTCTGCGGGGTTCGGTCCGCCTCGTACGCGTACGCGCAGTACCTGACCGGCGAAGAGGAGCTCTACGACCTGGCGGCCGATCCCGGCGAGCTGGACAACCAGGCGCGCAACCCGGCGTATCGGAGCACCCTGCTGTCCATGCGCGACGAAGCCCATCTCCTCTGCCAGCCGCCGCCGCCGGGGTACCACTTCAGCCACTGATCGAACGCCGCCCGCACCGCACGGCGGCGGCGTTTCGTCCGCCGGCCCTGCCGGTAGCATTCCGACAGGACTGTTCGATGCGTCGAAAGGAGCGCCGAGGATGGCTTCGACGGACATTCGCGGGCTGCAGGCGCCGCTGCGCGAGCGGTATACGTCCGACCCGGACAGCGCGCCGGTCGTGCTGCGCGTGCGTGGCGGCTCCGCCGACCTGTCCGATCCGCTGCACTGCACCGTGATCCCCCAGGGCGTACCCGGCGCGGAGGTTCGCTCCGGTGCGCACCCGGCGGTGGGCGGGGTCGGGGACGTGCCGTGCTCGGGCGATCTGTTGCTGGCGGCCCTGGCCGCCTGCCAGGAGATCACCCTTCGCATGGTCGCGGCCAACATGGGCATCGAGCTCGAGCACCTGGAGATCGACGTGCAGGGCGACTGGGACCCGCGCGGCACCCTGGCCATGGGCAAGGAGTTCCCGGTCGGGATTCGAACGGTCCGCTGCGACACGCGGGTCGTCATCCGCGACGACGAACGCGGCGAGCGGGCCGAGCGCCTGCTGCGTAGCGCCGAGCGCTACTGCGTGATCCTGGACACGCTTCGCTCGGGTGTCAGGGTCGAATCGAACTTCGACGTCACCACGGCGTCCTGACGACGGCGCGCCGAC
Source organism: Actinomycetota bacterium (assembly GCA_036406615.1). Lineage (GTDB taxonomy): Bacteria > Actinomycetota > UBA4738 > UBA4738 > UBA4738 > DASXAQ01. Next base: position 10,186 of record DASXAQ010000009.1, on the reverse strand, counting down.
CCGGCCCTACCGCAGCAGGCCCGCCACCACGTTGACCGTCAGCGCCAGCACCGCGGTTCCGAACACGAACGAGAGCAACGCGTGGCGCAGCGCCGCCCGCCGGATCGGCTTCGACGTGATGTCGGTGTCGGACACCTGGAACGTCATCCCGATCGTGAAGCCGACGTAGGCGAAGTCCGTGTAGGCCGGGTCGCGTTCGTCGTGGAAGTCGATGCCCCCGCCGCTCAGATAGAACAGGTGGGCATAGCGAAGCGTGAACACGGTGTGCACCGCCAGCCACGCCAGCGTGACGCTCAGCAGCGCCACGGAGATCGTGAACGCGCGGTCAGCTCCGGTCGTCTGCCCCGCCTTCACCAGCGTGAGCCCGACGCCGATCAGGCTGGCCAGGCACGCGCAGATCAGGACCAGGTCGGACGCCGTGCGCGACTCGTCCTCGATCGTGGCGAAGCGCCGAGTGGTCTCTCCGTCCATCCCCAGGATTCGGAACCACACGAGCCCGGCGAACACCGTGCCCATCGCGTTCCAGCCGATCAGCAGCGACGTCTGCCAGGCGACCAGCGGGATCGACGCGGCCAGACCGACCACCCCCGCGGCCGCGGCCACGATCAGGCGGGTCCGGGCGGTCACGACCCGGGGTTCGCGTTGGGGCCTCGCCGCCGCGGCGCTCACGGGTGAACCTCTATCACGGGCAAGACCTCCAGGCGGGGACTTGACCGGAAGCCCCGAGCGGCCGATATCACCTGTGCCCGATCATTCTCGAAGGATTGACCATGCTTACTGGACGCAATCGAAGCCGGCACGCTGCCATGGGGGCATAGCGATGGATCCCGAAGCGGTCTGCGCGACCTGCCACGAGCCGATCGGCGAGTCCATGGCCATCTGCTTCCTGAGCGAGGGGTCCTGGCTGGTCGTCCACGCCGACTGCGCCACGCAGGGGTCCTACGCCGAGGCGGGCTGATCCCCTCGCATGCCTGAAGACTTCGCCCAGCCGGCCGGGCTAGTCGTCGGAGCCCGAGTCCGAGCCCCCATCCGAACCGCCGCCCGAGTGATCGCCGCCGCCGGACCCGCCCCCAGAGCCGTGGTCTCCGGAGCCGTGGCCGGATCCCGAACCGCCCGAGCCCGAACCCGAACCGGAATCGCCCGAGCCGCCGGAGCCTGACCCGCCCGAGCCGGAGCCGTCGCTCGATCCCGAGCCACCGCCCGAGTCATGCCCGCCGGACCCCTGGTCGTCGCCACCGGAGCCTTCGTGGTGGTGGTCGCCCCCGGAATCGTGCCCGTTGCCGTCGTGGTCGCCCTCGTGATCGCTCGAGCCCTGGTGGTCATCGCCCTGCGAGTTCTCGTCGCCGTCGTGGTGGCCGTTACCCGGGCGTGTCGAGGGCGGGCCGCCTGGATGTCCTCGACCGTCGGAGCCAGGCGATCCGTGCGCGCGGCCGGTGGGGGAGGCGTGGGACCACGAAGGAGGACCGCCGCCGTGGTCGCCGTGGTGGCGTGGCACGTGGATGCCGAAGCGCCCCAGCACCTGGGACGCGGCGTTCTGCATCGGGGCCGGCAGTGCTCCCGCGAAGGCGAGTCCCGACCCCATGACGAGCAGCGCGGCCGCCATCGCGGCGACGAGCTTGGTCTTCAGGAACCGGCGACGGGTCTTGTCGTGAGCTCGGACGGTTCGATCCTTCGGGGGCGCGGCGGAGGCCGTCTCCTGGACCGCCCGCGCCATCGCCGACAGGGTGCGCTCCCGCAAGGCCGAGTCGCCGTCCAGCGCCGGCCACGCCGCTGCCGAGAGGATGGCGGCCACCCGGGCGTACCCGGGTGGCGCCTGGTCGGGGCGAAGGGCCCCCGACAGCATCTTCTCGGTCGTCGTCCGATCCAGCGGGAGTCGTTCCATGTCCACTACATCGCCTCCCGCCTCGGGTCCGTTACACGGGCATCCGCGAAGGAGCGGGCCAGGGCGGCGAGCGCCCGATGCTGGAGCACGCGGACGTTGCCGGGCGACTTCCCGATGATCTCCGCCACCTCGGATGCGGTGAAGCCGCCGAGGACGCGAAGCAGGATCACGTCGGCCTGGTCGGCGGGCAGGAGCGCCGCGATCGACGCCGCGGCCTCCTCGGCCGACAGGCGGCTCATGGCCTCCGCTTCGGCGTCGCCGGTGGCGCCCCGGTGCTCGAGATCAGCGGCCGGAACGGCGGAGGTTCGCCGCGTCGAGGCCAGGCGCCCGTGATCGATCAGCCTGCGGCGGGCGATGGCGAACACGAACCGGCGGAACTCGGGTTCGCCGCCCTGGAACCGGGCCAAACCGCGCGCGACGTCGATCCAGGTCTCCGAGGCCAGGTCCTCCGCCTCGTTCGGCGCCCGGGAGCGCAGGTACCCCAGCACGTGCGGTTGCAGGTCGGCGTAGAGGCGGCTCAGGGCCCATTCGGCCCCCAGCCTCGCCGCCCCGATGACGCTCGCAAAGCTCTCGCCAAGGCCCATGGATCCTTTCAGTGGTCATCGGAATTGGGCAGTTGGGACTGGAGCAAACCCCGGGGCCCGGTCGCGCGTAGTCTTGGCGACAGGTCGGCATGGGGGGAACCACCGGGAGGTGGTCATATGGGACTTCGCCCCGCGCGTCGACGTCTTGCCTTCCTCCTGATCGGACCGGTGATGGCTGCGCTCGCCCTCGGAGCGCCGCCGGCGGTCGCCGGCGCCCGGACCGCGGCACCTTCCGCGTGGCAGCTGGTGCCGGCGCCACCCGCGAACGGCGGCGAGCTGATGGACGTTGCCGGATCGAGCCCGACCGACGTCTGGGCGGTCGGCGAGCGATGGACCCCGAGCGCGGCCCTGCTCACGTTCGCGATGCACTGGGACGGCCGCGCCTGGTCGACCGTGCGGACGCCCAGCATCAGCGACTGGAACATGTTGCGCGACGTCGCGGTGCTGTCGCCCGACGACGCGTGGGCGGTCGGGTTCACGAAGAACTACGCCAACCTGATCGAGCACTGGAACGGATCCGCATGGGGCATCGTGCCCGTCCCCGGTCTGCCGGCCGATACGCCGCTGTACGGCGTCCAGGCGATCAGCGCCGACGACATCTGGGCGGTCGGCCAGAAAGGCGAGGACGGGCTGATCCTGCACTACGACGGCACGTCGTGGTCGTCCGTGCCGTTCCCCGAGCCGCCGGGGTCCGACTACACGTTCTTCGGCAAGGTCGCCGGCGTCGCTTCGAACGACGTCTGGGCGGCCGGCACGGCCGAGGTTGGCACCGATCAACTGCTGCTGCTGCACTGGGACGGAACCTCGTGGACGGCGGCCCCGGGCCCGAAGCTCGGCGACTTCGACTACATCCGCGGCGGCTCGGCGCTCGCCTCGAACGACATCTGGTTCGTCGGCGACACCGAGGGCCCGGCGCCGGACTACACGGAGCACCCGCTGGCCATCCATTGGGACGGCACGGCGTGGGCGTCGGTCCGCAGCGAGCAGGGGACCGAGCCGTGGGGCGTGGCCCAGCGCTCGAGTGCAGACGCGTGGATCGCCGGCTCGACCGGGAGCGCGTCCACGACCTACGAGGCGACGGTCGAGCACTGGAGTGGGGGCACGTGGCGAACCGTCGCGGTGCCGCCCACCGGCCAGGACAGCGAGCTGAACGGGATCGCCTCCGTCTCCGACGGGACCGTCTGGGCGGTCGGGAGCTACGAACCCTCCGGACAGACACAGCCGCTGATCATGCGCTTGCGGCCCTGATCGGGCGCCGCTCGACGGCCCGAACGGTGGAGGTTTCGACGCCGCGGTTTGGATCGGCTGCTCGCCGGGAAGCATCCGGGCAAGTCGAGAAGCCGACCATGGAGGCCGCGATGTCGGTGTTGCCCTGTCCCGCCTGTGGAACCGCGACCCTGGTGATCGAGCTGTCCGACTCGCGGCATGCCTACTGCCTGCGGTGCCAGTCCGCCTTCGCGTTCACGTCGGTGGCCGGTCCGGCGGGCGGCGGCGTGGTTCCCGGCGGAGCGCCAGGTTCGCCCGCCCGGCCTCGGCAATCCCTCTGATGTGCTGACCGGCGTCGCGGCGCCCTGAAGACCCGGGACCCACCGCGGCTCAGGCGGCGGGTCCTCGCAGGATCAGGAAGATCGTCCCGCCAACGTTCATCGCGATCGAGGTGCACTGCAGGGAGCCGTCCGGCACCATCGTCAGCTCGTACTGGTGGGCCGCCTGCGTCAGCCCCAGGGAGTGCGCCGCCGAGCGGACCCCCCGGGCGGTCGCGTTCAGGGTTCCGCAGTGCTGCGCCACGGCACGCAGCTTGCCGGCCAACTTCGCGATGACCGAGCCGGGGTCAATCGGGCCGCTGAGGGCGCGGAGCTGCACGGTGGTCGTGTCGGGGAACAGGATCCCGGTGCCGACGCAGTTCTGGCTCGAGCTCACCATCGCCGGTGCCACGCCCGCGCGGGAAGGCGACTGGACGGAGGTGGCGAAGTCGCTGTCCGGTGCGGGCCGCACGGTCCAGTTCGCCATGCCCAGGCGACCGAGCTCCTGCCGGGTCATCGCGACGGCGGTCGCGTTGCCGTAGCAGCCCGAGTTCAGGCCGCTGACGTAGTCGTCCAGCCACTGCTGCATCACGACCATCGAGACGTCCTGAGTCGCTCCCTGGGGGAGGCGCGTGAAGCCCCGCGGCGGCGTCTGGCTGGCGGGCAGGACGGTGATCCCGCCGACTCCGTTGTCGTACGCGATGAGACGCGGCGCGGAGGTGCCGGTGTCCCGTCGCCACTGTGCCGCGCAGTCGGCGACCGGACGGCCGGTCGCCGACGGGATGATCGTGTCGCTGCCGCGGATCACGCACTCGACGCTCACCGTCTGGCGGGCCGAGGATGCCACCAACGCCCAGGTTGTGGCCGTGGCGCCCAGCACCAGCACCGCGGCCGCCGCGAGGACCGTCAGGCGACGGCGATTTCGAACCGGCCGGCGATGCCCAGGACGAATGGGTTCGGGCGGGGTGCCGGCGGCCAGACGAGGTGAGTCCTGGAGCGCTCGCATCAGGACCGATCGCCGACGCGCCAGGCTCTCGGACGAGAGCGGCCGCACCGGGTACGGAGGCGCCGTCGCGCGAAGCTCCTTGAGATCGACCGTCTCATCCATCGGATCTCGCCTGCCTTCCTGGTGTCGGTCCGGTGATTGCGTTCGCTTCATCTCCGCGCCGGGTCGGCGGTTCCCCAACCATCCCGCGCAGCCGCAACCGCGCGCGAGACAGGCGGGAGCGAACCGTGCCGACGGGGATGCCGAGAGCCGCGGCGGCCTGCTCGTAAGAAAGGTCCTGCCAGACGCACAGGACGAACAGCTCCTGATCCCGCTCCGGCAACGTGCCCAGCGCTTCGAGGGCTCTCGCGACGCGGCGCGCGTCGTCCACGCGGTCGGTCACCCCGTCCGACGGGTCGGGTTCGGTCGCGGCGACCGGAATCCGGGCCATGGCGGCATGCCGCCGGCCCTCGTTTCGTCGATGGAGGCGGACCAGGTTGGCCGCGATCCCGTACAGCAGCGGGAGCGGCGTGTCGGGGTGCGGTTCGAACTGGGTTCGCCGTCGCCACGCATGCAGGAACGTGGCCGACATGAGGTCCTCCGCGGCGCGACGGTCGCCGGTCCTTCGAAGGCAGAACGCGAAGATGTCGTTCGCGCGGCGGTCGAAGAGCCGGCCGAATGCTGCCGGGTCTCCGGCGACTGCGCCCTCCCACAGATCGGCGTCGGTGGGCTCGAGGTCCTCAACCATGGCGCTCACATCGTCCCATCAGCGTGTCTATCGCCCGAGGCGACTGCGAGTTCCATCCGGCGGGTCGGGTCATCCGCTTCGGCGAGGGAGGGTGTGCGAGGATCGGCCGATGGCCAGCGAACGCGACGTGTTGCGTGCCACGCTGGACGCGCAGCGCGAGCACGTCCTCGGCATCCTCGAGGGCCTGTCCGACGAGGCGCTCCAGCGGGCGGTTCTGCCAACCGGGTGGACGTGCCTGGGACTGGTCCACCATCTGGCGATCGACGTCGAGCGGTTCTGGTTTCGCATCATCGTCGCGAACGAGCCGATCGAGCTCGACGAATCAGACAATGCGTGGCACGTCCCGCCCGGCATGCCGTCGGGCGAGGTATTCGACCTCTACCGGCGTGAGATCGAACTCGCCAACGGCGTGATCGAGGTTACCGACCTGGACACGCCGCCGGCGCGATGGCCGGACGAGTGGGCGACCTGGAAGCTCGAGAACCTGCGGGAGGTCCTGATGCACGTGATCACCGAGACGGCGACGCACGCCGGGCACCTCGACGCGGTCCGCGAGCTGATCGACGGCCGAACCTGGCTCATCCTCACCTGACGAGGAGAGGTATCCTCGCGCCGTGAGCGACACCATCAAGCTCAGCTCGCCGGCCCTCGAGTGCCCGGACGCGTCGAAGCTTGCCGCCTTCTACGCCGAGATCACGGGCGGCCGGGTGACGTTCGCGGACGCGCAGTGGGCCACCGTCAACGGTCCCGGTGGTCGCATCGACTTCCAGACGGCGCCGGACTACAAGCCACCGACGTGGCCGGACCCGTCCTCGTCGATGCAGATGCACCTGGATTTCGACGTCGACGACCTGGACGCGACCGAGGCGCGTGTCCTGGCGGCTGGTGCGACGAGGTTCGACTTCCAGCCGAACGACCACTGCCGCGTGTACGCGGATCCGGCGGGCCACCCCTTCTGCCTCACGACGGACGACGTCCCGCAGAGCTGATCGCGCGCGGGATCGGCCTCGCTGGAATCAAGTGGATCCCCCGCGGTTGTCGATATCGAATGCATGGACTCGGTCTCCAGCCGGCCTCGCGTGCTTGTCGTCGACGACGAACGCCGAACGCTCGACGGCCTGCAGATCCTGCTTCGCACCGCCGGGTTGAACGTGGTGGCGACGGCCGATGACGGCGACGATGCCCTGCACAAGGTCGACCAATTCGACATTGACGTGGTCGTCATGGACATCCGCATGCCGCGGATGGATGGCGTCTCCGCGACCCGTCACATCGGCCGCCAGCGCCCCCAGACCAAGGTGATCCTGTTCACGGCCTTCGACAGCTCGTTCGAGCAGGCGACCGCCAAGGACGCGGGGGCGGCCGGCTACCTGGTCAAGGCTCGCGACGAGGGGCTGCTACCCGACGCGGTGCGCAGCGCCTTCGGCGCCGCCGCCGAAGCCTGATCCACGAAGGGCCACCTCGCTGCGCATTTGACCCGATTTGCCCGGGAGCTTTACAGTCCGTCCTGCCCGCCCGGAACGTGGAGGGAGATTCGAATGAGGCTCCGGTCGGTCATCCTCAGCGTCGCGGCGCTTTGCCTGTTGTCGGTCCTGTTTCCCCAATCGGCGGCGGTTGCCTTTCCCGGCCAGCGACTCTGGCTGACCGCCTACACGGGGACGGGCGGCTCGTACAACTCCCCGAAGGCGCTGGCCGTGAGCCCCGACGGTTCGAAGGTCTTCGTCACCGGGTCGGGAGCCCCAGGACCAGCATGCACCCCGCAACCGTGCGGGCTGACCGAGGCATACGACGCCTCGTCGGGGGCCCCGCTCTGGCTGGTCTCCGGCCTTCGAACGGGCCTCATCGTCGGGGCTGCGATCGCGGTGAGTCCGGACGGCTCCACGGTGTTCGTCACGGGAACCGGCTTGGGGGCGGGAAGCGACGACTACCTCACTTTCGCGTACAACGCCTCGAACGGAGAGCAGATCTGGTCTCACCGATACAACGGGCCCTCCAACGTGTCTGACGCTGCGGTGGCCATCCGGGTGAGTCCCGACGGCGCGACGGTGTATGTCACGGGTTCAAGCCCCTTCAGCCTTCCGCAGGGGACCGCCACGGTCGCGTACGACGCCGCGACGGGCCATCAGCTCTGGGTGAACAGGTACGAAGGCCCGCACGGCGCCGGATTCGCGGCCGATGCGATGGGCATCGCTCCGGATGGTTCGATGGTGTACATCACCGGCGGCGGCCAGGGACTCAACACCGCCAGGTATGACCTCGTCACGCTCGCCATGGACGCGGCCTCCGGTCGAAAGGTCTGGGTTCGACGCTACGACGACCCGGCAAACCTGGACGACGGCGGGGATGGCCTCGCCGTGTCGCCGGATGGGTCGACGGTGGTCGTGACCGGGTACAGCACGATTACGCTTTTCGAGACGTGCTTTTTGACCGTGGCCTACGACGCGACGACCGGCGTCCGGAAGTGGCTCTCGCGGTACCACGACCAAAGCGAGGACGAAGGCGACGCGGTCGCCATCAGCCCGACCGGCACTCTGGTGTTCGTGACGGGACAAGGCGAGCTGACCCCTCTGGGCAACGACGACGTCACGGTCGCATACGACGCGGCAACAGGCGCGCCGGTCTGGACGCGCCGCTACAGCGTGGACGACTACGGCTTGCCCTGGGCGATCGGCGTACGTCCGGATGGATCCGAGGTTTTCGTGACCGGGTGGGTGGGGGGCACGGAGTCGGGCACGACCAACATTGGAACGGTGGCCTACGATGCGGCCACGGGCCAATCGCTATGGACCAAGCGGTTCGAGGGCCCTGCCGGAAGCGCGTCGGGAGACGACATTGGCGCACTCGGAACGAACCCGGACGGATCGAAGGTCTTCGTGACCGGCACGCTCGTCGCCCGCGGCGTTCCCGCATCGTGGGTCACCCTCGCGTATAGCACCACGTAGCCATCACGGCTGAACGCCGGTGCTGCCTGTGACGACCGCACGGATTGCCTCGGCTTCCTCCAGGTGAGCGGCCTTCTCCAACTCCTGCCCTTCGACGAGGGCGAGCCGCTCGAGCGTCGTGGCAATCTCCGCCGACATGCCCATTCGTCGATAGGCGTCCAGCGCGCGACGAAGCGAGGCCGCCGCGCCTTCCGAGTCGCCATGACTTGCCAGCCGTGCGGCCTCCGCCCGGTCGATCGCGGGTTCGAGCCACGCGACGTTCGCCGAGCGGGTTCGAACGTCCGCCACCGCGGCCTCCAGCTCGTCCCAGCGCTCGAGCGCCGCAAGGGCCTCAACCAGCACGGGCCACTCGTAGAACGGCTGCTCGATCGTGGGACCCCGCCCGAACGCGACCGTGCGGCGCGCGATCTCCGCAGCCGCATCGGGCCGTCCGTTCAGCAACTCACGCTCGGCCATCCACCCCTCGACCATCCCCGGCTCGTCGTCGTTCGGGTAGATGGAGTCCGAAGCTCTTGCGGCGGCGTCCGCTTCCCGCAGTTGCTCCATGACCAGCGCGCCGACCACGGGCCCGGACCGGGTGAAGGGGCAGTTCATGTCCACGGTCTCCTCCGCGAATGCGGCCAGATGTTCGTCGAGCAACGCCGGGACGTCTTGCCACCGCCCCATCCGGTACAGGACGGCCATCTCGTAGTACGTCGCGTGCATCCGCTCGTGCGCACTGCTGTCGGCGGACCGGCGTCGGACGTCGCCCGCAAACTCGAGGGCGCGCGGGAAGTCCCCACCGATGTCCATGATCTGCGCGAGCGACATCAGGGTCTCGAGATTGCGGGTTCGCTGCGATCCGATGCGATCGACCAGATCCAGCTGCCGTTCGGCCAACGCGAGCGCATCTGCGGACCGCCCCATGTCCAGGTACAGCGCGCAGAGGGTGCGTTGGGCCAGCGCAAGGGCGTTCGTATCGTCGATGGTCCGGGCAAGGGACGCCGCCTCCTCCGCGGCGTCGACGCGGACCTCCTGGGATCGGGGATCCTGCTCGCCCGCGCTCGAATACGAGGCCCGAGCCAGACCTCGGAGCGACAGAAGCCACGCCCGGCTGAGCGGGTCGCGTGCCTTGTCGAGGCCCTCGTCCACGTACGCGTCCACGGTCGCACCGGAAGGCCGGCTGGCGAATCCGCCCCAGTAGATGGCGGTGTGGCGCGCGGCCTTCAGGCACACCCTGGCGCAGGCGTCATCCTCGCCAAGCGCTCGCCAGAGTTCCAGTGCACGGTTCCACGCCGTGGTGCTGGGGTCCCCGTGGTAGCTCCAGCCGTGGTCGTCCCCGAGCTCTTCGAATGCCTCGGCGTGCTCCCGGTCGCCGCGTGCCAGCTCGAGGGCGACCTGATGCAGCTCCAACCCGCGTTCCGTCGCATTGCGATTGCGCGCAGCGGCCCCGGCCGCGATCAGCACCGGAAACGCGCGATCCCGAACCGCATCACGTGCCTGGGCCTCGTCTGCCCAGGCCAGGTCCGAGCCCTCGCCGGTC
>DASXAQ010000008.1:0-20036 GCA_036406615.1 Actinomycetota bacterium | reverse complement strand
AGCTAGGGCACCGGCGGCCGAGGCGTCGCGCCTCAGCCGGGAAGCACGGCGTCCAGCGCCGCGCGCGTCCTCGCGCCGATCTCGGAGATCTCGTCGTCCGTGACGACGAACGGGGGTCCGAACATGAGCAGGTCGCCGTTGGTCCCGTCGGCGAGCCCGGTCGAGGAGTACAGCAGCAGACCGTCGTCGGCGGCGGCCGCCACGATGCGCTCGGTGACCCGCTCGGTCCGCCGGAACGGCGCCTTGGTCTCCGCGTCGGCCACCAGCTCGACGCCGGCCATCAGCCCGATGCCCCGGATGTCGCCCACGGCGGGGTGGTCGGCAAGCGTTCGCGTCAGCACCTTCTGCAGGCGCTCGCCGCGCGTGCGGCTCGCGTCGATCAGCTCGCCGTCGCGAAGGCGCCGGAGCACGGCGCGACCGACGGTCGCGCCCATCACCGAGTGCGAGTACGTGAACCCGTGGACGAACCCCGTCTCGGCCACGGTGTCGAAGACGGGACCGGACGCGACCGTCAGGCCGAGGGGCCAGTAGCCGCTCGAGGCACCCTTCCCGGCGGTGAGCAGGTCGGGGCGCACGCCCCAGTGCTCGCAGCCGAACCACCGGCCGGTACGCCCGAACCCGGTCATGACCTCGTCGGCGATCAGCAGCACGCCGTGGCTGCGGCAGACTTCGGCGATCGCCGGCCAGTAGTCGTCGGGCGGGACCGCCGCACCGAGGGCGGCGCCGGCGACCGGTTCGGCGATGAAGCAGGCCACCGTCTCGGGGCCTTCTCGCCGGATGGCCGCGTCCAGTTCTTCGGCGCGGCGCAGCCCGCAATCGTGCGGGTGGCCCGGCAGCTCGCAGCGGTACTCGTACGCCGGCGACACGTGAATGGCCCGGCCGAGCCACGGCTCGTACGGGCGGCGAAGCGGCCGGCGCCCCGAGGCGTCCAGTGCGCCCATCGTGTTGCCGTGGTACGAGCCCCAGCGCGCGATGACCTTGTGGCGCAGCTCTTCTCCGCGGGCCAGGTGATAGGCGCGCGCGAGCTTCAGCGCCGTCTCCACCGCCTCGCTCCCGCCGCTGACGGGGTAGACGTGCGGGTCGTCCATCGGCAGCAACGGCGCCAGATCGTCGGCGTACTCCTCCAGGGCCTCGCTCGTGAATGCGGTGCCGTGCGCGTACGCGACCCGCGCGGCCTGGTCGGCCATGGCCGTCGCAACGAGGGCGTCGCCGTGGCCGATGCCCACCACGATCGCCCCGCCGGCAGCGTCCAGGTACCGCTTGCCGGTGGCGTCCCACAGGGCGGCGCCTTCGCCGTGCTCGATCACCGGAAGCTCGCGGCCGAAGACGCGGGGAAAGACGTGGCTCACGGCCGCGCCTCGCGGGCGCCCTTCGCGTTCGATCCGTCGCGCATGGTCTCCATGGTAGTCGGCGCATCCGGCCCGCCGGGCAGGGCCTCCGGCAGCTCGTCCAGCGAATCGATGCGAACGGCGGCGCGCGCCGCCTCCGGCCAGGTGGATTGCAGCCAGCCCCACGGACCTCGCCGGAGGAACACGGCCAGCATGCCGGCGTCGGCGGCCGGGACCACGTCGTTGTCCACGCGGTCGCCGACGTAGGCGATCTCGCTCGTTCGCAAGCCCGCCGCGCCGGCCACGGCCTGGTAGAACGCGGGCGACGGCTTCTCGACGCCAACCTCCGCCGAGGTGAGGATCGCGTCGACCGGCAGCGCCATGGCCTCCAGCGCGTCGCGGGCGTCCCGCGGCTGGTTGCCGGCCAGGCCGACGGTGAAGCCCGCCTCGCGCAGGCGCCGCAGGCAGGGGACCGCGTCGGGGTAGAGGTCCTCGGCGATCGGGACGGTCCGATCGCCGGCGGCGGCCCGTTCGAGCCGCACCGCCTCGACGTCGATGCCCGGCCGCAGGATGTCGAAGGTCCGAAGATGCGACTCGCGCCGCTCGATGACGGCGCCGAGCACCGCCATGAACGTCAGCCGGGGGATGTTCAGGCGATCCGCCCATTCGCCGTACAGGCGTGTCTCGTCGACGATCGTCTCGCCGACGTCGAAGAACACCGCCCGCACCGTCATCTCCCCGCCATTGTGATGCACGCGGGGGCGCGTGAGGCCACGCGGACGGCGGACTCCGCAGGTCAACCCCCCGGCGGGGGCGTCTGCGTATCATTCGACGGATGGCGAAGGGGACCCCTGCTCGCGAGTTCTTCGCGGCGCTCGCCGATCGGGTGGAGGCCAGGCTCTTCGGCGTCCGCGGGCCGCTTCGGCTCGTGGTGGTCGGCCTGGTCTCGGACGCGCACGTCCTGATCGACGACGTGCCTGGCGTCGGCAAGACCACCCTGGTGCGAACGCTCGCCGGCCTGCTCGGCCTGGAGTTCGCGCGGGTCCAGTTCACGCCCGACCTGATGCCGTCGGACATCACCGGCACGTCCGTGCTGAATCTGAAGACCCACGAGTTCGAGTTCCGTCCGGGCCCGGTCTTCACCCAGATCCTGCTGGCCGACGAGATCAACCGCGCAACGCCGAAGACGCAGTCGGCGCTGCTGGAGGCCATGCAGGAGCGGCAGGTGACGGTGGACGGCGCCGTGCACGCGCTGCCCGAGCCGTTCCTCGTGCTCGCCACGCAGAACCCCGTCGAGCTCGAGGGGACGTTCCCCCTTCCGGAGGCGCAGCTCGACCGCTTCCTGCTGCGGGTACGGCTCGGGTACCCCGACCAGAAGCAGGAGGAGGAGATCCTGGTCAAGCCACGAGGCAGCCGCGAGTCGGCGCCCGGGCCGCTGGCCGGCCTGCCGGACCTGGCGTCGCTGCGCGCGATGGCCGACGAGGTCCGGATCGAAGAGCCGGTCCGGCGCTACGCGGTCTCGCTGGTGCGAGCGACCCGGGATCACCCCGACCTCCAGGTCGGCGCCAGCCCCCGGTCGGTCGAACACCTGGGCGACGCTGCCAGGGCCATGGCGCTGCTCGACGGCCGGGACTTCGTGCTTCCCGACGACCTGAAGGCGCTCGCGCAGCCCGTGCTGGCGCACCGGCTGGTGCTGAGCACGGACGCGCGCATCCGCGACCGGCGCGCCGAGGACATCCTGGCCGAGGTCATCGCCCAGGTCCCCGTCCCCGTGGAGTTCGAGACCGAGTAGCGGCGGAGGCGCGAGGCCGCGTGGACACCGCGAACCGCCGCGAGATCGCGCTGGTCGTCGGGGTGGTCTTCGCGGTGGCGGCGATCGCCGCGGGCAACCCCAAGCTGTTCGCGTGGTCGGTCGGCGTGCTCGGCCTGGCCGGCGGGGCGACCTGGTGGGCGAGGTTCGCGTGGCGCGCCGTGACCATCGAGGCCGCGTTCGAGCCGCCGAGGGCGTTCGTCGGCGAGCCGGTGACGCTGATGGTGGTGGTGCGCAACCACAAGCGCGTGCCGATCCCTGTGCTCTCGGTCGGTGCGTGGCTGCCGCCCGGCCTGTTCCCCGCGAACGAGGATCCGTCCGATGACGGCGTCGGGTACCGCGGGCTGTGGCTGCCGCGGGACCTGGCCCCGCGCGAGGTCTCCTCGGCCATCCGCGGATACCGGCGCCGGCTGTTCCTCGGCGCACGGTCGGAGGCGCGGCTGGCGTTCCCCGTTCGCGTGGCCGGGCGCGGCGAGTACTGGGTGCGGCGTATCGAGGTGCAGGCGTCGGACCCGTTCGAGCTGGTGCCGGTCGTCCAGGAGATGACGCCGGACGCCGCGCTGCTCGTCATGCCCGAGCCCCGGGTCGCCTTGCCGGCGTCCGTGCGGCGCCGCCTGCCGTTCGGGGTACCGGTGCGCGCGGCGCGCATCTTCGAGGAGCGCGAACGGTTCGCCGGCGTGCGCGCCTACGAGGCCGGCGATCCGCTGAACCGCATCCACTGGCGGCTGACCGGGCACGCCGGCGAGCTGCAGACGAAGCTGTTCGAGCCGACGCGCGGCGCCGACGTGCTGTTTGCGCTGGATCTCGCTGTGGGAGAGCCCTTCTGGGACGCCGTCTACCCCGAGATCGCGGAGGATACGATCGGCTGGGCGAGTTTCCTGTGCCGGACGGCGTTCGAATCCGGCTGGCGCGTGGGCCTGGTCGCCAACACCCACCTGACGCGCGGGCGGGGGCCGCTGCGGATCCCGTCATCGCTCGCGCGGGGGCACGAGGGCGCGGTGTTCGCGGCGCTGGCCCGCATGCCGAATGAGCCGACGGCCGACATGGGGCCGGTGCTCCGCGAGGCCGGCCGTCGACTTGGCCACGAGACCACGGTGGTGTTGATCACGCCGCGGCCCGGCCCCCGGCTCCGCCAGGAGGTTGCGCGGTTGCGCGGGCGGGGGACGGCCGTCGTGGAGCTGTCCCCACTCTCGGACGCCCGGGCCGGAGCCGGCGCATGAGCGAGGAGCTTCGCGTCGAACGCGCGCCGCGCCCGGCTCGTCCGGCGACGTCCGGGCTCGCCGTGGCCGGCGCGTCGTTCGCCGCGCTCGCGGAGGCCGTGATCGCGTTCCCGCTCGTTCGGCTCGTCGTACTGCAAGTACTCCCGGGGACCGCGGGTCCCCTGGTGGACCTGCCGCTGTTCCTCGCGGTGTTCGTCGGCGGCGTCGCTCTGGCCACGGAGCTTCGGCGGTACCCGGCGATGCCGGCGGCCGCGGCTGTCACGGCGGTGGCGCTCGGCATCGCCCAGACGCGCGGATGGGGGCCGGCGGCCGGCCCGGCGGCGGACGTGGCGGCGGTCATCGTCGCCCTGCTTCTGGCGTTTCGCGTGGTGACGCTGGCGCTGCGCGACTGGCGGGATCCGGCCGACGCGACGCTGCTCGCCGGCGCGGTCGTACTGGCCGCCGAGATCTTCCTGTCCGACGCGGTCGGACAGGGATGGCCGTCGGCCGTCTCGGTGGCGATCCCGGTCTTCTTCACCGCCGCGCTCGCGTCGCGGGTGTGCAGCCTGTGGCTGGCCGCGCCGGAGGCCGCGGCCGAAGCGACCGCGGCGCACGGGCGCCGGTTCGCGGTCCGCCTGCTGTTCGCGTACGCGGCGGCCATCTCGGTCGCGCTCCTCATCGGGACCAAGGGCGGCCCGTTGCGCGTCGTCGGGGCGCTCCTGTTCCCCGCCTTCGCCGGGATCGTGTCGATCCTCACGCTGGTGCTCGCCCAGGTCGCGCGGCCGTTCTTCTGGCTGGCGAGCCGGATCCACATCGACCCCTCCGCGGTGCAGCGGGCGCTGCAACGCCTGCGCGGCAGCGCGTCGAGCCAGACCCACGTGTCGCTCGGCGCGCCGGCCCACCTCGGGACCGCGCAGCGCCTGCTCGGCCTGGCCGCGCTCGTGGCGGTGGCGCTGCTGATGGTGCGCGCGATCCGGCGCCGCCGGGGTTCGCCCGACGAGGCGGACGCGACGAGGGACGTGGACGACGAGGGCGTTCGGGTGACGCCCCTGCCGCCGGCGGGTCGCCGATGGAGGTGGGGGTCCGGAGTGGGGCCGCGCCGGTACGAGCTGCCGGCCGATACCGTGCGCCGCTGGTACGCGGAGCTGCTGCTGGCGCTGCGCGACCTGGGGCTGGCCAAGCCCGACGGGGCGACGCCCGCGGAGTTCCTGGCGGTCGCGGCCGCCGCCTACCCGCAGTGCAGCGCCGGGATGGAGGCGCTCACCCGCGCGTACGAAGACGTGCGATACGGGAACGCGACGCTGTCGCGTCCCGCGCTGGCGGCGCTTCGAACGAGCCGCGACCGGGCGGCGGCCGCCCTTCGCCACGCGACGCCGATCCCCGCGACCGATGCCGGCGGTGAGGAACGACCCGGCGACGCCCCGCCCGGCTGATCCTTCAGCGCCGGGCCGGCATGTGGCGTTCGAACCAGGCGACCACCCGCGTCGTGTAGTCAAGGAGCGCCGGGAACTTGCGTACGCCGTGTCCCTCCTCCGGGTACACGGCCAGGTCGGTCTCGACGCCGGCCTCGCGGAGGGCGCGATGGAACTCGATGGCCTGACCGGCCGGGGTGCACTCGTCGACGCCGCCGGCGGTCACCAGCGTGGGCGTGCGCGCCCGCGAGGCGAACATGACCGGACTCCGCGTGAAGTACTCGCCGCCGGCGCGATCGACGGCGTCCTCGAGGAACGCGCGATCCCAGTGCGCGATGTTGCTGGTGAAGTGCTGGCTGTACCAGTCGGTCACCGGCGAGATGGCCACGGCCGCGGCGAAGCGGTCGGTCTGGGTGACCAGCCACGCGGTCATGAACCCGCCGTAGCTGCCGCCCATCACGCCGACGCGCGCCGGGTCCGCGATCCCGCGCTCGACCAACGCGTCGATGCCGGTGAGGATGTCCTGCGCGTCGGCCCCGCCGCCGTCGCCGTACACCTCGGACGCGAACGCCTGCCCGCGGCCGGTGCTGCCGCGCGGGTTGGGGAACAGCACGGCGTAGCCGCGGGACGCGAGCAGCGGAGACAGCCCGGTCGAGGGCCACCGGCTCTGCACGAGAGAGATCGGACCGCCGTGGACGCTCACGACCAGGGGATGCGGCATGGCGTCGCCGGCCGGCCGCACCAGCAGGCCGGAGATCGGGCGCCCGTCCTTCGACGTCCACTCGACGAGCCCCATGCTCCCGCCGATGCCGCGCACGTATTCGGCGCCCGGGTGCGACAGCGTCGCGATGGTTCGTGCTCCCTCCGGCGTCACGATGGCGATCTCCGGGTAGCGCTCGTAGCTCTGTCGCACGATCGCCACCCCGTCGTCGCCGATCGGGCGCGCCTCCGGGTAGACATGGCCGCACGTCGCCTCGTCGACCCAGACGATGCGCGACGCGCCTCCGGTCGCGTCCACCTCGCCGAACACGGTCTCCTGCCCCCGGACGCCGCAGAACGCGAGCCGGGTCGCATCGCGCCACGCGACGTGGGTGACGTCGACGCCCTGCGTATCGAGGGCCGCCGGGTCGCCGGACTCGAGGTCGACGAGCAGCAGGTCGCCGGCGATCACCATGCGGTCGCTGCACAGCGCCTGCACCACCGACAGTCGCGCGCCGTCCGGCGACGCCGAGGGAAGTCCGAGCTGGACGTCGCTGCGCAGCAGGATCTGCTCCTTCCCGGATTCGACGTCGATGAGCGCCAGGGGCGCCGTGTACCAGGTGTCCTCGCCGGGCCCGTCGCCGACGATGGCCGCCAGCCGGTCGGTCCCGCACCACGTGGCCTCCCACACGTTCAGCCCTTCGCGCGACGCGGCCCGAACCGTTCGCTCGTCCACGTCGAAGATCCAGGCCCGCCGCCAGCCCCCGTCCTCCGCGCTGCTCTTGACCGACGGAACCCACGAGGGCAGGTCGCCCTCGGAGACCTCCGTCGTGCCCGAGCCCTGAACGCCGGGCAGGTCCGCGCCCGGACCCGCCACGCACAACAGGATCCGGCCGCCGTCGGGCGACCATTCGAGGTACTCGACGCTCCCCTCGACGACCGGCGCAGCGTGCGCTTCCCCGAGCCGCCCTCGCGTCAGCAGGAACAGCTGGAACCGGCCCTTCTCGGTGCGGTCGGACAGGAACGCCAGCCGCGATCCGTCCGGCGACCACCGCGCGGATCGATCGTCGTTGGGCCCCGACGTGAGTTGCTCGACGCCGCCGCGCTCGACGTCGACGGCGCAGATCCGGCCGGCCGGCGTACCCTCGAGGCGCTCGAGGCGGCTCCCGGTGAACGCGATGGTCGCGCCGTCCGGTGATGGCGCCGCATCGGTCGCCCACGAGATCGAGCCGAACGCGGGCTCGTGCGTGCGAAGGAAGTGCTGTTCGATCTCGCGGTACAGCGGCGTGTCGCGCAGGTCTCGTTCCACGTGTGGCCCCCGATCCGAACGATGATCGGTGAGGGTACGCGATCGGACGCGCCGGACGCGCCGCTTCGGCGGTCGCGGCCCCGCCGCGATCGGTCGATGCTCAGTCCGTGCTCAGGCGATGGGACATCTCGTCGGGCGACCCGCTCGCCTCGATCTTGCCGTCGCGCAGGAGCATGACCGACGCCGCGTAGGACAGCGCGGCCGGGTTGTGGGTCGCGACCACGACGGCGCCGCCGCGGCGGGCCACGTCGGCGAGCGCGTCCAGGATCAGGTCGGCGTTCTCGGAGTCCACCTCCGCGATCGGCTCGTCGGCGAGCACCACGTCGGGCCCGGCCACCAGGGCCCTGGCCACCGCGACGCGCTGCTGCTGGCCCGCCGACAGCTCGAACGTCCGGTTGTGCAGCCGGTCGGAGAGCGCCAGCCGGCTCAGCAGGGCGGCCGCCCGGTCGGTGGCCTCGTCCGGATCGCTGCCGTTGACGCGCAGCGGCAGCTCGACGTTCTCGACCGCCGACAGCGTCGGGAGCAGGCCGAAGCTCTGGAAGACGACACCGATCTCCTTGCGGCGCAGTGTCTTCGATTCGTCCGACGACAGCTCGGTCATCGGGCGGCCCCGCCACAGCACGCGGCCCTCGTCCGGCGCGTCCAGGCCCGACAGCAGGCCGAGCAGTGTGGTCTTGCCGGAGCCCGACGGGCCCATCAGCGCCAGGAAGTCGCCGGGGGCCACCGCCAGCGACACCCCGCGAAGCGCGAGCACGCCGGTGCCGCCCGGGTACGTGCGCACCAGACGCTCGGCCGTGAGGACCGGCGTGGCGTCGACCGTCGGCTCGGGGGCGGGCTCGGCTGCGATCGGCGCCG
Source organism: Actinomycetota bacterium (assembly GCA_036406615.1). Taxonomy (GTDB): domain Bacteria; phylum Actinomycetota; class UBA4738; order UBA4738; family UBA4738; genus DASXAQ01. The sequence goes on along the minus strand of DASXAQ010000008.1, from coordinate 11,424 downwards.
GGACGAACGGCTCGTCCTCGCCACCGGGACGCCACGGCGCGTCCTCGTCGGTTCCGTCGGGACGGCCGCGCGCGGTTCCCACCGGCGCGCGGGCTGACTCGGCAGCGCCGGAAGGGTCTCCATCCGACGGGGCGTCCGGCCGGCGCCACTCGGCGTTCGGATCCGGCCGCAGCCACCGGCGTCCCCGTCTACCCATAGCGCTGCTCCCGGCGGCGGCGGATCCGAACCTCGCCGTCCTCCATCTCCACCTCGAGGTCGGTCCCGGTGAGCGCGGCCACGACCTCGTCGGGCAGCATCAGGCTGCCCTCGTCGTCGACCCGGCCGGGCAGGGGGGAGTGCCGGATCCGCCCGTCGAGCAGGCGCAGCGTTCGATCCGCGCGCGCGGCCGCCAGCAGGTCGTGCGTGACCATCACCACCGTCGAGTCGAACTCGTCGGACGCCGCGCGAAACGCCGACAGGACGCGGTCGGCCGCCGCGGTGTCGAGCTCGGCGGTGGGTTCGTCGGCCAGCAGCAGCGCCGGCAGGTTCGCCAGCGCCACCGCCACCGCCCCGCGCTGCTGTTCGCCTCCCGACAGCATGGCGGGCAGGTGGGTCGCGCGATCGCGAAGGCCGACGAGCTCCAGCAGCCGGTCGATCCGCGCGCGCCGCGCGGCCGGCGCGAGCTCGGAGGCCATGAGGGGAAGCCCGACGTTGTCGGCCAGCGTGAGGTAGGGGACGAGGTTCCGGGCCGTGCCCTGCCAGACGAACCCGATCTGGTCGCGCCGGTACAGCGTGAGCTCGTCCTCCGACAGCCGCCCCAGGTCTCCGCCGGCCACGACGACCTCGCCGGCCGACGCCCGGTCCAGCCCGCCGATCAGGTTCAGGATGCTGGACTTGCCCGAGCCGCTCGGCCCGACGATCGCCACGAACTCGCCGCGGACGATGTCGAAGTTCACGCCGCCGAGCGCCGCGACTCCCGTGTCCGCCACGCGGTAGATCTTGTACACGTGGCGCAGGTCCACCAGGGTCTGGCCTCGCTGCACCGACGCGGCATCGGGCCTCACGGAGCCACCCGCCCGACCCTCATTCGGCCTCCCCACGGAGCACCGACGTGACCGACGCCCGCATCAGGCCCCGCGCCGCCAGCGCGAGGCCGGCTCCGGCGGCGGCCGCGACCCCGATCCCGAAGACCGCCATCGCGGTCCAGTCGGTGACCAGCACCGGACGCGGGAACCCGTTGCTGATGCTCGGGCCCAGGTACGGCATCATCAGGCGCAGCAGGAACCACGCCGCGAGGCAGGCCGCGCCGAGCGAGAACACGATCACGACGATCTCCTCGAACGTGAGCGCGGCGACCATCTGCGACGGCTCCGTGCCGAGGGCGCGGAGCGCCGCGAACTCGAACCGGCGCCGGCGCTGGCCGAAGTACAGGCCCGCGCCGACCCCGATCACGACCAGTGCCATGCCGCCGGCCGCGGCGGTGTAGTGCATGCCGACGGCCAGGCTCTGCGCGTCGAGCGCCAGGATGCCCTCCTCCGCCTTCGCGGACGCCATCTGTCCGACGGGAAAGCCGGCGCGGCGCAGGCCGGCGGCGGGATCCGCCGTCCCCATCGCCCAGATCTCGTTCATGCCGTCGGACGGCTCCGGGATGCGCTCGAGCGTGGCGTACAGCGCCGACTCGGGGATCACCACGAACGGCTGGTTCGGGTCGGTCCCCGGGAAGCCGGAGGGAACGCCGACCACGTGGAACGACAGCGTCGTTCCGGCGATCTGCCCCTGGAACGAGCGGCCCGCGGCCTGCGGGACGTCGGACGACACGAGGGCCGGGATCGGCGGGGATCCCGGAACGATGCCCCCGATGACCTGGCCCGATCCCGGCCGGATGCCGAGGATCAGGCCCTCCGAGGTGCTGCTCAACGTGGAGGTGCTGGAGAGCCAGGAGAGCGAGCGCCATCTCGCCAGGTCGACGGGCGCGCCGTTGCCGTCCGAAGCGGAGACGATGTTCACCGTCACGAGCTTGGGCGCCTGCACCTGCTGCGGCCGCTCGATCACCAGCGACAGCAGCCGAGCGGTCCCCAGCGGCCGGCTGGCGTACTCGTCACGGCCCGGCCGAAGCGGTTCGTCGATGGCGTGCACGACCTGGCCGTTGGGCAGCAGCGCCATCGCGACCAGGCGGTAGCCCGCCAGGCTCGAGGTCGCGTCCACGGAGATCGTGAGCCGACCGCCCGGCAACGCGACGCCGGGCGGCGGCGTCCGCAGGCCGCTCAGCAGCGTCGTCAGCGGCTGCGCCGCGTAGTCGCCGCGCCACCACCCGCCGGTCGGGTACGTGGCCGGGTCGACGCCGATCGTGGTCGCCGACACCGCGGTCGGCACGTCCACCAGGTCGGTCTCGCCGCGATAGATCGCCGTGGCTCCGGCGGGGACGCGCCGCATCGCCTGCAGGCTCTGGGTCTGCGTGTCGATCCCGGCCGACCAGTCGGCGCCCACCTGCTGGTGTGCCACGTCGTCGTGGCTCTGGAGGATGGTCGCCCGGTACGAGCTGGAGATCACCAACAGGCCGGCGGCCAGCAGCAGCAGCAGCGCCGACGCGAAGCTGAGGGCGGACTCCCGGCCCAGGCGCCGCCCGGCCAGGTAGGCGGGCAGGTTCTTCACGCGCCCGATCTGCCCGTCCAGCCCCTTCAGGCCCCATCCGAGCAGGCGAAGCGCCGCGAAGGAGACGCCGAACAGCAGCAGCGTCGGCGCCAGCAGCACCAGCGGGTCGATCGTGCCGGTGACGACGTTCGAACCCAGGCCGCGCACGCGGGCCTCCCAGAAGGCGAACAGCCCGAGCGGCAGCACGACGAGCTCGACCGGGAAGCGCACCAGCAGGGGACGGCTCGCGCGGGACGTCTCGCGGCGCTCCTCGACCACGGTGCGGGAGACGTGGGGGATCGACACCAGCACGACGAGCACCGCCGCCACGAGCGCGCCGATGATGGCGGTGACCACCGACGCGAAACCCAGCGAGACGGGAAAGTTGCTTCCGGAGATGTAGGGCCCGTGCGCCGCGCGTCCGACGCGCGCCAGCAGCGTGCCGAGGAGCAGTCCGAGCGGAAGCGCGATCGCGGCCGCCAGCACGGCTTCGGCCGTCTGCGCGAGCAGCAGCTGCCCGCGGGTGAACCCCCGGCTCTTCAGGACGGCGAGCTCGAACGACTGGTTCGACAGCGACAGCGAGGCGATGCCGGCGAGCACTGCCAGGGCGACGGCGCCGATCTGGAACACGACCAGGAAGATGGGGACCTGCGCGTCGCCGGTGAGCTGGTCGACGATCTGCACGATCGTGGCCAGCCCCGTCTGGTCCGACACGGTGGACAGCGTCGAGTCGCGAGCCAGGAGCGCACCGGCGTGGTCGGCCTCGGCCGGGATGGCGCGGATCTGGTCGACGTTCATCCCGGTCAGGTTCAGGTAGACGTCCCACGCGTACAGCTGTCCGGTCTGGATGTCGAGCCCGCGCGTGAGGGCGTCGAACCCCTGCTCGGTGGTCAGGATCGGGAGCGTGGGCGGGCTGGTCGGGTTGTTCGACTGCGGGAAGATCGAATCGGACCCGAACCAGAACGTCCGGTCGTCCGTCGGGATCTGGAAGACCCCCGTGATCACCGCGTCGACCGAATGCTTCGGGCCTGCCTGTACCTGGACGTGCGCGCCGATGCCGCCGAGCGGGAAGTCCGTGCCGACGGGGACCGCGATCTCGTTCGGCGCCGACGGCGCCCGGCCCTTCATCACCAGGTGTGAGAACGCGCGGTCGCGGTAGCCGAGGAACGTCTGCACGGTATTGCGGAGGCCAACGAAGTCCAGCTGGTACGTCTGGGCCTGGCGAAGCAAGCCCCGAACGGGCAGGCTCTTGATCGCGTCGCGTACGGACTGGTCGGCGGCGTTCTGGCTGAAGCCCTGCTCGGAGTAGCCACTGAACCGGACGTTCTTCAGCGCGACGTCGGACTGCGCCAGCTGGCCGGACAGGATGGCCTCCTGTGAGCCGCTGGCGTAGATGGGGCCGGCGACCAGCACGCCGATGGTGAACGCCATCGTGATGACCAATGCCAGCGCCAGCAGCCGCTGCGCCAGCAGCCGACGACCGACCAGCCTCAGGAAGCCCATGTCACCGCCACGTCATCCAACGATACGAGGGGCGCGGCACAATGGGATCGACGGCCGCTACCGCGTGTACGCGCCTTCGGGGTCGAGCTCCTCGCGGACCAGCCGGAGCTCCTCGCCGGTGGGGGCCGGCGTCTCGGTCAGCCCGTCGGCCACCTTCGGCTCCCAGCCCGTGTTGGCCACGACCTCGTCCAGCGTGACCCCGGGATGCAGCGTGGCCAGCGTCATCTCGCCGGTCTGCGGGTCGAACGTGTAGGTGCCGAGGCCCGTCACCACGTCGGACGGCCCCGACCCGGGCCAGTGGGCAGGCCGGTCGCCGCCGAGGTGCCCGGGGCTGGTGACGAAGTCGATCTTCTCGACGAACGAGCGCTTCGACTGCGGCATGATGACGAACACCTTCTTGGCGTTGATCGCGATCTCGCACGCGCCGCCGGACCCCGGCAGGCGGACCTTCGGCTTCGCGTAGTCACCGATGACCGTCGTGTTGATGTTGCCGAACCGGTCGATCTGCGACGCGCCGAGGAACGCCACGTCGACGAGCCCGCCCGCGAGGAAGTACGAGAACAGCTCGAACATGTTCGTCACCTGCAGGCTCCCGGTGACGAGCGTGGGGTCGCCGATCGACAGGGGGAGCCGGGCGGGCACCGCCCCGAACACGCCCGCCTCGTAGATCAGCTCGAGCTCGGGCGAGACCGTCCGCTTGGCCAGGTTGCACGCGATGTTCGGCGGCCCGACCCCGACGAAGCACACGCGCTCGCCGGCCAGCAGCCTGGCCGAGGCCACGATCATCATCTCGGTCGCCGTGTAGTCGCCCATCTCGTCCATCGCTCAGTCGTACGTGCCGTAGTTGACGGGCTCCGACCACGCCTCGCCCGGCTGCAGCGCGGCCCACCGCTGCTCGCCGAGCTTCTCGACGTAGTCGGCGTGGGACTCCAGCCCGTACACCCATTCCTTCAGCCACGCGTCGAACGCCTCCGGGTCGCGACCGATCGCGTCCCAATCCAGGTAGAAACGGTTGTCCCGGTCGTAGTAGCCCTGCGCGAACGACGGGTGGCACCCGCGCGGCTCGACGACGACGGCGTCGACGATCAGCCCGGGGACGACGGTTCGGTTCGGGTCGCTTCGGATCACCGACTCGTCCACGAGTTCCTCGCACACCACGATGACGCGCTCGGCGGCGAACGCGGCTTCCTTCTGGCAGCCGACCAGTCCCCAGATCTGCGCGTTGCCGGAGGCGTCCGCGCGCTGGGCGTGCACGACCGTGACGTCGGGCCGAAGCGGGGGGACCGCGTAGAGCGCGTCGTCACCGTACGGCGACTCGATCGGCACGATGTTGGGGTTCGCGCCCGGCAGGTCCGATTCGAAGTAGCTGCGGATCGGGAAGAACGGGAGCCGGGATGCGCCCGCCACGTAGCGGCACACCATCCCGAAGTGGCTGTACTCCTCGATCTCCAGCGGCTCCGGGTCGGCCCTCTCGATCCGGCGCCGGACCGCGTGCAGCGAGCCGACGCCCGGGTTGCCGAGCCAGGAGAACACCAGCTTGCGGGCCACGCCCGCGCCGACCATCTGGTCGTAGATGACGTCGGGCGTCATCCGGCACAGGGTCAGCTCGCGGCGGCGCTGGCGGATGATCTCGTGGCCGGCGGCAAAACAGATCAGGTGGGTGAAGCCCTCGATCGCGACGGTGTCGCCGTCGCGCACCAGCTCGGCCACGGCGTCGCGCATCGAGGCGACCTTCGACGTCACGACGGCGACCACCCGTCCTGCGGCCCGCGCAGGACGCAGAACTCGTTGCCCTCGGGGTCGAGCATGATCGTCCAGAAGCTTCCCTCGGTCCGTACGAACCGCTGCGACGTGGCGCCGGCGGACTGCAGGCGTTCGACCTCCTTCGCCATGCTGTCCGGCGGGCGCAGGTCCAGGTGGACGCGGTTCTTCACGGACTTCGCCTCGGGCACACGCTGGAAGTACAGTGGCTGGCCGCGCCCCTCGGGGTGCGTGACGAAGGACCCGTCGGTGTCCTCGTCCTGCACCCGGTAGCCGAGCGCCGTGCACCAGAACGCCGCCAGCGCCGGCGGGTGGGCGCAGTCGATCGTGATGGTGTCGAGCGTCGAGGTCATGACCGGACGGCGTCGTCGGCGCGGTCGTCGTTCTCGTCGCCCGGGCCCAGCTCGACGCAGAACTCGTTGCCCTCGAGGCCCCACAGGTACACGTGCGTGGCGAACCGGTGAACCTCCGTCGCGCCGAGTGCCCGCAACCGCTCGACCTCGTCGTCCATCCTGCCCGGCGGACGAAGGTCGAAGTGCATGCGGTTCTTCGCCGTCTTGCCCTCGGACACCTTGACGAACCACATGTTCGGGCCGCCCCAGCCCGCGGCCTCGACGAACGCGCGCTCGTCCGTTGAGTCCTCGTCCACGTCGGTGCCGAGCGCGGCCGCCCAGAACGCGGCGACCCGCCGGGGCTCGCCGCAGTCCCACGTGACGGCCTTGATGAGCGATGCCATGCGGGTGGTCAGGCGCCGCCGGTGGACGCCTCGGCGCAGGCCTCCTCGAAAAGGTGAAGCCCGGTCGCGGCCTGCTCGCGGCCGATGACCATGGGCGGGGACATCCGGATCGTCGAGTCGCCGGCGCGCAGGGTGAGCAGCCCGCGATGGAAGCACGCCATCTCGACGGCGTCGGCGACCTCCGCGTCGGCGAACTCCACGCCGATCATGAGGCCGATCCCGCGCACGTCCTGGATCAGCGGCTGCCGAGCCTGCAAGGAGCGCAGCCCGTGCAGGAGCTGGTCGCCGACCACGGCCGCGTTGTCCGCCAGCTCGCCCTCGATCAGGTCGATCGTTGCCAGGGCCGCGGCGCACGCCACCGGGTTGCCGCCGTACGTCGACCCGTGGGCCCCGGCGTCCCAGCTCATCAGGTCGGCCCGCGCGATCATGGCGCCGAGGGGCATCCCGCTGGCGATCCCCTTGCCCGCCAGCACGATGTCGGGCACCACGTCCACGTGCTCGGTCGCCCACATCCTGCCGGTGCGGCCCATGCCGCTTTGCACCTCGTCGGCGACGAACAGGATGCCGTGCTCCGTGCACAGGTCGCGCAGCTTCCGAAGCCAGCCGGGCGGCGGCACGATGTAGCCGCCCTCGCCCTGGATGGGCTCGATGATGACGGCGGCGACCTCGTCCGGCCGCGCGAGCCGGTGGAAGATCACGTCCTCGATGTAATCGACCGTCGCCAGGCCGCACTCCGGGTACGACAGGTTGATCGGGCAGCGGTGGCAGTAGCCGTAGGGCGCGTACAGCACGCCCGGCAGCAGCGGCCCGAAGCCGGCGTGGTAGTTGGCCTTCGACGCCGTCAGCGTCACGCTGCCGTACGTGCGGCCGTGGAAGCCCCCGATGAACGAGATCACGTACTGGCGTCCGGTGTGGCGGCGCGCGAGCTTGATCGCGGCCTCGACCGCCTCCGTGCCCGAGTTCGTCAGGAAGCTCCTCGTCTCGCCGACGACCGGCGTGATCGCGTCGAGCCTGGCGCAGACCTCGGAGTAGATCGGCAGGTAGAAGTCGCTGGCCGAATAGTGCAGCAACCGCTCGGCCTGCTCCTGGACGGCGCGCACGACCGCTGGGTGCGCATGGCCGGTCGAGCAGACCGCGATCGCGGCGTTGAAGTCCAGGAACGCGTTGCCGTCGACATCCTCCACGACCGCACCGGCCCCGCGGGCGGGCGCGAGCGGGTAGGCGCGGGGCAATGACGGGCTCGTCACCGTCGCGTCGCGCTCCATCACCGCGCGGGCGCGCGGGCCGGGCAGCTCCGTCACCAGACGGGGCGACGTGAGGGCCGCGAGGTCGTCGTACGCCAGGTCGGTCAGCGGCTTGGCCGTGGCCACGCTAGTCCTCGATGACGGTTCGACTCTGCTCGCGCAGGTACTGCTCGAGATAGTGGGGGCCGCCGCCGGCCTTGCCGCTGGTCCCCGAGCCCTTCCAGCCCCCGAACGGCTGCACGCCAGGCCACGCCCCGGTCGTCGCGCCCGCGCGGCGGTTCACGTAGACGACGCCGGCCTCGATGCCGTTCAGGAACCCGTCGATCTCGCCCCGGTCCTCCGAGTAGAACCCGGCCGTGAGGCCGTACTCGGTGTCGTTGGCGAGCTTCATCGCCTCGTCGAGCGAGTCGACTGGCGCCACGGCCACGAACGGGACGAACAGCTCCTCCTTCCACACCCACGAGTCCGCCGGAAGCTCGGCGATCGTCGGCTGGACGAAGTTCCCGCGGGCCAGGTCGCCCTCGTCGATCCGGTCGCCGCCGAGCAGCACGGTGCCGTTCTTCTTCGCCTCGGCCGCGGCGCGCTCGAACGTCTCCACGGCGCCCTCGTTGATGACCGGGCCCGTGTACGTGTCGCGGTCCATCGGGTTGGCGACCTTCAGCTTCGCGGCCTTCTCGACGAGCGTCTGCTTGAACTCGTCGTACACCGGACGCTGCACGTACACGCGCGAGCATGCGGAGCACTTCTGCCCGCTGAAGCCGAACGCCGAGCGCATGACGCCGTCGGTGGCCTTGTCCAGGTCCGCCTTCGCCGACACGATCGCCGGGTTCTTGCCGCCCATCTCGCAGATGACGGGCTTCGGATAGTCCTTCGAGAACGACTTGAAGATGCGCATGCCGACCTCGTAGGAGCCGGTGAACGTCATCCCGTCCACGTCGGGGTTGTTGGCCAGCTCGTCGCCGACGGTGCTGCCCGGGCCCGTCAGGATCTGGAACGCCGCGGGTGGGACGCCGGCGTCGCGCATGACCTCGTAGAGCTTCAGCCCCGTGAAGTACCCCTGGTGCGATGGCTTGAGGATCACGACGTTGCCCGCGACCAGCGCGCCGCCGGCGGGGCCGCCGGCCAGCGCCATCGGGAAGTTGAACGGGCTGATGACCGCCCACACACCGTAGGGACGCATGACGCTGCGGTTGTTCTCGTTGGGGTTCAGCTGCCCCATGGGGATCTCGAATCCCCGGTGCTCCTCCATCTGATGGATGTAGTACCGGATGAGGTCGGCCGTCTCCTCGGTGTCGCCGAGCGCCTCGAGGCGGCTCTTGCCGACCTCGATCGCCATCAGCGCGGAGATCTCGTTGCGCCGCTCCGAGATGAGGTCGGCCGCGCGCGTCAGGATCTCGTTGCGCTCCTGCCAGGGCGTGGCCGCCCACGTCGGCGCGAACGCGCTGGCGGCGGCGATCGCGTCCTTGGCGTCGGCGCGCGAGGCTCTCGCGAACTCGCCGATCACCAGGTCGTGATCGATGGGGGAGCGTTCCTCGTCGTAGCCCTCGCCCTGGCGCGCCTCGCCGTTCACGTAGAACGGGTGCTGCTGCCCGAGCCACGACCTCGCGGTCTCGATGCCCTGTTCGTACCCCTGGTGGAGATCGTCGTTGTCCGCCGACAACGTCGCGTACGTGACGCGGAATCCTGCCTGTGCCATCGCTCGCACCTCCGTGCGCCGGATGCCGATGCCGTGAAATGTGGTCGCGCGCGGCCAAGCGTGCCCGCGCCCGATGCGCCAATCCTAGCCGGAAGGCCGCGACCGTGGCAGGGCCGTGGCGGGTCGCGGCGTCGCGCGACGGCGGCCGGAAACCCGCTGGTCAGCCCGTGAGCGGACGCTCCCGCTCGCGGATCCGGTGGGCGATCTCCTGCAGGATCGCCACGCCGATCTTCGGCTCGAGCTTCAGCATCTTGTTGAACGCCGCCCGAGACAGCCGAACCGTCAGCATCGGGCTCTGCGCCACGATGGAGGCGGTCCGGGGACCGCCGTCGATGAGGGAGATCTCGCCGAAGAAGTCGCCGGGCCGAAGCTTGGCCGTGGCGCGCGTCCCGCGAACGACGCTGGCGTTGCCGTCCACGATCGCGAAGAAGGTGTCCCCCGGCGTGCCCTCGCGAACGATCGTCGTGAACGGCCGGTACCGGGCGTCGGCGGCGACCTCGGCCAGCCGGCGGAGCTGTCGTTTGGACAATCCGGAGAACAGGGGCACGCGCGACAGGAGTTCGACGCGCTCGGCGCGGCTGGAGCCCTTGGCGTCGTTCCGCGGCCGCGTCCCACGGCTCCCCATCGCGCCGGCGATCACCGCGCCCTGTCGTGCCATCGGGAAACTCCCCCCTGTCAGGTGTGAGCGCGAGCTTACCTCGGCGGTCCCGGACGGGAAAATCCGTGGCCGGCTCAGGCGCGCAGGTGCCGCTCGAACCAGCCCACGATGCGTTGCAGTCGGTCCACCCGGCGGTCCGGACGGCCGACCCCGAGCATCCCGTGCGGCTCGCCCGGGTAGCGCACCATCTCGACCGGGCGGCCGAGCGAGCGCAGGATCGCGAATACCAGCTCGGTCTGGGCCGGCGGGCAGCGCATGTCGTTTTCGCTCTGCAGCAGCAGCAACGGCGCGTGGTTGCGATGGATGTCCACCCACGGCGACCGCTTCAGGAATTCGCGTAGCCCGTCGGGCAGCGTGCCGATCCCCACGAACCGTTCGCCGAACAGGTCGGTCATGTCGCTGCCGCCGAACATCCCGATCCAGTCGGTGACCGGGTTCTCGCTCACGCCGGCGGCGAACCGTCCCGGGTGGTGGCCGAGGAGCCAGTTCGTCATGTAGCCGCCGTACGACAGCCCCATCACGCCGATGCGCTTCGGGTCCGCCAGCCCCTGCTCGATCGCCCAGTCGACGGCGCGCATCAGGTCGCTGTCGTCGTCCTCGCCCCACGCGCCGTGGATGGCGCCGGTGAACTTCTCCCCGTAGCCCGCGGAGCCGCGCGGGTTCGCGTACAGCACGTGGATCCCCGCGCCCGCGAGCGCCACCATCTCGAGCCACGGCGTCGGCGAGTGCGACCCGTGCGGGCCGCCGTGGATCTGCAGGACCAGCGGTCCCCGCCGCCCGCGGCCGGCCGGCAGCAGCCACGCGCCGACCTCGTGGCCGTCCGGATGCGGGACGTCGACGGGCTCGGGATCGCGCCGGTACGGACGAAGCCAGCGGCTGCCGTCCGACGTCAGCGGTCGAAGCGCGCCATCCTCGACCGCGTACACCTCGCCGGGGCGGCCCCGGTCGGTCGCGATCACCGCCACGGCGTCGCCCGCCGCGGCCATGGAGCTCGCGACGATGTCCCCGCCGGCCAGCGCCGCAACGGTTCCGTCCAGTCCGAAGCGATGGGGGATGCACCGTCCACGGTCCGTGACGAGCGCCAGCACGTGCGACGCGTCCTGCCACGCGATCACCGGCGCGAAGAACACCTCGGTCTCGATCAGGTCGCCGAACGAGAAGTTCATCGCCGAACGGTCCAGCTCCCGACCGAGCACGCGCGACGCCCCGCCCTTCG
>DASXAQ010000007.1:0-5217 GCA_036406615.1 Actinomycetota bacterium | reverse complement strand
ACGATGCCGGGAACGGCAGCCGGGCTCGACGCCGCGCCCCATCCCAACGGAGAGGCGCCACCCGCCAGCGCGACGAGCCAGGCTCCCGTAGCGAACGTTCGTGCCATCCAGCGCATCGCCGACCCCTCGGACGGTGCTTCCCGAACCGCGCGCTCGCGCGGTCCGTCTGGTATCGGTTCAATCGTTCACCGGACGAAGTGTCTAGTCATCAGGCATTGGGCCTAAACCGTTCGGGGAAGGCAGATCCCCCCGGACGGGCCCACGCATTTCCCCGTCAAGCCGTTCGCGGTGACGGCCGAATGGAACGCATGGCCGCATCGAAGCCCGCGACGCGTCTCCGGCGCCGCATTGCGACGTCGTTGGTCATCGCCGTCGGCATCATCGCGGCGGGCGCGACGATCGCACCGCCGGCGGGCGCCGACGACGCGACGACGCAGATCGCGCGCGTGCGCGTCGGCGGCGACGGCAAGACCCTGACGGACGGCGCCGCGACGCACGAGCATCCGGCGTGGTCGCCGGACGGAAACAGGATCGCGTACGCGGCGAATCCCGACGGTCACTACCACCTGTTCGTCATGGACCCGGACGGTGGCAACCAATCGCAGCTCACGTCAGGCTCGTGGGACGACGTGCAGCCGACGTGGTCACCGGACGGGTCGCGCATCGCGTTCGCAACGGACCGCAGCGGCACGTACGACCTCTACACGATGGCTGCCGACGGCAGCGACGTCCAGCGGGTCACCTCCGGACCGTGGACGGACATCGAGCCGACGTGGTCGCCCGGGGGTGGCCGGATCGGGTTCGCGTCCAACCGCGGCGGGAACTGGAACGTCTTCACGATCGCGACGGACGGGCACGCGCTCGCGCGCATCACGTGGAGCACCGCCGCGGACGTGCAGCCGGCATGGTCGCCGGACGGCGCGACGATGGCCTTCGCGTCGAACCGCGCGGGCAGCCTCGACGTCTACACGGCCCCGACGCGCGGCGGCGTCTCGCGCCGCCTCACGCTATCCCTGGCCGCCGACGGGTCGCCCGCATGGTCCAAGGACGGCGCCACGCTCGCCTTCTCCAGCAACCGGACCGGGTTCCCCCAGGTGTACCTGATGCCGGCGACCGGAGGCACGCCCCAGCAGGAGACCGACGGCGCCAGCCTGGACGGCCAGCCCTCGTGGAAGCCGACCGGGGACGCCCTGACCTTCTCGCAGCTGCAGGCGCCGGCACCGGCCGACATCTTCTGGGGCATCTACTCGGCGCCCCGAGGCAGCCAGAGCTCGGACCAGGTCATCGAAGAGCTCGAGTCCAGGCTGGGACGCGACTTCTCGGGAGAGCGCATCTACCAGAACCTGAGCACGGCGCAGGTGCCGACGGAGGACATGGAGCGGCTGGCGTCGATCGGCGGCTACATCTACCTGAACATCAACTCGTTCTTCGTCGTGAACGGCCGCTCCGTGTGCGCCCGCTGGGCGGACGTGGCGGCCGGCAGGTACGACGCGCGCTGGACCGAGATCGCCCGGGAGATCACGAACTTCGGCTACACGATCCACTTCGGCTACCACCACGAGATGACGAACAACACCGGCCATCACCCCGTGTGCGGGACGCCGGCCGACTACGTCCGTGCGTACAACCACCTGCACGACCTGTTCAACCGCTTGGGCGTGACCAACGTCCAGTGGGTGTGGGCGCCGACGGCGAGCGCCTTCAACACCGGCGTCGCCGGGCGGTACCAGCCGGCGAACTACGACGTGCTCGCGGTCGACGGCTACAGCCGCACGTACAAGTGGCGGACGCCGGGCGAGATCTTCGCGGCCGCGCACCGGTTCGCGGTCGCCCACGGCAAGTCGATGCTGATCGGCGAGGTCGGCTGCGATGAGTTTCCACGCATGCCGCTGCGGAAGGCTCGGTGGCTGCAGGCGGCGGCCAACATGTTCCACGCGTGGACCGACCTGCAGGCCGTTCTGTGGACGAACACCGGCGCCAAGAACTACCGGTTCTGGCTCGACTCCTCGCCGCAGAGCCTGACGATGTTCAGGATGGCGGGAGTCCGCTTCAAGTAGCCCGACCGTCGATGGCCCGCCGCCGGGCGTACGCTGGCCGCGTATGAGCGGCGAGGTGACGGACCGGGGGGCGCGGCCGCTCCCCGGCATCGAGAAGCCGAAGCGCTTCCGGCCCACGTTCCACTACGAGCTGATCGCGTGCGGGTTCAGCGGCCACGAGCTGGTCGGGATGGATGCCGCGCACGTCCGCCCGCAGGACGCCGCGTTCGTGCGCGAGGAGGAGGGCACGCGCTGGTACCGGTGCCTCCGGTGCGACTCGTGGCTGCCCCTTGCGCCGCCGTCGAACCCCGCGAAGGACCACCCGCCCGACCGCGACCACATCGAGCTTCCGCTGCGCGGCCGCGCGCTCCGCGACAAGTTCGTGCTGCGATTGATCGCCATCGACCGCGGCCTCCACTTCCTCGTCCTCGCCGTCCTGGCTGCTGCCGTGTTCCTGTTCGCGGCGAACCGGGACGACCTCCAGAACACGTACCTCCGGCTGCTGCAGGCGTTCCAGGGAACGGTCGGTGGGACGTCGCCGGCGCCGCACGGCGGGATCCTGGGCGAGCTGGCCAAGGTGTTCTCGTACTCGAGTCAGAAGCTGCTGCTCACCGGGCTCGCGCTCGCCGCGTACGGCGTGGTGGAGGGGGTGGAGGCCGTCGGCCTCTGGTACATGCAGCGGTGGGCCGAGTACCTCACGCTGATCGTCACGGCGTCGTTCCTGCCGCTGGAGATCTACGAGCTGACCGCGCGGGTGTCGGTCCTGAAGATCGTCGCGTTCGTGCTGAACATCGCCGTCGTCGTGTACCTGCTGTACGCGAAGCGGCTGTTCGGGATCCGCGGCGGCGCGGCCGCCGAGCACGAGGCGCGCCGCGAGGACTCCGGCTGGGACGCGCTCGACCGGGCCACCCCCGGCGCGACCCCGCAGCGGGTCGAGCGTCCCTCCCGGGCGGCCGGCGCCTAGCTCGCGCCGCCGGGCGACGGAACCGACGCGCTCTCCCGGGAGGTGATGCATGTCACGTCCCGGTGGGGAATACGGCCTGAACCAACGCAGGTTCGCGTTCGTAGAACCACACGGGCCGGCCGAATTCGCAGGGGGGGAATGGAAATGATCACCACCGCTTTCCGCCGCGCCGCGTCCGCGTTCGCGTTCGCGCTGCTCGTGTCGTTTGCCGCGGCGCCCTCGTTCGCATCGACGGAAGGGGCCTCGCCGACCGTGCCGAACCCCGGCATGTCGGACCGGATCACCGGCGTGAGCACCGTCTCGTCGACCTTCGCCTGGGCCGTGGGCGACTTCTTCACCGGCTCGGAGCAGGACACGCTGGTCCTGAAGTTCAACGGATCGACCTGGAAGAAGGTGCCCAGCCCGACCCCGGGCGGCACGCACGGCAGCGGCCTGGCCGCGGTGAGCGCCGACGCCGCCAAGGACGCGTGGGCCGTCGGCCAGTTCAGCGACGGATCCCGCACCAACACGCTGGCGCTGCGATGGAACGGCCTGAGCTGGTCGCAGGTCGCGACGCCGAACCCGGGCGTCAGTCAGGCCCTCCTGACCGGCGTCACCGCCATCTCGCCCACGAACGCGTGGGCCGTGGGTGGCTTCTTCGACGGGACCGAGCAGCAGACGTTGATCCTGCACTGGAATGGCGCGAGCTGGTCACAGGTCTCGAGCCCGAACGCTCCGGGCAACAACTTCCTGAACGGCATCGACGCGCGGAGCGCAACCGACATCTGGGCGGTGGGCCAGGCCTTCGACGACAACGTGACCTCGACGCTGATCGAGCACTTCGACGGCGGCAACTGGACCATCGTCCCCAGCCCGAGCCCCAGCGGCTTCGACGACGAGCTGAAGGCCGTCAGCGTGAGCTCGGCCTCGAACGCGTGGGCCGTGGGCGAGAACTTCCCGACTGCCGGCTCGGAGACGCTGATCCTGAGATGGAACGGCAACAAGTGGAAGCGCGTCCAGAGCCCGAACCCCGGCGGGACGGTCGGGAACGACCTGAACGGCGTCGACATCGTCGGCAACAACGAAGCGTGGGCCGTCGGGAGGTTCATCTCCGGATCGGACGGCTTCGACCTGATCCTGCGGTGGAACGGCACGAAGTGGAAGCCGGTGACGGGCGCGAGTCCGGGCTCGCACAACAACATCCTGAACTCGGTGAGCGTGGTGTCCTCGACCGACGTGTGGGCGGGCGGCTTCGACTTCGCCAACCACGGCGGGAGCAAGAACGAGCTGGAGCACTGGGACGGCCACACCTGGACTGCCGCCTAGCCACCGGTTCCTCGACCGACCCGGCGCCGGGTGTTCAGGTCCGGCGCCGGGAGGGTCGATACTGGTGCTGCGGTGAGACGTTCGGGGATCCTCGCTCTGCTGCTCGTGGCGGCGCTGGTGGGCACCTCCTCCTCCGGGACGGGGCAGGCCCGCGCGGACACGCCGCCCACCTACCACTTCTTCGGCGCCGGCTACGGCCACGGTGTGGGCATGGGCGCCTGGGGCGTCTACGGGATGGCCCTGCAGCACTGGAGCACGAACGGCATCCTGTCCCACTTCTATCCGGGGACGACGATCGCGAAGGCCTCCGACCCGGACTTCATCCGCGTGGGGCTGGTGCAGGGCGCGTCCTCCATCCCGGTCCAGGCGTGGCACGGCTCGGCGCAGCTCCGGCTCGACGATCCGCAGACCGGGCCGTTCGTCGCGACGATCCCGGCCGGCGCCACCTGGACGATCTACGACCGCAGCGGCCGCTACTGGGTCAAGCGGAGCAACGGGACGTACGTCGGCGGCCACGCCTGGGGCAACTCGGCGCACCACCTCTACGTGCGCTTCGCCAGCCTTGGCTCCATCGTGTACCTGCCGCAGCGCGGGTTCCACTTCAACCACGGTTTCCTGGAGCTGAACATCTACAAGCCGTGCGGCACGTGCGTGTCGAAGGAGCGGATCATCCTGCAGCTCCCGACGGAGTACTACGTCGAGGGCGTCGGCGAGGTCCCGGCCACGTGGCCATCGGTGGCGCTGCACGTGTTCGCAATCGCCGCCAGGACCTACGTGACGTACAAGGTGCGCGCCGAGGGCCAGCACCGGCCCGGCTGCAACTGCGGCATCCAATGGGTCGGAGAGCAGTACTTCATCGGCTACAACCGGAACATGCAGAACGGCGCGGCGAACTGGCTGAAGGCCGTGCAC
>DASXAQ010000006.1:0-62300 GCA_036406615.1 Actinomycetota bacterium | reverse complement strand
CAACGGCGACCTGCTCATGTTCGGACCCCCGTTCGTCGTCACGGACGACGAGATCTCCGAGATCGGCGCGAGGACGCGCGCGGCGCTGGACGCCGTGCTTCCCGGCTGAGGCGCGACGCCTCGGCCGCCGGTGCCCTAGCTGTAGTTCCCACTCACGTTGTTGAGAGCCGCGAGATTGGCGGCTTGCCTCCCAGCGCGGTGTGGGGCCGGCGTCGATTGTAGGTCTGGACCCAGCGGCCGAGCGTGGCGAGCCTGGCGGCGTTGGAGTGGTACAGGCGTGCGTACGCCCACTCGTCGAGCAGGGTGCGGTTGAATCGCTCGACCTTGCCGTTGGTCTGTGGCCGGTACGGCCTGGTCACGACGTGGCGAGCGCCGATCGCGCCGAGGGTGGCCTGAAACTCGCCCGAGCGCACGTAGTTCTTGGCCTGGTCGGTCATCACGCGCTCGACGGGGACGCCGAGCTGGCGGAAGTGCTCCGCGGCGCGGGCCAGGAACTGCGCGCAGGTGGCTCCTCGTTCATCAGGGTGGGTCTCGACGTAGGCGTACCGGGAGCGGTCGTCCACGGCCACGTGCAGGTAGTCGTACCCCGCACCGCGGCCCTTGCCGGCCTTGGTCTGTGCGCTTTGGCCCAACAGGCGCCAGCCCCCACCGGGCCGGATCCGCCCGAGCTTTTTCACGTCGATGTGCACCAGCTCGCCGGGACGTTCGCGTTCGTAGCGCACCGGCGTCGCGGTTGGTCGGTCCAGGTGGGCCAGCCGGGACAGCCCCGCGCGCCGCAGCACGCCATACACGGTGGACCGAGGGTGGCCGAGCACCGGACCCAACCGGTGTGGACCGAGCTTCAAGCGGCGACGAGCCCGCAGGATCCTGCGGACCTGTGCGGGAGGCAGCGCTCGGGGACGCCGCTTGGGAGCGGAGGTTCGATCCTGCAGCCCGGCAGGTCCTTCCTCGCGGAACCGAGCGAGCCACTTGTACACCGTTGCGGGTGCGACCGATGCGGCCCTTGAGGCCTCCCCCACGGACCACCCTTCGACCAGGACCCGTTCGACCAGCACCATGCGGCCGTACGGCGTCAGCTTCGCCCTACGATGGGCCACGAGAGCCTCCTTCCGGTCCGGAGTCCGTTCAACCCCGAACCGTGCAGGGAGGCTCTCGTCAGTTCAACAACCTCGGTGGGAACTACATCTAGCGGAGCCGCACGCCCGGCCCGTCGGTCACCACGCCGATGGCCACTGCCTCGGCGCCCGCGTCCGCCGCCGCCGCGACCGCGCGATCGGCTTCTTCGGCCGGCACGACGACGACCATGCCGATGCCCATGTTCAGCACCCCGAACAGGTCGCCCGGCGGCAGGCCCGCGTCGCTCGCCACCAGGTCGAAGATCGGCGGCGGCTGCCATGCCGTGGTGTCGACGTCGGCACCGAGCCCGTCGGGGAGCGCGCGCGGGACGTTCTCGTCGAACCCGCCCCCGGTGATATGCGCTGCTGCCCTGGCCAGGCCCGCGCGAGCCAGCGCCAGCAGCGGCCGCACGTACAGCGCCGTCGGCGTGAGGAGTTCGTCCTTCAGCGTTCGTCCCAGGCTCGGCACGAACTCGTCGAGCGGCCGCGACCCATCCCGCAGCACGGTTCGGCGAACGAGGCTGAAGCCGTTGGCGTGCAGCCCGGTCGAACGAAACCCGATCAGCGCATCGCCCGCCCGAACCCGGTCCGGGCGAAGCATGTCGCCGCCGGCCACGACGCCGACGCAGAACCCCGCGAGGTCGAACGCGTCGGGCGCCATCGTTCCCGGGTGCTCGGCGGTCTCGCCGCCGAGCAGCGCGCACCCGGCGCGACGGCAGCCCTCGGCGACCCCCGCCACGATGGCCGCGACGGTGCGCGGTTCCACGGCGCCGACCGCAAGGTAGTCCAGGAAGAACAGCGGCTCGGCGCCGGTGCACACCACGTCGTTGGCGCACATCGCCACCAGGTCGATCCCGACGGTGTCCAGGACCCCCGCGGCGCGCGCGACCTCGATCTTGGTGCCCACGCCGTCGGTCGACGCGGCCAGGTACCGCCCGTCGCCGAGGTCCACCAGGCCCGAAAACCCTCCGACGCCGGCGACCACCTCCGGCCGCGCGGCGCCGGCGGCGACGGACCGGATCAGCTCGACGGCCTTGGCGCCGGCTTCGAGATCCACCCCCGCCGCGCGATAGGCCTCCTCGCCCCGGCGGCCCGACACGTCGCGACCTCAGCCGGTCTCGAGCGCAAGCTTCGAGGGAGCGTGCTGTGGCACGGGAACGGGGTACTCGCCGTCGAAGCAGGCGCGGCAGAACGCGCCCTTCGGCGCCTCCGTGGCCGCGACGAGCGAGTCCAGCGACAGGTGGGCGAGTGAGTCCGCCCCGACCAGCTCGCCCACCTCGCGCTCGCCGCGGCCTGCGGCCACCAGCTCCTCGCGCGTGGACATGTCGATCCCGTAGAAGCAGGGCCAGCGGATCGGCGGGCTGGTGATGCGCAGGTGCACCTGCGAGGCGCCGGCGTCGCGCAGCATCTGCACGATCTGCCGCGTCGTCGTGCCGCGCACGATCGAGTCGTCGACGACCACCAGACGCTTGCCGCGCACGGCGTCGGGCAGGGGGTTCAGCTTCAGACGCACGCCGCGCTGGCGAAGCGTCGGCGTCGGCTCGATGAACGTCCTGCCGATGTAGCGGTTCTTCATGAGGCCCTCGCCGTACGGGATCCCGGACGCCTCGGCATATCCCTGGGCCGCCGAAGCCGCGGTGTCGGGCACCGGCACGACCATGTCGGCGTCGACCGGCGCCTCCGCGGCCAGCCGGCGGCCGGCTTCGCGCCGCGCCTCGTGCAGGCTCCGTCCGTACATCCGCGAGTCGGCCCGCCCCAGGTAGACGAACTCGAACAGGCACAGCGCGGCCCGAGGCGATTCGGTGTAGCGCAGCGATCGCACGCCGCGGTCGTCGATCGCAACCAGCTCGCCGGGTTCGACCTCACGCACGTAGCGCGCCCCCACGACGTCCAGGGCGGCGGTCTCCGACGCGACACACCAGCCGCTGGGCAGCTGTCCGATGCCCAGCGGCCGAAGCCCGACCGGGTCGCGCGCGGCGAACAGCGTGCGCTCGTCCATCATCACGAACGAGAAGCCGCCCCGCAGGCGCGGCAGCACCTCGAGGGCCGCCGCTTCCAACCCACGGTCGAGGTGGCTCGCGAGCATCGTGGACACGATGTCGGAGTCGGTCGTGGCCCGTCCCCGACGCCCCACCTCGCCGAGCAGCTCGGCCGTGTTGACCAGGTTCCCGTTGTGCCCGAGCGAGAGCGCGCGGCCGCCGTTCGTCTTGAACGTCGGCTGGGCGTTGTCCCACGTGGTGGACCCGGTGGTCGAGTACCGCGTATGCCCGATGCCCAGGTCGCCCTGGAGCGTGGTCAGCGTGCGTTCGTTGAACACCTGCGAGACCAGGCCGAGGTCGCGATAGACCAGGATGTTGGTCCCGTCGGAGACGGCCATGCCCGCGGACTCCTGCCCGCGGTGCTGGAGGGCGAACAGCCCGAAGAACGTCAGCCTGGCGACGTCCTCGCCGGGCGCCCAGACGCCGAAGAGCCCGCACGCCTCGCGCGGCCCTTCGTCGTCCAGCCCCGGCCTGAACAAATCGCCACCCACTCCTTCGTCGATGCTAACAGCAGCCTCGGACGAAACCGCGACATGTTCATGCGGTTCTGTCACTTCGATTGGCGCGATCGATGCGACGTCCCGAGCGCGGCGCAGGATGGATGGGACGCCGGCCACCACGGATGCCGGGATTTCAGCCGAGCGGCAGGACCCACGCGTCGTCGCGGACGAGCGGCGTCACGGTCCCGTCGGCTGCGACGGCATCCACCTCCACGTCGGGCCCCCCGACGACGACGTCGGTGTGGACCGACGAGTGGTTGACGCCGGCCGACACCAACGCCTCCGGCCCCAGCCCGACCCCGTCGTCCAGGACCATCGGGAACCCGCGGCCGTACGCGATGTGACAGCCCGCGTTCTCGTCGTACAGCGTGTCGTGGAAAGCCACGCCGGCGGCGCGCACCCGCGAGGAGCCGTCCACGATCGCGACCTCGCCCAGGTAGGGCGCGCCGTCATCCAGCGCCAGCTCGGCCCGCACGGCCTCGGCGCCCGTGTCGGCGTCCGCCTGGGTGATCCGGCCCTCCGACAGGCGAAGCCGCAGGCCCTCGACCAGCACGCGCGAGCGCGGCATGACCAACGGCGCGGTGATCCGGACCATGCCCTCCGCCCGGCGCCGGTCCGGGCTGGTGAAGACCTCCTCCGTGGGGATGTTCGGGATGAACTCCACCCCGTCGTTCGTGTGCTGGACGCCCGAGAGCCAGCCGGCGCCGGGCAGCAGCCCGATCGTCAGATCCGTGTCCGGCCCGCGGAACCGGATGGCGTCGGGGGCCAGACGCTGCAGCGCCGCCTGCCGCTGCGTGAGGACGGCGACGTGCTCGCGCCAGGCCTCGACGGGGTCGGGCTGGTCGAGCCGGGTGGCGACGGCCACGGCATCCCACAGCCGGTCCACGTCCGGCGATCCGAAGATCTGGTTCGCCCACCCTTCGTTCGGCGCCGCGGCGATCACCCAGTTGACGTCGCCGCCCATCACCAGGTCCCCCACGGCGCGCCCGAGCTCGGGTGGACGCGCGGCCGCGGCCACCCGGTCCGGGTCCAGCCCGTCGAACGCGTGCGGGTCCGGGTTGCCGGTGAGCGAGATCATCGCCCCGTGGTGCGCCCCGATCGACCGGATCTCGTCGAGGTCGTGCGGGTAGAACGCGCTGAGCGCGTCGAGTGGCGCGTGCTCGATGGCCGAGCGGCGGACGGACTGATCGTCATAGCGCACCACCACTTTGCGGGCACCGGCGCGGTACGCGTGCTCGGCGACCGCCCTGGCGATTCCGACGTGCTCGACCGCCGCCCACAGGTGGACGTCCTGACCCTTCTGGACGTTCGCGCCGACACGCACGACGAGCTCCGCGTACCGGTCGATCAGATCCGCGGGCATGGCCGACATCGTACGGGGTTCGTCGGGATTCGACGCCGCCGGCGGAGCGACGGCAACACCAGCGGCAGCCCCGGTCGATCGCGACCGGAACTCCGCGGAGATCTCCGCGGCGAGCAACAGCAACCACGTCGTCGCGTACAGGAACGCGATCACGCCGAACAGCGCCCCGACCGTTCCGTACAGCGCCGTGCTGCCCGCGACGACCCGGGAGAAGTAGTAGCCGCCCAGGAACTGCAACGCCGTCCAGCTCAGGACGAACGCGATCGCCCCCGGCACGTGGTCCCGCATGCCGGGCGCGGGGTTGCGCGCCGAACCCGGCGTGAGCACCAGGAACAGGACCAGGAAGAAGAGAAACTCGCCGGCGACCAGGCCGAGGCTGGAGGCCGCGGTGACGAGGGCGGCCCGATCCGAGACCCCGGCCGCCCACGTCGTGACCATCGACAGCAGGGCGAGCCCGAAGATCGCCAGCACCATCAGCAGGCCGGTCACCGCCCCGACCACCCGCCCGGTCAGCAAGCCCGACCGACGGGTCCCGAAGATCTGACCGAAGGCATGGCGCAGGCGGCTCGCCAGGCTGGACGCGGTCCACAGCAGGCCGATCAGGCCGAGGATGCCCACCGACAGTCGGCCGCTGAGCGTGGCGTTCAACTGCTGGGTCAGGAAGGTCTCGATGGCGCTGCCGAGCTCGCCCGGGAACAGGCCGGCGAGATCGCTGATGGCCTCGCGCAATGCCGCCTGGTTGTCGGCGAGCACGAACGAAGCAATCGACATCGAGAACAACAGGAGCGGCGGGATCGCGATCAGCGACGCGTACGTCAGCGCGCCCGCGTGCGTTCCAAGGTCGTCGATCGACGTGCGGCCGGCCACGACGGCCGACGGCACGACGACGTTGCGCCGCAGCCGGCCGGACCGGCCCGCGCGTCCGGGGAACCGCCGTTGCACCGCCGTGCGAAGGTCGGCGAGCAGTCCCTCGCGCAGCTCGCGCTCGGACGCGTCGAAGCCCTCGCGCCGCGCTCGCGTGGCCTCCGTGGCCCTCGCCGCGCGCCGCCACCCCGCGTTCCATCGCGACACGGACACAGCTTCGCACGGCCGTCGCGGCCGTTTCGCCCACCACGGGCCGCGGGGTGTACCCTGGGCCATCCTCGAGCGGAGGGGGGGATCGCATGGGCAGCACCACCACCTGGACCACGACCATCGCGAAGCCGCCGGCCGACGTCTTCGCCGTCCTGTCGGACTTCACGCGACACCACGAATGGTCCCCGACGAACTTCACCGCGAAGCAGCTCACGGAGGGGCCCGTCGGCGTCGGCACGGAATTCGAGACACACGGCTGGCTCCCCGGCAAGGGCAAGGAGTTCGAGAACCACGTGACGGTCACGGCCTACGAGCCGGGCAAGCGGTTCGCGTTCGACGCGAAGGACCCACGCGGGCCGGTCATCCCGAGCGACTTCGTGCTGACGCCGGACGGGACCGGGACGAAGGTGTCGCGGACGATGACCATGCCGAAGCCCGACGGCTTCCAGGGGGTGCTGTGGCCGGTGATCTTCCCCATGCTGGTCAAGCCGGCCATCCAGAAGAATCTGAACAAGTTCAAGGACGTCGTCGAGGGCGGCGGCGCCCCGGCCGCCTAGCTGTCGTTCGCCTCCGAAGTCGCCGTAGCGCCGCTCAGGCGCCGACGCGCTCGCCCGACATCAGCCGGGGGATCGTCCCCTCGAAGACCGCGATCGCGTCGGCAAGCGGCACGTCGAACGCGCCGTCGAACGTCAGCCGCGACCCGCCCGTGGTCCCGATGCGCGTGAACGGCACGCCCGACGTGACCGCCAGGACCTCGAACGCGCCTTCGCGCCCGCTGCGCGCGGCGACGACGGCTCGCGACGCCGACTCGGAGAACCAGGCGAGATGCGGCGGCATCGATCCGTCCGGAGCCGAGGCGGTGACGCCGACGCCGCCGGCGATCGCGGCCTCCGCCAGCGCGATGGCCAGTCCCCCGTCGGAACAGTCGTGGGCCATGGCCAGCACGTCCTCGTTCGCGGCCCGCTGGAGCAGCTCGTGCAGGCGCGCCTCGGCCGCCAGATCGAGGACCGGCGGGCGTCCCGACACCCGGCCGAGCACCGCCTCGGCGAACTCGGAGCCGCCGAGCTCAGGCAGCGTGCGCCCGAGCACGTAGATCGCCAGGCCGGCGTCGGCGAAGGCGGCCCGCACGAGCAGCCGGTAGTCCTCGGCCATCCCGACCATCCCGACGATGGGCGTCGGGCGGATCGCCGAGGCCGCGGATTCGTTGTAGAAGGAGACGTTGCCGCCGGTCACCGGCGTGCCGAGGGCCCGGCACGCCTCTGCCATCCCGCGCACGGTCTCCTCGAACGCCCACATGACCTCCGGGCGTTCGGGGTTGCCGAAGTTCAGACAGTTCGTGACCGCCAGCGGACGCGCTCCGACCGTGGCGACGTTGCGTGCCGCCTCGGCCACGGCGTGCGCCGCGCCGAGCGCCGGATCCAGGTGACACCAGCGGCCGTTCCCGTCGGCGGAGACCGCGATCGCCTTGAGGGAGCCCTCCAGCCGGATCACCGCGGCGTCGCCGCCGGGGCCGGCGACCGTCGCCCCCTGCACGAGCGAGTCGTACTGCTCGAAGACCCACCGCTTGCCGGCGACGTTCGGCGAACCCAGCACGGCGAAGAACGCGTCCTCCATGGAGCCGTCGAACGCCGCCGCCGCGGGGTCGTCGCCGTGGAGGTCCTCGAGCCATGCCGGCGGGCGAGCCGGCCGGCGGTACTCCGGGCCCTCGTCGGCCAGGCTTCGCGCGGGCACGTCGGCGATCACGCCGTCCGCGCCGGTGACCCGCAGCGCCTCGCCCTCGACGAACCGGGCCACCGGCGATGCGCTGAGGCCCCACTTGCGGCAGACGTCCAGCACCCCGTTCAGGTGCGACGGGCGCACGATCGCGAGCATCCGTTCCTGCGACTCGGAGGTGAGCACCTCGAACGGCTCCATGCCCTCCTCCCGCCGCGGCACCGCATCCAGGTCCAGGTCGGCTCCCAGGCCCGCGCCGGCCGCCGCCTCGGACACGGCGCACGTGAGGCCGGCGCCGCCCAGGTCCTTCAGCCCCTCGATCAGCCCGCGGCGGTTCAACTCCAGGCAGGCTTCGATCAACAGCTTCTCGGTGAACGGGTCGCCGATCTGCACGCTGGGGCGGGACTCGTGCGCGTCCTCGTCAAGCGTGGCCGACGCCAGCACCGAGACGCCGCCGATCCCGTCGCGCCCCGTCCCGGCGCCGATCAGCACCAGCACGCTCCCGGCTTTGCCGGCGCGGGCGGGAACCAGCGCGTCCACCGCGGCGAACCCGACGCACATCACGTCGATCGTCGGGTTCGACGCGTGGCTCGCGTCGAACTTCACCTCGCCCCCGACGGTGGGAACCCCGATGCAGTTGCCGTACCCCCCGATCCCCGCAACGACGCCGGAGAACAGGTAGCGGTTGCGCGCGTCGTCGAGCGGCCCGAACCGCAGGGGGTCCAGCAGCGCGACCGGGCGAGCCCCCATCGACAGCACGTCGCGGACGATCCCGCCGACGCCGGTGGCCGCTCCCTGGTACGGCTCGACGGCGCTCGGGTGCGAGTGCGATTCCATCTTGAACACGCAAGCCTGCCCGCCCCCCAGGTCGACCACCCCGGCGTCCGCGCCCGGTCCGACCAGGACCTGCGGGCCGGCCGTCGGCAGCGTTCGCAGGTGCACCTTCGACGACTTGTACGAGCAGTGCTCGGACCACATCACCGAGTACATGGCGAGCTCGGAGCGGTTCGGCTCGCGCCCCAGCCGTTCGACGATCGCGCCGTGCTCGTCGTCGGTCAGGCCCAGGGCGCGGTGCAGCGGCTCCCGGGTCACGCCGGCACTCGCGCGCGTGCTGCGGCCAGCAGCCACTGCAGCACCGCCTGGCCGCCCGTGGGTCCCAAGTCGGGATCGACCGCGTGCTCGGGGTGCGGCATCATGCCGAGCACGTTGCCGCGCTCGTTGAACACGCCGGCGATGTTGTGCGCCGACCCGTTGGGGTTGAAACGCTCGTCCACCTCGCCGCTCGCCGAACAGTAGCGAAACGCCACGCGTCCGCCGGCTTCGATCTCCTCGAGCCGGTCCGCGGCGGCGACGAACTGCCCCTCGCCGTGCTTGATGGGGACCCCGAGGAGGTCGCCTTCCGCGGCGATGATCGCGGCGCGGTCCTCGCCGCCGGGGCGGCCCAGCGGCCGTTCGACCCGCAGCGTCACCCATCGGCAGACGAACGCCAGCCCGCGGTTTCGGATCAGCGCTCCCGGCAGGAGTCCCGCTTCGCACAGGATCTGGAACCCGTTGCAGATCCCCAGCACCGGGCCGCCGGCCTCGGCGAAGGCGCCGACCGCGTCCATGACCCGGGCGAAGCGCGCGATGGCGCCGGTGCGCAGGTAGTCGCCGTACGAGAAGCCGCCCGGCAGGATCACGGCCTCCGCGTCGTCCAGGTCGGACTCGGCGTGCCAGACCGGGATGGGCTGGCCGCCCATGGTCGCGACGGCGCGCAGCGCGTCGCGGTCGTCCAGCGACCCCGGGAACGTGACGACCGCGACGCGCGCCTTGCCCTGGCTCACGGGGTCACCGAGACGATCCGGTAGTCCTCGATCACGGGGTTCGTCAGGAAGCGCTCGGCCATCTGGCGGACCTGCGCGGTGGCGGCGTCCTCGTCGGGCGCCTCCACCCGGAGCTCGATGTCCTTGCCGACCCGGACGTGCGACACATTGGTCCACCCGAGCGACGGCAGCGCGCCCTCGACGGCCTTGCCCTGCGGGTCGAGCAGGCCGTCCTTGAGGCGCACGGACACCTGGACCAGGAACGTCACGGCCTCGGCGCCCCCATCCGGTCGAGGTACGCGTCGAACGGCTCGCCCGCGACTCGCTCGTACGCCTCGCGGTAGCGCGCGGACGTCTGCTCGACGACCTCGGCGGGCAGCTCCGGCGGCGGAGGTTCGTGATCCCAGCCGCTGGCGTCCAGCCAGTCGCGCACGTACTGCTTGTCGAACGACGGCTGGCCGCGGCCCGCCTCGAACCGGTCGGCCGGCCAGAACCGGGACGAGTCCGGGGTCAGCGCCTCGTCGATCAGGATCAGCTCGCCGCCGGCGAACCCGAACTCGAACTTCGTGTCCGCCAGGATGATCCCCCGCTCCAACGCCCGCGCTGCGGCGAACTCGTACAGCGACAGCGTGAGCTCTCGCAGGCGCTCGGCCAGGCCCTTGCCCACCAGGTCCTCCGTCTCGGCGAGCGTGAGCGGCAGGTCGTGGCCGGTGGCGGCCTTCGTCGTCGGCGTGAAGATCGGCTCGGGCAGGCGCTGGGATTCCACCAGCCCGGCCGGCAGCGGGATGCCGCAGACGCTGCCCGACTCGCGGTACTCCTTCCACCCCGACCCGGTGATGTAGCCCCGCGCGACGCACTCGACCGGCACGACCTCGGCGCGGCGCACCAGCATCGCGCGCCCGGCCAGCGACTCGGCCTGGCTCCCGAAGGGCTCGGGGAACGACCGCGCGTCGGCCGACAGCAGGTGGTTCGCGACGAGGTCCTTCGTCCGTTCGAACCAGTACAGCGACAGGCCGGTCAGGACCTGTCCCTTGCCAGGAATGGGCGTGGGCAGCACCACGTCGAACGCCGAGATGCGATCGGTCGCCACCAGCAGGAGATCGTCGCCCGCCTCGTAGATGTCGCGGACCTTGCCCTGCGCGAACAGCTCTCTGGTTGCCATGCTCAGCCTTCCCCTCCCGCCGGCCCGGCCTTCGCCGTGCCGGACGACACGTCCACCTTCTCCAGCCGCGCGAACACCCCGTCCAGATGCCGCACGAACGGCGCGGGATCGAACAGCGCATCGAACTCGTCTCGCGACAGCAGGCCGCGCGACTCGACCGCCGTCCACAGCACGTCGCGGAACGCCTCCCCACGGTCCCACGCCGCGGCGGCGGCGTCCTGCACGATCGCGTACGCCTCGTCGCGCGAAAGCCCGCGGTCGACCAGCGCGAGCAGGACGCCCTGCGAGAACACCAGCCCGCCGGTCGCGTCCAGGTTCGCGAGCATGCGTTCGGGATACACCTCCATCCCGCCGACCACGCGCACGGCCAGCGACAACAGGTAGTCGACCGCGATCGTGGAGTCGGGCAGGATCACCCGCTCCACCGACGAGTGCGAGATGTCGCGCTCGTGCCAAAGGGCGACGTCCTCGATCGCCGGTATCAGGTTCGCCCGCACGACGCGCGCCAGGCCGCAGATGCGTTCGCACAGCACGGGGTTGCGCTTGTGTGGCATGGCGCTTGAGCCCTTCTGGCCGCGGCCGAACGGCTCCTGCACCTCGCGGACCTCGGTGCGCGCCAGATGGCGGACCTCCAGCGCGATCTTCTCGAGCGTGGCGGCCGTCGCCGCCAGCGCCCACACGTATTCGGCGTGGACGTCGCGCTGGACGACCTGGCTGGCCGCTTCGGCCGGTCGGAGCCCGAGCTGCGCGCACACGTACTCCTCCACGGCGGGATCCACCTGCGAGTACGTGCCCACCACGCCGGAGAGCTTGCCGACGGACACGGCGTCACGCGCGCGCCGCAGCCGGTCGCGGTCGCGGTCGAGTTCGAACGCCCACAGGGCCAGCTTGTGGCCGAAGGTGGTGGGTTCGGCGTGCACGCCGTGCGTGCGGCCGATGGTGATGGTGTCCCGGTGCTCGAGCGCTCGCGACCGCACGGTGGCCAGCAGCCGCTCGATCCCGTCCAGGATCACGTCGGCCCCCTCGCGCAGCTGCAGCGCGAGCGCCGTGTCCAGCACGTCGCTCGACGTCAGGCCGTAGTGGATCCACCGCCCGGCCGGCCCGATCGGCTCGGCCACCGCCTGGACGAACGCCGCGACGTCGTGCTGGGTGACCTCCTCGATCTCGGCGACCCGCTCGGGGGTCGGGGCCACGGCCGCCGCGCGGATCCGTTCGAGGTCCTCGGCCGGGATCCGCCCCAGGCGCGCCCACGCCTCACAGGCGAGCACCTCGATCCGCAGCCAGTGCCCAAGCTTGGCCTCCTCGGACCAGACCGAGGCCATCTCGGGACGCGTGTAGCGCGGGATCAACTGCTCCGGAGCCCTTCGTCCAGCGAGTCCTTGAACTCGTGCAGCATCGTACGGACCTCCGGCCGGGCGATCGCCACGATCTGGGCGGCCAGGACGGCCGCGTTGACCGCACCGTCGACGGACACCGTGGCCACCGGGACGCCCCGCGGCATCTGGACCGTGGAGTACAGCGCGTCGGTCCCGCCGAGCGGGCTCGTGGACAGGGGGACGCCGATGACCGGCAGCGCCGTCCGCGCGGCCACGGCCCCGGCCAGGTGGGCCGACCCGCTGGAGCCGCAGATGATCACGATGATCCCGCGCTCCTCGGCCGTGCGGGCGTACTCGTCGACCAGGTCGGGGTTGCGGTGCGACGACATCACCTGCATCTCGTAGGGGATGTCGAACCGTTCCAGGATGGCGCCGGCCTGCTGCATCACCTGCAGGTGCGGCGGCGCCCCCACCAGGACGCCGACCAGCGCCGCCCCGGCCCCCCAGTCGTTCGGTCCGTCGTTCACGCGGCTCCCTGGATCCGCTGCGCGACGTCGCCGCGAAGCGTCTTCCCCTCGAACTCGATCAGGCCACAGGCCTCGTATGCGCGCCTCCTGGCATCGTCGAGCCCTTCGCCCAGCGCGCTGATGGTCACCACCCGGCCCCCGGAGGTCACCACTCTACCGTCTCGCACGGCCGTGCCCGCGTGGAACGCCTGGACGCCGTCGCGATCGCGAACCCGGTCGAGGCCCTCGATGGGCACGCCGGTCGGGTAGTCCCCCGGGTATCCGTGCGAGGCGAGCACCACCGCGACGCACGCCTGCGCGGTCCACTCCGCGGTGCAGTCGGCCAGGTTGCCCTCCACACAGGCCAGGAGCAGCTCGGTGAGGTTCGACGTCAACCGGGGCAGGATCGCCTGGGTCTCCGGATCGCCGAATCGGCAGTTGAACTCCAGCACGCGAGCGCCGCGGTCGGTCAGCATGAGGCCCGCGTACAGCACGCCGCGGTACTCGATGCCCATGGACGCCATCGCCGCGACGGTCGCGCGCAGCACGCCCTCGATCTGCTCCTTGCGTTCCCCGGGGACGACGAACGGCAGCGGGCTGTACGCGCCCATCCCGCCGGTGTTCGGGCCGCGGTCCCCGTCCAGGGCCCGCTTGTAGTCCTGCGCGAGTGCCAGCGGGATCACCGCCGACCCGTCCGTGAGCCCGAGCGCGGTCACCTCCTCGCCCTCCAGGAACTCCTCGACCACGACCCTGGCGCCCGAGTCGCCGAACACCTTTCGAACCAGCGAGTCCTGCAGCGCCCGCTCCGCGGACGCGCGGTCCTCGGCGATCGTCACGCCCTTGCCGGCGGCCAGGCCGTCCACCTTGACGACGAATGGGGCGTCCAGCGTCTCGACGAAGGCCATGGCCGGGTCCACCGCGTCGAACTCGCCGGCCCTCGGGCCCGGGATCCCGTGGTCGTCGCACAGGCGGCGGGCCCAGGCCTTCGATCCCTCGATGCGCGCGCCGTCGCGGGTGGGTCCGAACGCCCGGAGCCCGCGGGCCTGCATCTCGTCCACGAGCCCGGCCACCAGCGGCGCCTCGGGCCCGACCACGGTGAGGTCGATCGATTCGCGTTCGGCGAACTCGACCAGGCCGGGGATGTCCGCCGCGGAGATCTTCTCGAGGGTGGCGATCTCCGCCATGCCCGCGTTGCCCGGCGCAGCGTAGATACGCTCGACCGACGCGTCGCGGGACAGCGCCCAGCACAGCGCGTGCTCGCGCGCGCCGTTGCCGACCACCAGGACCCTCACGCGGCGACCTCCAGCGTCTGCTCGCGGTCGGGCCCGACGGACAGGGAACGCACGGGCACGCCACCGAGCTCCGCGATCCGCGACACGTACGCGCGCGCGGCCGGCGGAAGGTCGCCGAACGCGTGGACTTCGGCGATCGGCTCGTCCCAGCCGGCGAGCTCCTCGTACACGGGTTCGGCCTTGTGGAAGATCGACTGGTGGGAGGGGAAGTCCTCGTAGCGCGCGCCCTCGTGCCGGTAGGCGACGCAGATCCGCAGTCGAGGCAGGCCCGACAGCACGTCGAGCTTGGTCAGGAACAGCTCGGTCAGGCTGCTGAGCCTGACGGCGTACCGGAGCAGCACCGCGTCGAACCAGCCGCACCGTCGAGGCCGGCCGGTGACCGTGCCGAATTCGTGGCCGACGCTGGAGATGTGCCGGCCCGCGTCGCCCTCGTCCTCCGTGGGGAATGGCCCGGACCCCACGCGCGTGACGTAGGCCTTCGACACCCCGACGACGGATCCGACCTCGCACGGCCCCAGCCCCGAGCCCGAAAGCAGGCCGCCCGCGACGGTGCTCGACGACGTCACGAAGGGGTACGTTCCGTGGTCCAGGTCCAGGAGCGTGCCCTGTGCGCCCTCGAGCAGGATGCGCTTGCCGTCCCGGAGCGCTGCGTGCAGGACGGCGCTCGCGTCGCGGATGTGGGGCGCGAGGCGCTCGCCCATCGACAGGTACTGTTCGGCGATCGTCGCCGCGTCCAGCGGCAGCCGGTTGTAGACCTTGGTCAGGACCAGGTTCTTCTCCTTCAGGGCGACGTCCAGCTTGGCCCGGAAGATCTTCGGGTCGGTCAGATCCTGCGCGCGCAGCCCGATGCGCGCCGCCTTGTCCGCGTACGCGGGGCCGATGCCGCGTTTGGTCGTGCCGAGCTTCGCGCTGCCGAGGTAGCGCTCGGTCACCTTGTCCAGCTCCAGGTGGTACGGCATGATCAGGTGCGCGTTGCCGGACAGGACCAGCCGCGACGAGTCGATCCCGCGCTCGGCCAGCTGGTCCATCTCCTCCAGCAGCACGGCCGGATCCACGACCATCCCGTCCCCGATCACCGGCGTGACGCGTTGGTGCAGGATGCTCGACGGGATCAGCCGGAGCTTCAGGAGCTGTCCGCCGGCCAGGATCGTGTGGCCGGCGTTGCTGCCGCCCTGGCAGCGGACGACGAAGTCGGAGCGGCGGGACAGGAGGTCGATCGCCTTCCCCTTGCCCTCGTCCCCCCACTGCGCTCCGACGAGGATCGTGACCGGCACGACGGCGATTCTAGGGGGGAAACAGCTTCCAGTGCCCTTCGGAGACGACCTCGACGGCGCCGTCGCTCACCCTGATGGCGGTTTGATCGTCGATCGCGTACGCCGGCCCGGGCATGGCAGCGGCCCATCGTTCCGCGTCGGCCATGGAGTTCTCGGGCATGTCCTCGTGATCCAGGTGGGGAAAGATCGAGAATTCGACCACTCCCAGCGCTTCATAGCCGCCCGTCGGCGGCTTCCAGATGGCGAACTCCTCCCCGACGTTGGGGGTCATCACCATGCTCCCGGCGCTCAGCCCCACGTAGACCGTCTCGCGCAGCGATGGGAACAGGTCTGCCAGTCCGGACTGCCGCATCCAGTGGCACAGGTACAGGGAATCGCCGCCATCGACCAGCAGGGCGTCCGTGTCCCGGACCAGGGGCACCCAGAGCTCCTCATCGATGCTGGGCAGCGCGGTGAGCTCCAGCACCCCCAACGACTTCCAACCCAACCCGCACATGGGGGTGGAGGCCCCGCCGGTGATGAACCGCCACGCCGCGCCGGGACCGGCCATGGGGTGCCCGTACGTCGCGGTGGGAATGCACAGGGCGCTGGAGTCCGCGATCGGTTTGCCCAGCAGGTCGACCAGCGCGTCGGTGATGCTCGGGTTCTTGATGCCGGCGGACGTGAGAAGAAGCCGCATCCCTACCGTTCGATGCGAAACCGGATCCGGACGTGCGTCTGGTAC
Source organism: Actinomycetota bacterium (assembly GCA_036406615.1). Lineage (GTDB taxonomy): Bacteria > Actinomycetota > UBA4738 > UBA4738 > UBA4738 > DASXAQ01. The sequence goes on along the minus strand of DASXAQ010000006.1, from coordinate 46,420 downwards.
TCCTTGATCCGATCGCCGTCCACGGTCGCCGAGGTCTCCAGGACCTCCATGGACTCGATGCCTCGCAGCGTCTTGCCGGCCTCGGCCAGGGCTTGCGCCGCGGCATCGCGCCAGGATTCGCCTGATACGCCAACCAGGTCGATCGTCTTGATCACGGCCATCGCGATTTCCCCTCCCCCGCCTCGGGCGGCCAGGCTCACATTGTCCCGGTTTCCACTCCGGCTGGCGAATCTCTTACCCACTTCACAGCCGGCGTTGAAGGTCCTCTCACGTCCGGCAGGCAGGCTCCGACGCGTCGAGACGGAGCGCGGCGGCCGACGTCGCCTCCACGGACGAAGGAGGCACCGCGATGATCGCACCGGCCACGATGGGCGACTGGATGATGTTCGCCGGACTGCTCGGCCTGCTGGCGGGGACGGCCTCGGCGGCCGTCGCTTGGGCCTTTCGCGAGCCCGATGCTTCGACGGAGCGAGCCGAGCCGGCCGTGAACGGCGCGAAGCCGACGCAGGCCGACCGCGCGGCCTGACTCGGAGTCGATCGAGCCTCAGGAGCTCAGCAGCTGGCGCAGCACCATGTGCAGGATGCCGCCGTTGCGGTAGTACTCGACCTCGGCCGGCGCGTCGATGCGCACCGTCACCGGGAACGCGAACGACGTCCCGTCCCGGCGCGTCACCTCCACGGTGGCTCGCTGGCGCGGCACGATCCCGGCGGACAGCCCGCGAACGGAGAACGTCTCCGTCCCCGTGAGCCCGAGCGAGGCGGCCGAGTCGCCCTCGGCGTACTCGAGCGGCAGCACGCCCATCCCGACCAGGTTGCTGCGGTGGATGCGCTCGAAGCTCTCGGCGATCACGAACCGCACCCCGAGCAGCAGCGGTCCCTTCGCCGCCCAGTCCCGCGACGACCCGGACCCGTATTCGCGTCCGGCCAGGATCCCGAGCGGCATGCCGTCGTCGACGTAGCGCATGGCCGCGTCGAAGATCGGCATGCGCTCGTCGTCCGGTCCGTACGACGTCCACGGGCCCTCGGTCTCCGGCGCCAGCTCGTTGCGCAGCCGGATGTTGGCGAACGTGCCGCGCATCATCACCTCGTGGTTGCCCCGCCGCGCGCCGTAGCTGTTGAAGTCGCGCACCTCGACCCCGTGCTGTTGCAGGTAGGCGCCGGCGGCCGACTCCGCCTTGATCGATCCGGCGGGCGAGATGTGGTCGGTCGTCACCGAGTCGCCGACCTTGACCAGGATGCGGGCGCCGACCACGTCCTGCACGGGCGGCACGTCCGGCGACATGTCCACGAAGAACGGCGGCTCGCGCACGTACGTCGAATCCGGCGCCCAGTCGAACATGGCCCCCGACGGCGCCTGCATCTCGCGCCAGCGTTCGTCGCCCTCGAAGATCCGCGCGTACTCCCGCTCGAACTGCTCGGGCGCGATGGCCCCAGCGGCCGCGTCGCTCACCTCATCCGGCGACGGCCAGACGTCGCGCAGATAGACGGGCCGCCCCTCGGGCGTCGTCCCCAGCGGCTCCGCCGTCAGGTCGACGTGCACGGTCCCGGCGATGGCGTAGGCCACGCACAGCGGCGGCGAGGCCAGGTACGAGGCGCGGACCTGCGGATGGATACGTCCCTCGAAGTTGCGGTTGCCGGACAGCACCGCGACGACCGCCAGGTCGCGATCCTCGACGACCTTGGCCACCGCTTCCGGCAGCGGGCCGGAGTTGCCGATGCAGGTCGTGCACCCGTACCCGACCAGGCTGAACCCCAGCTTGTCCAGATAGGGCTGCAGCCCTGCGCGATCCAAATAGTCCGTCACCACACGGGACCCGGGCGCCAGCGAGGTCTTGACCCACGGCTTCGTCTGCAGCCCGGCCTCGACCGCCTTCTTCGCCAGCAGTCCGGCCGCGAGCATCACCGAGGGGTTGGACGTGTTCGTGCACGACGTGATCGCCGCGATCACCACCGACCCGTTGGCAACCTTCGCGCCGTTGGCGTCCGCCACCTGGTCCGCCTCGCGCTCGCTCTCCAGGCGGGAATCGGGCGCGTTCGTGCCGAACCCCTCGTATTCGTCGGCCCGCTTGGACTCGATGGCCTCCACGTCCAGCCGATCCTTGAACACGTCGGTGAACGACGCCCACACCGCGGGCAGCGGTACGCGGTCCTGCGGGCGCCGCGGCCCGGCCACGCTCGGCTCGACCGACGACAGGTCCAGGTCCAGCGTCTCGGTGAACACCGGCTCGGGGTCCTCGTCGCGCCGGAACAGCCCCTGCTCCTTCGTGTACGCGTCGACGAGCGGCACCAGGCTCCCCCGCCCGGTGGTTCGCAGGTAGGCCAGCGTCTGGTCGTCGGCCGGGAAGAACGACGCCGTCGCGCCGTACTCGGGGCACATGTTCGACAGCGTCGCGCGATCCTCCACGCGCAGCGAGGACAGCCCGGGGCCGAAGAACTCGACAAACTTGCCCACCACGCCGTGGGCGCGGAGCATCTGGGTGAGCGTCAGGACCAGGTCCGTGGCCGTCGTGCCGGCCGGCAGCGCGCCGGTGGTCCGAACGCCGACGACGACGGGCCACGGCAGGAACGTCGGCTGGCCGAGCATGGCCGCTTCGGCCTCGATGCCGCCGACCCCCCACCCGAGCACCGACAGGCCGTTGACCATCGTCGTGTGCGAGTCGGTGCCGAACACCGTGTCGGGCACGGCCCGGCCCTCGGTCACGCGCACGACCGAGGCCAGGTTTTCCAGGTTCACCTGGTGACAGATCCCCATGCCCGGGGGCACGACCCGGAACCCCTCGAACGCCTGCTGGGCCCAGCGCAGCAGGGCGTACCGCTCGGCGTTTCTTCGGTACTCCCACTCGATGTTGCCCCGGTAGGCGTCGCGCGAGCCGAACAGGTCGACCTGCACCGAGTGGTCGATGATCAGGTCGACGGGCACGCGGGGATTGACGCCGGCCGCGTCGCCGCCGGCCCGGGCCACGGCGCTGCGGATGGCGGCCAGGTCGACGACCGCCGGCACGCCGGTGAAGTCCTGCATCAGGACGCGCGCCGGCATGAACGCGATGCGCGACGAATCAGGTGCCGGACCGCCCCACCGGGCCAGCGCGGCAACGTCCTCGACGGCGACATCGCGCGAGCCGGCGCGGCGCAACAGGTTCTCCAGCAGGATCTTGACCGTGTGCGGCAGGCGCTCGAGCCCCGCCGACGTCTGCGCTTCCAGGCTCGCCAGGCGGTGCAGCGACACCGGCCCGTCGGAGGTCTGCAGCGTCCCGCGCGCGCCCTCGAGCTCGTCGCTCACGGCCGGTCCGGTCCCCCGATCCGCGACAGCCCCACCGTCGTGAGCACCAGCACGACGGTGGCAAGGCCGACGACCAGGCCCATCCGCGCAGCCATGACGCGAACCAGCCCCGCGCAGACCGGGTCGACCACCGCCGTCCCCGTGCGGCCGAAGCTCGTGTCGCACCCGCCGGTTCCGGCGAACCCGGCGAGCAACCCCGCGACCGCGCCGGCCGCCACGGCCACCAGGCCCAGGCGCAGCGCGAGCGCGGACCGGCGGCTCATCGTTCGAAGGGGTTCGTGGGCGTCAGGGTCTGGACCGGGACCGGGTCGGCTTCTTTCGCGAACAGCTCTGCGTCCGAAGGGCTTCCGACGACGAACCCGTAGTGCATCGGTACGGCCAGCTTCGGGGAGATGGCCTTCGCCAGCCCCGCGGCCTCGCCGGCGTCCATCGTGTAGGTGCCCCCGATGGGAAGGAACGCGACGTCGGCCCGCACGTCCGACAGCTCCGGCGCGTGGTCCGTGTCGCCGGCGTGGTAGTACGTGTTCGCGCCAAGGGTCAGGACGTAGCCGACCCAGTTGTTCGACTTCGGGTGCATCTGCAGCCGCTCCTCGACCACGTTGTAGGCGTGCACGGCCTGCACCTTGATGCCCGCGACCTCGATCGAGTCCCCCGGCTTGACGGCCGTCACGTCCCCCGACAGGCCCGAGGCGATGTCGGCCGGCGCCACGATCGCGGTGCCGTCTTTGCGAAGGCGCTCGATCTCGTCCGGCTGGAGGTGGTCCTCGTGCGCGTGGGTGATGAAGATGACGTCGGCGGGGTCCTCCGTCGTCACGCCCCACGGGTCGATGTAGACAACGGGTCCGTCGTCCTTCCACTGGAACGCCGACTGCCTGAACCACGTGAACCGATCCAGCATCGATAACCCTCCTGATCGCGCGACGGCAACGCGGAGAACACCTTCGAGCCTAGCGGTTCGCCCGCGAACTCGCATCGGCCAGCCGCCCGCGGTTGCTAGGCTCGAACCCCGTATGGAAACCCCCCCGCCCGAGGCCGGCCCCCGCACGCAGGGGCTGTGGCGGCGCGCCTTCGTGCTCGTTCGCCGCAACCGCGACTTCCGGCTGCTGTTCGTCGCCGAACTGGTGTCCTTCGGCGGCGACTGGTTCCTGATCGTCGCGCTGTCCGGCCTGGTCTTCCGCCTCACGGGGTCCCCGGCGCTGGTCACCGCGATGTTCGTCGCCTACAACCTGCCGTTCGGGTTCGTGTCGTTCATCGGCGGCCCACTGGCGGACCGGCTCGACCGTCGCAAGGTGATGATCGCGTCGAACGTGGTCATGGGCGTGCTCGCCCTCGGCTTCCTGCTGGTGGACTCGCGGGGGACGTTGTGGCTGGTCTACGTGCTTGCCGCCGGAATCTCGGCCGTGTCCGCGCTGTTCGAGCCCGCTGCGTCGGCGGCGATCCCCAACCTGGTCGACGCCGAGGACCTTGCCGCCGCGAACGCCGTGACCGGGTCCGCGTGGGGCACGATGCTCGTCGTCGGCGCCGGCATCGGCGGCCTGGTCGTCACCGCGTTCGGCAACGACGTCGCCTACCTGGTGGACGCGGGCTCGTTCTTCGTCGGCGCCGTCCTGCTCCTGTGGGTTCGGCGCCCGACGTCGCAGCCACGCGAGCAGCAGGAGCACCCGGCGCTGGCCCAGGCCACGACGGAGGCTGTGCGCTTCGCGCGTCGCGACCACCGCGTGCTGGCGCTGTTCGCCTCGCGGGTGGGGGTCGGCACCGCCCTCGGCGTGGTGGCGCTGCTGCCGATCGTGGCGATCGACACCTTCCACGCGGGGGACCGCGGCACCGGGATCCTCTTCGCGTTCCGCGGCGCCGGCGCGTTGATGGGGCCGTTCTTGATCCGGCCGCTCGTCCGTCGCGGCGCCCTGAGCCGGGCGCTTGCGGCGATCGTGCTGCTGCCGGCGGTGTTGGCTTCGATGTATGCGCTGCTGCCGTGGGCTCCGGGGATCTGGGTGGCGGCCTCGATCGCGCTCTGCGCCCACCTGGCGGGCGGTGCGACGTGGACGCTGACCACCTACTCGTACCAGTCGCTGGTCCCCGACCGCGTCCTCGGCCGCATCTTCGGGTTCGACGGCGCGCTGATCACATTCATGCTGTCGGCGTCGAACGCCGTGTGCGGCGTCCTCGCCGTGCAGTTCGGCGTCCGCGCGGTGATGTCCGGCATCGGCGTCGTCGTGGTCGCCTACACGCTGGTTCTCTGGGTGGCTACGCGGAACCTCCGCCGGTCCCTGGCTCAGGCGCCGCCGGCGGGGGGCCTGCCTCGGGCGGCTCGCTGACGGCCGGTGGCGCCGACGGCGTTGCTGGCGGGGACGCGGGAGGCGTTGCCGCCGGGGGCGGAGCGGCCGGGGGTGCGGCCATGCTGAAGTCCACCCGCGGCGCCGACGCGACCTGCGCGCGCTCGGCCTCGGGGATCTCGAAGAACTCCGCGGGCGTGAAGTGGCCGAACGACGCGATCAGGCTCGACGGGAACTGCTGGATGCGCCGGTTGTAGTCCTGGACGTTCGAGTTGTAGAAGCGGCGCGCCGCCTGGATCCGGTCCTCCGTGTTCGACAGCTCGGACTGCAGCGCCAGGAAGTTCTGGTTCGCCTTCAGCTCGGGGTAGTTCTCCGCCACCGCGAACAGCCGTCCGAGCGCGGCGACGAACGGCCCCTCCGCCGCGGCCTGCTGGGCCGGGCTGCCCGTGGCCTGCTGCGCGGCCGAGCGAGTGCGGGCGACGTCCTCGAAGACCTCGCGCTCGTGCGCCGCGTAGCCCTTCACCGTCTCCACCAGGTTGGGGATCAGGTCGTACCGGCGCTTGAGCTCGGTGTCGATGTTGGCCCACGAGCTCTGGACCAGTGTGCGTTGGTTGACGAAGCGGTTGTACGAGACCACCACGCCGATGCCGATCAGCACGATGATCCCCAGGACGATCCACAACACGATCACGGCTCTCCCCTTCCTAGGATGACGAAGCGCCGCCCGGCGGCTGCGCGGGCGCGGCGGGAGGCATCACGTCGTTGACGAACCCCGGCGGGCCCGGCGGGCCGGGCGGGCTTGCGGGAACCGGTGGGCTCGCCGCCGGCGGCGCCGCTTTCTGGACCGGGGGGATGGCCGGCGCCGGCTGACCGGCCGCGGCGGACTGCGCGCGTGCCGGCTGCCCGGATCCGTACTCGTTCCACACGAGCCGCGGGATGTGGTCCCGGAACGCCGCGGCCGTGCCGAAGATCGGGATCAGCCCCGTCGGCGGGAGCTTGCGGCTGTACACCAGGAACCGCCCGCCACGGACCTCGAAGCCGAACCGCCCTTCGGTCGACAGCAGCCACTGCATCATCCGGTCGTCGATCAGCTTGAACGCGAACTCCCGGTCCTCGCTCTTCACCTTGAACATGCGGTTGAACTGTTCGGACTCGAATTCGATGTCGTGGAAGCCCAGGTGGCTGGTCACCACCGACAGGAAGTTCTCCTTCTCGACGCGCACGTACGGCACGAGCGCGTCCAGGTCGGCCAGCGCCACCGAGAAGTAGTGGTACGTCTTGGTTCGCGAGCCGTTCGAATCCGTCGACTCGGTGTAGTACCAGTAGTCGGCCTCCGTGATCGTCAGCCCGTGCCACGGGCCCCACACCACGTTCTCGCAGCCGCGCCCATCGCCCTGCTGGAACAGCCGAAAGCTGGGGTCGACCAGCCCGAACGGGTCCGATGGCGAATACTCCAGCCCGTTCGCCAGCGCGAACTGGCCGAGTTCGTCGCGGCGGCGCTGCTTGAGGACGAACCGCACCACGATGACGGCGACGGCCACCACGACGAACGCCACGATGACGAGGGCTTGCATGAGGCCAGTATCGTCGCTCCCTCGGAACGAATAAAGCAACGAACGGCCCGCCGGCGCGCATCGTCGCAGGTCAGGCGCGCGCCGGCTCGACCACGCGGAACTCCAGACCGTCGCCGCCCGCGCGGACCTCGACGGTGTCGCCCTCGTGGATCTCGCCGGCGAGCAGCTTGAGCGCCAGCGGGTCCTGGACCTCGCGCTGGATCAACCGCTTCAGCGGGCGCGCGCCGAACGCCGGCTCGTAGCCCTTGTTGGCCAGGTACTGCGCGGCGTCATCGCTGAGGCGAAGGCTGAGCTTGCGCTCCGCCAGCCGCCGCTGCAGGTCACCGATCTGGATCTGCACGATGCGCGCGATCTGCGCGCGATCGAGCGGCCGGAACACCAGGATCTCGTCGACGCGGTTGACGAACTCGGGCCGGAAGTGCGCGCGCACCGCCTCCAGGATCGCGCCGCGCGCCGCCTCGGGCGTGAGCTCCGGATCCTCGAACGCGCCGCTGCCGAGGTTGGACGTCATGATCACGATGGTGTTGCGGAAGTCGACCGTCCGGCCCTGCCCGTCGGTGAGGCGCCCGTCGTCCAGCAGCTGGAGCAGGATGTTGAACACGTCCGAGTGGGCCTTCTCGACCTCGTCGAGCAGCACGACGGAGTACGGACGCCGGCGCACGGCCTCGGTCAGCTGGCCGCCCTCCTCGTACCCGACGTAGCCGGGCGGCGCGCCGACCAGCCGCGAGACCGTGTGGCGCTCCTGATACTCGCTCATGTCGATGCGCACCATCGCGCGCTCGTCGTCGAACAGGTACTCGGCCAGCGCGCGCGCCAGCTCGGTCTTGCCGACGCCCGTCGGCCCGAGGAACAGGAACGAGCCGATGGGCCGGTTCGGATCGGACAGCCCGGCACGGGACCGGCGGATGGCGTTGGCGACGGCGCCGACCGCCTCGTCCTGCCCCACCACGCGCTGGTGCAGCGCGTCCTCGAGGTGCACGAGCTTCTGCATCTCGCCCTCCATCAGCCGGGAGACCGGGATGCCGGTCCACTTCGACACGACCTCGGCGACGTCCTCCTCGTCGACCTCCTCCTTCAGCATCTTGCGGTCGGCCTGCAGCTTGGCCAGGTCCTCGTTCGCCGACTCGAGCCGCTTTTCGAGATCCACGAGCGTGCCGTAGCGAAGCTCCGCCGCCCGTTCGAGATCCCCGTCCCGTTCGGCGATCCCCGCCTCCTCGCGGACGTCCTCGATCTGGGACTTCAGCCCACGGATCGCATCGATGCACTCCTTCTCCTTCATCCAGTGGGCCTTCATCCCGGACGAACGCTCCTGCAGGTCGGCGAGCTCCCGCTCCAGGCGCTCCAGCCGTTCGCGCGAGGCCTCGTCCGTCTCCTTCTTCAGCGCGGCGCGCTCGATCTCGAGCTGCTTGATGCGGCGCTCGACCTCGTCGATCTCGGTCGGCATCGAATCGATCTCGATGCGAAGCTTCGAGCCCGCTTCGTCGATCAGGTCGATCGCCTTGTCTGGCAGGAAGCGCCCGGTGACGTAGCGGTCCGACAGCACGGCGGCCGCCACCAGCGCCGAGTCCTGGATTCGCACGCCGTGGTGGACCTCGTAGCGCTCCTTCAGGCCGCGCAGGATCGCGATCGTGTCCTCGACGCTCGGCTGGTCGACGAACACCGGCTGGAAACGTCGCTCCAGGGCCGGGTCCTTCTCGATGCTCTCGCGGTACTCGTCCAGCGTCGTCGCGCCGATCGCGCGCAGCTCGCCGCGCGCCAGCATCGGCTTCAGCATGTTGCCGGCGTCCATCGCGCCCTCGGCGGCGCCCGCCCCGACGATCGTGTGCAGCTCGTCGATGAACGTGACGACCTCGCCTTCGGACTCCGCGATCTCGCGCAGCACCGCCTTCAGCCGGTCCTCGAACTCGCCGCGGTACTTGGCGCCGGCGATCATCGCGCCGAGGTCCAGGGCGACGACGCGCTTGTTCCTCAGCGAGTCGGGCACGTCGCCGGCGACGATGCGCTGGGCCAGGCCCTCGACGATGGCCGTCTTGCCCACGCCGGGCTCGCCGATCAGGACCGGGTTGTTCTTCGTCCGGCGCGACAGCACCTGGATGACGCGGCGGATTTCCTCGTCCCGCCCGATGACGGGGTCGACCTTTCCGCGCCGCGCCAGTTCGGTGAGGTCCCGCCCGTAGCGCTCGAGCGCCTGGTACTTGTCCTCGGGCGTCTGGTCGGTGACGCGCTGCCGGCCGCGGACCTCCGCCAGCGCGGACAGGACGCGGTCCCGGGTGACGCCTGCCTCGGCCAGCATCCGGGCGACGTCGGTCGAGCCGTCCAGCAGCGCCAGGAACAGGTGCTCGGTCGAGACGTACTCGTCGGTGAGCGCGGTCGCCTCCTCGAAGGCGCGCTCGAGCACCGTGCGCGTCGGCGCGGACAGCATCAGCTCCTGGTCCGGTCCGTAGACCTTGGGGATGCGGTCGAGCAGCTCCTCGGTCCGGTCGCGCAGCACGCGCGGCGACTGCTCGAGCCGGTGCAGCAGCGGGTACACGACGCCGTCGGGGTCCGACAGCAGCGCGTACAGGATGTGGGCGGGCTCCACCATCTGCTGGTTGCGCGCCCGCGCCTGTTCCTGCGCCGCCTGCAGCGCCTCCTGCGACTTCAGCGTCAGCTTGTTGGGGTCCATGGGTTCAGTGCCTCTCGTGGTCGGGATCGGGCCGCGTTGCCTCCGGGCCCGGCGACCGCGTCGTCGCCGGCCCCACGGCGATGGGGCCCGACGCGGCCGAACGCCTGGCGGTCGAGACGCGAAGGCGCACGCGCCGGGCCGCGGACAGCGGCACGATCTCGCTCGGCGGGTTGCGCCGGCCGCCCTGCGCGGCGTCCCCCTGCATGCGCGCGAGCTCGGCCACCAACCGAAGCGCCTCGGCCTGCATGCGCTCCAGCTCCCGCTGCAGCTCCACGATCATCTTCACGCCGGCGAGGTTGAGGCCCTGGTCCTGCGTGAGCCGCTGGATCGTGCGCAGCTGGTCGATGTCGCGCTGCGAGTACCGGCGCGTGTTCCCCTTCGTCCTGGCCGGGCGAAGCAAACCCTTGCGCTCGTAGATGCGAAGCGTCTGCGGATGCACGCCCGCGAGCTCGGCGGCCACGCTGATGATGTAGACGGCGCGGTCCCGGTGGGCGTCGTCGTCCGCGGCGGCCCGGTCGGCTCGCGCCCCCGCTCGCTCCTTCGTCATGTCGCGCTCCTCGTCCATGGCTACGCATCCACCCCCAGCGAGCGCCGCGGGGACTCGCGCTGCTCCGAACGAAGCTCCTCCAGCAGTTCCTTCTCGCGCTTGCCGAGCTTGCTCGGCACGTCCACGTTCACCTTCACCAACAGGTCGCCGGCGCCGCCCTTCGGCTTCGGTGCGCCCTTGCCGCGGATGCGAAACGTCTTGCCCGCCGGCGTCCCCGCCGGGATCTTGAGCGTGACCGGGCCGTTCAGGGTCGGGACCTGCACGTTGGCGCCGAGCGCCGCTTCGGTGTAGCTGACGGGAAGGTCCAGCGTCAGGTCGGACCCGTTGCGACCGAACAACCGGTGCGCCGACACGTGCACCACGACGAACAGGTCGCCCGGCGCGCCGCCGGTGGGCCCGGGCTCGCCCTTGCCGGCCACGCGGATCCGCGCGCCGTCCTTCACGCCCGCCGGGATCTTCACCGAGAACTTGCGCGTCCGCCGCACGCTGCCCGAGCCGTGACACGTGTGGCACGGGTGCTCGACGATGCGGCCGCTCCCGCCGCAGCGCGGACACGTCCGCTGCATGGAGAAGAGTCCCTGGTTCACCGCCACGACGCCGGCCCCCGCGCACTCGGGGCACGTGATCGGCATGGTGCCGGGCTCGGCGCCCGAGCCGCCGCACGTCGGACACGTCGCCGGCCCCTTGATCTGGATCGGGACGGTCACGCCCTGCATGGCATCGTCGAAGCCGACGCGGACCTCGGTCTCCAGATCGCTGCCGCGCGCCGCTGCGCCGCGCCGGCCACGGCCGCCTCCGAAGATCCCGCCGAACAGGTCCCCGAGGTCGCCGACGTCTTGACCGAAGCCGAAGTCCTCGACCCGAACGCGCTGGCCGCCGGGGCCGCCGAAGCCGCCGTATCCGCCGGGGAACCCGCCGCCCGGCCCGACGCCGGAGGCCGCCATCTCGCGCACCTGGTCGTACTGCTTGCGCTTCTCCTCGTCGCCGAGCACGTCGTACGCCGCGGAGATCTCCTTGAAGCGTTCCTCCGCCGCCTTGTCGCCGGCGTTGGCGTCCGGGTGGTTCTTCTGCGCGAGCTTGCGGTACGCCTTCTTGATGTCGGGCGCGGAGGCATTCTTGGGCACGCCGAGGACCTGGTAGTAGTCCTTCTCGAACCACTCCCGCCGGATGTCGCCGTTCACGGGGACATCCCGCCCATCACGGCTTGGCGACCTTGACGCCGGCCGGGCGGATGACGTGGCCGCGCAGCGTGTAGCCCGGCCGCAGTACCTCCGTGACGACGGGGTCGCCCTCGCCGTGTCCGGTCTGCATCAGCGCCTCGTGCAGCGACGGGTCGAACGGCTTGCCCTCCGCCTCGATCCGCTCGAGCCCCTCGGCGCGCAGGATGTCCGCGAGCTTCGCGTACACGAGCTCGACGCCGCGCAGGAATTTCTCGAACTCGGGGTTGCGGTCGGCCGCGATCATCGCCAGGTCGAACTCGTCCAGCACCTCGAGCAGACGCCGCATCAACGGCTCCGACGCCATCTCCACCGCGCGCGTCTGCTCCTTCAGGACGCGCTTGCGGTAGTTGTCGAATTCGGCCTTGAGACGCTGCAGGTGTTCGCGGTACTCGTCCGCCTGCGCGCGGGCGGTAGCGAGGTCCGTGACCGCGCCGGGCTCCGGCCCGGCGGGGGGCGCTTCGCTCCGTCCACTCCCTTCGGTCGTGGTCGAGCCCCCGCCGGGTCCGGCCCCAGCGCGGGCAGACGCAGGTCCGCCACGGTCGGCTCCGGGGGACGGGTCGGCGTCGAGGTTGATGCGGCGTTTGTCGGTGACTTTTACGCGGCGGGCCTCTTCGGTGGCCTCGTCCGTGGGGCGGTCGCGGTCGCTCATCCGGCGGCCTTGATCTCGATCTTCTTCGGCTTGGCCTCCTCGGCCTTGGGCACCTGGATCGTCAGGACGCCCTTGTCGAAAGCCGCCTCGATCCGGTCGGTGTCCGCGGTGGCCGGCAGCGCGAGCGTCCGCGCGAAGGCGCCGTGGCGCCGCTCGACGCGGTGGAAGTTCTCCTCGGCCACCTCGGTCGCGAATCGTCGTTCCCCTCGGATCGTCAGTGTGGAGTCCTCGACGGAGACCTCGACCTGCTCGGGCTCGATGCCCGGCAGCTCGGCCGTGACCACGTAGCGGTCCTTGGTCTCGTAGATGTCGATCGCGGGCATCCACGCCCCCGCCGTCGACCCCGGCTCCTCACCGGAGTACGTGCGGCCGAACAACCGGTTCAACTCGCTCTGGATCGACATCAGGTCCCGAAACGGGTCCCATCGCGCAAGCGTTGCCATCTACGACGCACCTCCCTCGTCCACGATCTCGCCCTCGACGACGTCGTCGTCGCCCGTCTCCGCGGCGCCCTCGGTCGCGGATGCGCCCGTGCCGGCCTCATCGGTCCCGGACCCGGCGCCGCCCGCGGGAGCCTGCTGCTGCGAGTACATGGCCTGGCCGATGCGCTGGAACGCCTGCATCAGCGCGTCGGTCTTCGACTTGATCTGGTCGACGTCATCTCCCTTGAGGGCTTCCTTGACCTCGTCGTTCGCCTTCTGTACCGCCTCGCGCTCCTCGGCCGGCACCTTGTCCCCGTACTCGACGAGCGCCTTGTCCACCTGGTACGACAGGTTGTCCGCGGTGTTGCGGGCCTCCGCCGCCTCGCGGCGCTGATGGTCCTCCGCGGCGAACTGTTCGGCCTCGCGCTGCATCCGCTCGACCTCGTCCTTGGGCAACGCCGTCCCACCGGTGATGGTCATCTGCTGCTCCTTGCCGGTGGCCGTGTCCTTCGCGCTGACGTTCACGATGCCGTTGGCGTCGATGTCGAACGCGACCTCGATCTGCGGCATGCCGCGGGGCGCCGGGGCGATGCCCATGAGCATGAACTTGCCCAGCGACCGGATGCCCGGCGACTGCACCGTCTCGCCCTCGCCCTGCAGGACGTTGATCTCCACGGAGGTCTGGCCGTCCGCCGCCGTGGTGAAGATCTCGCTCTTGCGCGTGGGGATGGTGGTGTTGCGCTCGATCATGCGCTGCACGATCCCGCCAAGGGTCTCCACCCCGAGCGACAGCGGCGTGACGTCCAACAGGAGGATGTCCTTCACGTCGCCCTTGAGAACCCCGGCCTGGATCGCCGCGCCGATCGCCACGACCTCGTCCGGGTTCACGCCCTTGTGCGGCTCCTTGCCGCCCGTGAGGTTGCGGACCAGGTCCTGGATCATCGGCATGCGGGTCGAGCCCCCGACGAGGATCACATGCGTGATCGCGCTGGCGTCCTTGCCCCAGTCGCCGATCGCCTGCTTGAAGGGCCCGGAGCAACGCTCGACGAGGTCCGCCGTCATGCGCTCGAACTCCGAGCGGGTGAGCTTCATCTCCATGTGCAGCGGGCCGTCGGCGGTCGCGGTGATGAACGGAAGGTTGATGGTCGTCTCGTTGACCTGCGACAGCTCGATCTTGGCCTTCTCGGCCGCCTCCTTGAGCCGCTGCAGGGCCATCTTGTCGCCCGACAGATCCACGCCGTGCGCGTTCTTGAACTCCTTGACCATCCAGTCGATGACGCGCTGGTCCCAGTCGTCGCCGCCGAGGTGCGTGTCGCCGTGCGTCGCCTTGACCTCGAACACGCCCTCGCCGATCTCCAGCAGCGAGACGTCGAACGTCCCGCCGCCGAGGTCGAACACCAGGACGGTCTGGTCCTTCTCCGCCTTGTCCAGCCCGTAGGCCAGGGCCGCGGCGGTCGGCTCGTTCACGATGCGAAGCACCTCGAGACCCGCTACCTCGCCGGCCTCCTTCGTGGCCTGGCGCTGCGCGTCGTCGAAGTAGGCGGGGACGGTGACCACGGCCTGCGTCACCTTGTCGCCGAGGTAGGACTCGGCGTCACGCTTCAGCTTGCCCAGGATCTGGGCGGAGATCTCCTGCGGCGTCCACTTCTTGCCGTCGATGTCCAGCGTCCAGTCCTTGCGGCCCATCTCGCGCTTGATCGAGCGCACGGTCCGGTCCGGGTTGGTGATGGCCTGGCGCTTGGCGACCTCGCCGACCAGGATCTCCCCGGTCTTCGAGAACCCCACGACGGAGGGCGTGATCCGGTGCCCCTCCGCGTTCGGGATGACGGTGGGCTCGCCGCCCTCGAGTACCGAAATGACCGAATTGGTCGTTCCCAGGTCGATTCCAACTGCCTTCGGCATCCACTTCCTCCTTCGATCCAAGCGCAATCCACGCCGCTCACGCCGACGTGTGTCTGGATCGAAGGTACAAGCTTGAGTGTCAGGCTGTCAAGTTTGTTGAAGGCGGTGTGCATGCTGGAGCCGGCCCCGGAATCTTGCCCCGGAGCCGCGGAAATGCTGGAGGAAGACTCAGCCCCGGGCGGCCCGGCGCATGCCGGCGAGCCCGCCGGCACCGGCGATGAAGAAGGTGATCAGGATCCCGCCGGGCAGGGCCCCCCAGAAGCTGAGGCCGGTGCCGAAGTTGCCCAGGAACAGCATCAGCAGCCAGGTCGCCGGAAACGATCCGAACACAACGACCACGAACAGGACGACCAGGAACGCGATCACGACGTTGCCCCCTTCCGGTCCTCGCGCGATGTCGGCTCAGGATCACACGGCGCCGGGGCTGCTACAAGCACGAGCGCCACCTAGACTGGCGCGCGTGACCGGACCGCTCGCGCATCCGCTGATCGCCGGCGCCTCCTCCGTCATCGGTCCGATCGTTCTGCTGCTGGTCGTGGTCGCGGCGGCGCTGATCTTCGGCCGGCGGACGCGACGGCTCTTGGCGATCGTGCGGCTCGGCCAGCCATCGGACCGCACCGGCGACGTGGGCCGCCGGGTCGGGCAGGAGACCACCGTCGTGCTCGGCCAGCGCAAGCTGCTGCAGCGCATGGGTCCCGGGCTCATGCACGCGTTCATCTTCTGGGGCTTCCTGGTCCTGCTGACGACCATCCTGGAAGCCTTCGGGGAGGTGTTCACGCGCACGTTCGCCATCCCGCTGATCGGCCGAAGCGCCTGGCTCGGGTTCGTGCAGGACCTGTTCGCGCTCCTCGTCATCGTCGGGGTGGCGATGGCCTTCTACTACCGCAAGCTCCAGCGCCCGGAGCGCTTCGTCGGCAGTCACCTGCGCGAGGCCGACTACATCCTGCTGTGGATCCTCGGGATCATGCTCACGCTGATCCTGCTGAACGCCGCGCGTATCGCACTCGGCGTCAACGAGTCGCCGGCCCGTTGGACGCCGCTGTCGAACCTGTTCTCGCCCCTGTTCGACCACCTGCCGACGGGCGGCATCGAGGCCTTCGAGACGATCTTCCTGTGGGCGCACATCGTGCTGATCGTGGGGTTCCTGGCGTACATCCCCTACTCGAAGCACCTGCACATCTTCATGTCGGAGTTCAACGTCTACTTCGCGAACACCAAGGCGCGAGGTCGGCTGCGGCCCCTGAAGATCGACCTCGAAGCGCTGGAGGAGGACGAGGTCAGCCTCGGGGCGGGGTCGCTCGAGGACCTGACGTGGAAGGAGATCCTGGACACGTACGCCTGCACCGAGTGCGGGCGGTGCCAGAACGCCTGCCCCGCGTGGAACACGGGCAAACCGCTGTCCCCGAAGCTGCTCATCATGAACCTGCGCGACCACGTCTTCGATCAGGGACCCAAGATCCTGGAGGCGAAGGCGAAGGGCGAGGCGTACGAGAAGGCGGCCCTGGTGCCCGACGTGGTCGAGGACGAGGTCATCTGGTCCTGCACCACGTGCGGCGCGTGCATGCAGGAGTGCCCGGTCGACATCGAGCACGTGGACCACATCGTCGACCTGCGCCGCAACCTGGTGATGGCCGAGTCTCGGTTCCCGCAGGAGGCCGGCCTGCTGCTGCGCAACCTGGAGAACTCGTCGAATCCGTGGGGCCAGTCGCAGTCCACGCGGGCCGACTGGGCCAAGGACATGGACGTTCCGCTCGTGAACGGGGCCGCTCCCGAATACCTGTACTGGGTGGGCTGCGCCGGGTCGTTCGACGATCGCGCGCGCAAGATCACCCGGGCGGTCGCGCAGGTCATGACCGCGGCCGGGCTGGACTTCGCCATCCTGGGGCCGCGCGAGCTGTGCAACGGCGACCCCGCGAGGCGACTGGGCAACGAGTACCTGTTCCAGATACTCGCCGAGCAGAACGTCGAGACGCTCAACGGCGCGGGCGTACGCACGATCGTCGTCAACTGCCCTCACTGCTTCAACACGCTGAAGAACGAGTACCCGGACTACGGCGGCACGTACGAGGTCGTGCACCACACCGAGCTGTTCGACCGGCTGATCCAGCAGGGCCGGCTCAACCCGACCGCCGAGGTGAACGAGCTGCTGACCTACCACGACCCGTGCTACCTGGGCCGGCACAACGGCGTGTACGACGAGCCGCGCAGCGTCCTCGACCGCATCCCGGGGCTGCGGACCGTCGAGCTGCCGCGGCACCGCGAGCGAGGCTTCTGCTGCGGCGCGGGCGGTGCGCGCATGTGGCTGGAGGAGCGCCTCGGCAAGCGGGTCAACATCGAGCGGACCGAGGAGGCGATGGCCACCGGCGCCGGCGCCATGGGGGTCGCGTGCCCGTTCTGCCTGATCATGCTCGACGACGGCGCCAACGCGCGCGGCGGCCAGATCCGGGTGCTGGACGTGGCCCAGGTCGTGGCCGCCTCGCTCGACGGCCCCCCCGCGGTCCCCGAGCGTGCTAGTCCTCCCGCTGAGGGGGGCGACGAACGCCCAGACGAGATCGGCTGACCCACTGGCGGCCGGCTAGTACGACGTTCGGCCTATCGCCACCCGTTCGCCCTGTTCATCCGCCTAGGACCGCCCGTTCAAGGCGGAACCGGCTGCGACCGATATCGGATGTGTGCAGAGCCGGAATGGTGTACTCGACCGGCATGGCCGTTTGCGCACCCGGGCGACCGCGAAACGCTCGGCGCGACGGACAGGCCCGGAGGTTGTGAGGCCCGTGCTCGCCGCCACGTCCCCCACGGACGACGGCGGGCTGGCCGGCGTCCTCGCGCCCTCGCGCCCCGATTCGGCGACCGTGGCCCGAGCGATGGCCGACGTGCGCGCCATGCTGTCGCAGCCGCGGGCGACCACGGAAGACCTGCTGGCGGCCGCGTCCGAGTCCATCGGGGCCGGCCGGCTGCTGCTGCTGTCGTCGCGACCCGACGTCTGCGGTGCCGCCGTCGAGGTCGTGTCGTCGTCCGGGGATCCATCCCCGGAGGCGCTCGCGCCCGGCGTGCTCGAGGAGACGATGCTCCGCGCCGAGCGCGGGGCGGGGCGGGCGGCCCTGAAGCGGCTGGCCGTGGCGCTCGGGCTTCCGACCGCGTCGGTGTCCGCGGGGTTCTGCGTGAGCGGCGACCGGCACGAGATCCTGCTGGCGATCTGGGAGGACGACCAGTGGCTGGACGCCGCGGCGATGAACGAGCTCGCCGAAGCCGTCGCCACGGCCCGTGAGGCTGCCTCGCGACTGCGCGGCCTGGCCACCCGGGTCGAACGCGAGCGCACGGCTCTGGCCGAGCACCTGCACGACGATCTGATCCAGACGCTTACGGGCGCGGTGCTCGAGATGGAAAGCCTGCACGCGCTCGTCGAGGACGACCCCGACGAGGCGGTCGCCACCCTGGACGAATACCGACGGGAGATGCGCCGCGTGGTGGCCGACGTACGCGCCGTCGTCGCCCGCCTGGCCGAAGGCGAGCCGGGCGTCGAGGGCGACGACGATGCGGTCGAGCCCGAGCGGCTGGACGCCTACGTCGAGCGTGTGGTCAAGCGCTGGGGCCTGCCCGCCCGCGTGTCGATCGAAGGCGACCTCGATCGCGTGCCGGCGCCGGTGGTGTCAATCGCGTACTCGGTGATCGGCGAGGCGCTGACCAACGCCGCCAAGCACGCGTCGACCGAGGACGTGACGGTTCGGCTTTCGGCCAGCGCAACGGACCTGACCGTGAGCATCTGCGACCGGGGCCGCGGGTTCACGACGGACGAGCACGACTCGGCCGTCTCGGCCAACCACGTGGGCCTCGCACTGCTGCAACGCCGCGTTCGAAACATGGGAGGGAAGCTGTACGTCGAATCCAAACCGGGGCACGGCACCCGCGTCGTCGCCCGGCTCCCAATCGATGAGGTGGCGTCATGAAGGTACTGCTCGTCGACGATCACACGCTGGTACGAAATGGGCTCGCGCATCTCGTGCGGTCGTGCGTGAATGAGGCCGACGTCACGGAGGCCGGAAGCGCAGACGAGGCGACCTCGATCCTGCAGGAGACCATGCACGACGTCGCGCTGGTCGACATCCGCATGCCGGGCCACAGCGGCCTGGAGCTGCTGGAGCACATCCGCGACACGTGGCCGAACCTGCCCGTCATCATGCTCACGAACTACGACAACCCCGAGTACGTGAAGGCCGCGATGGCGGCCGGCGCCGCCGGGTACCTGCTGAAGGATTCGACGCCCGCCGACCTCACGCAGGCGATCACCGTGGCCCTGTCGGGCGCCGGCAACGTCCTGTCCGCGCGCGCCATCAGCAACCTGTTCGAGGAGTCGAAGCTCCTGCCCGACGCGATGTCCGGCGACGGGAACGGCCAGACCAGCTCGCGCTCGGTCGAGGCCCGGCTCACGCGACGGGAGACGGAGATCCTGGACCTGCTGGCGGCCGGCCACAGCAACCGGGAGATCTCCAAGCGGCTGTTCCTGTCGGAGAAGACCGTCAAGGCGCACCTGGCCACCGTCTTCCGCAAGCTCGGCGTCAGCAACCGGACCCAGGCGGCCATGGCCGCGGTGTCGATGGGACTCGGCCCGACCATGCACCGCCCGGTCGGCGTGCAGGCGCACCCGTCGCACCAGCCGAACAAGCGGCCCGCGTAGCGACGGCCGAACCGCGGGCCGGTATGGGTCAGCCCGTCGGCTTGCGGAACTCCTCGAAGAACCGGCTCGGCGTCGGACCGCGCTGCCCCTGGTACTTACTGCCCCGGTCCTTCGAGCCGTACGGCCGGTCGGCCGCGGACGAGAGCCGGAAGAACGAGATCTGCCCGATCTTCATCTTCGGGTAGATCGTGATCGGAAGGTTGGCCACGTTCGACAGCTCAAGCGTCAGGTAGCCGTCCCATCCCGGATCGACGTACCCGGCGGTCGAGTGGATCAGCAGGCCCAGGCGGCCGAGCGACGACTTGCCCTCCAGGCGCGCGACGAGGTCGTCGGGGATCGCCACGCGCTCCAGCGTGGAGCCGAGGACGAACTCGCCGGGGTGCAGGATGAACGGCGTGTCCCCCTCGACCTCGACGAGCTCGGTCAGCTCGGTCATCTCCTGCTTGACGTCGATGAACGGATAGCGCGCGTTGTGGAACGTGCGAAACGTGCGATCGACGTGCAGGTCCACCGACGAGGGCTGCAGGTTTCGCGGCTCGAACGGCTCGATCACGATCCGCCCGGCGTCGATCTCCTCCTGGATGGAACGGTCCGACAGGATCATCGGGCGGGAAGCCTACTACGGGCCATCCGGCGCTAGAATCGGCCCCTCAAGCGGCTGTGGTTCAATGGCAGAACGCAAGCTTCCCAAGCTTGAGACGGGGGTTCGATTCCCCTCAGCCGCTCCATCAGCCGCTGGTCCCGTGCACCAGCGTGGCGATCCCCCACGTCATCACGAGCAGCCCGATGACGATGTTGGCCACGACCCTGCGGGTGGAGGCCGGCCGCGGCGCGATCTTGCCGGTGCGCCGTCTCACCCACCACGGGCGAAGCAGCACGACGATGTTGGCGCCGGCCAACGCGGCACCGACGCCGGCGACCAGTTCGGCGACGAGCGTTGGGACCGGGATCATGCCCGTCCGGACGTGCGGCCGACGGCCCGCGGGCGGGGCGAAGCTGGAGGGCGCCCCGCGGCGGCTGGGCGCGCGGCGGCTGGGCGACGCGCGGCGGGAGGCCGACGCGCCGACACGGCCGCGCCGAGCACGGACGGCGCGGTGGGGCACAGGTCGGCAAGCGGGCACGCGGCGCACCGCGGCATGCCCGCGCGGCACAGCTCGCGGCCCAGCCGGATCAGGCCCACGTGCATCCGGACCCGAAGTCGCGCGGGCACGAGGTCCCGCAGGACCTCGTGGGCCCGGGTGGCGTCGGCGCGCGCGTCGAGGAACCCCAGGCGGCGGGCGACCCGCAGCACGTGCGTGTCCACCGGCAAGGCGGGGCGTCCGAGCGAGAACGCCAGGACGCAGGCGGCGGTCTTCGGTCCCACGCCCGGAAGCGACGTGAGGTAGTCCTCGACCCGGCGATCGGACGCGCGGTGCATCCATTCGAGGTCCAGCGATCCGTCCTGCCGCGCCCGGATCTCGGCCAGGATCGCCAGGATCCGGGGGGCCTTGATGTTCGACAGGCCGCCCGGCTTGATGGCGGCGGCCAGGGAACCCGGGTCGGCGGCGGCCAACCCCTCCCACGTCGGCCACCGCGCGCGCATGGCCGCGAACGCCCGGTCGCTGTTGACGTCGCTGGTGTTCTGCGACAGCACGGTCAGGATCAGCTCCTCCAGCGGATCCCACCGGCGCGGAGGCTCCAGGGGGCCGTAACGCGACGCCAAGCGGCGGACGATCTCGCGGATCGTCGCGGGCGACGGCGGGCGGCCCGCTCGGGGGCGCCGCGGGGCGTCGGTGCCGGCTCGGCTCATCGGCGGCCAAGCCTAACGGCTGGCGCGATCAGGTCCGAGCGAAGTTTCGAAACAGCGTGAGGTGCGGCAGGAACGTCAGCTGGACGGTGTCGGTCGGCCCGTTGCGATGCTTGGCCACGATGATGTCCGCGCGGCCCTTCGCCGCCGGGTCGGTGTCCGAGTCGTCGCGGTGGATGAACATGACGATGTCCGCGTCCTGTTCGAGGCTGCCGCTCTCACGCAGGTCCGACAGCTGCGGGCGCTTGTCGGCTCGGGTCTCCGGGTTGCGGTTCAGCTGCGAGACCGCGATGACGGGGATCTCGAGCTCCTTGGCCAGCAGCTTCAACGACCGGCTGATCTCTGCCACTTCCTGCTGGCGGTTCTCGGTGCGCATGTGGCCGGACATCAGCTGCAGGTAGTCGACGATGATCAGCCCGAGCCCCTCGCGCCGGGACCGCTGCCGTCGTGCCTTGGCGCGGATGTCCACGATGGTCACGTTGCCCGAGTCGACGATGAACAGCGGCGCTTCGTGCAGGTACTCGGCCGCCTCGACGATCCGCGTCCACTCCTCCGTCTGCACCCGTCCGGCGCGTACGCGGTCCCACGGCACGCGGGCGTCCCCGCACAGCAGGCGCATGCCGATCTCCCATCGGCTCATCTCCAGGGAGAACATCATCACGGGCGAGCTCGCGTCGACCGCGACGTTGCGGGCCAGGTTCGTCACGAGCGAGGACTTGCCGATGCCCGGGCGGGCCGCGACGATGATCAGGTTGCCGGGCTGCAGCCCCGACAGCAGGTTGTCCAGGTCGAGGAACCCGGTGGGGATGCCGGCGAATGGCGAATCCCGCTGCTGGATGTGCTCCAGCTGGGACATGCTGTCGTCGACCAGGGCCGCCATCGGGACGATCTCCTCCTGCTCGTCGTGGCGGGACACCGCGTAGATCAGGCCTTCGGCCTCGTCGGCGGCCAGGCGGGGATCGCGCGGCACCGAGTAGGCGCGGGCGACGATCTGCGACCCCGCGTCGATCAGCCGCCGAAGCAGCGAGTGGTCGGCAACGATCTTGGCGTAGTAGCCGGCGCTGGCGGGCGTGGGGACCGACTCGACCAGGTTCGCCACGTACAGGGCGCCGCCGACGTCCTCGAGCGCGCCCTGGCGCTTGAGCTCCTCGACCGCGGTGATGGCGTCGACCGGCTCGCCGCGCGCGTAGATGCCGATGACGGCTTCGAAGATCCGACGGTGCGCCGGCCGGTAGAAGTCGCCGGCTTTGACGACCTCGACGACGGCCGCGATGGCCTCCGGTGAGAGCATCATCGAACCCAGGACCGACTCCTCGGCCTCCAGGTTGTGCGGCGGGACGCGTTCGGTGCGCGTGCGCGCGAAATCCTCAGCGGTCCTGACCACGAACCCTCCCCCCGACGCCCCGACGGCAGCGCGTCAGTCTGTCGGATCGCCGCTGTGGATCACAACGCTCACAGCCGGTGGATTCCATGGGGGAAACGTAACCAGGGCCACCGACATGACCCTACCTGCGGAAATGGGACGCGCATGGTCGAAAAAACCGCGTTCGCGCGCACGAACGTTCGACAACCGATCGACGCGGCCACGAGAGATGCGGCGCGCGGCCGGCGATTCAGGCGGCGGCGACGACTTCCAGCGTGACCGTCGCGTTGACGTCCTGGTGCACGTGCACCACGACCTCGTGCGTGCCGACGTTGCGGATCGCTTCGGCAAGCCGCACCTGCTTGCGATCCACGGGGACGCCGGTCGCCTTCTCCAACTCCGAGGCGATGTCGGCCACGGTGATGCTGCCGAACAGCCGGCCGTCGTCGCCGGCCCGCGCTTCCATGCGCAGCGGCTCGGCCCCGAGCCGATCCGCCACGGCCTGGGCCTCCGTCAGGTCCTTGCGGACGTACTCCTCGTGGGCGCGGCGCAAACGCTCGGCGTGGCGAACCGCGCCCTTGGTCGCGGCCATGGCCATGCCCTTGGGAATGAGGTAGTTGCGCGCGTAGCCGTCGGCCACCTCGACCACCTGGCCGGGCGTGCCGAGCTTGTCGACCTCTTTCTGCAGGATGACCTTCATCGCGTGCTGAACGGCAGCAGCGCCATCTCGCGGGCGTTCTTCACGGCGGTGGCCACGTCGCGCTGA
This sequence comes from Actinomycetota bacterium, assembly GCA_036406615.1. Classification (GTDB taxonomy): domain Bacteria; phylum Actinomycetota; class UBA4738; order UBA4738; family UBA4738; genus DASXAQ01. Next base: position 23,298 of record DASXAQ010000006.1, on the reverse strand, counting down.
TGCTGGGCGCAGTTGCCGGTCACCCGGCGCGCCCGGATCTTGCCGCGATCGGAGACGAACTTGCGCAGCATCGTCGTGTCCTTGTAGTCGACGTAGGCGATGTTCTCCTTGCAGAAGACGCAGAACTTCTTGCGCTGCTTCTTCTGCCAGCCCTTCTCTTCCTTCTCGCGGCGTTTCCTCTGTACCTTAGGCATCCAGCGGGGTCTCCTCCTGTGGCCCGCCCGCGCCGACCGCGACGTTGCCGGACCAGTCCGAGCTGTTCGCCGACCGGCCCTGGCGCTCCACCTTGGCGGTTGCCCACCGAAGGCTCGGCCCGACCTCGTCGGCCTCGATCTCCACCTTGGTCCGGCGGTCGCCCTCGGGCGTCTCCCACGAGTTCGTGCGCAGCCGTCCGACCACGACCACCCGCGAGCCCTGCGTCAGCGACTCCGCGACGTTCTCGGCCAGGGTCCGCCACGCGGTCACGTCGAAGAACGACGTGTCGGCGTCCTTCCACTGGCCGCTCTCGTCGCGGATGCGACGGCTGACCGCCACGCCCAGCTTCACGACGGCCGCGCCGTTCGGCGTGTACCGCAGCTCCGGGTCGCGGGTCAGGTTGCCCACGATCGTCACCTGGTTCTCACTCGCCATCCGTTCCTCACCACCCTTCCTGACGCCTCCGGCCGGTCGCCCGGCCGAGGGGGAAGGTCCCGGCGGTCCGCCGCTGCGGGCCGCCCTCGGGGGCTCACGCCGCCCGAACCAACGCCTTGAACCGGATCACCTCGTCCGCCAGCGTGAGCACCCGGTCGAGCTCCTTCATGGAGGTGGGGTCGGCCGTGGCGTCGACCACGACGTAGTACCCCTCGGTCTGCTTCGCGATCTCGTACGCGAGCCGGCGCCTGCCCCAACGCTCGACGTTGCCAACCTCGCCACCCGCCTCGGCGATCACCTTCGTGATCCGGTCGACGGATGCCGAAACCAAGGCCTCGTCGGCCTCCGCGGGCAGGATAAGCATGATCTCGTACTTCCTCATATCCACCTCCTCTGGACTCGACGGCTCCCAGGGGGAGCAGGGGTGGAGCCCACATCCTACCAGCCGGCCTCCGGCGGCCGGATTTCGCCCATCCGCGCGGATGGTAGCGCCCGCCTACGACACGCGGCGGCCGGAGGCGAGCGCCCTTCGTGCACGCCCGACGCCGGTCCCGGGCGTAGACTTGGCGGGCACAGAGGAGCCGTGCACTTCGAAAGGAGGCGCGAGCCAGTGTCCATCACCGTCCGCGACGTGCGGGCCTTCAAGGAACGCGGCGAGCGGTTCGCCATGCTCACCGCGTACGACTTCCCCACCGCCAGGATCCTCGACGAGGCCGGGATCCCGCTCCTACTGGTTGGCGACTCCGTCGGGGACAACGTCCTCGGCTACCCGAACACCATCCCGGTGACGATGGAAGAGATGCTTCACCACACGCGCGCGGTCGCGCGCGGCGTCACCAACGCCCTGGTGGTCGGCGACCTGCCCTTCATGAGCTACCAGAGCGGACTGTCCGACGGCATCCGCAACGCCGGCCGCTTCCTGAAGGAGGGCGGGGCCCACGTGGTGAAGCTCGAAGGTCCCGACGTCGGGCTGGTCGCAGCCCTCGTGGACCGCGGCATCCCGGTGATGGGGCACCTGGGCCTCACGCCCCAGTCGGTGAACGCCATGGGCTACCGCGTGCAGGGACGAACGGACGAGGCGGCGCGGCGGCTGATCGACGACGCGCACGCGGTGGCCAAGGCCGGCGCGTTCGCGATCGTGCTGGAAGCCATCCCGTCGGACCTGGCGCGCGAGATCACCGAGACGACCGACGCGGCCACGATCGGCATCGGCGCGGGACCGCACTGCGACGGCCAGGTGCTGGTGTTGCACGACCTGCTCGGCCTGGGGACGCGCCCGCTGCCGAAGTTCGCCCGCGCGTACGCGAACCTCACCGAGGAGATCGGGCGCGCGGCCCGCGAGTTCGCCGCCGACGTGGGCTCGGGCGGCTTCCCGGACGAATCGCACTCGTACCACTGAGACCGCCCGCCTCGCGGGCTCCATAATCGACCGGTGCAGACCCCCGCCGGCGGCCGCGCGGCCATCTCGGTCTCCCTCGCGGTGGCGCTGGCCGCGACGATCGTCACGCTGGCCGCGGGCGCGGCCCTGAAGGCGCCGTGCGCGTCCGGGTACTGGAACGACGGCCGCCAGTACCGGTTGCTGTGCTACTCGGACATCGTGCCCCTGTATGGGACGGAGCACCTCCAGGGCAACCGCATCCCCTACGTGGACGCGTGCCCGGCCGACAGCACGTGCGACGAGTACCCCGTGCTCACGATGTACTTCATGCGCGCGACGGCGTGGGTCGCCCGCGCCTTCTCCGATTCGTTCACGGCGTTCTTCGTCGTCAACGCGCTGGCGCTGGCGGGCCTCGCGCTGAGCGTCACGTGGGCCCTGTACGAAATGGTGGGCGCGCGAGCGCTGTACTTCGCGCTGGCACCCACGCTGGCGATCTACGCGTTCATGAACTGGGACCTGCTGACGGTGGCGCTCGCCACGTTCGGAACGCTCGCGTACCTGCGCCGGCGCGACGGCACGAGCGGCTGGCTCCTCGGGCTCGGCGCGGCGGCGAAAGCCTACCCCGCCCTGCTGGTGGTGCCGTTCGCGACCGGACGGGTCGGGGAGTCCCGGACCCGCGACGCCGGCCGCCTGGTCCTGTACGCCGCCGGTGCCTGGGCGGTCGTCAACCTGCCGTTCGCGCTCGGCTGGTCGCATTCGTGGCTCACGTTCTTCCGCTTCAACGCCGCGCGCGGCGCCGACTGGGACAGCCTGTGGTTCGCGGCGTGCCAGCGGATCGAGGGCGGGCAGTCCTGCTCGTGGTCGCCGAGGCTGTTGAACCTGGTGTCGCTCGCGCTGTTCCTGGCGCTGGCGTTCGGCGTGTGGTGGTGGCGGCGCTCGATCCGGCCCGGGTTCGCGGCGTGGACGTTCGGCTTCCCCGTCATCGCGCTGTTCCTGCTGACGGACAAGGTCTACTCGCCGCAGTACGGCCTGTGGCTGCTCCCCTGGTTCGCGCTGGCGCTGCCGAGCCTGCCGCTGTTCGTGGCGTTCGAGGCAGCGGACGTGGCGGTGTTCGTCACGCGTTTTTCGTGGTTCGGGCGGCTGTCGCACGATCTGGGCCAGTCGGAGTTCGCCGGCTACCACGGCGCGCCGCTCGGCGCCTTCGAGATCGCCATTGTCGTTCGCGCCGTCGTGCTGGTGATCTGCGTGGTGGCCTGGGTCCTGCGGGATGATGGTCCCCTGCCGGCGATGGCGGCCGACGTCCCCGGCGCGGAGGCGCGCGACGCCGCTGCCCGGCGCGCGGCGTGAGGCGTCGGGAACCGGCGGCGGCCCGGCTGGCTGATGTGGCCGTGACGGCGAAGGACCGGGTGGACGAATGGGCAGCGTGAGCGAGGAGCGGGGCTCGGCGACGGCGGGGCGTCGCGCCGCGGCGACGCGCGGGCCGAACGGCGCGACGGGCGACGGGTCCTCCGGCGGCCGGGGCGTGCGGGTCCGCGACGGGCTCGTCTACTGCCTCAAGGTGTTCCTCGGCGTTCGGATCGCGCTGTTCATCGTCGCGACGATCGGCGTTGCGCTGCTGCCGAGCCTTCGCGCCGTGAGCGTGCCCGGCTGGCCCGGCGCGGCCACGACCCCCGGCTGGCACAACCTGTTCACCGCGTGGGAGCGCTTCGACGGGCTCTGGTTCCTGCAGATCGCCGCCCACGGCTACGCGGCCCACGACGGCAGCGCCGCGTTCTTCCCCCTGTACCCGCTTGCGATCCGCTGGCTCTCGTTCGCGATCGGCGGCCATCCGTACGCCGCGGCGCTGATCGTGTCGAACGTGGCGATGTTCGTTTCGCTGCTGCTGCTGTACGCGCTGTCGCGCCGCGAGTTCGACCAGGACATCGCGCGGCGCTCGGTCCTGTACCTGGCGGTGTTCCCGACGTCCTTCTTCCTGTTCGCGCCCTACAGCGAGTCGCTGTTCCTGATGCTCGTGCTCGCGTGCTTCTGGTGGATGCGCCGCGGCCGCTGGGAGCTGGCGGGCCTGGCCGGCGCGCTCGCCGCATTGACGCGCAACCTGGGGGTGCTGCTGGTCCTGCCCATGCTGGTCGAGGCGCTGGAGCTGTCGCGCCCGTCGGGGCGGCGGGCGTGGGTGCCGGTGGCGTGGTCGCTCGCTCCGATCGCCGGGGCGGTCGCGTACCTCGGGTACTGGCAGGCGCGCATCGGCGACTGGCTCGCGCCGGTCCATCAGCAGGCGACGTGGCAGCGGGTCGGGCAGAACCCGCTGGTGACGCTCTGGCACGCGACGTACGACGCGTACCGGTTCGCCGGCATCTACGCGGGCGGCTACCACCAGCTGGATTGGCTGATCGCGGTGCCGGTGCTTGCCGCCGCCGTCTACGTGGCGATCCGCATGCGCCCCTCCTACGGCGTGTACGTGTGGGCGAGCATCCTGGCGCCGCTGTCCTTCGTGTTCCTGCCGCGGCCGCTCATGTCGTTCCCACGGTTCGCGCTGCCGCTGTTCCCCGTCTACTGGGCGCTGGCGCGCTGGACGAAGGGCCGCCCGGTCGCCCAGCAGCTGGTGCTGGCCGGCTCGGGGATCCTGCTGGGCACCATGCTGCTGCTGTTCGTCAACTGGTACTACATCTTCTGACGGCCGCCGGGGCCCCGACCGGCATCCATCGGGGGACGGCCGAGCCCGGGCGATTCCAGCGCCGAAGGAGCTTCCGGTGGTTCCTTTGGGGACTTAAGATGAGGTGCTTCAGGTGAGCCGATCCCGAGCCGATGGATTAGGCATGGCCATCAAGGTGCTCATCGCAGACGACCACTCCCTGGTCCGGCAGGGCCTTCGCCGCTACCTCGAAATGGCCGGCGACATCGACGTCGTCGGGGAGGCTGCCAACGGCTTCGAGGTCCTCAAGCTCATGGAGAACGGATCGGGCAAGCCGGACATCGTGCTGCTCGACATCCGGATGCCCGAGATGGACGGCCTGGAGGCCGCCCGCAAGATCCGCCAGCTGCACCCCTCGGTCGGCGTGATCATGCTCACCGCCTACGACGACCGGCAGTTCGTGGTCGAGGCCGTTCGGGCCGGCGCCCGCGGGTACGTCTTGAAGGCGCGCGACGCCGAGCACCTGATCCAGACCGTCCGGCTCGTGGCCAGCGGCAACATGGTGATCGACCCGCAGCTGGTGGTGGCCCTGGCGGAGGAGCTCTCCGACGCCAAGGAGCGGGATCGAAAGGCTGAGACCCTCACGGCGCGCGAGGTCGAGGTCCTGCAGCTGCTGGCCTTCGGCCACACGAACAAGGACATCGCCGAGCAGCTGTTCATCTCGCCCGACACCGTGAAGACCCACCTGGAGCACATCTTCGAGAAGCTGGGCACCTCCGACCGCACCGCGGCCGTGGCCGAGGCGCTGCGGCGCCGCCTGATCGAGTAGCCGACTCCCGAGCCGGGCGGCCGCGCCCAGGCGCCGGCCGCCGGAACTAGTCTTGACTGACTACTTCCCCGTCCCCGCATCGACCCAGGGTGAAAATCACCCCTTCGTCGTGCTGGTACGGCTCAATGCGGGACGGCATTCTGTCCGATAGTGCGAGGAGGCATGTCGGTCAAGAGCGTGTCGGGCATTGACCCCTCCTCGGCGGTCGAGGACACCCGCGACAGCCTGCCATGGCAGGGTCTGCCGTGGGCGCTCGCCGTCGTGGGGATCGGGGTCGTGGCGCTGGTCGGGCTGACCGACCGGCTTCGCTCGCCCTCGGCCGTCGGCACCGCCGCCCAGGCCGGGCTCGTGATCTCGACCGTGTCCGCGTCGCTCGCCCTGACCGCCACCGCGCTCCGCCGCCAGGCATCGGCCGGGGTCCGGTGGACCGCGGCGGGGTTCGGCGGAGCTGCCGTCCTGTACCTGGTCATGTGGATCTCGCCGCAACCGGCGCGCCACCAGGTCAGCAGCAACGGGCTGGCGGGCGCCCTGACCATCCTGCTGATCGTCCTGCTGGTGGGATCGGCGTTCGACCTGGCCAAGCACATCCAGCGCGGCCGGGCCGAGATCGTCTCGGACGTCACGCTGGTGGCGGCGCTACTCGGCGGGATCGCCTACCTGCTGGTGACCACCGGAACGGCGACGGCGAGCCGCAACGACACGCTGCTCACCGCCATGCTGTCGTTCGCCGCCGTCCTGGCGGTCGCGGGCTGGTGGGTCCTGACGCTGTGGGTCCCGTCGTGGATGCACGCCGGTCTGATGGCGGGCGCGACCCTCGTCGGCACGGCCGGCGTCTGGCTGGCGTTCGTTCGCGCGCACGACTCGTCGGCGCACGTGCCGCCCGGCCCCGCGCTGCTCGCCTCGGTCGGCGTGCTGGTGGTCGCCGGGTTCTACTCGGGGATGGCCGGGCGGGTGCGCACGCGCGAGCGCCCGCCGCGCGAGCTGTGGTGGATCCGGCCGAGCCTGCTCACGGTGACGCTCGGCGGCGCGTGCATCACGCTGGGCGTGGCCGTCGTCATGTCCAACACACGCGGCGGCAGCGTCCAGAGCGGGGCCCTGCTCGCCGTCATGGTGGTGCTGGTCGCCGCCCGTTCGTTCATGACGCAGGGCGCGGTGACGCGAACCTCGACCGAGCTGGCCCAGGCGCTGGCCGAGCGCGAGACGGCCCTGCAGTCCGTGCAGGCCGCCGTCGAGGAGGTCGCGGCGTCCGAGGCAAGGCTTCGGCTGCTGCTGGACGCGGCCGTCGACGGCGTGGTGGAGCTGGACGCCGACGCCAGGGTCGTGCGCGCCAACGGGGCGTTCTGCCAGATGGTGCGCCTGGGCGCGGACAGGGTGATCGGACGGTCCTGGGCCGAGGTCGCGGCCGAAGCGCCAGGCGGCGGCGAGTCGATGCTCGGGCTGCCGGCCGCCGGGGAGGCGGAGCTCACCGAGGAGGGCCGCACCACCTACCTGGAAACCCGCTCGTCGGTGCTGCCGGGCAACCCGCCGGGCACGCTGCTGCTGATCCGCGACGTGACGGCCAGCCGGGTGGCCGACCAGACGATCCGAACGCTGTTCCAGTTCCTGCAGGACCGCGACGAGGACCGCAGCCGGCTGCTTCGCCAGGCGAACCAGACGATCGAGGCCGAACGCAACCGCATCGCGCGCGACCTGCACGACGGGCCGATCCAGGGCATCTCCGGCGCGACGCTGTCGATCGAGGCCGTGAAGATCATGGTCGAGCGCGGCGACATGGACGGCGCGGCCGACATGCTCGGCAAGATCCGCCTGGAGATCTCGGAGGAGGCGGAGAACCTTCGCCGCCTGATGGGCAACCTCCGCCCGCCGGTGCTCGAGGAGCGCGGGCTCATCCCGGCGGTGCGCGAGATGTGCGAGCGGTTCCAGGACGAGAGCGGGATCGTCGTGGAGGTGCACGCGAGCGGCGAGGCGAAGGTCCCCGACGAGACCGAGATCCTGGCCTACCGCGTCGTGCAGGAGGCGCTGTCGAACATCGCCAAGCACGCGCGCGCCGAGCGCGCGAGCGTGCGCGTCGAGTCCACGGGCGGTTCGCTGGAGGTGGAGGTCATCGACGACGGGACGGGGTTCGACCCGTCGAAGGTGCGCGAGTTCCTGCGCAAGGGCAAGGTCGGGCTGGCGTCCATGCGTGAGCGGACCGAGCTCGGCGCGGGGACGTTCACGATCCGAAGCAGCCCCGGCCGCGGCACCAGCGTCGTGGCGACGCTGCCCTACGACCTGCTGCCGCCCCCGTAGCCCTCAGCGCGTTCCGCGCCCGGCCCGGCGATGCGGCGGGGGCGCGTGCGCCCGGCGGCGCCGGCGGCGAACGGCCGACGTGGCGAGCGCCAGCAACCCGGGCAGGCCGAATACGACCAGCGCGCTCTGCGTCGGGCTCGGCGAGGGCGACCCGGTCGGCGACTCCGTCGGCGAGGGGCTCGGGGATTCCGACGGCGTCGGGCTCACGGTCCCCGTCGGCGACGGCGAGGGCGAGGGCGTGACCGGCTGCTGCGAGCCCGGCGGATTCACCGTGAAGCCGCCGAAGCTCGGCGACACGAACCCCTGGATCGGCTGGTTGGCCAGCGCGCTCTGCATGAAGTCGTGCCAGATGAGGGCGGGCACCGATCCGCCGAAGACCTCGGGGAACCCGTCGACGTTGTACAGGCCGGTCGTCTCGTTCTTCGGATAGCCGACCCACACGCACGCGGCGAGCTGCGGCGTGTAGCCGCAGAACCACGCGTCGACGAAGCCCGATGCCGTGCCGGTCTTGCCGGCGACCGGGCGGCCGATCGCGGCCGCGGTCCCCGTGCCGGAGGTGACCACGCGCTGCAGCGCGTACGTCACCATGTTCGCGTCGTTGGCGGCCAGCGCGCGCGTCCCCGTGGTGTCGGGCTTGAGCAGCGTCGTGCCCGACGGGTCCTTGGCCACCTGGATGGCGATCGGCGATCGGTGGATGCCCTGGGCGGCCAGGGTCGCGTACGCGTCGGCCATGTCCATCGGATGGACGGGCTCGGTCCCGAGCGTGATCGAACACACCGGCTTGATGTCGGTCGTGATGCCCATCGCCTTGGCGACATCGACGACGTTTTGCGGTCCGACGTCGACGACGAGCTGGGCGAAGATCGTGTTGACCGAGTTCGCGGTCGCGTTGACCAGCGACATGGTGCCGCCGGACTCGTCCGCGTAGTTGTGGACGACCCACGGGCCGCCGTTCGTGTAGCACTGCGGGTCCGGGATGGTGATCACCGACGGGCCGTTCCAGGTGGAGTTCGGGGACACGCGCTCCTGGAACGCGGCGGCCAGCGTGAACGCCTTGAACGAGCTGCCGGCCTGGCGCCCGGGGCCGTCCACGGCCAGGTTGAACTGGCTCTTGTGGAAGTTGCGGCCACCGACCATCGCGCGGATGCCGCCGGTGGCCGGGTCGATCGCGACCAGCGCGGCGGAGGGGCCCTTCGGGTTCGTCAGGTGCGCGGCCACGGCGCGTTCGGCGTCGCGCTGCATCCCCAGGTCCAGGCTGGTCGTGACCTTCAGGCCGCCACCGAACGTGAGCTGGGAGCCGAGGTCGCGCTGCAACTGCTGCGAGACGTACGACATGAAGTACGGCGCGGTCGTGAACGTGGTGGACGACGAGTGCAGGTGCAGCTTCACGGGCTCGGCCATCAGGGACGTGGCCGTGCTCTCGGTGATGTAGCCCTGCTGCGCCATGAGCGCCAGCACCAGGTTGCGCCGCGCGCGGGCCTGGTCGGGGTGCAGGACGGGGTCATACGTCGACGGCGCCTGGATCACGCCGGCCAGCGTCGCCGACTGCAGCAGGTCGAGCTTCGACGCGGGCACGCCCCAGTACGTCTCGGCGGCGGCCTGCGCGCCGTAGGCCCCCTGTCCGAAGTAGACGGTGTTCAGGTACTTCTCGAGGATCTGGTTCTTCGAGTAGACCTTCGAGATCTTCATCGCCAGGATCGCTTCTTTGATCTTGCGGGCGAACGTGCGCTCGCTGCCCGTGTAGACCTGCTTGACGTACTGCTGCGTGATGGTCGAGCCGCCCTGCAGGGTGCTGCCGTGCGTGACGTCGACCCAGGCGGCACGCATCGTGCCGATCACGCTGATGCCGCCCTCGTGGTAGAAGTTGCGGTCCTCGACGGCGATCACGCCGTCGCGCAGGTACTGCGGCATCTGCTGCAGGGAAATCTCCGTGCGGTTCACGCCGGCGTGCAGCGTGCCCAGCAGCCGGCCGTGGCGGTCGTAGACGTAGGTGGTCTGGGGCTGCGGCGGCGCCGACGGGATCGTCGTGCGCGCGTAGGCGTAGGCGAACGCGGCGGCGAACAGCCCGATCAGCACCAGTGGGACGGCGACGAACACCCACCACCACCGACGGAAGAAGCCGCGCTTGCGGCGCTGGTTCTTTGGACCGGCAGCGAAGGATTCGGTGCGAGCGGCGCGATGTCTGCCGCCACCGGCGCGAGTCTGGGTGGCCACGGCCGAACGATTCTACCCAGGGGGTTTGCGCTCACACGTGAACGGGTTCGATCCGGGGCGTGAAGAAGGTGTGACGGGGCTGAGTACGTCAGGGCACGGCGGGCAGGCGCTGCGTGCTGCCCTTGCTTTGGGAAGTCGAACCCGGTGCGGTCGACCCCGGTGAGGTGGCCCCCGGTGGCGTCGACGCGGGAGGGGGCGCGGCCGGCTGGTCGGCGTCGAGCCCGGCCTCCTCGATCTCCCGGTCCAGGTGCTCGCTCGACTCGTTGTACGTGCGCCCGAGCGTCGGCGACTCCCCCGCCACGCGGTTCCACTGATTGATGATCTTGTCCAGGTAGTGGATGGGGTCGCCGCGGACGTCCGGGTACGTCGGATGCAGCGACCGCGTCTTCTCGATCTCGCGCTTGATCGCGGCCCAGCGGTTGCCGGCCACGCGATGGCCTTCCGCGAGCTCGGCCAGGCGAAGGAAGCGGTGGACGCTGGCCAGGATGGCGGCGAGCACGCTGACCGTGGCCGCGGTGATGCGAAGGGCGAACGCCCCGGAGTCCTGGATGGTGGCGAACAGGCTGGTGCCGACCAGCGTGGTGAGCACGATGACGGGCAGGCCCACGAGCGTGTTCCACAGGTTGAAGAACGCGCCCTTCTGGTAGTGGAGTCGCGACACGACGTCGGCGCGATGCTCCCACCGCTTCAGCAACGCGAGAACGTCTGCGCTCCACGGAATCTGGCGCATCGTGCGCGCAGGCGAGCGCTTCTCGGTCTCGGGCACCGACCCACCCTCCCTGGCCCGAGCGTCCATCGCCGGCGCACGGGGTGTCAAACCACGGCATCACCCGATCGGGGGAGGCGAAGCTCGACGCGAGAGAAAGGCGCGGTCAGCCGGCGGTTCGGGCCAGGAAGGCCTCGGACAGGTGGTTCCAGCAGCAGTCCGTGCAGACCTCGACGACGTAGCAGGCGCTGCCGGCCTGGGCGCGGGCCAGCGCGAGCGCCTCCTTCACCGACCAGGCCCGGCCGTTGTTGTGCTTGAGGCCGTCGGCGAAGACGTACGCGAGCAGGCGCAGCTCGAACTTGTCGCAGACCGGGCAGGGCCTGGAGGCCTGGGCGCCCAGGTACCGGGCCGCTCGCAGCAGCTCGGGGTGGGCGTCGCAGATGTCGGGCTTGGAGAGGAGGCCCACGCGGAAGTTCCGCAGCAGCGCCCGTTTGGCCAAGGTGTAGTCGACGACCCCGTGGCCCGGGGACCGCGGCCGTCGCTTCGGCCTTGAGGTGCCGGTCCTGCGTTGCATAGGGGGCAATTCTACCCTCGGGGAGAGTCAGGCCTGCTCCGACCACGGCGCGGGCCGGGCTGCCCGCTCCGACCACGGCGCGGGCCGGGCTGCCCCCTCCGACCACGGCGCGGGCCACGCCCTCGACCGACCGGGCCGGCCCGAGCAGGACCAGCGGGACGGTGACCCGGACGTGGACGACGGCCTCGGTGCCGCCCGTCGCGCACTCGCACGACTCGAGTGTGGCGCCGTTGAGCGCCGAGTACTCGCCGGCCGCGTCGGCAGCCGACTGGGCGCCGGGGCGCGCCAACTGCTGCGCGGCCGCAAGAGCCGCGGCGTCGGCAGCAACCTGCGCCCTGGCGCGCCCCTGCAGCGCCCGCATGAGATCGACGGCGATCAGACACAGAACGCCCGCCAGGAACAGCAGCGCGGCCGCCAGGACCGTGACCGATCCGCGCTCGTGCTGTTCCCTGGTCATCCGAACTCCTGTCGCATGACGGCGCTCGCGGACACGTCAACGGTTGTTGGGAACAGCCACGCCACCAACGGCAGCGAGATCGGTGCGTGGTAGACGACCGACAGCGTCACGGGCGACCCTGCCTCCGTCTCTCGCGCGATGGACACGTCCAGCAGGCTCGGATCGAGGCTGGCGGCGGCGTCGACGACGGCCTGGCGTGCCGCCGCGTCGTCGGCGCTGACCGCAGCCTGGCGTGCCCCCGCCCGCGCCGCGTCCAGCGCCACGAGTTGATCCTTCACGAGCAGGCCCACCTGAAGCAGCGCTACGGCCATCGTGAGGATCAGCGGAAGCACCAACGCGAGCTCGACCGCGGCGGACCCTCGGCTGGAGTCTCGGCCGCGATCCGGCCCGGCCCTCAGGCGAGTGACGCCGGGCAGGCGTCGCAGCGACGGCCGTCGCCGGGTATGGGTCGCATCGCGTCGCAGCGACGCGATGCGACCCATCCGCCATAGGATCAGCCTGCGCTGCCCATGACGTCGTCGATGATCTGATCGAAGAACGCCGGCAGCTTCCCGCTGGACTTCGCCCATGCAATCAGCACGACGGCCACGGCCGCCGCGGCCAGGATCACCAGGGCGTACTCGGCCGTCGTCTGACCCGACTGGTCGCGGGATCTGGTTCGCAGTCTCGACATCGACCGCGCCAGCGCTTCCCAGGACTGGAATCGTACGAGGACTCGAAGCACGGTTCACCTCCCTTCCCATGTCCGCCCGCTCCTCAGTGCAGCGACCGCATGGTGGCGAGCAACACCGGCCCCACGGTGAGCAGCAGGAACGCGGGAAGGATGAGGAACACGAGAGGGAAGAGCATCTTGACCGGCGCGCGGCGCGCGGCCGATTCGGCGGCCGCGCGCCGCTCGGCCCGAAGGTCTCGAGCCACCTCTTTCAGCGCGCCCACGACCGGCAGGCCCAGCCTTCGCGACCTCGCGAGCGTCCTCGTCAGCCGGCCGAGGCCGGGCGCCTCGACCCGCCCGGCCAGGCGGTCCAGTTCGTCGCCGATCGGCTGCCCGAGTTCGATCTGGCGGATCGACTCCATCAGCTCGTCCCCGAGCGGGCGTCCGATGAGCGCGGCCGACCGAGCCAGCGCTGGGGACAGCCCCAGCCCCGCCTCCGTGGCGACGAGGAGGAGCTCCGCGAACTCGGGAACCTGCGTTTCGATGCGCGCGACGCGCCGGCGAGCCCGGCGAGCCCACGCGAGATCGGGTATGCGGTAGGCGACCACGACGACCGCCGGCACCAGCAGCCACAGGGGCGGCGCCACGACCCCGAGCAGGAGCGCCGCCGCGGCTCCCACGAACGCCGCCAAGACCTTGATCGACATCGCGTCGTTCACGCTCAGGGTGCCGCCCGAGGCGCCAAGCCGTTGCTCGAGGGGACGCGGAGGGCGAAGCCGCGTGCCCGCGAGCGACGCAAGTCGTCGTAGGGGTGCGCCGCGACCAGGTCGGCTCGCCTCGGACTGGACTCCGAGCGCCGCGCGCAGGGCCGCTCCCCGTGTCCTTCGGACGGCAGTGACCCATGCTCGCAGGCTCGCGACGGCCAGGCCCAGACCCAGGATCCCCCTCATGGCGCGCCCCACCTCAGATCGGCACTCGCAGCAGGGAGCGCACCCACAGATACGCGATCGCGTCGAGGGCCAGTCCGCCGGCGAGCATCGCGAGTCCGGCGGACGACTCATAGATCGGGCCGAGGTCCTGGTGTGACGTCGCCGACATCACGACGAAGAACGCCACGGGCAGCCCGGTGAGGATCGAACCGGAGATGCGCCCCTGCGCAGTCAGGGCCCGGATCTCCCGCCTGACGGCGATGCGTGCGCGGATCGCGGTCGCGACCTCCGTCAGTGCGTCCGCGACGTTGCCACCCGTGCGATGGTGGATGCTGAGCACCATCGCGAACAGTCGAGCGTCATCGGTGCCGACGGCCCGCGAGAACGCCGACAGGGATTCGTCGAAGGGCATCCCGAGGCTTCGGGCGGCAAACAGCGAATCGAGCCAGTCGCGGATGGGGCCGCCAGCCTCCTCCGCCGAGAACGACAGGGCTTGTTCGACGCCGAAGCCGCTGCGGACCGCCAGAGACATCGCATCGACCAGCTCCGCGAGAGCCCGTTCGGCCTCCTCCAGCGACGCGGCCGTTCGTCGCCGCGACGATATCCCCGGAAGGGCCGCGCCCGCTCCCGCGCCGAGAGCAGCGCCGACCGGGCCGATGAACGCGGCGCCCAGCCCCAGGCCGACAAGGGCCGCTCCGAACCGTACCGCCGGAGTCCGCCGAGCGGCCAGATCCTTCCAGGCACGGCCAACGACACGCCGGCCGTCCGGGGCCGGACCGCCGAAGAGCATCGCCAGGCTCGCGGCCCGGGCCCTCACCCGAGCGATGCCGCGGAACCACGCGGCCGCGAGCAGGAAACCGACGGCAAGCAAGAGAGGCCCTCGGATCATTCGAGCGCCGCCCCCATCTGCCGAATCGACCCGGCCCAGGCGGGAGGGCGAACATCCATGCGCGCAACCGGAACCACGCTCGGATCCATTTCGTCGGCGGCGGAAATCCGGCCGAAGATCCGCGGATCCACTCGCTCGTCCCGCTCCGCGAGCATGTCAACGACCGAGGGCACCACGCCGGTTGGACGGAAGCCGCCCTCGCCCCGTCGCCAGACGAAGAGATCACGAAGCCGGATCGATCCCGTCTCGCTCAGGCCCTCGACGGCCGTGATCCGAGCCACGCCCCGGCGTCCATCGGGAAACCGCGTCGTGTGCACGATGAGGTCGAGCGCCCCAGCGATCTGTTCGCGGACGTGCGAGACGGGGAGCTCGACGTCGGACATGAGCGCCATCGTCTCCAGCCGCGACAACGCGTCCTTCGGCGAGTTCGCGTGGGCGGTGGACAGCGAGCCCTCGTGGCCCGTGTTCATCGCCTGAAGCATGTCGAGCGCCTCACCGCCGCGAACCTCCCCGACGATGATGCGGTCGGGCCTCATCCGAAGCGCGTTTCGTACCAGCGCGCGCACGGTCACCTCCCCCGCTCCCTCGACGTTGGGCGGCCTGGCCTCGAGCGGGATGACGTGCGGCTGGGAGAGCCGAAGCTCGGCCGCATCCTCGATCGTGATCAGCCGCTCGTCACAGGGGACGAAGGACGACAGCACGCCAAGCAATGTCGTCTTCCCGGAGCCCGTTCCGCCCGAGACGACCACGTTGGCCTTCGCTCGGACGCACGCGCCGAGGAAGCCCATCATCTCGGCGCTCAGGCTTCCCCCAGCCACCAGGTCCTCCGGCGTGAAGGGCAGCAGGGTGAACTTGCGGATCGTCACCACCGGACCGCAGAGCGAAAGGGGCGGGATGATCGCGTTCACCCGCGAACCGTCCAGGAGTCGGGCGTCCACGTATGGCGACGACTCGTCGACCCTCAGACCGAGCGGGGACACGATGCGTTCGATCAGATGAAGGACCTGTTCCTCCCCCTCAAAAAACCGGCCATCCGCCCTCTCGATCCGCCCCTCTCGCTCCACGAACACGTCGTCGGCCCCGTTGACCATGACCTCGCTGACCTCCGGGTCCTTGAGCAATCGCTCGATCGGCCCGAGGCCGACGACTTCGTCTGAAACCTGGTTCACCAGCTGCGTGAGCGCCGACGCGGGGAGGATCGCCCCTTGCTCGCTCAGGATCTGCGACACGGTCTCCCGGACCCGCAGCCGGCGTTCGGGGGCCGACAAGGCCTCGAGCGGGCGATCGCCCGGCACGGCCAGCAGCCGCGTGCGCACCAGGGTGCCGACGGCGCCTGGGTCGACCGCCTCGGGCGCCATCACGGCCTCCCTCGTTCCTGCGGCGCCGAAACGAGCGACGCCGCCAGACGTCGCACGTCCTTCATCGCCCGGTTGGATCGCGCGGCGAGCAGCTCGGCGCCGGCATATGCGCGGCGAACCGACGGATCGGAGCGGATGACCGCGTCGGGCCGGCGTCCAAGGACCGGTTCGACGTCGCAGATCCGCAGCCCGCCGGGGCCTCCGCGGTTCACGACCAGTCGCCACGAAATTCGGCCGCTGTCCAGGCCGAGCGTGGCCACGGCGCGACGCGCACCATAGAAGGAGAAGATGTCGAGGGAAGCGACCACCAGGGCTTCGCCCGACGCCTCGACGGCCGCGAGCGCCGACTCGTCCAGCGCGTGGGGGACGTGAACGACGACGGCACCGTGCGATTCGGCGAGCAGCCCGATGCTGTCCCGAAGCACGCCCGGCCACGCCGCGCCCGACCGATCTCGCCCGAGGTCCATCTCCGATGCCGGACCGAGCAACGCGTCGAACCCGCGATCGTGCCGTACGAGCACCTGCGCGAGGTGTTCGCCGGACAGCTCGTCCCGAACGGGCGCCAGGTCGGCGATCGTGCGCGCCGCTCGCCCGGACAGCCCGAGCGCGGCGGTCACGTCGGAGTACGAGGCGTCCGCATCGACCAGGACCGTCTGGATGCCTCCGTCCGCCAGCGCGGCTGACAGGTGGGTCGCGACGAACGTCGCGCCCACGCCGCCGCGCGTGCCGACGACCGAGACCACGCGCCCGGGAGCTTCATCGATGGCGGACGACGCCGGCGGCCGGCATCGGCGCACCTGGCGGGCGAGCTGCTCTCGCTCAGAAGGCCAGGCAAACGCCCCCACGGCCCCCAGCGAGATCGCCGACCGGAGCGTTGGGACGTCAAGGTCGTGGTTCACGATCACCAGGCCGGCCGGCGGTGCGGACGGGCTCCCCACGACGGTGGCCGCCATCTCAACGGTCGCCACGAGGACGCACCCGGCCCAGTCGCCCGCGCCGAAGCGTGCGGATTCGAGGTCGGTGAGCGTCGCCACGACCTCGATCCGCGGATCCCGTCCGAGATGATCCAGCACCTGTTGGTGAAGACCGAGATCATCGATGCCGATGACCGCTCGAACGCGGACACCGGCGGCGGCTCCGACGATGGCCTGCCCGGTCGCAGGCCCGTTCTCCTCTGCGAAGCGATCCGGCCGATCGCCGGGATCGATCACGTCCACCCGCTCCAACGTCACCCTCGACCTCCACGTCCAGCCGGAGACGGCGCGCACGACCGCGCGCTTCGAGAGGGAGGCACGCGGCGCTCTCGCGCCGCGTGGTGCTTGGGAAGGTGGGAAGGTCGGGAAGGTGGGAAGGCCGTTCCCCGAGCGGCAGGTCCCGAGAACGAGACTCAGCCTAGGGGCTCACCGGCCGCGCGGCATCGGCCGAGCGGGCGATTGGATCGATCTTGTCGGGGGATTCGAATTCGCGCCGACCGCGCCGCCGTCGCGAGCGTTCGAGGAACTCAGTCGTCGTCGAGCGGTTCGATCCCGAGGCGGTCCAGGCGCTGTCGGTGGCGTTCGAGCAGCGTCAGGATGAACCGCTTGCCGCGGTCTTCATCCTGGCCGAGCAACTCCCGCAGCCCTTCGCTTGCGTCAAGGGCCCGCCCCGTCTGCGTGAACGCCTCGCCCACGATCCGCCGCGAGTAGCCGCGGATGCGCTCCTTGACCTCGGCGTCGGCCTCCATCGCGCGCGTCAACTCCTCCAGCGCGAACTGCTCGGGGGCCTCGCGGTCGCCGAGCGTTCGCCGGATGATCTCGGCGGAGACCTTGTCCACCAGCGGCGCCAGCACGTCGGCGAAGTCCGACACCAGGGCGTCGCCGATGTAGTGGAACGTCTGCGCCTCGACCCAGTCCTTCGGCGACGTCCCGTCGAAGAACGCGTCGAAGAACGGCCGGAAGCGGTCCACCAGGTCCTCGCGCCCGATCTCGCGAAGGCGGGCCGCGATCAGGTCGCAGTTGTGCTGCTCGCGCTCGGCGATGTGCTGCTGCTCGGAGGCCGCCCGCGGGTCGGGCGCGAGGCGAACGGATTCCTGGGCGCGCTGGGCGCCGAGTCGCTCCCCGTAGGAGACCGCGGCGATGACCTCGGCGACCGTCTCCGGACCGCCGCCATCCCCGTTCGCCGCGCCGCCGGGTGGGGTCCGAACGCCGGCCCCAGCATCCCCGTTCATGCCCAGGATTCTAGTGGGCGAAAAAGATTGTGTTTTGGCTGCTCAGGTCCTGTCACAGGCCCGGGGTACGATGCGCGGGAGATGGGAGAGGTCGTCGGCATCCAGGCCTGGAGGGCCCGCCACGTGCTCGGGTTGGCGCCCGCGGGCACGCACCCGGCGGGCTCGGCCGTGGCGACCGAGACGGACGACCAGGCCGAGGGCCCATCGCGGGCGTCGATCGCGCGCCTGGAGCGGGCGATCGCGCGCCTGGACGGGGCGACGGCCTCCATCCTCGGCCGGGGGGCACGGCTGGATCCCGAGACCGAGACGGCGCTGCTCGCGATCGTCGGCGAGGTCTCGATGGGCCTGCTCGACGAGGCGGCGGCGCGAAGCGAGGACCTGGCGACGCGTCTGGCGGAAGGGATCTGAGCTCGAAACGCTCCGCGCCTCAGGACGCCTGAGGCGCCTGAGGCCCAGCGAGTCAGCGGTTCCTGCGACGGGGCCAGCGCGCCCGCATGACGCCCCGCCCACCCAGCGCGCGAATCCCGCGCCGTCCGGAGGAATCCGGCGAGTCGGTGGGCTTCGACCTGGGACGCCTCGGCCGCCCGTAGGGGAAGGGCAGGCCGTCGAGCGGGTCGCGATCGAAGATGCGGACGGTGTCGAGGAGGTGATCGATATCGGTGACGGGCACGTCGTAGGTGGCGGCGACGGCGAACGGCACCTCGAGCCGGGCGGGTGAGCTGAACAATTCGGCCACGCGGCCGCGCTCGGCACGGTACCCGCGATCGTGCTCGATCACCTTGCCCGCCAACTCGACTCGCCCCAAGATCACACCCGTCCACGCGATCACGGGGATCCCGAGCGTGGCCAGGTCGATCAGGAGCTCATCCAGCCCCCGCATGGCGTACAGGCCGCACGTGCAGCCCTCCTGCGGCGCGGGGTGGCGTCCCTGCTCGCGCGAGCGGCGGACGTAGGCGCTCAGGCCGCCGGCGAGGCATCGCGCCTGGGTCCACCCGCCGGCGCGCCACACCTCGCCGGGGCGCCGGGCCATGGGGTGCAGGGGCGACCAGGCGTCGTTGGGCTCGTAGCGCCACGCGCGATAGCCGACGATGGGCTGGATCGCGTCCGGCGCCGGAGCCTCGGCGTCGGGTCGAACCGAAGGTGAATTCACCCGACCGGCTGCTTCTCAGGCGCCTCTTGCGGGGACGGCTCGGTCACGGGGACCGAGGCCGGCTCCTCGATCGGCTCGACGATGATCGTGCGCTGTTCCTCGCCGATGTCCACTGCGCACCCCCTTCACAACGGCGGCCGCGGCGAAACGGCCGCTCGACGTTCCAGTCTAGGGCGGGCTTCCCGATCGCGTCGATAGGTCAAAGGGTGGTCCGGCCGAAGGGTGCTCGCGAGCGCGAGCGACCTGGGAACATGGGCAGGTCATGGACTCCCAAGTGAAGAGCCCCCCGACCCCGAGCGGCGTGGTCGTCGCGGGGCGGTACGAGTTGCAGCGGCTCATCGGCCGGGGCGGCATGGGGACCGTGCACCTGGCGTTCGACCGCGAGCTTCGGCGCCTGGTCGCGCTGAAGTCGCCCCAGGCATCCTCCCCCGTCGACCCCCGCGCCCTGTCCCGGTTCCTTCGCGAGGCTCGGGCGACCGCGCTGCTGAACCACCCCGCGATCGTGACCGTGTTCGACGCGTTCGTCGACGACGGCACGGCGTACATCGTGATGGAGTACGTGGCCGGGGAGTCCCTGGCGGCCGAGCTCGGGCGCGCGGCGCCGATGGCGCCCGCCCGCGCCGCGTGGATCGCCGCAGAGGTCGCCGGCGCCCTCGCGTACGCGCACTCGGCCGGCGTCGTGCACCGAGACGTGAAGCCCGCCAACATCGT
The DNA here is from genome assembly GCA_036406615.1 of Actinomycetota bacterium. GTDB lineage: Bacteria > Actinomycetota > UBA4738 > UBA4738 > UBA4738 > DASXAQ01. The sequence continues at coordinate 3,697 of DASXAQ010000006.1, read as the reverse complement.
GCTGACCCCGGGCGGCGGGGTGAAGGTGCTGGACTTCGGCATCGCGAAGGTCCTGGCCGACACCGCGCCGACCGACCCGCGCGCGCCGATCGGGACGCTCGAGTACCTCTCCCCCGAGCAGATCCGCGACGGCTCGGCCGACGCGCGCTCGGACATCTATTCGCTCGGCGTCGTCCTGTTCGAGATGCTCACGGGTCGAACGCCGTTCGTCGGTGATCCCGCAACGGTGATGTACCAGCACCTCGAACGCCAACCGGCGGCCCCGTCGAGCGTGCAGCCCGGGGTGCCGCCGGAATTGGACGCCGTCGTGCTCCGCTGCCTGCAGAAGGACCCGGCGGCGCGGTTCCCACGCGCCGACCAGGTTCGAGCGGAGCTCCGCGGCCGGCCCACGACCGGGCCCGCGATGACCGCGCCGATCCAACCCCAGCCGCCGGCCGCGGCAGCGGCCGCCGCAATGGCGGCCATCGCCACGGCGAACGGGCCAACCCGCGTGCTGCCTCCGGGGCCGCCGACCCACCGTCTGCCTGACGGCGCGTCACCGCCGCCGCCGCGCCGTCGTTCGCGCGCGCGGTGGATCGGGGTCGCCGCGGCGCTGGCGGCCCTGCTCGCCGCCGGCGCGTGGACACAGCTCGCGCTGCATCCGCTCCAGCGCTCGTCCCCGCCACCCTCGCCCCGGCCGCCGCTCCTGCGCGCCCCCGCCTCGGTATCGGCGAAGGGCGAGTGCGACGGCTTCCTGGCGTTCCGCGCCGACGTGTCCTGGTCGCCGTCCACCACGCGGTCCGTCGACGGGTACGAGCTGTACCGCGCGCGGCAGGTGGCCGGCCCCTATCGAGCGATCGGGCGCGTCTCGGGCCGGTTCACGACCTCGGTGTCGGACCGGGGCCTGGGCGGCGGCGCGACCTACTACTACGAGGTGCGCGCGACGTCGGGCGCTCGGATGGGGTCGTCTTCGCGCGTGGCGCGCGCCGACACGCCGATCCTCTGTCTGGGCTGACGCCCGGGCGTTCGTCCCCTCAGCGTCCCGCAGAGGACGCGCCGCGGGACAACCGGGGCCGAACCACCAGCCACGCGACCGCCAGGCCGATCGCGGCGAACACGAGCGCCCGGGCGACGTTCGCCGGCGAGCGCGACAGGGGCAGCCGCTCCCGCAGGCGAACGGGCCGGCGGAAGTCCCGAACGCGCCAGCCGCGCTCGACGGCGATCCGGCGCAGTTCGCGATCGGGGTTGACCGCCACGGGGTTGCCGACGACCTCCAGCATCGGGACGTCGGTGATCGAGTCCGAGTAGGCGAACGACCCCGCCAGGTCCAGCCCGCGCTGCTTCGCCATCTCGCGCAGCGCGGCCGCCTTGTTGTCTCCCTGGCAGTAGAACGCGAGCTCGCCCGTGTACTTGCCGTCGACGATCTCCGCCCGCGTGGCGATGACGCCCACGTCGCCGAGGTGCTCGGCCAGGGGGCGCACGACCTCCTCCGGCGACGAGGAGACCAGATACACCTCGCGGCCGCTCGCGCGGTGCAGCTCCATGAGGTCCAGGGCCTCCTGGTAGATGTACGGGTCGATGAGGTCGACGAGCGCGTCGCGCACGACCTCCTGGACCTGCTCGCGGTCCCAGCCCTTCGTGAGCGCGAGCATCCCCTCCTTGACGCGGTCCATCTTCTTCTCGTCCGCGCCGAGCAGCCCGTAGACGAGCTGCGCGTACGCGCCCTTGACCAGCGCCGAACGCGACACGAGCCCCGCGCGATACATCGGGCGCGTGAGCGCCAGCGAGCTGGAGCGCGAGATCACCGTCCGATCCAGGTCGAAGAACGCGGCTTCCACGTTTTCATCGTACAGTCGGCAACCGACGCGCCCGGGAGATCCCACGGACGGAGGCGACGATGAAGATCTGCCTGATGGTCGAGGGCCAGGAGAACGTCACGTGGGACCAGTGGCTCGCGCTGGCCGGCGCGTGCGAGCAACTCGGGTTCGACGCGATGTTCCGTTCGGACCACTACACCTCGTTGTCGAACCGCGAGACGCCGGAGGGAACGCTGGACGCGTGGGCGACGCTGGCAGCGCTGTCCGGCCACACGTCGACGCTTCGAATGGGCACGCTCGTGTCGCCGGTTACGTTCCGCCACCCCTCGGTGCTGGCCAAGCAGGTCGTGACCGCCGACCACGCGACGGGCGGGCGCGTCGAGCTCGGCATGGGCGCGGGGTGGAACGAACACGAGCACCGCGCGTTCGGCTTCCCGTTTCCGCCTGCGCGCGAGCGATTCTCGATCCTGGAGGAGCAGGTGGAGATCGTGCACCGGCTGTGGGACCGCGACGAGGACGAGGTCACGTTCGAGGGGTCCCACTACCGCCTCGAGGCGTGCCGGGCGTTCCCGAAGCCGGTCGCGGACCCGCACCCGCGCCTGATCATCGGCGGCGACGCCGGGCCACGTTCGGCCGCGCTGGCCGCCCGGTGGGCCGACGAGTACAACCTGACGTTCGAGCCGCCGCAGGGCGTGGCCGCAGCGCGGGCCCGGCTGGATGCGGCGTGCGAGGCAGCCGGCCGCGACCCGGCGACGCTGCCGCTGTCGATGATGACGCTCGGGCTGTTCGGGTCGGACCGCGCGGAGCTGGAGGCGCGCGCCGCGCGCCTGCTGAAGCTCACGCGCAACGACCGCGACCCCGCCGGGTACGTCGACGCCGGCGGGCGCGAGGGCGCGGTCGTGGGCACGCCGGACCAGGTCATGCAGCGGCTGTCGGAGCTGTCCGGCGCCGGGCTGGCGCGCATCATGTTCCAGCACCTGCTGCACGACGACCTGGACGCGGTCGCGTTGATCGGCGAACAGCTCATCCCCGCCGCCGCGGGCGTCTAAGCGGAGCTCAGCCGAGCAGCGCCGGACGGTTCGCGGCGAAGCGAGCCATCGGCGCATCGGGCGTGCGTCCCATGGCAAGGTCGGCCAGGATCTCCCCGACCAGCGGCGTGAACTTGAACCCGTGCCCGGAGAACCCCGCGCCGATCACGACCGGGCCCACGCGATCCAGCACGAAGTCCTCGTCGGGCGTCATCGTGTAGTGGCAGACCTCCGCGAGCACCGGCTCGGGATCCAGGCCGGGGAAGCGCCGGCGAACGTACTCGGACGTCTCCCGCACTCGGGGCTCGTCCAGCGCGAACGGGCCGTCGTCGGGATCGACCGTCGGGCCGACGTCGTGGTCGCCGAGCTTCACGCCGGGCGCGTCGCCGACGGCCGGCACGGCGTACCAGGCGACGGCCGGCCCCGTCCATTCGATGAACGTCGGCAGCTCGGGCGGCGCCGAGCCGTCGGCCGGCCGGTAGTAGCTGGTGGTCTGCCACGTCGCGACGAACGCGCGCGGCGCGCCCAGCATCTCGCCGAGCAACCGTCCGGCCCAGGGCCCCGGGGTCACGACAGCGCAACGGGCCTCGATCTCACCCTCGGGCGTTCGCACGCGCACGCCGTCCGGGCCGGGCTCCACCGACGACACGGGAGTTTCCTCGCGCACCGACACGCCCGCCATCCGCGCCAACCGAACTTGGGCCGCGACCGCGCCGGCCGCCAGGCACACGCCGGCCGCGGGGTGGCGAAGCACCCGGTCGTACCCCGCGAAGTCGATATGCGGGTACGCCGCGGATGCCGTAGCCCTCGACAGCCATTCGTGCTCGGCGTCGCACGCCGCCATGGCGTCGGCGCACGCCTGGGCGCCGGGCC
>DASXAQ010000005.1:0-2198 GCA_036406615.1 Actinomycetota bacterium | reverse complement strand
CGAGCGCTACGAGGTCAACGGCCTGGTCATGCTCGCCTACAAGGACGGGGTCCGCGACGTCGTGACCTTCGAGCGCAACGGCCGCACGTGCATCCTGGCCGGGTTCGTCCACCAGCGCGCGACGCTGCTCAAGCTCGCGGCATGGAAGGCCGACGGCGCGATCGCGTTCTGACCGGCCGCGGAATAGGAGTCGCGGGGCCGCGTCTCCAGGCAGATGACACGCAACACGTCTGGAGACCCCATGCTCATGCCACGCTCGCTGATCATCGCCGGGCTGCATACCGCCTAACGCGGCCACCCTCTCCCTCGCGCCTGCCGCCCCAACACGTCAGCGGGGCGCTCAGTCAAACGTCCTGCCTTTTGCCGCGCACAGCGGCACTAGGCAGGACGCTTCGGATCCCACGTCCGCCAAGGGCGTCAGCCGAGAGCAGCCGCGCCGCAGCCGGAGGCGCGCCTAGCGCCGCGGCCCGAGGCCCGGGTCGGTGATGCTGCCGCCCCGCCGCTTGCGGATGAGGTAGACGATCAGCGTCGCGGCGGCGACCGACACGACGATCCCGCCGGCGCTGCGCCCGCCGGTGATCGCCAGCGTCACCAGGCCGCCGATGAACGACCCGGCGATCCCGATGAGGATCGTCATGCCGATGCTCATCGGGTCGGGGCCCGGGAGCGCGAGGCGCGCGAGCGCTCCGACGACGAGCCCGCTGAGGACCAGGACCACCAGGTACACGAGGACGCTCATGCCTCGACGGTATACCGGGTCGGGCCCTCAGCGGGCGCGGATCGCGTTACGCGCTGCCTAGGCTCGCGCGGGCTGCGGGGCGGCGTCGTGGCTGATCTTCGGCAGCCACTCCAGGCGCTTGGGCAGGTACCAGTTCCACTTGCCCAGGAGCTTCATCGTCGCCGGCAGCAGTACGCCGCGGACGATCGTCGCGTCGAGCAGGATCGCCACCGATAGGCCGATGCCGAGCTGCTTCATGTCGAGCGTGCTGAGCGTCGCGAAGATCGCGAACACCGCAACCATCACGATCGCCGCGCTCGTCACGGTGCCGGCGGTGGCCTTGATGCCGTGCGCCACCGCGTCCTCGGTCTTCATGCCGCGATCGAACGCCTCGCGGATCCGGCTGAGGATGAACACGTGGTAGTCCATCGACAGGCCGAACAGCACCACGAAGAGGAACAACGGCAGCCAGCTCACGATCCCGCCGTTTGACTTGAAGCCCAGCAGGCCCTCGAGGTGGCCGTCCTGGAAGATCCAGGTCAGCACGCCGTAGGCCGCTCCGACCGACAGCAGGTTCAGGCCGATCGCCGTGATCGGGATCACGATCGAGCGGAAGGTCACCAGGAGCAGCAGGAACGCCAGCGTGAGGACGAAGGCGAACACGATCGGGGCGTGGGACTTCATCAGCGAGTTGAAGTCGTTGGTGCCCGCGGCCATGCCGGTCACGAACGCGTGCTGGACGCCGGGCGCGCTGCCGACCGTGCCCTGCACGATGCCGCCGCCGCGCAGGGCCGACAGCGCCTGCTCGGACAGCTTGTCGGTGCCGTCGCCCTTCATCGGGATGTCGATGGTGGCGACGCGCTTGTCCGGGCTGACGGTCACGTCGAGCGGCCCGTTCATCTTGCCGGTCGCGAACGCGCGCTGGCCCAGCTGCTTGGTCGCCGCGGCGATCTGCGGGGTCGTGACGTCATCGGCCTGCAGCACGACGACGGCCGGGATCTGACCGCCGGGGAACGCGGCCTGCATCCGGTCGTAGGTCTTCATGACCGCGAGCTTGCGCGGGAGGTCGTCGGTGCCGGTCAGGACCGTGTGCATGCTGAACACGGGCAGCGCGAGGACGATGAGCAGGCCGCCGGAGAGGACCACGGCGAGCACCGGGCGGCGCAGCGCCTTGTCGAGGACCCAGCTCCACATGCCGCCCTCGCTGCCGCGGTTCATGCGGCGGTGCAGCAGCGGGATGCGGCCCTTGTCGATGCGATCGCCCAGCCACGCCAGCAGCGCGGGGACGACCGTCACCGACCCGATCATCGCGATCGCGACGACCATGATCGTGCCGACCGCGATGGCGGTGAACGTGTTGTCGCCCGCGAAGAACATCCCGGCCATGGCGACGATCACCGTGAAGCCCGAGACGAGCACGGCCCGGCCCGATGTCGCTGCCGCCGTGTGGACGGCCTCGAGCTTGCCGGCTCCGCGCCGT
>DASXAQ010000004.1:0-2090 GCA_036406615.1 Actinomycetota bacterium | reverse complement strand
CGTGCGCGACGAGGGCACCGTGCCCTGCAACAACGACCTCCTGGCCGAGAACTTCATCGACGTCGGCGACGGCTTCCGGCTCATCGACTACGAGTACTCGGGGATGAACGACGCGTGCTTCGAGCTCGGGAACATCTGGAGCGAGTCGAACCTGTCGCTGCCGCAGCTCGACGAGCTCGTCGGCCACTACTACGGCGAGCACCTGGTGAACAAGGTCGCACGGGCGCGGCTGTGGGGGCTCATGTCGAAGTACGGGTGGACGCTTTGGGCGTCGATCCAGGACGGCGTCTCGCACATCGACTTCGACTTCTGGACGTGGGGGATGGAGAAGTACGACCGCGCCGTCGCCGAGTTCGACGGCCCCGACTTCGACCGCCTGGTCGAGGACGTGAAGCGGTCGGACTGACCTACCGCGTCAGCGCGTAGTACGGGTCGTTCGCGAAATCGCGGTACTGCTTGAGCGATGCGGCGGTCGTATCGATGAAGTTGTTGCCGTTCGGGCCGATGTTGTTCCACACGCAGTAGGCGACGCACTGCGGGCTCTGGATGACCGTCGTGCGGGTGTCGGTGATCAGGCTGTGCCCCGTCACCGAGCCGTCCTTGTCGAACTTGCCCGCGGCGGTCGTGATCTTCTGCTTGTTGACGAACCCGCTCTCACAGACGATGTACGGCTTGTGGTGGTCGACGGCCCACGTGTAGGTGTCCCAGTTCTTGCCCGCGTTCTCGGCGGCGTCGACGAACGTGTCGCGATAGAGGTCGACGCCCGAGAAGTCGACGACGTCGTCGCCCGGCCAGTAGACCTGCCAGGTGCTCGCCGTCGATCGGCGCTGGGCGCAGAAGATGAAGATGCAGTTGCCGCCGGCGTCGATCGTCGCCCCCGCTGCGTGGAACACGGACTTGACGTGGCGCCACGCCGCGATGAACGCGGCCTCGCCGCCGGTGCCGACGCCGCCCTGCCAGGCCGCGTAGTAGGGGTTGTGCATCCCGTTCGGCTCCTGCCAGAGCCGCAGCAGCACAGGCACCTGGAGGGCGAGGAGGGCCGAGGCGACGCCCGACCAGTAGCCGTCGAACTCGCCGTTCGTGATGCGGTCGATGCCGGTCCCGAACGCGGTCGTGGTGGTGTCGCCCTTTCCCTTCCAGCCGGTGGTCTTGACGGGAAACGTCGACGGCTGCCCGAATGACACCATCGGGATGACCCGCGGCCCGGTGAGGGCCGCGTCGGCGCGGGTGGCGGCGCTCGGGCACGCCGCCAGCCAGCCGTAGCGGCGATTCCGGATCGCCATGCGGCGGTGAAGCTGCGTCTCGATCCCCTTCGCGGTCGTGAACCCGCGGGTGGTGTCGTCCGCCCCGAAGTACGCGCCGGACGCTGGAACGACGAGGCCGCCGTAGCTGCCGACGATCGACGGGTCGCGCGCGGCGGGCGCGGCGGCCGCCTCAGCGGTTCCGATCCACCGCGGCAGGCCGGCCGCGGCCACGAGGGCGCCGCCGCGTACGAGAAGCTCGCGGCGCGAAGACAGCCCTTCGGCCCATCCCCCCAAGTCCCCCCTCCAGGACCCGTTGCCGGCGCGAGTATCCACCCGCACAAGCGCCGTGTCAACAGGGCTTCGCGGGCGGGGTGTTCGGTATACTCACACCCTCCTGACTGACTCATCAGTCAGGCGATTTGACGGAGGCTGAGGAACGTGCTCGACGTCGTGGTCGTGGGAGGAGGGTTCGCGGGCGTCACCGCCGCGCGCGAAGCCGCGCTCCGCGGCGCCCGGACGCTCCTTCTCGAGGCCCGAGACCGTCTGGGCGGCCGCACCTGGACCGCGCCGTGGGAGGGGCTCGACATCGAGCTCGGCGGCGGGTGGGTGCACTGGCACCAGCCACACACGTGGTCCGAGCTCGTGCGGGCCGGCCTGGAGGTCGAGATCGGCGGAGGGACGGAGGTCGCGGCGTGGTACGTCGGCGACGAGCGCCGGACGGGCACCATCGCCGAGCGCGACGCCATCGCCGAGCGGGGCTGGAACGCGTTCGTCGACGGCGTGGAGGAGACGCTGCCCCTGCCGCACGACCCGCTCGCGCGGATCGACCGCCTGGCACGGCTCGAC
>DASXAQ010000003.1:0-3049 GCA_036406615.1 Actinomycetota bacterium | reverse complement strand
GGCGCAGGAGACAGCCGTCCACCGAGCCGACGCCGACCTCGCGGTGGACCGAGCGCCGGTGATCGACCCCGACCTGGCCACCGATGGCGTCGACGAGATCCTCGTGATCATGCTCGCCGGGGACTGGTCCGACGATCCCGCTCCCGAGTCGGGCACGCAACTCGTGACCGTTGCGACCGGCGAACGCCGTTGGCTGGTCACGCTCGAACCCGAGACGGTTGCGGTTTCGGAGGCCGAAGCGGGCGCCGACGCCAACGCCTCCGTCGAGGGCGATCCCTCGAGCGTGCTGCTCTGGCTGTGGGGACGCGCCGGCGACGACCAGGCGCGGCTCAACGGATCGACGTCGGCGCTTCGGCTGATGCGCCAGCGGCTCGTGCTGGCCACCCAGTAACCGGTCACTTCGGAGGGCAGCTGTTCCGGCCCTCCCGGCACCTGTCTCCCCCACCTCGAGCACTACGTGCGCGCGCGCGTGGCCATCGCCGTCGTCGCCGTCCTGATCGCCGCCGCCTTGATCACGTTCGCGTGGCTGACCGCAGACGAGGCGGCGCGAGCGGAGAACTTGCCGACGCTCTAGCGCGTCGCCGCCGCGGCAGCCCGTCGAAGCGGCCCGGATCAACGTGCGCGGGAGCCAAACGCCGGACTGCGTTCTGGGCTTTAGTACACAGGTCTGGGTGGTGCCGCCCGCAAATGGACAGGAGGCAGACGCCTGACGTTCGAGGAGTTCTTCGAAGCCGAGTACCTGAGGCTCGGGCGGGCCATGTACCTGATGACCGGCGACCGAGCGGAGGCGGAGGACCTGGCGCAGGAGGCGATGTCTCGCGTCTTCGAACGCTGGCATCGCGTGGCCGGCATGGACTCACCCGCCGGATACGCGTACCGGGTAGCGGTGAACCTCCACCGCCGGCACTTCCGGAGGGCGGAGCCGAGCGCGGAACTGCGAGCCTCTGCGGGTCCCGAGGAGCTCGTCGAGTCCCGCGACGAGGTGCTGCGGGTCCTGGCGTCGCTGTCCCTGGAACAGCGCGAGGCACTGGTGCTCGTCGAGTGGCTCGGACTGGACGCCGAAGAAGCCGGCCGAGTCCTTGGCATCGATGCCGCCTCCGTTCGTGGCCGGATCCACCGGGCGCGGGTAGCCCTTCGTGATCGACTGGGAGTACGCGATGAGTGAGCTCACGGAACTGCTGGAACGAGCCGCCCGGGCCTTCGAGTCGGGCGAGAACGACCTGGAGCGCACCCTCGCTCGGGCGAAGACGCGTGAGCGGCGCCGGCGATTCCTCGCGGCGGCGTTGGCGCTCGTGGTGGCCGCCGCCGGGACGGGGATCGCGGCGGTCGCGTTCTTGGGGTCCCGAGCCTCGACGCCCACCGTGCCGATCGGGCCGCGCCCAAACGGTCCGATCGCCTTCGTGGGCCGGGACGGATCCGGCGGTCCGCCCGGGGTCGGGAACACCGATATCTACGCGGTGAACGTAAATGGAACCGGGCTCCGGAACTTGACCCGGAGCGACCTCGGCGCCGAATCGGATGCCTGGTGGTCGCAGGATGGGACGCGCGTGGCGTTCGTGCGGACATCCCCCAGCCATGGACCGGCGACGTACCAGAGCGCGCTCTTCACGATGAACATCGACGGCTCAGGCCTTCGACGGCTCTTCGAGTGTGGGACCCAGACCTGTGACGTGGCGGACCTCTCGTGGTCGCCCGACGACCGGCGCATCGCATTCGTGCAGCGAGCCAGCGAGGGCCCGGTGAACCAATCACTCGACGTCATGAACGCCGACGGGACCGGACGCCGAACGCTGTGCTCCGCCAGGTGTGGACAGGGCCTGGCCGAGCCCGTCTGGTCGCCGGACGGGACCCGGATCGCCTTTTCCGATGAGGGAGTCCTGCTGGAGATCGGGCTCACGATCTCGCCGAGCCCACTGTGGGTCGTGAACGCCGACGGCACAGGGCTGACGCAGCTCACCGACCGCAACTGCTGGCCGTACTCGGCGGCGACCGCCGATCGCCCGTGCTACACGGACACCTCACCAGCTTGGTCACCGGACGGCACAGAGATCGCGTTCAGCCGATTCACCTTCCGCGGCCCGCTGCAGCCCCCACCGACAGTCACCGACCAGAACGGCGTGTTCGTCATCGCGCCCGATGGATCGGACGTGCGACCCGTTTGGAACTGCCCTCTCACCAGGGCTCAGTCCTATTGCCAGCTGACCCCGCCGGCCTGGTCACCCGACGGGGCGGAGATCGGGTTCGTGCCGGGCATCGGAGCGCCCGTGATCGACGTCGTGCCCGCTTCGTGCGGTTCCCCACGCTCCGTTCCCGTGTGCCCGACGGCATGCGGCGGCACGCTGCAGCGGGTTCAGTGGTCTCCCGATGGTGAACAGTTCGCGTTCGTTGCCGGCCCCCGGGGCACCGACGGTTACGTCGTCGGCATCGACGGATCCGAACAGCGACTCGTCGCGCACGACGTGTACTGCTGCATGGCGTGGCTTCCAGCCACGAATGTCAGCCCGGCTGCTCATGCGACCGCATCCGTCGGCCAGCCGGTGCCTTGCGCCACCTTCGTGTCCGGATGCGACGCCGTTCGGCTCTCCAATGTCACGCTCCACGACAACCTGCGCTCGGGCGCCTTGCGCTCGACCGACGGAATGGACCTGGCAGGCATCATTTCCTTCGACCAGGCGCTGCGGCGGGCCGGCGAAGAGGACGCCGGCGCATGCGCTCCCATCTTCGGAGCGCCGGAAGTCACTTCAACACCGGAGGCGGCCGCGTCGAGCAGCCCCCGCCCCGAGTGCTACATGACGACTTGGGGCACCGTGATCGACGCGCACACCGGCGCGTTTGTCGTCGGAGGGGGCTGACAAGGCAACAGCGCGTTTAGTCCGTGTTTGTCTTGACTCCGGCGGCGGTGTAGGCCTAGCCTGTTCTTAGCCCGCCGGCCAGTGCATTCATAGGGGGAGGTTCGGATGAGATCCCGCCTGGTCGCGCTTGTGGCCACGCCCGCCTTGCTGTTTGCCCTGCTCTCATGGGCCCCGAACGCCGGGGCCGCAGGTCGCAC
>DASXAQ010000002.1:0-18260 GCA_036406615.1 Actinomycetota bacterium | reverse complement strand
ACCCGACGCCGTCGTCCACGACGCCAAACTCCAACGTGCCGTTCGAGGCTGCCAGCCGAATGGTCGCCGATCCGGCGTGCGCGTGCGTGGTCACGTTGCGCAGCGCTTCCACCGCGCAGAAATACACGGTCGCTTCCACGGCCTGAGGGTACCGGGCGACGTCTTCGGCCTCCAGACGGACCGGCAGCGCCGCCTTCTTCGACTGGGCCTCCAGCGCCGCCACCAGCCCCCGGTCGGCCAGCAACGGCGGGTAGATGCCGCGCGCGACGTCGCGAAGCTCCTCGAGCGCCGCCTGCGCCCCGGCGCGCGCCTCGTCGAGCAGCCGCTCGGTGTCCTGCGCGCCCGCGCCTCGCGCGATGCCACCCGCCAGCTTGGCCCTGATCGCCAGCGCGACCAGTTGCTGCTGCGCGCCGTCGTGGATGTTCCGCTCCAGGGTCCGGCGCTCCCGGTCCCGGGTCGCGATCAGCCTTGCGCGCGATGCCTTGAGGTCCTCGACCAGCCGGACGTTGCGCAGCACCGGACCGGCCTGGGCGACGAAGTCGCGGATCAGGGTCTGCTTCGGCGGCGTGAGCGGGTCCGACGCGGGCAGACGTACGGTCACGACCCCGAGGGGCTCGTCGAGATGCACGACCGGGAAACGGCTCGCCCTTTCGTCGATTGCGCCCTCACCGCTCGTCGCCTCATCCTCCGCGCCGTTCAACGCCCCACCATCGGACGGAAACGCGGCGGCCGGGACCAGATCGCTACCGACGCGAAGCCACACGCGCGTCTGCGTCGCGCCGGTGCCTTCCGCCAGCAGCCGCGCCATCCGCGGCAGCACGTCCTCGGTCGAGTACGCATCGGCCACCCGCTCGGAGAACTCCGACAGCACCTCGTACGGCGTCGCGCGCTTGCCGTACACGAGGCGGTCGGCCAACCGGCGGGCCCGGTCGCGCGCGGGATGGAACAGGATGGCCAGCGCGACCGCCGCGACGAAGGAGAGCTTCGTGCTGCCGCGCGCGCCGACGGCCGTTCCGATGCCGGCCACGATGCTCGCGTACACGGCGGTCACGAACACCGCCAGGGCGCCGACCACGATCGTCTTGCGCACGACGATGTCCAGGTCGTACAGCCGGTACTTGAGGATGGCCACGGCGCACGCGATGGGGATGCCGAATCCCAGCGTGACGAACATGACCGCGAACATGAAGTCGCCGACCGCGTCGCCTGCGCTCGAGTCCCCGAGCAAGACGCCGATGATCGGTGTGATCGTCAACTCGATGAGGAACGCCACGCCGACGAACGCGAGCCACTTGATCTGCTGGCGCTCGTCGCCTCGGCGGCCGCGGAACCGAACGATGAGCGCGGCGCCGGACAGGAAGGCCCCCAGCACGCACGTGAACCCGAGGATCGTCGACAGCACGGGCATGACGCCGCCGGCGCCGGGAATGCCGGTGGGGTTGTCGACGTGGACGGAGGTGAGGGTCGCGAACGCACCGGTCATGCGTCCCGGCGTCAGCGCGAAGGTCAGCGCGGTGAGGATCGGAGCGGCGAGAACGAGCCACAGCACCGGCCGCCACCGCCGGGACGGGACGCGGCCGTCGGGGAACAGCAGGAACAGCGGGATCATCAGGCACAGGGTCGGCACGATCGCCCAGCGGTCGATCCAGGCCGCCGCCAGGCCCAAGGGTGCTCCCGGCGACGCGACAAACGCGTAGGTCGCGTAGTCGCCAACGAAGAATGCGAACGATGCCAGCAGCGGAACGGCCAGGAGCAGCCAGCCGATCGTGTTTCTCGGCTGCCGCACGACGATCGTCGTGCCGGCGATCCCGAACGTGGGCCCCGCGAGCACGAACACGATGAGGTAGAAGACGTCCCACGCTCCATTCGACGACGGGACGCCGAGCCGGGGCCGAAGCAGCGTCAGGTCGAGCGCGATGAAGGTGACGGTCGTGATCAGGGCGGCGATCGCAAGCCGCCGCGCCGCCGTGGCGCTCATGCCGTCACCGCGTCGGGTGCCGCGTGGACGCTGCCGGCCACGGTCGTGCCCGCTCCCGGGCGGGAGCGAACGTGCAGCCTTCCGCCGATCGTGGCAAGTCGGTCTGCGATGCCCTGCAGGCCCGTGCCGTACCCGTGCGTCGCGGGATCGAAGCCCCGACCGTCGTCGGTGACCTCGAACGCGAGCTCGCCGTCCGACGAGCGAAGCCGAACGACGACGCGCGATGCGTCCGCGTACTTGGCCGCGTTCTGCATCGCCTCGAGTGCGCAGAAGTAGACGGCTGCTTCGACCTCGAGCGGGAAGCGGCCAAGGTCCTGCGCGTCGATCGTGGTCGGGACCACGGACGCGCCGGCCTGCTCCCCCAGTGCGGCAACGACGCCTTCGGCCTCGAGCAGGGGCGGGTAGACTCCGCCGGCCAGCGCGCGCAGGTTCGCCACGGCGCGGTCGACGCCCGTGCGCAGGTCCCGCACGGCCGGGACGGCCGGCGGCGCCTCATCGGCGGCCGTCGCCTCCGCCCGCCCGAGCAACTCGTCGAGCCCGGCCAGGTGCCGCTCCGCCCCGGCCTGCAGGCTTCGCTGGATGCGCCGGCGCTCCTCGTCCTGAGCGGACACGATGCGTTGTCGCGAGGCACGAAGGTCCTCGACCAGCTGGACGTTGCGTAGGATCAGCCCGGCCTGCGCAGCGACGTCACGGGCGAGCTTGCTCCTGGCCGGCGTCAACGGGTCGGCCGGATCGGCGTCGACCGCGATGGCGCCGAGCACCGTCCCCGCGTTCGCCACGGCGAACGACTCCGTCGCGGGAAGCGCGGGTAGCTCGTCGCCGCTCGCCGGGACGATCTCGGGCCGGTCCCCGTTTTCCTGCGGCCAGGACGCCGCGGGCACGTATGCGCCGGCGACCCGGAGCCATACGCGGGCTCGCCGCACGCCCATGCCCTGCGCGACGACACGGGCGAGGCGAGGGAGCACGTCGTCGGTCGAGACCGCGTCGGACACCTGCGCGGAGAACTCGGTGAGCACCTCGTACGGCGTCGCGCGACGGCCGTACACGAGGCGGTCGGCCAGCCGCCGCGCGCGATCCCGGACGGGTTGGAACGCGACGGCCACCAGCACGGCCGCGGCGAACGACAGCGCCGGGCCGGCGCGGCCCGCGACCGCCCCGAACCCAGCCACGACGATCGCGTAGACGGCGGTGACGAACGCGGCGAGCACACCGAAGACCAGGGTCTTTCGGATCACGACGTCGATGTCGTACAGCCGGTATCGAAGGATGGCGACGGCGATCGACGCGATCAGCGCGATCGGCACGAGCGTCCACACGACGTTGCCCACCCACTGCTCCCAGTCGTGGGGGACCAGCGACGGGACCACCCACAAGGCGATGGGGCCGACGATCGCCACGTAGACGAACCACTTGAGCTGCTCCCGTTCGTCGCCGCGGCTTCGAACCAGGCGCAGGATCAACTGGACGACGGCGCCGCCGAGGGCCAGGAACGTCACGGCGTTGCCGACGGCCGCCAGCAGGACCAGCACGGTCGGAGGGTGCGCCAAGCCGAGGGGATTGCGGATCGTGTCCAGGTTGCTGTCGAACGTCGGCCACGAGAACGCGGTCACGCCGAACGCGGTCATCCCGGCGATCACGACCGCCCACGAGAGCCATCGCCACCGAGGCGAGAGCAGGCGGCCCGTCGGGTAGACGACGAGCACGACCAGGATCGCGAAGATCGCGCTCGCCTGCAGAACGCTGGAGACCCAGGCCGCCGCGCCCGTGAGCGGGAGCGACGAGGACCGGCCGTACACGGAGTACATCGCGTACTCCCCGAGCAGGATCATCGCGCTCATGGCGAACCCGATCCACAGCAACAGCCATCCGATGGTCTCGCTGGGCTTGCGCACGCAGATGAGCGCACCGACGAACAGGGTCGGCACGGCGACCGCGATCAGGGGCCAGGGGTACGCGGGCACCGGATGCGTCGCGATGATCGCGATCGCCGCGGCCACGTTCATGGCCAGCCCGGCCGCCACGATCGCGACGATCGCCGTCACATGGCCGCCCCGCGAGGGCGCCGGAGCGCCTGCGTCGTCTGTCCCGACGCTCATCCCACCAGCTCCAGGGATCGCGCGGGCACGCGACCGACGACGGTGGTTCCGGCGCCGGGCGCGGAGCGGACCTCCAGGGTCCCGCCGGCCGCGTCAAGCCGGTCGGCCATGCCCTGCAGGCCGGTCCCGTATGCGGTCGCCGACGGGTCGAACCCCGTTCCATCGTCGGCGACCTCGAACCGCAGGTCGCCGTTCGCCGCCGCGAGCCGCACCGTTGCCGCCGTCGCGCCCGCGTACTTCGCCACGTTCTGCAACGCCTCGAGCGCGCAGAAGTAGACGGCCGCTTCGACGTCGGGCGCGTAGCGGCCGATCCCGTTCGACTCGACCCGGACGGGCAGCACGGACTTGCCGGCCTGTGCCTCCAGCGCCGCGGCCAGCCCGCGATCGGCGAGCAGCGGCGGGTAGATCCCGCGCGCGAGCTCGCGAAGGGTATCCAGCGCCTCGGTCGTCTCGGTGCGGACCTGGGACAGCAGCGTGCGGGCCTGGTCCTCGTCACGGTCCAGGGCGATGCCGGCCAGGCGGACCTTCACCGCCAGCGCGACCAGCTGCTGTTGCGCGCCGTCGTGGATGTTGCGCTCGAGGCGCCGCCGCTCTTCGTCCCTGGCGCCGACGAGTCGTTGCCGGGAGGCGCGGAGCTCCTCGAGCCTGGCCAGCAGCTGTTCGCTCAGGCCGGCGTTATGAAGAACCAGGCCCGTTTGCGCCGCCAGGTCGGAGATGAGCCGGTCCTCGACCGGCGTGACGGCGTCGCCGCGCTGCTTGGTGAACGACAGCGCGCCGAGCAGCTCGCCGTGATGCCGGACGGCGGCGACGCGATCGATCCCCGGCGGGGTCGCCGGTTCACCGGCCTCCAGCGCGATCCGGCCGATCGCCGGCGCGTCGACGGGCCACGTCGCCTCGACGTGGAGCTCGTCGCGCGAACGCAGCCACACGTCCGCGCGCGACGCGCCGGTCGCTTCGGCAAGGACGCGGGCCATCCGAGGAAGCACGTCGTCGACGGCGAAGCTGGCCCCCATGCGCTCCGACAGGTCCGCGAGCGCCTCGTACGGCGTGGCCCGCTTCCCGTACACCAGCCGGTTCGCGACGCGTTGCACCCGCTCCCGCACCGGCTGGAACGCGATCGCCACCACCGCCGTCGCCAGGATGGACAGGCCCAGGTTCGGATGGCCTCTGGTGTTGAGCAGCGCCCCGACTCCGACGACCATCCCGACGTACACCGCCGTGATGAACGCGGCCAGGGCGCCGTAGACCAAGGTCCGTTGGATGACGACGTCGATGTCGTACAGCCGGTACTTCAGGATGGCGAAGCCCATCGCGGCGGGGATGCCGATCCCGATGCAGCACAGGAACCCGCCCCAGAGGAGAACGCTGCCCAGGCCCACCGCGAACGAGTTGTGATACCCGGGCGACTGCACCTGAGGAACGAACGTGACGACCAGCGCGGATCCGAGGAGGAGGGCCATCCCGAGCAGGCCGGCGTAGGCGAGCCAGCGGATCTGTTCGCGTTCGTCTCCCGACGCGCGCCGGGCACGAACGACGACCGCCGCCAGGCTCACGAGCCCGCAGGCGATCAACCCCCAGGAGCCGGCCCGTACCAGAGCCTCCGCAAGGGCGCGCGGGCCGACCGCGAGCGGGTTCGTCAGGTTCGTGTTCGTGTCCGTGTTCATGGTCCCCGCGCGGGCCACCAGCCCCACGGCGCAGGCGGCGGTAGATGCGGTCAGCGCCCATGCGACCGCGCGCCACCGTCCCGAGAGGAACCTGCCCGCCGGATAGATCAGCACGATCAGGACGATCCCCCCGATGGCGACCACGTACGCCACCTGGTTCGCCAGCGCCGCGAACGCGGCCCCCGGCAGCGCGTGGCCGCCGACGGCCCAGCGGTAGACGTACGCCTCGGTGATGTTCGTGAGCGTCAAGAGCAGGGCGACCCCCTGGAGCAGCCACCCGATGCGATTGCGCGTTCGCCGGGCGATGAGCGCCCCGACGATCGCGTACACCATGGGGAAGAACGGCGACGGCCCCTGGTCCTGCCAGCTCGTGGCGGAGGCGACGGCCGCCAGGGCGACCGTCGTCCCCAGCACGATCAGCGGCGCGATCGGACGGCGGTCGTTCATCCCAGCGGCTCCAGTGCGCGCGCGGGCAGCGTCCCGACGACCGTGGTCCCCTCGCCCCGCGCCGATCGGACCTCGAGCGTTCCGCCGAGCGCGTCCAGCCGGTCGGCCATGCCCTGCAGTCCCGTGCCGTAACCCGTGTCGGAGGAGTCGAAACCCCGCCCGTCGTCTCGCACGACGAACTCGAGCCCGCCGCCGGCATCCGACAGGCGAATGACGACCGCCGAGGCCTCGGCGTACTTCGCCACGTTCTGCAGCGCCTCCAGCGCGCAGAAGTACACGGCCGCCTCCGTCTCCTGGGAGTAGCGGCCGACCCCGTCCGACTCGACCTCGACCGGGATCGCCGCCCGGCGGACCTGTGCCTCGAGTGCGGCCGTCAGCCCCTTGTCGGCAAGCAGCGGCGGATAGATGCCGCGCGCCAGGTCGCGCAGGTTCTCGAGCGCGTCGCCCGCATCGGACTGGAGCTGGCCGACGAGGTCCCGAACCCGCTCCCGATCGCGGCCGACCATTCCCTCCGCCAGCCGCGCCTTCACGGCCAGCGCCACGAGCTGCTGCTGAGCGCCATCGTGCACGTTGCGCTCCAGCCGCCGGCGCTCTTCGTCGGCCGCGGTGACGATGCGCTGCCGGGAGGCGCGCAGCTCCTGCAGGTGCGCCTTCAGCTCCTCCGTCAGCCCGGCGTTTCGGATCACCAACCCACACTGCGATGCGAGCTGCGACGCCAGCTTCTCCTCGGTCGGGGTCAGTGCCTCGCCCGGCCGCTTGGACAGCGACAGCGCGCCGAGCAGGTCGCCGCGGTGGCGGACCTCGAAGACATGGGTCGCGCCCGGCAGTGGCGGGATCTGATTGCCGGCCAGGCCGATCCGCGAGCCGGCCTCGAACCGCGGGGTGGGAGCCGGAGTCGCCGCCTCCAGGACGAGCTCGTCGCCCGACCGCACCCAGACGCCGGTGGACGTGGCGCCGGTCGCCTCCGCCAGGACGGCGGCCAGCCGCGGCATCAGGTCCTCGGTGGCGATCGTGGCCCCGACCTGGTCGGAGAACTCCGACAGCGCCTCGTACGGGGTCGCGCGCTTTCCGTACACCAGACGGTTGGCGAGCCGTTGGGCCCGGGCGCGCGCGGGCTGGAACGCCACGGCCACCACCGCCGTCGCCAGAACCGACAGCACGACGTTCGGCTGGCTGCCGCCTCCGGCCAGGGCGCCGATGCCGACGACGATCGCCACGTATACCACGGTGATGAACGCCGCGAGCGCGCCGTAGACCAGCGTGCGGTTGATGACCAGCTCGATGTCGTACAGCCGGTACTTGAAGACCGCAATGCCGATCGCGATCGGCACGAACACGATCGTCCCGGTGGTGATCGCGTTCTCCAAGTTGGTGGCCGCGGTGGCGCTGTCCAGGAGCTTGCCGACGAACAGGCTCGACAGCTGACCCACGATGATCAGCGCGGCGGCATAGAGCAGCCACTTGAGCTGTTCGCGCTCCACCGACGAGGCGCGACGGTACCGGAAGACCAGCGACGCGATCGCACAGACGGTCCCGACGACCATCAGGAGCAAGCCGGCGACGAGCAGGGCGACGAAGACGTTTCCAACCGGAGCCGCGATCCCGATCGGGTTCGCTTGCGGCGTGTCGCTCGTGAAGATCTTCGGCCCGAACGCGTTGCCCAGCGCCCACGCGCCCAGGCCCGTCCCCATGGCCCAGGCAACCGGGCGCCACCGGGGCGACGGCAGGGATCCCGTCGGGAACAGCAGCAGGACGAACGCCGTGAGCCCGCCCCCGAACAGCCAGATCCACCCCAGCCAGTCCAGCTTCGACGAGAACGAGGGAAGGCCCTGCAAGGCGACGCCCGCGGCACCGATCGCGTAGCACGCGGCCGTCGCTCCGAGCAGCCAGCCGATCGGATTGCCGGGGCGCTTCAAGGTGAGGAGTCCGCCCACGACGGCGAACCCCAGGATGAACGCGATCCCAACCACGTTGTTCGCCCCGTTCCCCTGATTCGCTCCGGCGGGGGCGGGGTGCACGAACAACACGATCCCGGCGGTCACCGCGAGCGCGATCGTGATGCCCCACAACGACCACGCCAGCCGAGTCGTCGTACGCGCCGTCATGCCGGCACCCGCTCGCCGGTCGCCACCCGGCCGCGGACGGTGGTCCCGGAGCCCGGCGTGGACTCCACCGTCAGCGTCCCCCCAAGCGCGTCCAGACGGTCGCGCATGTTGGTCAGGCCCGATCCCGGCGGCGTCGTGGCCGCGTCGAATCCCGCGCCGTCGTCGGTCACCTCGAATCGCAGGTCGCCGTTGGAGGCGGCCAGCCGGACCGTCGCCGAGCTCGCGCCGGCGTACTTCGACACGTTCTGCAGTGCCTCGAGCGCGCAGAAGTAGACGGCCGCCTCCACCTCCGGCGTGTACCGCCCGACCCCGTCCGGCTCGATCGTCACCGCGACGCTCGAGCCCCCAGCCTGAGCCTGGAGCGCGGCCACCAGCCCCTCGTCGGCAAGACGGCGCGGATAGATGCCGCCCGCAAGGTCCCGCAGCGTGGCGATGGCGTCGGCCGTGTCGTCGCCGACCTGCTCGAGCATCGTGCGAGCGGCCCCGCGGTCCTTGCCCGCCAGCTGCCCGGCCAACCGGAGCTTGACCGACAGGGCCACCAACTGTTGCTGCGCGCCGTCGTGAATGTCGCGCTCCAGGCGCCGCCGCTCGGCGTCCTGGGTCTCGACCAGCCGGCGGCGCGAGGCCCGAAGCTCGTCCAGCCGCGCGGCCAGCTGGCCGTTCAAGCCTGCGTTTCGCAGCACCAGGCCGGCCTGGGACGCTAGGTCGGCAACCAGGCGCTGCTCGGGCGGCGTCACCGCCTCGCCCCGCTTCTTGGTGAGCGACAGCGCCCCCAGCAGCGCGCCCTGGTGGCGCACCGGCGCCGCGTGGTCCGTCCCGTCGATGACGATCGTCTCGCCGGCCGGGATGCCGACCGCCGGCAGCGGCTCGGCGTCCGGCGGCCACGTGGCCTGGTCGCGTAGACGCCCGCCGACGTTCAGCCACACGTCCACGCGGCCGGCACCGGTGGCCGCGACCAGGATCTCGGCCATGCGAACCAACAGGTCGGGATCGGATGCGCCCAGCGACATGCGGTCGGAGACGGCCGAGAGCGCCTCGAGCGGCGTCGAGCGATGCCCGTAGACCAGGCGGTTGGCCCAGTGGCGCACACGCTCGCGCACCGGCTGGAAGGCGACCGCCACGACCGCCGTCGCGGCCACGGACAGGCCCAGGTTCGAGCGGCCGCGATCGCCGATCAGCGCGCCCACGCCGACGACGATGATCACGTACACCGCGGCGATGAACCCGGCAAGGGCTCCGAATACCAGGGTCTTGTTGATGACGATGTCGATGTCGTATAGGCGGTAGCGGAAGATGGCGATGCCGATCGACACGGGGATCAGGCCGAACGCCAGCACGATCGTTACCTGCGCGAAGTCCAGCCAGCGTGGCTGCCCGTGGCCGAATTCGGTGTACCAGAGCGATGCGAACAGCACCAGGAGGTACACCGCGGCGATCATCGCGGCGGTATAGGCGAGCCACTTCAGTTGCTCCCGGACGACGCCGGTCGAGCGCCGGTACCGCACCACCAGCGCCACGGCCGAGGCGATCATGCAAACGGGAAGGAGCAGGCCGAGGACGTACAGGACGTCGATGGGCCCCGACAGCGAGCCGAGCCCGAACGGGTTGTCGACGTGCCGGCCCGCAGGCAGGGCGATGGGTCCCGGCGAGACCAGGATGGCGACGGACGTGATCACCAGGGTCGAGCCCGTCAGCCACGCGAGCCAGCGCCAGCGCGGCGAGGGGAGATGCCCGTCGGGGAACAGCAGGATGAGGAACGTGCCCATCAGTCCGACCGCCGGAACCCAGAGCCATTGATCGAACCCCAGGACCCAGCGGGCCAGGGGCAGCGGATGCACGAAGTACGCGTCCAGCGCGTAGTTGGTGGTCGGCAGCGACCAGGCCACGCCGATGGCAAGCAGGATCCATCCCAGGCGGTTGTCCGGATGCCGCGTTGCCACGAGCACCCCGACCACCGGGAACGCCATCACCACCAACCCGAACAGCACGTTGAACAGCAGCGGCGAGTTGCCGTTCCAGCCGCCGGACTGCGGGATGTGACGGCCGAGCCACATCAGGTACAGGTTGGCGACGAACGCCGCCGCGCAGAACGCGAAGATCGACCATGCGAGGACCTTCGACCGGCGTGGGGCGACACCCGAGCGGCTCATACGACCGCCGCCGTGGCGACCAGCGGAATCCAGCCGCGCACCGAAACGCCGGAGCCGGGCGTCGATTCGACGGCGACGCTGCCGTCGAGCGCCGCCAGCCGGTCCGATACGGTGGTGAGCCCCGCCCCGAACGGCGTTTCGGCGGGATCGAAACCGTCGCCGTCATCGCGGATCTCGAATCGAAGGGTCGAGCCCTCGTCGGCGACGCGCAGCCACGCTCGGCGCGCCCGCGCGTGGCTGGCGACGTTCTGCATCGCCTCCAGCGCGACGAAGTAGACGGCCGCCTCGACCTCCTGCGGGTACCGGTCCAGGCCGGCGACGTCCACCGCGACGGGAATCGGGGCCTTGCGCGCCTGCGCCTCCAGCGCCGCGGCCAGGCCCTTGTCGGCCAGCAGCGGCGGGTAGATCCCGCGTGCCACGTCCCGAAGCTGATCCAGCGCCCGGACGGCGTCGTCGCGCAGCCCGGCGATCGCATCGGCGGCATGATCACCGTCGGGCAGCCGCGACGCGGTTCGCACCACGTTGTCGGCGAGGTCGGCCAGTCGCCGTTCGGGGCCCTCCTGGATGGTTCGCTCCAGTCGTCGCCGTTCCTCGTCCCGGGCCGCCACCAGGCGCAGGCGAGAGGCCGCGAGCTCGTCCAGGCGTGCCACCAGCTCCTCGGTCAGCGCGGCGTTGCGCAGCACCAGCGCGGCCTGCGTCGCCAGGTCCACGATCAGGCGATCCTCCGAGGGCGACAGGTTCTCCCCTCGCTTCTTCGTCACCGACAGCGCGCCGAGCAGTTCGCCCTCGTGCGAGACCGGCGCGATCCGTTCCGGCCCTTCGGCCGTCGGCACCGACCCGTCCCGCAGTCGGATGGGGTCGCGCGGGCCCACGCCGGGCGGCCACATCGCGGCCGGCCGGAGCTCGTCGCCGCTTCGCAGCCACACGTCGGCGCGCGCCGCGCCCGTGCCCTCCGCCGTGGCCGCAGCCAGGTTGGGCAGGATGTCCTCGGCGGCGGACACGCCGGCCATGCGGTCGGAGAACTCCGACAGCGTCTCGTAGGGCGTGGCGCGCGTGCCGTAGACGAGCCGGTTCGCCAGCCGCTGCACGCGGTGGCGCGCCGGCTGGAACGCCACCGCCACGACGGCCGTGGCCACGATCGACAGCGCGACGTTCGGCCGGCCGGCGCTGCCGAGCAGGGCCCCGACGCCCACCACGATGGCGACGTAGACGCCGGTGATGAACGCGGCGAGCGCCCCGTAGACCACGGTCTTGTTGATGACCAGTTCGATGTCGTACAGCCGGTACTTCATGACGGCCACGCCGATGGCCGCGGGAAGGATGGGCACGGCCACGAAGGCCAGGACCTCGAGGATGGGGCGGCCCTCGGCCAGCACGGTGGTCGCGGGGAGCAGGACGATGAACGCGATCCCTCCGTAGACGAACCACTTCATCTGCTCCCGCTCGTCCCCCCGGGATCGCCGGTAGCGAGCGACGAGCGCCACCAGGCACGCGACGGCGGCGACGATCGTGAGCCCGGTGCCGGCGAGCTCCTGGAAGCCCCCGATGTTGGCCGCGACGCTGTGGACCGAGCGAATGCCGAGCGGGTTGCGGTACAGCGCGTCACCGGTCGGGTTCGGATCCATCATCGAGCCGACGGTCTCGAACGCGATCGCGACGGCCGAGACCCAGGCGGCCCACCGCCACCGGGGCGACGGGAGGTGTCCGTCCGGGAACAGCAGCAGCAGGAACGTGAGCATCAACGACCAGCCGGGAGCCCACGACCACGTCCCCACCCATGCGACCCACTGCACGGCCGTCGGCGCGCCCGGCCCGAGCATGGGAGCCCACTGCGAGTACGCGTGGGCGACTGACGATGCCGCGAAGCTGATCCCGATCGTCAGCATGATCCAGCCGATCGGGTTCCCGGGCTTGCGGTCGGCCAGCAGCGCTCCCACGGCCGGGAACGCCAGGCCGAAGAGCGAGATGGCCCCGTCGAACCAGAGCTCCCGGGTGCCCAGCGCTCGGTGGTGGCGGACCTCGAGCCAGGCGAAGAGGCCGACCAGCGCGAACGACAGCCCGGCCAGCGCCCACGGCAGCCACCGGGCCCGGTGCACGCGAGGCGCTTCGGCTTGCCGGGTGGCCGACGTCTCATTCACGGGGCGAATTGTCGCTTGTGGCCAGGCAGACGAAAAGGGTGGGGGCCGAAGGTCTCGGGGCAGCACCCACCGGGCCCGGGGTGGGGGCAGCACCACCGGTCCCGGGATGTCCGGTTCGCCGGGAAGTGGTGGGTGCCCGGTGGGCCGGGGCAAGGTCCGCAGGCTAGCCTCAGCGCCGTGCGGACGACCTCACTCCTCGGCGGGGATGCCTTCCTCGCGCAGGAAGGACAGGACCGCCATCACGCGGCGGTTGACGTCACCCTCCTCGGTGAGCCCCAACTTGTGGAAGACCGAGTTGATGTGCTTCTCGATGGCGCGCTCGGTCAGGAACAGGGCCTTGGCGATGGCGGCGTTGTTCTTCCCCTGAGCCATCTCCGACAGAACCTGGCGCTCCCGCTCGGTCAGTTGGGCCATGGGGGAATGCGCCAGCCGGTCCTTGCGCGCGACCAGCGCCTCCACCACGCGAGGGTCCAGCACCGAACCCCCGCGGGCGACCTCGGTCAGCGCGCGCACCAGCTCCTCGACGTCGCCGACCCGTTCCTTCAGCAGGTAGCCGAGGCCGGCCGCCCCGTCCTTCAGCAGCTCGTAGGCGTAGGCTTCCTCCGCGTACTGGGACAGGACGACGACGCCGGTCTCGGGGTGCTCGGTTCGGATTCGGCGCGCGGCGTCGATGCCCTCGGTCGTGTTGGTGGGCGGCATGCGAATGTCCGTGAGGACGGCGTCGGGCGGTTCGGCGCCGACGGCCTCGAGCAGCCCGGGGAGATCGGAGACGATCGCCACGAGTTCGATCTCGGACGTGGTGGCGAGCAGGGCGGCGGTGCCCTCGCGGACGAGATAGTTGTCCTCGGCGAAGACGACGCGCACCGGCACGCGCGGATGGTACAACCTCGGCGGGGACGGATCGCCGGCGCCGGCTCGGCGGCGCGGCGGGGGGATCGCGGATGAGTATCAGGGTCGTGCTGGCCGACGACAACGTGCTGGTACGCGAGGGCGTTCGCGCGCTCCTGAACGCGTCGGAGGGGATCGAGGTCGTCGGCGTGGCGGCCGACGCGCCGTCCCTGCTGGCCGCCGCCGCGGAGCACACCCCCGACGTCGTGGTCACCGACATCAAGATGCCGCCGAACTTCCGCCTCGAGGGGATCGACTGCGCGCACGAGATCCGAGCCAGGCTGCCCGCCACCGGCGTGGTGGTGCTGTCCGCCCACGACGACGAGGAGTACGCGCTGGCGCTGCTGGGCGGGGGGCAGAGCGGGCTCGGCTATCTGCTGAAGGACCGCATGGCCGAGGGCGACGAGCTCTCGCGCGCCATCCACGAGGTCGCCGCAGGCGGGTCCATGGTCGACCCCACCATCGCGGCCCGGCTGTCCGAGCGGGGCGAGGCCCCGAAGGAGGACGTCGAGATCCTGGACATGATGTCCAGGGGCCTCGGCTACCGGGAGATGGCCGCGGCGATGGGAACCACCGAGGAGTCGATCGACCGGCGCGTCACCGAGATGTTCCGCCGCCTGGCCGACGACGCCGGCCGGGGCGGCTCGCGCGCCGTCGACGAGCTGAAGCGGCTGCACGAGGCCGTCGTCCAGCAGTCCTCGGCCGCGGAGGCGCTTCGCTCCTACGTCCCGCAGGGCGTCGCCGCCCATCTGGCGGGCGGCTCGGTCGCCCAGCAGGAGCTCGAGGTCACGGTCCTGTTCAGCGACATCCGCGGGTTCTCGACGATCGCGGAGCGCCTCGGCGCCCGGGAGGTGGCCGACATCGTGGGGCGCCACCTGTCGGCGATGGTGGACGTCATCGCCACGTACGGCGGCACGATCGACAAGTTCCAGGGCGATGCCGTGATGGTGATCTTCGGCGCGCCCGATCCGCTTGCGGACCACGCGGAGCGCGCGCTGCGATGCGCGATCGCGATGCAGGCGCGGCAGGCGGAGCTGAACGCCGAGGGCTGGGGCAACGTCAACGTCCCGGAGCTCGGCGTCGGGATCGGACTTAACACGGGGTCGGTCATCGCCGGCGCGATCGGCGGCGGGGGACGGCTCGAGTACACCGTGATCGGCGACGCCGTGAACGTCGCGCAGCGGCTGCAGTCCGAAGCCGGCGCGGGCGAGATCGTCGCCGCCGCATCCACCGTCGCGGCCTCGCCTGATGTCGAGTGCGAGCCGATGGGCTCGCGGACCGTGAAGGGCCGCGAGGAGCCCGTGGAGGTGTTCCGTGTCCGCCGCTGAGACAGCGGGGGACAGTTCACCTCGGCTGCGCACATTGGCCTGGGCCCTGTTCGTCGCATCGGTGCTCCTGACGATCGGCGGGCTTGGGGGCCAGGTGCCCGGAGCCCTGCACCAAGGACACGGCATCGGCTGGATCATGGCCCGGATCGCCGGCTCGCCGATCGTTCCGGTGGCCGCGTTCATCGGCGCCGGCCTCCTCGTCTCCCTTCGGCAGCAGAGGAACCCCGCGGGTTGGCTGATGCTCGTCATCGGCCTGTGCTGGAGCCTGGTGATGCTCCCCGAGGGCGTGTTCGAGACCACCTACTTCTCGGCGATGGCCTGGGTCCTGCCGTTCGGCCTGATGGGAACCCACCTGCTGCTTCGCCTGCCGGACGGGCGCCTGGCGTCGCCGCGCTGGCGGTGGGTTTCGCGGGCTTCGACCGCGGCGATCGCGGTCGCCGGAACGTTCCTGCCGACCTCGGACGACACGCCCGTCGACCTCGCCTCGATCCTGGGCCTGATCGGGCTGTTCGCGCTGCTGTTCTGCATCCTGCTGTCGGTCGCTTCGCTCGTGGTCCGCGCCCGCCGCGCCGGCGCCGACGAACGTCACCAGCTGCGGTGGATCGCGGCGGGCGCGGCGGTGTTCTTCGGCGTCTACCTGCTGTCGTTCGTCCCGGGGATGCTGGGAGTCGGGGACGTCGGGGACCTCGGCGGCGTCGTGTTCGTCGCGTACGGCGCGATCCCCATCGGCATCGGCATCGCCATCTTGAAGTATCGCCTGTACGACATCGACATCGTCATCCGCAAGGCGTTGATCGTGGCCGGCCTGGCGGTGTTCTTCACGGCCATCTATGCGGCGGTGGTCGGCGGGATCGGCGCCCTCGTCGGCAGCCACTCCACCACCGGACTCTCGTTCCTCGCGGCGGCCCTCGTCGCCGTCGGCTTCCAGCCGGCCCTGGCCCGCGCCCGGCGCTTCGCCGACCGGGTCGTCTACGGGAAGCGCGCCACGCCGTACGAAGTGCTTGCCGAGTTCTCGGAGCGCGTCGGGGAGGCGTACGCGGACGACGACGTGCTCGTGCGGATGGCGACCGTCGTCGGCCACGGCGTCGGAGCCCTGCGCGCGGATGTGTGGCTCCGTCTGGAGGATCGGATGCACGTCGTGGCATCGTGGCCGGACGCCGATCGGACCGGTCCCGATGCGGCGCCGCCCTCGGTGACGGCCGACGCCACGGGAATCGCCGCCATCGGATCGAACGGGACCGTGTTCCCCATCGAGGACCGGGGAGACGTCCTGGGCGCCCTCGCGGTGTCGATGCCGCCAAGCGACCCGATGGACCCGTCGAAGGAGAGCCTGTTGAGCGGGCTCGCGTCGCAGGCCCGGCTGGTGCTGCGCAACGTTCGCCTGACCGAAGAGTTGAAAGCGCGGCTGGAGGATCTGCGCGCGTCACGCACCCGGCTGGTCGCCGCTCAGGACGAGGAGCGGCGTCGTCTGGAACGAAACATCCACGACGGCGCGCAGCAACAGCTCGTGGCGCTCACGTTGAAGGCCCGGCTCGCTAAGGATGCGACACGGTCGGACCCGGGGCGCGCCACCGAGCTGCTCACGCAGATCGAGGCAGACTCGAGAGTCGCGCTGGACGACCTGCGCGATCTCGCCCGCGGGATCTATCCGCCGCTGCTGGCCGACCGCGGCCTGGTCGCGGCCCTGCAGGCGCAGGCGGCGAAGTCCGCGGTGGCGGTGACGGTGAGCGCCGACGGAGTCGGCCGGTTCCAGCAGGATGTCGAGGCGGCGGTGTACTTCTCCTGTCTGGAGGCTCTGCAGAACGCGGCCAAGTATGCGGAGGCCACCAGCGCGCAGGTGCGGCTCGCGCGGTCCAACGGACGTCTCACGTTCGAGGTCGCGGACGACGGACGGGGATTCGATCCGCGGACGACGCGCCGCGGCTCCGGGCTGCAGGGAATCCACGATCGCCTCGGCGCTCTTGGCGGGGAGATCGAGGTGCGGTCCTCGCCCGGCGCCGGGACGACCGTGGCCGGGTGGATCCCCGCGGTCGCCGGCGTCTGAGTCAGGCTCCGCGCACCTCGTCCACATAGGCCTGCAGATCCGGCTGGTGCGCGAACGGGTGGCCGAACGGCCGCTGCGGCGCGCCGAGCACCGACCCCAGCAGCGTCACGAGCCGGTCCCGCCGCTCGGCTGGGTACGGCGCTTTCGACGTCCACTCCTCGTCGGACATCGCCGTGATCTCGGCGACCAGCGCCTCGTGCGTGTCGTGGGCCCAGCGCCGGACCTCGTCCGGCCGCCGCCGCCGGAGGCTCTGGATGCGCTGGGCGTTCAGCTCGTCGACGGACGGGGCGGCGCGGAAGACCTCTTCGACCAGCGGCACGCGCCCCGCCCGCCATGCCGACAGCGCATCGAGCGCCAGTTCCTCCCACGTCCCGATGTGGCCGAGCAGGTCCAGCGCCGACCAATCGCCGCCGCCGATCGTCGAGGTGCGCACGAGCTCCTGCTCGCCGAGGCGTTCGAACAGCGCGTCCAGCGTGCCGCGGCCCTCCTCGAGCGTCGCGAGAGCCTCGTCACGGGTCGGGGCAGCCATCCGGTGCATGCTACCCCCAGGATCCGCGCGTTTCGGATGACGGAGGCCGGATCTTGCTAACCCACTCGCTCAAGAGCCATTCGAACTGCGCCATCCTGCACGACTGTCGACGCTCCTTCGCATCGATCGCTTCATCCGACGTACACGGAATACGCCGTCGGCGGCATGCTTTGTCGCCCTCGCCGAGGGAGGCTGCCTACGAGGTTTCGCCCGCCCGCAGTCCAGGTGCGGTTGGCGGGGGTGGCCCGCCCGGGATGGCGGGCTCGATATCAAACCGGGCATCTCGTCGGGGGGACGAGGGATGGGGAGACGCGTACCGACCCGCCGCCTGGTGGACGCATCTCGGGGCGGCGTCGAAGGGGGTGATCGTCGCTGGAGTTGAGCGAAGCCGTCGATCGGGTCTTTCGCCAGCACTGGTGGATGATCGCCGCCCTCGTGCTCCTGGGAATGGGTGGATTGCTCTTTCACACCACGGACGTCCCTCGCTACGCGGCCTCGACCAGGTTCGTCCTTGATACAAGCGATCCCCAGAGCCCATCCCAATCGCAGGCGATCGCCGATACGGCGCGTGCCATCGCGACCGGTCCTGCTCAGGTGGCCTCCGCGCTGAAGCGGATCGGTGTTCGTCGAGATGCGGTCGATGTCGCGGCTCACAACGTCACGGTGGACACGATCGGAACCTCGGGGGTGCTTAACCTCACGGTGACGGACCCCAATGGGGCAGTCGCCGTTCGGCTGGCGAACGCGCTGGCCCTGGTCGTCATCGAAACGCGCATGAAGGCGACGAACGGACCGGTGACGGAGATCGTGAGGTCGCTCGATACGCAGATCGACTCGCTCACACGTCAGATCACGTCGATCGACCAGAAGGCGACCGACGTCGTCGCCTCCAT
>DASXAQ010000001.1:0-91244 GCA_036406615.1 Actinomycetota bacterium | reverse complement strand
GGGGCGTGCACGATCAGGGTGGTACCGGCACCGCCGGTTGAACCGGATGCCGAGCAGCACAGCTGCACCAGCGCGTCGGCCCGGCGGGCCCGCTCCGCCCATGGCCCGTCCTCGCCCGGCATGACCGGCAGCTGGCGGGCCAGGTGCTCGAGCGCTCGCACCACGATCGCGCCCTGGGCCGCGGGCAGCTCGGCCTCAAGGCCGAGGCGCCGGCCCTCGTCCAGGTACCACCAGGACACGAACCGGGCCCGCTCGGCCTCTGTGGCCTCTTCGATCACCGGCCGGGTCTCGAGGTCGGCGCGGTGGCGGATCCGCCCGGCCGACACGCCCTGAGCCCAGGCCAACAGCCGGGCCTCGGTTCCCGGCGTGGCGAAGCGCACCAGCTCCACGGCCTTGTCCAGGCTGAGCGTCCCAGAGGCCAGGGCCCCCGCGATCGCGGGCAGCTCGTCGAGGGCGTGGCCCGCCGCGACCCAGCGCCTGGCCTTCCACTCGGAGACGCCGTAGCGCAGACAGACCCAGTGGGCCATGTCCCGTGCGCCGTCGCCCCGCCAGACTTCGGCGGCATCGCCCTCGGCGATCAACGAAAGCAACTCCAGCTGGGCAGCCCCGATGCGACACTGCACGGCGTCCATCGACGACACCAGCGCGTCACGGCGATTTCGATCGTTCAACCCGGACCTCGGATCGGTCTCGGGGGGAGAACCTCCATCATACCGAACGTACGTTCGATCGTCAACCACCTTGCTTGGGTTCGCGCAACCACGCCCACGACCTCATGCGGTCCCGTCGCCCCCATCCGACGACGGGCCAAGCCGTTCCCGCAAGGCCCGCTTGTCGAACTTCCCGACGCTCGTCTTCGGGATCTCGTCGACGAACACCACGTCGTCCGGCAGCCACCAAGACGGGAACTCCGGCGCGATCGACGACAGCAGCTCCTCCTTCGTTGCCGCTGACCCACCCCTGCGCACGACGAATGCCAGCGGCCGCTCCAGCCACGTCTCGTGCGGCGCCGCGACCACCGCCGCCTCCTGAACGCCCGGGTGCGCCATGAGCGCCGCTTCGAGCTCCAGCGACGAGATCCACTCGCCGCCCGACTTCACCAGGTCCTTGTTTCGATCCACCAGACGAAGGAACCCGAGCGGATCGATCGTGGCCATGTCGCCCGTGCGCAGCCAGCCGTCCTGCAGCGCCTCCGCAGAGCGTGCCGGGTCGGAGAAGTAGCCGGCCGCCACCCAATTGCCCCGCACCTGGATCTCGCCGATCGTCGCCGCGTCCCACGGCACCTGCGCGCCAGAGACGTCGACCACCCTGATGCGGATGCCCGGGACCGGACGGCCCTGCCCGGCCAGCAGGCGGTCGCGTTCGTCCTCGGACAGGTCGTCGTGTTCCGGCGCAGGCCGCGCGAGCGAGGCGAGCGGCCCGGTCTCCGTCATGCCCCAGCCCTGGAGCACCTCGACGCCGTGGCGTTCCCGGTACTCGCGGATCCGCGCGGCCGGCATGGCGGCGCCGCCGGTCTTGATCATCCGAAGCGAGCTCACGTCGCGGGGTGCGCGCTCCAACTCGCGTAGCAGGTTGATCCAGACGGTGGGCACGCCGGTCGCCACGGTGACGCCCTGCGTCTCGATCAACGCGGCCAGCGTGGCCGCATCCGCGCCGAGCGCGCCCGGCAGCACCTGCGCGGCGCCCACCAGCGTCGCGGAATAGGGGAAGCCCCACCCACCCGCGTGGAACATCGGCACCACCGACAGCACGACGTCGCGCTCCGACAGCGCCACGGTGTCGGCCATGGTGTGCATCAGCGCGTGCAGGTAGATCGAACGGTGCGACGAAAGCACCCCTTTCGGCGCGCCGGTGGTGCCGGACGTGTAGCAAAGCAGCGCCGCGTCGTTCTCGTCGACGTCGGGCCATGCGAAGCCGGCGTCGCCCGACGCCACCAGGTCCTCGTACAGGGTCGCGCCCGGGACCACGGCCGAAGTCTCCTCCTCGCCGCCGAGGGAAACCAACGGGACCGGCGCGTCGAGCGGGGCAGCCACCGCCCCCCACTCGCCGGCAAGCGCCGGGTCCACGAACACCGTGGCGTCGCCGGCGTGGCGCACGATCGCGGCGACCTGCCGCGGATGCAGCCGGGCGTTCAGCGTGTGCAACACCGCCCCCATCCCCGGAACGGCGAAGTAGAGCTCGAGGTGGCGCGACGAGTTCCAGGCGAACGTCGCGACACGATCGCCGGGCCGAATCCCGCGAGCGATCAGGGCCGACGCGACCCGGCGAGCGCGCCCGGCCAGCTCCGCATACGACTCCTCGTGCGCTCCCGCCGGCCCCGCCGTCACGACCCGAACCCGCGGGTGGAACGTCTCGGCGCGCTCCAGCAGCCTCGAGACGAGCAGCTCGTCGTGCTGCATCAGGCCCCGCACCGCCGCAACCTCCATGAAGGGCCGGCCGTCGCGCGACGGCCGGGCCTCGCGGCGATTGTAGGGACCGCCGATCCCGGCCGATCCCCGCCGATGCCCGCCGAATGGCCCCGGAATGCAACCGGAGGGCCCCCGCAGCTGTCGATTTCGCCCCGGACCGTTCGTCGGTAGGGTGAACGCGGCGACGGGCGCCGCGGCGGGCGAGAGGAGCCGGCGATGAAATACGCGCTGCTGATCCACGACGACGAGAAGAGCTGGGGGTCGCTGCCCCCGAACGAGATGGCCGCCCGGATGCAGGAGTACGAGAAGTACGCCAACGGGCTGGTGGAGAAGGGCCAGATGCGCGGCGGCGAGCAGTTGCAGCCGACGGCCACCGCGACCACGATCCGTCAGAAGGACGGCAAGACGCTCACCACGGACGGCCCGTACGCGGAGACCAAGGAGCAGCTGGGCGGCTTCTTCCTCATCGAATGCCAGAACCTGGACGAGGCGATCGAGGCCGCCTCGGCGATCCCGTCGGTGAAGTACGGGGGGATCGTGGAGGTTCGCCCGATCTTCGAGGAGCACGAGTAGCGGCGGAACCGGCCGACGTCGTCGACCGCCTGTTCCGGCACGAGTCCGGGCGGGCGGTCGCGACGCTGGCGCGCGTGCTGGGCGACATCGACGCGGCCGAGGAGGCCGTCCAGGAAGCGTTCGCCGTCGCCCTCGAGCGCTGGCCTTCGCACGGCATCCCGGACAACCCCGCGGCATGGATCACCACCGCCGCGCGCAACAAGGCCATCGACCGGCTGCGCCGTGAGCGCCGCTTCGAACAGAAGCGCGCGGAGCTCGAACGCCAGGCGCGCCGGGAGGCCGAGGCCACCGCGGAGGGTCAGGACGAACTCGACGTGGTTCCCGACGAGCGCCTCGCGCTGATGTTCACCTGCTGTCACCCCGCGCTCGCGATCGAGGCGCAGGTGGCGCTCACGCTGCGTACCCTGGGCGGCCTGACCACCCGGGAGATCGCGCGCGCGTTTCTGGTCCCGGAGCCCACCGTGGCGCAGCGGCTGGTGCGCGCCAAGCGCAAGATCCGCGACGCGGGCATCCCCGTTCGAGTGCCGCGGGACGAACTGCTGCCCGAACGCCTCGACGCGGTGCTCGCGGTGCTGTACCTGGCGTTCAACGAGGGCTACGCGGCAACCGATGCCGAATCGCTCGTCCGCGTCGAGCTCTGCGCCGACGCCATCCGGCTCACACGGCTCCTGACGCGCCTGATGCCCGACGAAGCCGAGGCCAGGGGCCTGCTGGCGCTGATGCTGCTGCAGGATTCGCGCCGCGACGCGCGGGTCGACGCCGACGGCCGCCTGGTCCTGCTGGAGGACCAGGATCGCGCCCGATGGGATCGCGCCGAGATCGACGAAGGCCTGGACCTCGCCGAACGCGCGGTGCGGGCAGGCCCCGGGCCGTACGCGCTGCAGGCTGCCATCGCCGCCGAGCACGGGCGGGCGCTTCGCCCGGAGGGAACCGACTGGCATCGAATCGCCGAGCGGTACGCGGAGCTCGCCGCCATCCTGCCGTCGCCGGTGGTGCGGCTGAACCAGGCCGTCGCCGTCGCGATGGCCACCCGGCCCGAGCACGGCCTTGCGATGATGGACGACCTGGTCGCGGACGGCGCGCTGGACGACTACCACCTGCTGCACTCGGCTCGCGCCGACCTGCTGCGCCGGCTCGGACGAAGCGACGAATCCGCGGCCGCGTACCGGCGCGCATTGGACCTGGCCACGAACCCCGTGGACCAGGCGTTCCTGCGGCGGCGCCTCGCCGAGGCCGAGGTCGCAGCTGACGACGGCTGACGACGGCTGACGGCTTGCGGGCCCTAGCCTGGCATCGGCACGCCCGGCAGGTGCGCCAGGCCGGCCACCACGTCCTCCTCGCGGAACTCGACCTCGGGCAGCCGCCCGTTGTTGTAGTCGTCGTACGCCTGCATGTCGAAGAACCCGTGCCCCGACAGGTTGAACAGGATCACGCGGTCCTTGCCGTCGTCGCGCGCTTCGATGGCCTCGTCGATCGTCGCGCGCACCGCGTGCGCGGACTCCGGCGCCGGGATGATCCCCTGGGTGCGGGCGAACTGCGTTCCCGCGTCGAAGACCTGGTTCTGCGTGTACGCGCGCGCGTCCATGTGTCCCTCCTTGACCAGCAGGGACAGCGACGGCGCGTCGCCGTGGTACCGAAGGCCACCGGCGTGCACCGGCGCGGGAACGAACGTGTGGCCGAGCGTGTACATCGGGACCAGCGGCGTCATCTCACCGGTGTCGCCGAAGTCGTACGCGAACTCGCCGCGCGTGAGCGTCGGGCAGGCCGCGGGCTCCGTGGCGACGAACCGGGTCGGCTTGGCGCCCGAGAGCCGTTCGGCCATGAACGGGTACGCGAGGCCCGCGTAGTTCGAACCTCCCCCGACCGCGCCGATGACGACGTCGGGCGACTCGCCGGCCATCTGCATCTGCTTCTGCGCCTCGAGGCCGATCACCGTCTGGTGCAGCAGGACGTGGTTCAGCACGCTGCCGAGCGAGTAGTTCGTGTCGGGGTTGGTGGCCGCGATCTCCACGGCCTCGCTGATCGCGATGCCGAGCGAGCCGGTCGAGTTGGGGTCGCCCTCCAGGATCCGCTTGCCCGCGGCGGTGGTGGACGTCGGCGATGGCCGAACCTCCGCGCCCATCGTCTCCATGAAGATGCGGCGGTACGGCTTCTGCTCGTACGACGCCTTCACCATGAAGACCAGGCAGTCGAGCCCGAAGAACTGGCAGGCCATGGACAGGGCCGATCCCCACTGTCCGGCGCCGGTCTCCGTCGCCAGGCGCGTGATGCCGGCCTCCTTGTTGTAGTACGCCTGCGCGATGGCCGTGTTCGGCTTGTGGGAGCCGGCGGGCGAGGTGCCCTCGTACTTGAAGTAGATGTGGGCGGGCGTCTCCAGGGCCTGTTCGAGCCTTCGCGCCCGGTACAGTGGCGTCGGCCTCCACAGCCGGTAGACGTCCAGGACCGCTCCGGGGATGTCGATCCAGCGCTCGGTCGACACCTCCTGCAGGATCAACGATTCGGGGAACAGCGGCGCCAGGTCCGCGGGACCGACCGGCTCCTTCGTCCCCGGGTGCAGCGGCGGCAGCGGCTGCGCGACGGCCGCCAGGTCCGGCATGATGTTGTACCAGGCGGTCGGAAGGTCGTCGGGCTTCAGGTTGAACTGGACCGGCTCTGCCATCGTGGCCTCCTCGGTACGTCGGACCGTCGGGTCGCGCCATTCTAGGGCCACGCCCTGCGTGACGGGAATGCGGAAGCCCGGGTTGGATTCACGTTCGTGCTACCCTGGCCGCCGGCGCGGCTGCCGCCGGGCCGGCGAACGGCCCGACGAAGGGCCACACCCGTCTCGATCCACCGCTCGAAGGAAGGAACCCGCGTGGGTGCACGCCTGGAGGAACCACAGCAAGGCAAAACCGTCTGGCAAGGCCGGATCGGCGACGCCTCGCTGCGCGTGGACATGCTGCCGTCCGGCCGCATCGCCTCCACCTGGTCGGCCAAGGGCAACGAGCGGCGCGCGGTCGTGGACACCATCCAGCAGCTCGAGCAGCGGGTGCTGTTCCAGCTGATGCTCGGCGCGGGCCCCGAATCGGACGCGATCGCGCAACAGATCATCGCCGCGGTGATCGACGGGCAGCAGGGCCTGCCCGACCCGACGAAGGCCTCGCCTGGCTCCCGGCCGCGCAAGCGCGGGGGTCCGCGGCGCGGCGGCCGGCCCCGCTACCGGCGCCGCTAGGCCCGCCGCCCCAGGCGGACACGCTCGGCCGGCACCATCCAGATCACTTCGCGCCGCGAGAACCCGCGGCCTGCATCCCCCGGGACCGCCCCACCGCGTACCCGGCCGCGTAGCCCGCCGCCGCGACCGCCGCTGCCGTCGCGCCGGCCGCTGATCCCACCAGCGTTCGGCGGCGGGCCGTCCGGTAGTCCAGCACCTGCCAGCCGCGCCGCCGCGCCTCGGCGACCAGGCTTCGATCGGGGTTCATCGCGACCGGGTTCCCGACCAGCTCGAGCATCGCCAGGTCCTCGATGCTGTCGGTGTACGCGAAGGACCGAGAAAGATCGATGTCCCGCGCGGCGGCCAGCTCGCTCACCCGGCGCGCCTTCTCGACGTCGTGGCACAGCAGCCCGTCCAGGCGCCCGGTGTAGC
Organism: Actinomycetota bacterium; assembly: GCA_036406615.1. Lineage (GTDB taxonomy): Bacteria > Actinomycetota > UBA4738 > UBA4738 > UBA4738 > DASXAQ01. Next base: position 84,641 of record DASXAQ010000001.1, on the reverse strand, counting down.
GGCCGTCCACCACCTCCGCGCGGCTGCCGACGACGCCGTCGATGTCCAGCTCGCGCGCGAGCAGCACCAGGTAGTCCTCGGGCGAGGACGAACAGATGTACACCTCGCGCCCCGCCCGCTTGTGGCGCGACAGCAGCTCGACCGCCTGCGGGTACAGCCGCGGCAGGAGCTCCTCGCGCGCGACCGAGCGCCCGAGCTCCACGATCTCGGACCGCGGTCGGTCGGTCACCGCCTGCAGCGACGCGTCGCGCGCGCGGTTCACCCGGCCCTCGCCCTCGCTGCCGGCGATGCGAAACGTCAGCTGGTCAACTCCGAGGCGGAGGATGTCGCGCATCGTGAAGATGCGCCGGCGGTAGAGCTCGCGAGCCAGCGGGAACAGGCTGGATCCCGGCAGCAGCGTCTTGTCCAGATCGAAGAACGCGCCCTCGTTCATCGGCGATCGAGCCATCCGCCGTCGCGGCCGCGCCGGGCCGCGACGACGCCGGCGAGCATCGACAGCGCGATCTCCTCCGCGGACCGCGCTCCGATGTCAAGGCCGACCGGCGTCCGGACGCGAGCCAGGTCGTCGTCGCCGAATCCCATCGCACGCAGCTGCTCGACGTGCGGGCCGACGTGGCGGGCGCTGCCCATCACGCCGACGAACGCGGCGCCCGCGCGCAGCAGCGCGGCCACCGAGTCCGCGACGCCGGGCGCGTCGTGGTCGGTGTGGATCGCGTAGACCTCGGCGCCGGACGGGAGGTCGGGCAGCGCGGTTTCGACCCGCGCCGCAGGGGCGCCGAAGCCCGCCAGCCGTTCCGTCCGGGGCTCCACGACGATCGGGTCGAACCCGACCTCGCGACCCCAGCGCGCCAGCGCGGCGGACACCGGCGTCGCCGACACCAGGATCAGCATGGGGCTCCCGGCGGTGGGTTCGACGAACACGTCGATCGCGCCGAGATCGTGATCGAAGGTCACCGTCGAAGGTTCGCCGGCGGCCAACGCCTGCTTCGCCGCGACCAGAGCCGCGGCGTCGAACTCCGCACACCCGAGCGTGCCGGCCAGCGGCCCGTCGGGCCCGAGCAGCATCTTCTGTCCGACGCGGCACGGCGGCGCCCCGTGCGCGCCGACTGCCGTTGCCAGCACCACCGGCATGCCGGCCGCGCGGCGTCGCAAGTGTTCGACGTCGACGGGGTCGGCGCCCGCAGCCGGCGGCTCCGGCACGCCGGGTGCCGTTCCACCCTCGCCCGGTCCGTGCGCCGTGTCGCCGGCGAGCAGGTCCAGTGCGTGCGACAGGACCGGCAGCACCGCCTGCAGGCTCTCGGTGGCGCCGCGAGCGCTGCCCGGCAGGTTCAGGATCAGCGTTCGGCCGCGGCTGCCGGCCACGCCCCGCGACAGCGCGGCCATGGGCGTGCTGGCGCGCCCCGCCGCCCGCATCTCCTCGGCAAGGCCCGGAGCTTCGCGCTCGATCACCGCACGGGTCGCCTCGGGCGTGACGTCGCGCGGGCCAAGCCCGGTGCCGCCGGTCGTGGCGACCAGCGCCACGTGCTCGCCCGCCAGCGCGGACAGCAGGGCCTCGATGGCCGGTCGCTCGTCGGCGACGACCTCGCGCCGCAGGACCTCGAACCCGGCCTCCTCGAGCAGCGCGGCGACGGCGCGTCCCGACGCGTCGTCGCGCACGCCGCGGGAGACGCCGTCGCTGACGGTCACGACGGCGGCCGGATACGCGCGCTCACCCGATGCCGACATGGGGCTCGATAGTAATCCGACTCGCCCGGTGACCTTCACGGACGAAGCGCATATGCTGGATGAACGTTGAGAGGAGCCTCGTGACCACCGGAAACGGGCCGATTCCCATCCAGCTCGGGGGCCGAGCGAACGGGCCGGCGCCGTTCGTTCCGAACGGGACGCCGCCCGCCGACGGGCCGCTGGTCGACTCGTTCGGCCGCGTCGCCGACGACCTGCGGGTCTCGGTCACGGACCGGTGCAACTTCCGGTGCACGTACTGCATGCCCGCCGACGGGCTGGAGTGGCTCCCGAAGGCGCAGCTGCTGACGTTCGAGGAGCTCACGCGCGTGGTGGGCGTCTTCACCTCGCTCGGCGTTCGCTCGATCAAGATCACCGGCGGGGAGCCCACGGTGCGCGCGGACCTCCCGGTGCTGGTCGGGATGCTGCGCCAGGCCTGCCCGGATCTCGAGATGTCGATGACCACGAACGGCTACCTCCTGGACCGCTTGGCCCAGCCCCTGGCGCGCGCCGGCCTCGACCGTGTCACGGTGTCGGCCGATTCGCTGCAGCGCCACCGCTTCGCCGAGATGACGCGCCGCGACGCGTTCGACGCCGTCATGGCCGGCATCCGCGCCGCCGACGAGGCCGGGCTCACGCCGATCAAGATCAACTGCGTGGTGATCGCCGGGACGAACGAGGACGAGGTCGTGGACTTCGCCACGTTCGCGCGCTCGAGCGGCCACGTGGTCCGATTCATCGAGTACATGCCGCTCGACGCCGAGCAGTCGTGGGAGCGCGCGAAGGTGGTCCCGTCGGCGACGATCGTCGACGCGATCGACCGGGTGTACCCGCTGGTTGCCGACGGGCAGGCGGGGGAGCCCGCCGCCGGCTACCGGTTCGCCGACGGCGCGCCCGGCGGCATCGGCGTCATCGCCTCGGTCACCGAGCCGTTCTGCGACTCGTGCAACCGGCTTCGCCTGACTGCGGAGGGCGAGCTGCGCGTCTGCCTGTTCGCGCTCGGCGAGACCGACCTGCGCGGGCCGCTGCGCGATGGCGCGACCGACGAGGACCTCGCCGGGATGATCCGCGCCGCCGTGTGGGGCAAGTGGTCCGGACACCGGATCAACCATCCGGACTTCGAACGTCCGGACCGTTCGATGTCGATGATCGGCGGCTGAGGCGCCCCCGGTTCGCTTCATCCAACCCCACTGCGCCAAGATGCCGCGATGAGGGCCGACTACGCGTTCGTCGCCGAGGCCGCCGACTCGCAGGCCGGCATGTTCTACGTCACCCGTGGCGGCGCGGACATCTACTTCTTCCCGCGCGACTTCCCACGGCCGCTTCGCCTGGGCGGCGTCTCGTTCGTCGTCCGCGTGGTCGGGGAGCCCGAGGAGATCGGCGAGCCGTTCACGCTGGTGTGCACCGTGGTTGACGCCGACGGGCGTCCGCTGGAGTTTCGCCAGGAGGTGGAGGGGCGGTTCGAACGCCATCCCATCGACCCCACGCGCACGACGGCGAACGTCCTCGCCTTTCGTCTGTACGGGTTCCCCGTTCCGGACTTCGGCACGTATCTGTTCGAAGTGCACCACGCGGACGTGCGGCTGGCGCAGGTGCCGTTCTGGGTCGTGCCCGCCGAACCGGCCTGACCGGACCGTTCGACGCGGGCCGACGCGCCGGCGCGCTCCACCGTTCGGGGGCTGGTGCCGGTGCCGCGGTCGGCGTAGGCTCTGGGCACGTCAGCCCGGAAGGACGGGTCATGCCGACGGTTCGCGAGGTCATGAGCAAGGACCTGGTGACGGTCGAGCGCGCCGCCACCGTCTCGGACGCCGCCGCCTTCATGTGGGCGCAGAAGGTCGGATCGGCGCTCGTGATCGAAGAGGGTCGGCTGCTCGGCATCTTCACCGAACGCGACATCCTGAAGTCCATGACCGTGGGCGCCGACCGCGGGCGGACCATGACGGTGCGCGAGTGGATGACGTTCAACCCCGCCACCATCGATGCGGAGGCGACCGTCGGCGAGGCGCTCGACCGGATGCTCGAGGGCTCGTTCCGCCACCTGCCGGTCATGGAGGGGGACCAAGTCATCGGCGTCGTGTCGATGCGCGACCTCTCGCAGTCGATCGCCGGCAAGCCCTAGCCCGCGGGCCCGCGGGTTCCGGGTCGCTCCGGCCCGCGTCACCACTCCCCGACGAGCAGCACGTGCAGCGCCTTCGGGCCGTGCACCCCGAGGACCGTGATCATCTCGATGTCCGAGGTCCTGGAGGGGCCCGTCACCAGCACCGGCGCCGACGACACGTCCGCCGTGCCGGCGACCGTGGGCATCGCGTCCTCCAGGCCGGCGACCAGGCGACCGGCCGGCATCACCACCAGGTGGGCGGTGGGCAACAGGCTGGCGACGCGCGGGGACGCGGCGCCCGGGACGATCAGCACCGAACCGGTCGAGGCCACGCCGAGCTCGGCCGACGTGACCCCGAGGGCGGCGCGGGACGAGGCCTCGCGCCAGCCCGGGGCATCCGGCCGATCGACGTCGACGCCGGCCACCCGAAGCCCGATCTCGATCTCGGCGGCGAACTCGTCGGTGTCGGGCGCGACGACGGCGGTGAGGGTGTCGCCGTCGCCGGCCCCGGACGTCAGCGCCCGGGCCGCGTCCGCGACCGCGTCGGCCAGCTCGTAGCGGGCCACGACCGACCCGGACGCGCCGGCCTTGCCGAGTTCGGCAAGGAACCGCTCGGCCGTCGCGTCGGTTCCCGAAGCCGGCGTGGCGGGGAACGACGCCGGCAGGTCGGCGGCGGGGGCATCGCCGAGGGACTGCCTCACCCGGCCGAGGAACGCCTCACGTTCCATCCGGTCGCTCCGATCCGTTCGCGCCGGCTTTCCACCTGGCCCGAAAGCCCCTTCGCGCCAGCGGCGGCAGGTCGCGGTCGGCGGTCCAGCGGGAGAACGGGAACGGCGCCCGGCGGATCCGCCCGCGCCGGGTCACCAGGCGCTGTCCGAGGCGCCCCGCCCAACCGACGAACCGGTACCGGCGGGCCGATCCCCACGCCCGTGCCCAGCCGAAGAAGCTCGCCCGCTCGCCGGCTCCGGCGTGCTTGGCGGCCAGCCGGCGGAGCCCGATCAGGTGCTCCACCAGCGGGATCTTGACCGGGCAGACCTCCACGCAGGCTCCGCAGAGACTCGAGGCGTGGGCCAGGTCCCCGGCCCGGTCCATGCCCGAGAGCAACGGCGTCAGGACCGCCCCGATCGGACCGGCGTAGACCGAGCCGTAGCCGTGTCCTCCCACCTGACGGTAGACCGGGCACACGTTCTGACAGGCTCCGCAGCGGATGCAGTGAAGGATCGAGCGGAACTCTCCGGCCAGGATCCCGGAGCGCCCGTTGTCCAGCACGACGATGTGGACCTCGTCGGGGCCGTCGGGTTCGTCGTCGCGCCGGGGCCCGTTCACGAACGAGAAGTAGGTCGTCACCGGCCGGCCGCCGGCGCTGGCGACGAGCATCGGCAGGAGCAGACCCAGCTCGCGATGGGTCGGCACGATGCGCTCCATGCCCATCAGCGCGATGTGCACGCGCGGCAGCGACGTGACCATCCGGCCGTTGCCCTCGTTCGTGACCATGACGAACGAGCCCGTCTCCGCGATCGCGAAGTTCACCCCGGAGATGCCCACGTCGGCCGTCAGGAACGTCTCGCGCAGCACGCCGCGCGCGAACGCGGTGAGCGCCTCCGGGTCGGGCGGCAGCTCCACGCCGTGCGTGCGGGAGAACAGCTCCGCGATCTCCGCTCGGTCGTGATGCACGGCGGGCGCGGTGATGTGTGACGGCGCCTCGCCGGCGATCTGCACGATGTACTCGCCGAGGTCGGTCTCGACCACCTCCAGGCCGTCGGCCTCCAGCGCGTGGCCGAGGCCGATCTCCTCGGACGCCATCGACTTGCCCTTGGCCACCACGCGCGCCCCCGCCTGGCGGACCACTCCACGAACGTAGTCGAGGGCCTCGGCGCCGTCGGCGGCGAAGAACACCTTCGTGCCGCGCGCCTGCGCCCGGTCCGCGAAGCGTTCGAGATAGGTGTCGAGGTTCGCCAGCGTGTGCGCCCGGACGGCCTCCGCCGCGTCCCGCAGGCCGTCGCCGTCGAGCGGGGCGAACGCCTCGCGCCGCCGGCGCTCGCGAAGGTCGGTGGCGTTGCCGATCACGATCGGCAGGCGCCGGTTGACGAGCTGCGACGCGGCCCGGTCCTTGAACCGGGTCGACGGGCTCGCCTCGGGCGTCACCGCCCGGGGACTCCGGCGGCCGGAGCGCCAGGCCGCTCTCGCAGCCCGCGCGCTTCCGCCAGCAACGTCGCGACGTGGACCGGGCGCATCCCCGCGCCGCGCCGCGACATGCGGCCGGCCAGGTGCATCAGACAGCCGGCGTCGCCGGCGACCATCGCGTCGGCCTCGGTCGCCTCGGCCTGCGCGACCTTGTCGTCCGCCATGGCCGTGGCCACGTCGGGCAGGCGAAGCGAGAACGTGCCGCCGAACCCGCAGCACGCGTCCGGCCGCGCCATCTCCACCAGCTCGAGCCCCTCGACCCGCGACAGGAGCTGCCGCCCCTGGCCCGTCAGCCCGATCTCCCGCAGGCCGTGGCAGGCGTCGTGATAGGTGACCCGGCCGTCCCACCGGCCCTCGACGGACGACGCCCCCAGCACGTCGACGACGAACTCGGTCAGCTCGTAGATCTTGCCCGCCAGCGCGTTCGCGCGGGCTTCGTCCTTCGTCCCGTGGAACAGGTGCGGGTAGAACGACCGGACCATGCCGGCGCACGAGCCCGACGGCGCCACGACCGCCTCGGCGTCGTCGAACGCGCCCAGGAGCGTCCGGGCGACCCGGCGCGCGTCGGCGTCGAAGCCCGAGTTGAACGCCGGCTGGCCGCAGCACGTCTGCGATTCGGGGAAGTCCACCTCGACACCGAGATCCCGCAGCAGGGCGACCGTCGCCTCGCCGACCTCCGGATACAACAGGTCGACGAGACAGGTGACGAACAGGCTGACGCGGGCCGGCGGCATCGAGCCCCGAGGCTACTACGGCGGCGTGCGCGCTGAGGCATGATGGCCGGATGCTCGTGCTCTCCCGACGAGACGTCGAATCGCTGCTGGATCTCGACGCGCTGGTCGCGGCGCTGTCGTCCGCGATGACCGAGCTGTCGGCCGGGCAAGCGTCGATGCCGCCGCGAGCCGCCGCCATGGTGGCCGAGGCGGACGCGGTGCTCGGGGTGATGCCCGCGTACCTGCCCCGCGCACACGCGCTCACGACGAAGCTCGTCAGCGTGTTCCCGGGCAACGCCGGATCGGCGCTGCCGACGCACCAGGCGGTGCTGGTCGCGTTCGATGCCGCGACGGGCGAGCCGGCGGCGCTGCTGGACGCGACGTACATCACGGCGGCCAGGACCGCGGCCGGGTCGGCGCTGGCGACCCGGGTGCTGGCGCGCGAGGACGCCCGAACGCTGGCGATCCTGGGGACCGGCGTCCAGGCTCGAGCGCACGCGCGCGCGGTCGCGCGCATGCGCGGGTTCACGGACATCCGGGTCGCGGGACGCGACCCGGCGAAGGCGGAGGCGCTGGCCGCCGAGCTCGCGGACGCGGGGTTGCCGGCGGCGCCCGCGGCGGGCTACGCCGAAGCGCTCGCCCACGCCGACGTCGCGTGCGCGGCCACCCATTCGCCCGACCCGGTCGTTCGCCGCGAGTGGCTCGCGCCGGGGGCTCACGTGTCCTCGGTCGGCCTGCACCCGCGCGGGTACGAGGTCGACACCGCGACGGTTGCCGACGCGCTGGTCGTCGTCGAATCCCGCGCGTCCGCGTTCGCGCCGTATCCGGCGGGCGCGCCCGAGCTCGCCGAGTGCGTGGCCGACGGGCGGCTGCGGGCGCAGGACGTGACGGAGATCGGGGAGGTGCTCGGCGGGACGCGGGAGGGACGAACCTCGGCCACGCAGCTCACCTACTACCGGTCGGTCGGCGTCGCCGTGCAGGATGCGGCCGCCGCCGCGCTGGTGCTGGCTCGGGCTCGCGAGCTCGGGGCGGGGACGACGGTCGAGGTCTGAGCGCTACCCCTGCGGGTGGCCGTTGAACGACTGTTTCGACGAGCCGGTCACGCACTGGGACGAAGGCTGGCCGGTGGTGTCGATCGTGCCGGCGATCCCCGTGGCCATCCACTTGCCGTCGACGTAGTGGGCGCGCGTGACGTGGAACACGATCGCGAGCGTGTCCTTGAGGTGGACGCCGGAGCACTCGCCGAGCGTGTCGGTCCCCGTCCCGTGGTAGTCGGCGCCCTTTCGCGCCAGCAGCGTCGGCTTCGAGCCGGGACGGAACATCTTCAGGCGAACCTTCGTGCACGGACCGTCCGCGCACTTGGGCGTCAGCACCCAGCCTTCCTTCTCGACCTGGCCGACGTGCTTGTTGGTGAAGTTCTCCGACAGGTACGTTTCGCGAAGCAGCCAACTGCCCTCCACGCGCGCCTGCGCGAGCGGCGGCGGGGGCGGCGTCGTCACGGTGGCCGTCGTCGGCGAGGACTGGTGGCCCTTCGCGTCGACGGTCTGGATCGTGTACGTGTAGGACTTCTTCGGCGTGACGGTCGTGTCGTTGTACGCGGCGACGCCGCCGGACACGGTCGTGAGCGGCGTGCCGTCGCGCGCGATCGAGAACTGCGTCTGCGTGACGGGGCCGGTCGCGGACCAGGACAGGTCCACCTCGACCGGGCTCGCCGCCGTCGCGCTGAAGGTCGTCACCTTGGCTGCCTGTGCCGGCGACGGTGAGTTGGTCGCGCTCGTGCCGCCGCTCCCGGTCGACACCGCAACGAGCACCACGATCAGCACGATGACGACCGCGGCCACGATGGCGGCGATCAGCCCACCCCGGCGACGCCGGGCGCTCCCGACCCGCTCGCCGTCCGACCCGCCGTCGGGGGGCGGCATCGGCGGAGGCGGAGGGAACGCGCTCGGCGGCGCCGTCAGCGGCTGCGTCGGCGCGTCGAAGACCGGAGGTGGGGGGACGGGCGGGGCTCCGGACGATGGGGCGGACGGCACCTCCGGGGTGTCGTCGCTCGTCGGCGGTTCTGACATGGCGCGCGAACGCTACGACCGGTCATCGATCGCGTCAAGGCCCGAAGCGATCCGGTGGAGCCCGCGCCGCATCAGCGTCCGGCAGCGATGCTGGCGAACCGGCCAAACAGGTCGTGTGCCCGGGCCACCTGGCCGGCCATGTGTTCGCCCACCTGGCGCCAGATCGCGTCGGGCGACATTCCCCACCTCGCCTCCAACGCCTCCTCGCCGACCATCTCGAACCAGATCTCGAGGTTCTCGGCCGTGATCTCCGGGTGGAACTGGATGCCCCAGGCCCGCTCGTCGACCCGGTACGCCTGGTTGGTGATCGCGGTGCCGGTCGCGAGCAGGGTCGCGCCGGGCGGCAGCCCGAACGTGTCCTCGTGCCATTGGAACAGCATGTCGCCGGGCCGGATGACGCTCAGGAGGTCGTCGCGTTCGCCATCCGCGGTGGGAAAGATCGGGCAGAAGCCGAACTCCACCGCCGGCGCGCGCGAGACGGTCCCGCCGAACGCACGCGCGAGCACCTGCGCCCCAAGGCAAACGCCGAGCACGGGGACCCCGCGATCGACCGCGGCCACCAGGAGCTTGCGCTCGGACATGAGGTACGGGTGACCGTCGAGCTCGTCCGCGTTCTGTGACCCACCGAACACGACGATCCCGCCGAGGTCCGTGGGATCGGGCCAGGCGACGCCGGGCTCCCACGCGTTCAGCTCGCGCACCGGCACGCCGTCGCGCCGGAACGCCGCCAGCGCCGTGCCGAGCGAGTCGCTGGCCTCGTTTCGAATGCAGAGCAACGGCTTCATCCCGGTTCCGTTCCTTCCCGACGCGCCGCGGTGGCCACCGCGGGCGCCGGGTCCGATCGTAGTGGATCGTTCGGATCCGACGAACGCCCAGCGACGAATCCGATCGCGTCCATCGAGGGCCCGGCCACGCCGGCCGGGGCCTTGATAGATTCGGTGGCCGTGAGCGACGTGAGCGACGAACGCTACCTGCCGCCCGAGCGGCCACCGCGACGCGCGGGCCAGGAACCCTCGGCGCGCCTCACGCTCGACGCCTACGTTCGGCTGCGCAAGGAACTGGAGCAGCTGGAGACCGAGGGACGGACCCACATCGCGGAGCGGCTGCTGCACGCACGCGAGCTGGGGGACATCAGCGAGAACGCCGAGTACGACGCCGCGAAGAACGAACAGGGCCTCATGGAGGCGCGCATCCGCGACCTGAAGCGCCGGCTCGCCGACCCCGACATCATCGAGGCCGCGTCCGGCGACGAGGTCGATGCCGGAACCCTGGTGACGCTTCGCCCCGTGGACGAGCCCGACCCCGAGGACGAGGTCTACCTGGTCGCGCACTCGGCCGACGAGCGAGCGCCCGGCGTGCGCACCGTGACCGTGCAGTCGCCGCTGGGCTCGGCGCTCGTGGGGACGCGCGTGGGCGATCAGGTTTCGTACGAGGCGCCCGGCGGCACGTTCACGTACGAGGTCGTGTCGTTCGAGCCATTTCGTCCGTAGCGCCGGCCGCTCCCGGCCGCGATGTGTCATCCGTCACGCCGCGCCATCCCGCCCGAGCGCTCGTGCGTAGTACCCCCCGAGCGTTGCCCATCGACGCTCCCGCCAGCCAGGCGGTCTCTGGATCGAAAGTGAGGTTGTCATGGCTCGTGTCGCCGTACGCCGACCGTTGACCTACGCACGAGCGCTCGCAGCGCCGCTACTGGCGGCCGTGCTGCTCGCCGCGTGCTCGAGTGGAAACGCGAGCACGCCGCCCGCCACGAGCGCACCTGCGACCACGCAGCCGCCGCCCACGACGCAGACCACGTCGCCGCCCGCGACGAACTCCGGCGGCGGGACCGCGACGCTGACGCAGGGCGCCAACGGGGCGCTCGTGTTCAGCCCGACGACCTTGACGGTGTCGGAGGGCACGACCGTCACGGTGAAGAACGTCAGCTCCACCACCGCGCACACGTTCACGGTCAACGGGACGAAGATCAACGTCATCAACCAGGGCGGGACGACGTCGAAGGTGAAGATCGACCTGTCCCCGGGCACGTACCCGTTCGTGTGCACGTTCCACCAGGCGCAGGGGATGACGGGCACGCTGGTCGTGACGGACTGACGCAGGTTCGGACGGCGGTGATCGTCAGGCCGGGCTCGCGGCAAGCCGCTGCCAGGCCGAGCCCGCCCGCTGGACTGCCGTGGCCGCGCCGAGCGCCGTCAGCAACGCGAGCATCGGGATCAGCGCGCCGGGCGCGGTCAGCCCGATCATCAGCGCGACGTAGCGTTCGAAGCGCTGCACGAGTCCCTCGGTGAGGGGAACGTGCAGCGCTTCGGCTTCCGCGCGCACCTGGCTCACCATGAAGGACAGGACCAGCGCGGCCAGCGCCAGGCCGGCGGCCGCGTCGTTGCCCTGGCCGGCGAGCGACCAGAACAGGCAGCCGAACACGATCACGTCCGACACGCGGTCCAGCGCGGAATCCAGGAAGCCGCCGGCGCGGCTCGCGGTTCCCTGCAGGCGCGCGATCGCGCCGTCGTAGACGTCCAGCACGCCCGCGGGGGCAAGCAGCAGGCCGGGCAGGAGACGCCGGCCCGTGAGCAACAGCCACCCCACGACGACGTTGGCGGCCAGCGACAGGAGCGTGAGCTGCCATGGGCGGACGTTCGCGCGGTACAGGCCGGCCAGCACCACGCGGTACGGCCACGCGAGCACCACGCCGAGGGTCGGGGCCACGGCGCCCTTGACGTCGCGCGGCCCGGGCATGTCGCGCACGCGCGGCCCGCTGTGGCGGCCGTCGCGCCCCGACGGGTCCCGTTCGTCTCCCACCGGACCCGGGCCGGCTACTCGGGCCGCTCCGGCCGCTCCGGCCGCGTGAGCAGCCAGGGCACCGCGAGCAGGGGGATCCAGGCGATGAACAGCGGGAACACGTCGTGCGTCGCGGCCGCGAGGCCCACCAGGACGAGCGCCGCCGCGAACAGGATGGCCACGGCGACGACCCGGCGGTTCGCGTTCACGGGGCCATGCTATCGGCGCGCGCCGCCTGGCGCCGCTCGCGCTGTGAAGTTCCCGTGTCCCCCAGCGTGCCCGGCCGAGGTCTCCGCGAGAATGCTCGATTGACGTGCGAATGTTCGGGACGCCTCCGCGACCGCGCCGCCGGGCGAGCCTTCTGGCGGCATCCCTGCTCGCGCTCGCCGTGGTCTCGGCCGCGTGCACGACGAGCGATCGGCCGCCCAATCCGGCGCCGACCGTGTCCGGATGGCTGCACACCGACGGCAGGCGCATCCTGGACGCGGCCGGCACGCCGGTTCGCATGGTTGGCGTGGGGATCCACGGGATGGAGCCTGGGACCGGCCAGCCCTCGTCGGCGGGCACCGGGCAGTGCCGCGGATGGATCGAGCCCACCCCGGCCACGTACACCAACGTGCGGGCGTGGGGGTTCAACACGGTCCGCCTGGCCTGGTCGTGGGCGAACCTGGAACCCGACCCGCCCACGACCGGCGCCGACGGCGTGCTGAAGCACTCCTACAACCAGGCGTATCTGGCGGCCCTGCAGCACATCGTGGCGAGCTTCGGCGCGCAGCACGTTGCGGTCGTCCTGGACATGCACCAGAACAAGTGGACGCCCGCGTTCCTGCGCTCTCGTTCCGGCAAGGGCGCCGAGTGCCCGGGATCCGGCCTGCCGACGTGGCTGTACCTCCGGTCGGGCATCCACAACGCGACGGCGGCCAAGTCGGCGTTCTTCGCGGACCAGGACGACGTGCAGCAGCAACTGGCCGACGCGTGGAAGGCCGTGGCGAGCCGGTTCGCCGACGACCCGACGGTCATCGGCGCGGACATGTTCAACGAGCCGTACCCGACGCGGACCGGCGACCCCGCGGCGCTGAACCTGGATCGCCTGTACCAGACGCTCGGTTCGGCGATCCGCTCCGTGGACCCCCGCGTGCTGCTGATCTTCGAGGACACGCCGGACCGCGGCACCGGCCAGTTCGGCGTGACGAAGCCGCCGCCGTTCGACGACGTCGTGTACTCGTACCACCTGTACGTGCCCGGCTGGGATCCTCTCGGGGAACAGGCGGCGAACGACTATCTGAAGCGCGCGCAGGCGTGGAACGTCCCGACGTGGATCGGTGAGTTCAACGCGTTCGGGGGGGCGAACAACGTCCACGGCGGCCGGTCGAACTGGCAGGCGTCGACGACCTCGCTGATGGCCTTCTGCACCCGGAACGACATCGGATGGTCATTGTGGGCGTACGCGGGCGCGAACTCGCTCGTGCAGCCCGGCGGGGATGAGCCGAAGTCGGAGCTGCTCTCGCTCGTTCAGCAGGGGCTCTGACCCGGGCGGGACGGCGGGCACGGCCGGCCGGTCAGCCGGCCAAGCGCCGGGGCGCCTCAACGGGCTCGGACGGCGTCTTGCGCACCCGGTAGCCTCGCGTCCGGGCCAGCGCCCGGCACGCGCGTTCGAACTCCCACGGCGTCCAGTCGCGGCGTCGCGACTGGAACGCGTCGTCGTCCTCGTCGAAACGGTCGAACGTGAACGCCAGGTACGTGACGTTGCCGGCGAAGTACCCGCCCAGATAGTCGCGCTCGGCCGCGTCAACGACGTCCAGCCGGACCTGGCCGGGCCCCTCCCACTGGGCGGATCCGACCTCCTGCCCCCGCTGCTGGAACTCGTATCGCATGGTTTCCTCCTCCTGTCGTGTGTGGTTCGCACCGCCGAGGCCGGGTAGAAAAAAACCCCTCGCGGATGCGAAGGGTTTTCGGCGCGGCCCGGGCGTGGTCGCCCAGCCGCGCCTACCGAATAAGCAGTACGGCGGCGACGTGCGGCGTGGCGAACGCGCTCTGCCTGCTCATCTGTGATGCCATCGTAGGTCCTATCGGCCCGTCCCACAAAGCAATTGAGGGCCGGCGGCGAATGAGCCCGGGCTACCCGGGGCGGCTCACCGCGTAGACGTAGTGGCGCAGGCCGTGGTAGTCGATCTCGCGATCCACGGTCATGCCGATCTTCTGGGCCACCCGGCCCGAGGCGACGTTCTCCGGGCGGACCAGCGCGATCACGCGCTCCAAACCGAGCGGTCCGAACGCGTGGTCGCGACACGCGGTGGCGGCCTCGGTGGCGATTCCCTGATTCCAGCGGCTGCGCTTCGTGTGCCAGCCGATCTCGGGCTCCTCGCGACCCTCGACGGTGCGAATGGCCGGCCCGCAATCCCCGAGGAACTCCCCGGTCGAGCGATCCTCGACGGCCCACAGCCCGAAGCCGACGCTCGCGTAGGACTCCCGCGCGCGACGGATCCAGTCCTCGCACTGCTCGCGTGAGAACGGCGCGGGGTAGTAGCGCATGGTCTCCTCGTCGCCCAGGATGGCGTGCAGGTCGTCCACATCGTCCGCGACGAACGGTCGAAGGCCCAGGCGCGGCGTGATCAGGACGTAATCCTCGCGCACGGAGGCCCGAGTCTACGCTCGCGCGTAACCTCCTACGATTGGGACCCGCACAGGGAGGGGAAGTGGCCGGCACGCCGACGTACGCGATCGTGGGAGCCAATCTGACGGGGGGCGCCGCGGCGACCACGCTGCGGGAGGCGGGGTTCGAGGGTCGGCTCGTGCTGATCGGCGCCGAGTCACACCTCCCGTACGAGCGTCCGCCGCTGTCGAAGGAGTACCTGCGCGGGGAAACGCCGCGCCAGGACGTCTACCTCCAACCGCCCTCGTGGTTCGAGGAGCAGGACGTCGAACTGCGGCTGGGGACACGCGCGACGGGCCTCGACCCCCATCGCCGCCTGGTGCGCCTGGACGACGGGGATGCCGTCGAATACGACCGCGTGCTGATCGCGACCGGGGGCCGCAACCGCGAGTTGACGTTCCCGGGGTCCGACCTCGAGGGGATCCACCAGCTTCGAACCATCGAGGACGCCGACGCGATCCGCGAGGCCGCGCAGCGCGGCGGCCGGGTGGCGATGGTCGGCGCCGGCTTCATCGGACTCGAGGTCACGGCGTCGCTCTGGTCGCTCGGCCGCGAGATCGAGGTGATCGAGGTGTTCGGCACCCCGCTGCTGCGGGTCCTCGGCCCGGAGATCGGGTCGGTGTTCGAGGCGATCCACCGCGACCACGGGATCACGTTCCACCTCGACCAGAAGGTGGAACGGTTCGAGGGGACGGGACGGGTCCAGGCCGTCCACACCGACGAGGGCACGCGCGTCGAATGCGACCTGGTGGTCGCCGGCGTCGGGATCCAGCCAAACGTGGAAATCGTGGAGGGAACGGAGATCGAAGTCGACAACGGCATCCTGGTCGACGAGTGCTGCCGGACGAACGTGCCGGACGTGTTCGCCGCCGGCGACGTGGCCAACCACGCCCACCCGGTCTTCGGCCATCGCCTGCGCGTCGAGCACTACGACAACGCGCTCAAGATGGGCGCGGCCGCCGCGAGGAACATGATGGGCGCCGACGAGCCGTTCGACGATCCGCACTGGTTCTGGTCCGACCAGTACGACTACAACCTCCAGTACGTCGGGTTCGCCGCCCGGTGGGACGAGATCGTGCTGCGCGGCAGCCTCGAGGAGCGCTCGTTCGTCGCGTTCTACCTGAAGGACGGCGTGGTGCGCGGCGTGGCCGGGCTCCAGCGCGGACGCGAGGTCCGGCGCTCTTCCGGCCTGGTCCGCGCGGGGCTCCCGGTGGACCCGGAGCGCCTGCGAGACGAGGACGTCGACTTGCGCTCGCTGGCGGCCCGATGAACCCCAAGCCGCCGGACCCGCAGGCGATCGTCATCTTCGGCGCCTCGGGCGACCTCACGAAGCGCAAGCTGCTGCCGGCGCTGTTCCACCTGTACTGCGAGGGACTGCTGCCGCACGGGTTCGCCGTCGTCGGCTACGCGCGGACGAAGATGAGCGACGACGAGTTCCGCGAGTACACGCGCGACGCCATCAAGAACTTCGGCCGCGCAGAGCCCAGCGGCGAGGTGTGGACGGATTTCGCGAAGCACCTGTCCTACATCGCCGGCGAGTTCAACAGCGAGCTGGCCATGGAGGAGCTCCGGGAGCACCTGGAGGACATGGACCGGGCCCACGGGACCGCCGGCGGCCGCTTCTACTACTGCGCGACGCCGCCGGTCGCCTACCCGCAGGTGGTCCGCCGGCTGTCGGAGAGCTATATGCACGCCGGCGCCAAGATCGTGATCGAGAAGCCGTTCGGCCGCGATCTGGACACCGCGCGCCGTTTGAACCGCGAGCTGCACCAAACCTTCGAAGAGCGTCAGATCTTCCGCATCGATCACTACCTTGGGAAGGAGACCATCCAGAACGTGCTGGCGTTCCGGTTCGCCAACGGGATGTTCGAGCCCATATGGAACCGCCGATACGTCGACAACATCCAGATCACGGTCGCCGAGGAGATCGGCATCGAGGGCCGTGGGGCCTTCTACGAGCAGACCGGGACGCTGCGCGACATGGTGCAGACGCACCTGCTGCAGGTGTTGACCTTCATCGCCATGGAGCCGCCCGTGTCGTTCGACCCCGAGCGGCTGCGCGACGAGAAGGCGAAGGTCCTGCTCGCGATGGAGCCGGTGGGTCCCGATCGCGTCGTGCGGGCCCAGTATGTGGGGTACCGAGACGAGCCCGACGTGGCCGCGGACTCGCAGGGGGAGACGTACGCGGCGCTCGAGGTGCGTGTGGACAACTGGCGCTGGGCGGGCGTCCCCTTCTACCTCCGGACCGGAAAACACTTGAAACGCAAGGACAGCGAGCTGACCATGGTGTTCCGTGACGTCCCCTACAACGCCTTCAAGGACACCGAGGCCGGGCGCCCGAAGCGCGACCACCTGACGTTTCGCGTTCAGCCGGACGAGGGCATCACGGTCGCGTTCAACGTCAAGACGCCGGGGCCCGGGCTGCGCCTGCACCGGGCGACGATGAACTTCAGCTACCAGCAGACGTTCCATGCCGAGCTCATCGAGGCGTACGAGACGCTGCTGCTGGAGGCGATGAACGGAGACCACACGCTGTTCACGCGCGAGGACGAGGTCGAGCGGGCGTGGGAGGTCCTGATGCCGGTCCTCGAGCGTCCGCCGTCCGTGGTCTTCTACGAGAAGGGCTCATGGGGACCCCAGGAGGCGGACGCGCTCATCGCCCCGCACCGCTGGCACGTGTCCCACGAACGGCGCGACCGCGACGACGGCGACGACGACTCGGGCGACGCCGGCTAGGTCGGTTCGAAGCCGTCGCCGACGCGCGGCGTCGACGCGAATCCGATCGTTCGGTGCGATTCGTCGCAGAACGGCTGCTGTTTCGAGGCGCCGCAGCGGCACAGCTTGAGCCGGTGCCCGCGAGTGTCGGTTCGAAGGGACTCGACGTCGATCGGGTACTCGGCGCCGTCGACGTCGAGCAGCCGGACCTTGCCGTACACCTTCAACGAGCCGTCCGGACGGACGTGGATCTCGACGTCGCTCATGCTCGGCCTCCCGGCGATCGGAGCGGGAAGCATACCCGCCGTCGCACCGCGGCCCGGCGGCGATCGGGTAGCCTGTGCGCCGCACGGGCCGGCTTCAGTCGCCGGCGCGTCGACCGGACGAGCGAGCGAGTCACGAAGGAGGCACCGGCATGGCCGCGGAGATCGACCGCGCGTTGTTCGAGAAGGCCATCGAGGTCACGGCCACCGCCCTGCGGGGCGCGATGGGCGGCCAGGGGAGCCAGCCGCCGTCGTACGCGGGGGACCTGTTCCGCGAGGTGTGGGGCGCGCTGAAGGAGGCGGCCGCCGAACTGCCCGAGCGGACGAAGGCCGGCTTCTGAGAAAGGCGCGGCGCCGACCGCTGGGCCGTGATCCGGCGTCGCGCCGAGGATCGGGCCCGGACCGTCGCGCTCGTCAGTCGCCGCGCAGCGCCGGAAGGACGCGTTCGCCGAACAGCTCCAGCGCGTGCGACGCCATGTCGAAGTCCATGCCCGGGTAGTGCAGCCGCACGACCAGGTGAAAGCCGCCCGGCCGCGCAGCGAACGCTTCGACCAGGGGCCGCAGCGCCCGCAGCACCTCGTCCGGGCCGCCGGAGGGGGTGAGCGCTCGCATCGCGGCGTCCTCGGGCGGCGACAGGACGAACCCGCGATCCGGTGTGTCCCCGCCCTGGTCCCATCCGGCGTAGATGCCGAGCTGGTTGGCGACGAGCTCGCGCCCGAGCTCCCACGCGTCGCCGCGGTCCCACACGAACACGTTCTGCAGCTGTCCGAACCCGAGCGATGCTCCGTCGCGGCCCGCGTCGCGCGCTGCCGCCTCGAAGCGCCCGAGGTCGTCGCGCATCTTCTCGACGTTCCCGCTGCGGGTTCGCAGGTACCCGTCTGCCAGCCGGCCCGCGCGGCGGATCGCCGCCGGCGCCATGCCGCCGAGCCAGATCGGGATGCCGCCGTCGCGCTCGGGCGCGGGCGTCACCTGCACGCGATCCAGCGAGAACGCCTCGCCGCGATGGTCGAACCGCTGTCCCGTCCAGGCGCGGCGCAGGATCTCGACGGTCTCTGCGGTCCGCGCGGCGCGCTGCGACATCGGCACGGCGAACATCCGGAACTCCTCTTCGCGCCACGCCAGGCCCAGGCCCAGGACCAGGCGGCCACCCGACAGGAGGTCCACGACGGCCGCGTCCTCGGCCAGTCGCAACGGATCGTGCAGCGGCGTCAGCAGGATTCCGGTTCCCAACTGGATGCGGTCGGTGGTCGCGGCGAACGCGGCCAGCATCGGCAACAGCGAGGGCAGGTAGCCGTCGCCGGAGCCGTGATGCTCGCTCACCCAGGCCGAATCGAACCCAAGGGTCTCGGCCAGGCGCACCAGGTCGAGCACCTCGCGGTACTCCTGCGTGAACGTGCGGCCCGAGCCGGGGGGCACCTGGCCCGTGAACAGGCCGATCCCGATGCGGACGCCCATGCGCGCGACCCTACCCGAATCGCAGGGCTCGCTCCGGTCGCCGTTCCGGGATGAACGCGGCCGAATTCATCAGCGAGCCCGAAGTGTCCCTCAGGCGATGTTCAGGATTCGGGCGTTTCATCCCGGTCGGTCGCGGACGATCGCGCTGCGGCCAGGAGGGACGCCGTGTTCTTCACGTATGCCGCGCGCGAACTCCGGCGCCGCCGTCGTCAGGCCATCGTCGTCGCGCTGGGACTGGCGGTGGGCATCGGGCTCGTGGTGACGATCTCCGCGATGGCCTCCGGCGTGCGCGCCGCGCAGGGAACCGCGCTGCAGTCCCTGTACGGGGTCGGCACCGACGTCACGGTGACGAAGGCGGCGACGTTCGGCTCCGGCGGTCCCGCCCGCTTCGGCCTGAACCCCGGAAGCCAGAGCCGCCAGGGACAGTCGTTCTCCCGGGACCGGATCCTGGCGAGCCCGGGACTCGGCACGGTATCGGCGAGCAGCGTGTCGACCGTGCGCTCCCTGCCGCACGTCTCGGCGGCGGCGGGCAGCCTCTCGCTCACGTCGCTCCATCTGCAGGGCAAGTTCATCCGGTTCGGTCAGGGATCGGGCGGCGGCTTCGGGCAGGGCGGATCGGGCAGCTTCCCCACGGCCCGGCCCTCGGTGCCGCCCGTGCGCGTGAGCGCGTACTCGATCACCGGCGTGGACACGGCGCAGTCCTCGGTGGGGCCGGTCACGGCCGCGCAGGTCACCGGCGGCCGCTTCTTCTCGGCATCGGAATCGAACGCGCACGTCGCGGTCGTGGACCAGAGCTACGCGAAGCAGCACAAGCTGGCGGTCGGATCGAAGCTCACCATCGGCGGAACGACGTTCACCGTCATCGGGCTCGCGAGCGCGCCCGCCGGCGGGACAGGCTCGGACGTCTACGTCCCGCTCGCGGCGGCCCAGGCGCTCGTGGACACGCCGGGCATGGTGAACCGGATCTCGGTCACGGCCGACAGCGCGTCGAACATCGGCTCGGTCCAATCCGAGATCCAGCGCGTGCTCCCGAAGGACACCGTCACGACCGCCCAGGATCTGGCGTCTCAGGTCACCGGGTCGCTCGCGAGCGCGTCGAGCCTGGCGGGCAGCCTCGGACGATGGCTGTCGATCGTCGCGCTCGTCGTGGCCTTCGCGGTCGCGAGCCTGCTGACGATCTCGGCGGTCGGGCGCCGCACGCGGGAGTTCGGAACGCTGAAGGCGCTCGGCTGGCGCGGACGCCGCGTGGTCGGCCAGGTCGTCGGCGAGTCGGCCGTGCTCGGGATCGCCGGTGGGATCGCCGGCATCCTGCTGGGCCTGGCCGGCGCGCTGCTCGTATCGAGGCTGTTCCCCAGCCTGCAGGCGTCGCTCGGTGCGTTCGGCCGCCCGGCCGGCGGTGGTGGCGGCGGCGGAGGGCTCCTCGCCCGGGCCTTCGGCGGCACGGGGCCCTCGGTGACGATTCCGTTCTCAGCCTCCGTCGATGCCCGCCTGCTCCTGGCCGCGATCGCGCTGGCGCTGGCCGGCGGCCTGATCGCCGGTGCGCTCGGCGGCTGGCGGGCAGCGCGGCTGCGCCCCGCCGACGCCCTTCGGAGGGTGGAATGAACGGGGTTGCGGGTGTGGCGGAGTCCCCGGACGTCCTGTACCGGCTGGACAAGGTGGGACGCACGTACCGTCGTGGCGACGCCGCCATTCTGGCCCTGACCGACGTCGACCTGACGATCCGCGGCGGGGAGTTCCTGACGATCCAGGGGCCCACCGGACAGGGGAAGACGACCCTGCTGCAACTGCTCGGAGGACTGGACCGCCCGACGTCGGGCACGGTGACGTTCGAGGGACAGGACATCGGCAGCATGCGCGAGGCCCGGCTGACCGACGTGCGTGCGCGCAGCTTCGGCTTCGTCTTCCAGGGGTTCAACCTGATCCCGACCCTGTCGGCGCGGGAGAACGTCGAGACCGCGCTCGTGCCGCTGGGAGTCCACGGAGCGCAACGCGAACGCCGGGCCGCCGACGCCCTCGCCGACGTGGGCCTGGCGGACCGCGCGGGCCACGTGCCCTCGGAGCTGTCCGGGGGCGAGCAGCAGCGGGTGGCGATCGCCAGGGCGCTGGTCGGCGCGCCGCGCGTCATCCTGGCCGACGAGCCGACCGGCAACCTCGACGAGTCGACGCGCGACGACATCATCGGTCTGCTCGAGCGGCTGTGGTCCGAACGCGGCCAGACGCTGGTGATCGTCACCCACGACAGCGGGATCGCGCGACGCGCCCCACGCACCGCGTGGATCCAGGAGGGGCGGCTGACGTTGCGGGAGGCGGGAGCGGCCGAGGCCGCGACCCCGGTTGAGCCGACGGCCGGCCCGCCGGCGGGGGGCGCGGGGTAGGCTACCCGCGTTCGGCTTCGGCGGAGGCACCGTGCCCGATCGCGACAGCTACCACATGACCCCGGACGAGTTCCGCGAGCACGGCCGCGCCGTGATCGACTGGATCGCGGACTACCTGGAGCGCGTCGAGGAGTTCCCCGTGCTGTCCCGCGCCCGCCCGGGCGAGGTCCGGGCGGCGCTGCCCACGTCGCCGCCGGAAACCGGCGAGTCCTTCGACGCCATGTTGAAGGACGTCGAGTCGATCATCCTGCCCGGCATCACGCACTGGCAGTCGCCGTCGTTCTTCGCGTACTTCCCGGCGAACAGCTCGGGGCCGTCCGTCCTCGGCGAGCTGCTGGCCGCCGGCCTCGGCGTGCAGGGCATGCTGTGGGCGACCAGCCCGGCCTGCACCGAGCTCGAGACGCTCGTGATGGACTGGCTGGTCGAGCTGCTCGACCTGCCCGATCGCTTCCGGTCCACCGGCGCGGGCGGCGGGGTGATCCAGGACAGCGCCTCCAGCGGAACGCTCTGCGCGCTGCTGGCCGCGAGGGAGCGCGCGACCGGCGGCGCGTCCAACGTCGCCGGGGTCCGCGACCGCGTGACCGTCTACGCGTCCACGCAGGCGCACAGCTCCGTCGAGAAGGGCGTTCGGATCGCGGGCATCGGTTCGGACAACCTGCGACACGTTCCCGTGGACGCGGAGCTGCGCATGCTGCCGGACGAGCTGGATCGAACGATCGCCGCGGACCGGTCCGCGGGGGCGGTGCCGGCGGCCGTCGTCGCCACGATCGGGACGACGTCGACCGGCGCCATCGACCCGATCCCCGAGATCGCCGACGTGTGCCGGCGCCACGGCGTGTGGCTGCACGTGGACGCCGCCATGGCCGGCACGGCCGCGGTCTGCCCGGAGTTCCGATGGATCAACCGCGGCGTCGAGGGCGCGGACAGCTATCTGTTCAACCCCCACAAGTGGATGTTCACGAACTTCGACTGCGACGCGTTCTTCGTCGCCGACCGCGGCGCGCTGCTCGCGGCCCTCAGCATCCTGCCCGAGTACCTGCGCAACGCGGCGAGCGAGTCCGGCGCGGTGATCGACTACCGGGACTGGCACGTGCCGCTCGGGAGGCGGTTCCGCGCGCTCAAGCTGTGGTTCGTGATCCGCCACTACGGCGTCGAGGGACTGCGCCACCACATCCGCCGCCACGTCGAGCTGGTCCAGGCGTTCGACGCGTGGGTGCGCGAGGACCCGCGGTTCGAGGTGGCCACGCCGCCGTCGCTGCACCTCGTCTGCTTCCGGCTCCAGGCAGGGGACGAGGCCACGGAAGCGCTGCTGGCCCGCCTCAACGATGACGGCGGCATCTACGTGACGCACACGAAGGTCGAAGGGCGCACGGCGATCCGCATGTCGATCGGCAACACGCTCACGGAGCGCCGCCACGTCGAGCGCGCGTGGTCGCTCATCGCGGACGTCGCAGGGTCGGTCGCCGGCGCCTGACCGGGGCGGAGGTCGGCCGCCCGGTATCCTGCCGTCGGCCGCGGGTAAGGTGGACTGACGGGCACACCAACCACCGATCGAAGGCCGGGAGGCGGAGCATGGACAGGACGCGCGAGTGGAACGAGCTGGCGGCGCAGCTGTGCGTGGACGGCATCCGCGCCTCGACCGCCGCGGGATCGGGCCATCCGACGTCGTCGATGTCGGCCGCGCACCTGGCCGCGGTGCTGTTCGCCGACCACCTCCGCTACGACGTCGACGATCCGAAGAACGCCGCCAACGACCGGTTCGTGTTGTCGAAGGGCCACGCGTCGCCGCTGTTCTTCTCCGTGCTGCGCGCGCTCGGCGCGATCTCCGACGAGCAGCTGCTGTCGTTCCGCACATTCGGGAGCCCCATCGAGGGCCACCCCGTGCCGCGCCCGGACATGCCGTGGGTGGACGTGGCGACCGGGTCGCTGGGCCAGGGCCTGCCGATCGGCCTGGGCATGTCCCTGTCGATGCGGCTCGACGATCTGCCCGGGCGGGTGTGGGTCCTGATGGGGGACTCCGAGGTCGCCGAGGGGTCGGTCTGGGAGGCCATGGAGAACGCGTCGTTCCACGGCTGCCGCAACCTGGTCGGGATCCTCGACATGAACCGGCTGGGCCAGCGCGGCCCGACGATGCTCCAGTGGCAGGGCGACGTGTACGCCGCGCGCGCCGAGGCGTTCGGCTGGCGGGCCATCCAGGTCGACGGCCACGACGTCGCGGCGATCGACGCGGCCTACCGGCAGGCGGAGGACGGCGCCGGCCCCACGCTGATCGTGGCGAAGACCGAGAAGGGCCACGGAGTGTCGTTCCTGGCGAACCAAGAGGGGTGGCACGGCAAGGCGCTGTCACCGGAGGAGGCCGAACGCGCGATCGCGGAGCTCGGGGGCGAGCGGCACCTGACGATCACTCCGCCCAAGCCCGAAGCGGTCGCCATGCCCCCGCGCTCGACGGCCGGCGTTGGCGTGGCGCTGCCCTCCTACGACGAGGCGCAGGCGACCCGTAAGGCCTTCGGCGAGACGCTCGCCGCGCTCGCGGTGCGCGATGACATCGTGGTGCTCGACGGCGAGGTCGCGAACTCCACGCACACCGAGGACTTCCAGAAAGCCGCGCCCGAACGGTTCTTCGAGATCTACATCGCGGAGCAGTGCATGACGGGCGCCGCCGTGGGGCTGCAGGCGCTCGGGAAGACGGCGTTCGCGGCCACGTTCGGCGCGTTCCTGACGCGCGCCTTCGACTTCGTGCGGATGGCGGCGATCAGCCGCGCGAACCTTCGCCTGTGCGGCTCCCACGCGGGCGTCTCCATCGGCGAGGACGGGCCGTCGCAGATGGCGCTGGAGGACTTCGCCATGATGCGTGCCGTGCACGGATCGACCGTGCTCTACCCGGCCGACGGCAACGCGACGGCGAAGCTGACGGCCACGATGTCGCAGCTGCCCGGGATCTCGTACATGCGAACCACCCGCGAGAAGACGCCGAGGCTCTACGAGTCCAGCGACACGTTTCCCGTCGGGGGATCGAAGGTCCTGCGCTCGAGTGGAGACGGCGACCGCGCCGCCGTCGTCGCCGCCGGCGTGACGGTGTTCGAGGCGCTGAAGGCTGCCGACGCGCTTGCGGCCGACGGGATCGACGTGCGCGTGATCGACGCCTACTCGATCAAGCCGGTCGACGGCGAAACACTTCGCGCGGCGCTCGCCGACACGGGCCTGATCGTCACGGTCGAGGATCACTGGATCGAGGGCGGGCTTGGCGACGCGGTCCTGGAGGGTGTGGCCCGCGGCGGTGAGCTTCGCGGGCGGATCGTGAAGCTCGGCGTCACCGAGATGCCGTTCAGCGGCGCGCCCGAGCAGCTGCGCGACTGGGCGGGCATCTCCGCGGCCAGGATCGCCGATGTGGTCCGCGAGGCGCTGGCGGACGGTTGATCCGAGCTGCCCGCGCCGTCGCACCTCGGTACGTTCGTTGAAGCCGTGGCCGCGCGCATCCGACTACTCTTCTGACACGGGGATCCGAGGGGCCCGATGAAGACCTGTCCGTATTGCGCCGAGCAGATCCAGGACGCGGCCATCAAGTGCCGGTACTGCCTGAGCGACCTACCGCCGCAGACCGATAGCGCGCCGGCCCCGGCGGCTCCTCCCGAGCCGCCCATCGCGGCCCCGGCGGCCTCGCCGCCACTGGCCCCACCCGCCGCGCCATCCCCGATGGTGGGGGAGGGAGCCCAGCGGTTCAGCCACTCCGGGACGCGCTATGTGCTCGGCTACGGGACCGACTTCTTCGGCATCTGGGACCGGACGGCTGCCGGGCCGGCGGCACAGACGTTCCCGCGAACCGACGCCGGCTGGACGCAAGCGTGGCACGCGTTCGTGGCCCTGGAGCCGCGCGCCGTGGCGGTGGCCGAGGCGGGGCACGCGCCGGACACGCGCTGGCACGCTCCGACGTTCCGCTCGGGGCACGGGCTGGCGGTGCCGGTGTGCGTCCTGCTCGGCATCCTCGGGGTGCTCGCCGCGGTCGGCGTCGGCCTTCGCGCGCACGAGCTCGATGTGCTCCACCGGCTCCAGCGGGGTGACTTCGTCGCGCAGAGCGTGCTCGACGACGCGGACAATGCCATCTCGGCGTTGGCCGCCGTGATCGGGTTCACGCAGCTCGCCACCGTCGTGCTGTGGCTGATGTGGCAGTTCCGTGCGCACACGAACCTGCCGGGCCTGGGCGCCGAGGGCCTCAAGTACACGCCGGGCTGGGCGGTGGGCTGGTGGTTCGTGCCCGTCGCCAACTTCGCCATGCCGTACCTGACGATGCGCGAGCTCGTGCTCGCCAGCGACCCCTCCGCCGGGAGCGTCGACTGGAAGTCGCGCCGGGCGCCGGCGCTGCTGGCGTGCTGGTGGGGCGCCTGGCTCGCGCCGATCATCGCCGCCGGGATCGGCGCGCCGGACACGCTGGCCACGAACCCGACCGTCGCGCAGGTGGCCCGCGGGGAGACCTGGTCCCTGGTCGGCGGGCTGTTCACGATCGCGGCGGCGGCGCTCGCCATCGCGCTGGTGCGCCGCATCGACGTGGCGCAACGGGAGAAGTCGAATCGGATGACGGCCGTGCTCGCATCTCGCCAGGGCGGCGTTGCGAGCATGGCGTGAAGACGTGCCCGTACTGCGCCGAGTCCATCGAGGACGCGGCGGTCACGTGCCCGTTCTGCCGGAGCGTCCTCACGGGGCCCCCGCCAAACCGCCAGGACGCCGTCCCGGCGGATCCCGCCTCGAACGCGCCGGCAGGCGACGCCGCCGCCTCGGTGCCTCGCGTCGAGGCCCAGTCGGCGCCGGTTGTCGGCGAGGGAGCGATCCGCTTCTCCCATTCCGGTGAGCGGTTCGTCCTCGGCTACGGCATCGACTACTTCGGCATCTGGGATCGAACCGTCGCCGGGCCCGCGGTTGCGCGGTTCCCGCGAACGGACGCGGGGTGGAACCAGGCCTGGAATCAGTTCGCGGCCAGGGAGCCGCGATCCATGGCCGTGCCCCAGAGCGCGCCGCCCCCCGACATGCGGTGGGCTCCGCCCGTCGCGCGGCGGCCCACCGGCGCGCC
The DNA here is from genome assembly GCA_036406615.1 of Actinomycetota bacterium. Classification (GTDB taxonomy): domain Bacteria; phylum Actinomycetota; class UBA4738; order UBA4738; family UBA4738; genus DASXAQ01. The sequence goes on along the minus strand of DASXAQ010000001.1, from coordinate 58,557 downwards.
CGCCGCCTGGGCGATGGTCCTGCTCGGCATCACGGCCGCGGCGTCGCTCGTGCTGGTGGCGGTGAGCCTCGGCCTGGCCTCGCACTGGTCGGGATCGTTTCCGCGCCAGTCGATGTTCTCGACCGAGGTGGATCGCTTCGACGGGCTGGTCGGCGGCGAGGAGCTGCTGTACGTGCTCGGGATGCTGGCGACCGCGATCCCGTGGCTGATCTGGGAGTTCCGCGCTCAGTCCAACCTGAAGGCGTTCGGGCTGGATCCGCGGTGGGCGCCGGGGTGGGCGGTGGGATGGTGGTTCATCCCGGTGGCAAACCTCGCCATGCCCCTGGTCGTCATGGCGGAGCTGTGGCGTGGCTCCGACCCCGCGGCCGTGCCCGGCGGGTGGCGGCGGCGTCCGGTCGGCGCCCTGCTGGTCCTGTGGTGGGTGGCGTGGCTGGCCAGGCTCTTCTCGTTCGCCGCCGCGTCGACGGGCATCGCGAACGTCCCCACGTTCGGCCAGGCGGTGTCACACGCGCGGCTGTTCGCGGTTGCCAACGCGTTCAACGCGGTCGCCGCGGTGCTCGCCATCCTGGTCGTGCGCGAGATCGAACGCCGGCAGGCGCAGCCGCGCGGAGCGGCGTCGTATGGCTGAGGTCGCTACGCGAGACGCGTTGCTGCACGTCGAGGTCGACGGGGAGGGGGAGCCCGTGATGGTGCTCGCCCACGGGCTCACCAACTCGTGTCGCGAGCTGGCGATGCTCACGCCGTTCGTTCCCGGCACGAAGGTTCGTTTCTGCTTTCGGGGCCACGGCCACAGCTCGTCGCCCGAGCGCGGCTACCGGTTCGAGGACTTCGCCCGGGACGTGGACGCCGTCGCCTCCTCGTACGGCGCCACCGTCGCCATCGGGACCTCGCTCGGCGCGGGCGCGATCATGAACCTGGTGGCGCGCGAACCGGATCGGTTCGAGCGCATGGTGTTCATCCTGCCGGCCGGCCTCGACGTCGAGTTCGCGTACAAGGACCGCCTGCTGCGCTCGGCCGCCCTGATCGAGGGCAAGTCGCCGGAGGAGGCGATGGAGGCGATCATGGCCGACCCCGAGCGCGTCGCGAACTACGTCCGCGCGCCGCTCGTGCAGGAGTACGACCGCATGATGCTCGCGGACCTCAACACCGTCGGCGTGCCCCGGGCCATCCGAGAGATCGTGCACGACCGCCCGCTGCAGGACCGACACGAGATGGCGAACGTGAAGACGCCCACTCTGATGATCTGCCGGCGCGGCGACGTGATCCACCCCGCGGAGATCGGCGAGATCCTGATCGACATCATGCCGAACGCAGAGCTGATGCTGTTCGACGACGGCGACCAGATGTGGGACGCGATCCCCTCCATCGTCGGCCGCGTTCGGGAGTTCCTGGCCGCGTGAGCGACGCGACCCCCATCGGCCCGCCCGAGTCCGCCGCCGCGATGGTGGTGGCGCTGCGCTCCGGGGCGACCTCGTCGAGGGAGCTCGTCGAGCGCGCGCTGGACCGGGAGCAGGCGTGGCGGTCGCAGACGAACGCGTTCTCCCAGGTGTGGGCCGACGAGGCGCTGGCCGATGCGGCGCGCGTCGACCGCGCCATGGCCGCGCGCGAGGAGCTGCCGCTGCTGGCGGGGATCCCGGTCGTGGTCAAGGACCTGTTCGACGTCGCCGGCCACGAGACGACCGGGTGCTGCGCCGCCTTCGCGGGACGGGTCGCCGACCGCGACGCGGTCGTCGTGCAACGGATGCGAGCCGCCGGCCTCGTGCTGGTCGGCAAGGCCAACCAGCACGAGCTCGCCGCGGGAGGGACGAACCAGGTCTCGGCGTGCGGGGCGACCGGGAACCCCTGGGATCCCGCGCGCATCACCGGCGGGTCCAGCGGCGGCTCGGCCGCCGCGGTCGCCTCGGGGGTCGTGCCGTGGGCCCTCGGCTCCGACACCGGCGGCTCGATCCGGATCCCGGCGGCGCTCTGCGGGACGTTCGGGCTGAAGCCGACGTGGGGGTCGGTGTCGCTGGAGGGCGCGATGCCGCTCGCGCCGTCGATGGACTGTCCCGGCCCGCTGGCCGCCACGGCCGTCGACCTGTGGCTCCTGTACGAGGCGCTCGCCGGCTCGCACGTTCGGGTCCCGGATGCCGGCTGGATCGAGCTTCCCGACGGGCGGGCGCCGCGGGTGGCGCTCGCGCAAGGCTTCTACGAAGCGTTCGTGCATCCGGACGTCGCGGCAGCCGTCGCTCGCGCCGCCGAGGCGCTCGCCGGCGCCGGCGTCGAGGTGACGAGCATCGACGGGCGAGGGATCGAGGACTCGCGCGGCGTGTGGTCGCGGGTCTGCTTCCCCGAGTTCGACGCCGCGCACCCGGATCTGCGCTCACCGCCGAAGCGCGCCCAGGTCGCGCCGAGCGTCCTCGAGTGGCTGGACCGAGGGCACGCCTACCCCGAGCAGGAGATCGCGGACGCGGCCGCGCGTCGCACGCAGATCGCGGCGTGGTACCGGGAACGCCTGGCCGGGTTCGACGCCATGCTGATCCCCACGTGCCCGTACCCGGCGCCGCCGGCCGGCGCGTCCCAGGTGGACCTCGGCGCGAACGGCATGGTCGAGACCGACACCGTCGGGCCGGGGTTCATCACGTGCACCGTCAACCTCGCGGGGCTGCCCGCGGTGAACCTGCCCGCCGGCCGCGCGTCGGACGGGCTGCCCGTCGGCGTCTCGCTCGTCGGGCTCGATGGGCACGAGGAGACGCTGTGCCGCCTGGCGGCACGGTGGGAGGCCGCGACCTCGTAGGCGCCGGTGGCCCGTCCCTCGGCCGCTACGAGGCCTTCGCCACGTCGTCGGTGGCACCGGACGACAGCGGGCGCGGCTCCGCGAGCGGGAACCCGGATCCGCGCAGCCATTCGATCACGTCCTCGGGCGGCATCGGTCGCGCGAAGTGGAATCCCTGCACCATGTCGCAGCCCATGCCGGCCAGCCGCTCGAGCGACTCCTCGTCCTCGACGCCTTCGGCAACGACGGCAAGCCCGAGGTTGCGGCCGAGGTCGACGGTCGAACGCACGATCGCCGCGTCTCCATCGCTCGTCGCCAGTCGAACGACGAACGAGCGGTCGATCTTCAGACGCTGGACCGGGAGGCGCTGGAGGTAGGCCAGCGACGAGTACCCGGTTCCGAAGTCGTCGATGGCGAGGGCGACGCCCATCGCGGACAGCCGGCCGAGCACCGCCTCGCCGCGTGCCGGTTGGTCCATGATCGAGCTCTCGGTGATCTCGAGCTCGAGATACTCCGCCCCGAGGTCGTGGCGGTGCAGCGCCGCCTCCACCTCCTCGGGCAGCCGCGGGTCCATCAGGTCGCGCGCCGACACGTTGACCGCGACGATGAGCGGCATGCCGGCGTCGCGCCACGTGCGCGCCTGCGAAAGGGCCGCCTCCAGCACGTGCGACGTCAGCTTGCGGATCAGCCCGGCGTGTTCGGCCAGCGGGATGAACTGGTCGGCGGCGACCAGGCCGCGATCCGGGTGCGGCCAGCGGGCCAGGGCCTCGACGCCGACGACGCGCCGGGCGGCCAGGTCGATCACCGGCTGGTAGTGCAGCTGCAGCCGGTTGCCGTCGATCGCGCGCCGAAGCTCCGTCACCATGGTCAGGCGTTCGCGCGTGTACAGGTCCTGCTCGGCCGAGTACAGCTCGAAGGGCACCCGGGCGGCCTTCGCCACGTACATCGCGACGTCGGCCCGGCGCATCAGGCCGTCCACGTCCGACCCGTGGTTCGGGTACATCGCGATCCCGATGCTGCCGACCGTCTCGAGCGCGATGCCGTTGACGTCGAACGGCTGCTCCAGCGCCGCGGCCACCTTGCGCGCCACGGATTCGATCTGGCCGGGATCGTCCAGCCCGGTGATGAGGATGCCGAACTCGTCGCCGCCGAGCCTGGCCACGGTGTCGGTCCCCCGAAGCGCCGTACGCAGGCGCTGGCCGACCTCGGTCAGCAGGAGGTCGCCGTGGTCGTGCCCCAGCGCCTCGTTGACCTCCTTGAAGCGATCGAGGTCCATGATCATCACGCCGACGCAGCCGCCGTCGCGGCTCGCGCTCAGGATCGACTGGGCGAGCCGATCGCGAAACAGCGTGCGGTTGGGCAGGTCGGTGAGCTGGTCGTGCAGCGCGAGGTATTCGTTGTCCTCCGCGTGCCTGCGCATCTCCTCGGCGTGTCGCCGGAGCTTCCGGGAGGCGCCGAACACGACGTTGAACACCACGCCCCACAGCAGCAGCAGGCCGGTGGCGGTGATGAGGTACAGGCGCCGGGTGTCCGAGGAGATCGCGGCCGCGATGGGAGCGTACGGCAGGTACAGCTCGAAGGCTCCCACCGGCTTCCCGCCGCGCTCGAAGCGCACGGGGATGTAGACCTCGAGGAGCCGCCCGAAGTCGCGTTCGTCGACGTTCTCGGCCTCCTCCAGCGAGCTGACGTCCGCCGAGACCTCGCCGTCCAGCGCCTCGTGCAGGTCGGGTTCGATGGGGAACGTCGCCCCGATCAGGCTGTGCTCGTCCGAGTACAGGATCGTGCCGTCCGGGGACCAGATCTTGACCCGGGCGATGCGGTGGTCCTGGATGCCGGGGATGAACACCTCGTCCAGCTCGTCCAGCTCGGAGACGGAGATCCCGTGCTTGAGGTCGGCGGGGGACAGGCCGGACTGGCGGGCGATGTCGGTGAGCATCATGGCCGCGCCGCGCGCGTTGGCCAGAGCCCGGCTGCGGATGAGGCTGGACTCGTATTGGGCGAGGACGATCCCCAGCAGCATCATGGCCGCCGCGCTCGCGAGCGCGAAGCGGCCGAGCAGGCCAAGCCGTTTCATTCGGTTCCCCCGTCGGGAAGTCGTGCGATCGCCCTGGGGGAGATATCGGACCGGGCGAAAGATGGCTTTACCTGGGAAGACGCCGCCGCCCGTCCTGCCTGCGGAACGTCGAAGGCCCGGGTGGTCGGCGATCCGGCAGGCGGCTATGGTCGATGCTCGGCCCGGCAACCCGGGCCGGCCAGAGCATGCCGTGGGGGGTGACGCCGTGGAGCGCGTGGGGCCGCAGGACGCCTCGTTCTTCTATCTCGAGACGCCGAGCGTGCACCAGCACGTGGCCGGCGTCCAGATCCTGGACCCCTCCACCGGCCCCACGGGCGAGGTCCGCTTCGACGACGTCGTCCGGCTGATCGAGTCGCGGCTGCACCTGGCGCCGCGGTTCCGTCAGAAGGTGGTCTTCCCGCCGATCCCGGCGGCCCGCCCGGTGTGGGTGGACGACGTGGACTTCAACATCCAGTTCCACATGCGCCGGGCGGCGCTGCCGGCCCCCGGAGGCCGCGCCGAGCTCGCCGACTTCGTCCAGCGAGTCATCTCCCGTCCGCTGGACCGAAGCAAGCCGCTGTGGGAGCTGTACGTGATCGAAGGGATGGAGGACGGCCTGTCCGCCATCCTGTCGAAGGTGCACCACGCGATGATCGACGGCATCGCGGCGATGGACATCGCGACCGTGCTGTTCGACTTCTCGCCGAAGGTCGACATCGGCGACCCGCCGGAGTGGACGCCCGAGCCGCCGCCGCACGCATGGGATCTGCTGAACGACGCCATCCGGGAGGGGATCGCGCATCCGATGCGTGAGCTGACCGACGCGGTGCAGCTCGCCCTGGAGGCGCCGATGCTGGCCGCTCGACAGGTCGGCCACACGGTATCGGGGATCCGCGACATCCTCGGGCTCGGTGTCACGCCGCCGAGCCCGCTCAATCGCCGCGTCGGTCCCAATCGTCGCTTCGCCATGGCCGAGGCGCCCGTACAGGACTTCAAGGACGTGAAGAACGCGCTCGGCGGGACCGTGAACGACGTGGTGCTCGCGACGACCGCCGGCGCGCTGCACCGGCTGTTCCACGAGCGGCGGCTGCCGACGCGCGGGCGCACGCTGCGCGCGTTCGTGCCGGTGTCGGTCCGCGGCCGCAACGAGCGCGGGGCGCTCGGGAACCATCTGTCCACGCTGTTCGTTGAACTCCCCATCGGACCGATGAGCGCGCGTTCGCGGCTGTCGACGATCCGCGCGACGACGAAGAACCTCAAGGAGTCGCACCAGGCGGTCGGCGCGGAGTTCCTCATGAACATCGGCGTCTGGGCGCCGCCGACGATCCACGCGATGGCCGCACGCCTCGCCGCGCGCACGCCGATGTTCAACCTGGTGGTGTCCAACGTGCCCGGCCCGCAGATCCCGCTGTACATCTGCGGCGCGAAGCTGCTGGCGTTCTACCCGATCATGCCGCTGGCCGAGACCGTCGGCCTGTCCGTCGCGGTCACGAGCCTTGCCGGCACGATGGCGTTCGGGCTGACCGGGGACTGGGACACCATGCCGGACATCGACGAGCTGGCCGACGCCGTCCACGATTCCATCGCGGAGCTGAAGAAGGCGGCGGGCTCGTAGGGGTCGTCGCGCTCCGCGCACGGCGCGGCGTTGCCGTTCAGCAGATCGGGGTCAGGCAGAAGTCCTGGCAGTCGCGGTCCTCGTAGCACGCGTGGAAGTTCTCGCCGCATCCCGTGCAGTGGTACAGGTTCCCCCCGCACGCGCAGCCGCCGCAGCTGGACACCGAACACCAGACGCCCTGGCAGGAGGGGATGATGTCGGGCGTGCCGGGAGGCTCGGCGCCGTGTGGCGGCGGAGCGGCCCGGGCAGCCCCGACGGCGACGGCGAACGCGGCGGTCAGCCGCTCGGAGACGTGGGTGAACAGGCGCCGCCTGCCGAACGCATCGGGCCGCCGGCTGCCGCTCATGCGGTCGCCTCTCGCGCGTCGCCGGCTGCCCCGGCCAGGCGCAGCAGGTGATCGGGGTCCGAGGCGATTCCCTGGGCCACGATGTGGCCGTCGGCTCCGACGACGAACGCGTGCGGCGTGATCGCGGTGTCGAACAGCGAGGAGACCGCGTCCCCGCGTTCGGTTCCGAGCGTGACCGCCCCGGGCCTGCGGCCCGTCCAGGCGGCCGGCTGGCAGCCGGGCTCGCCGCGGCTGACCACGATCAGGTCCGGGATCCGCCCGGCGTCCGCCAGCCGCGCGGCCGTGGGCACGACCCGCTCGCAGGGCGCGCAGCCGGGGCTGGCGAACAGGATCACGTGCCGCCGCCCCGCGAACGAGGTGGACGACAGCCGGCCATGTGCCGTGTCGAAGCGAAACGCCGGCGCCGGAGCCCCCGCCGGCAGGCCGGAGGGAACGCCTCCGGGGGCCGAGGTCGCGCGGTGGGACACCTCGGCCCGCAGCCGGTCGATCTGGCGAAGCGTCTCCGCCAGGACCACGCCCAGCGCCAGCACGCCGGCCAGCGCGAGCGACGCCACGATCCACAGCGCGAGCGTCACGGGGACCGCTCCCCATTGGCCCGCACGACGTCCATCGAGGTCAGGACCGTGTTCGCTTCGGCAAGGGCGGTGACCGTGCCCGCCGCGGTGCCGAGGACGACGTAGAGGCACAGCGCCCGCCCGTGCCACGTGAAGAACCGCTGCATCCCGGCCTGGCCGGCCCGTCGCACTTGCAAGGCGTTCGGATCGAAGTCCGACGGTCGAAGCGAGGGCGGCGGACCCGCCGTTTCGAACAGCCCGAATCCGCCGAGCGCGGGGTCGTACTCCACCAGGGCCATCAGCGCGCCGCGGCCGCCCATGACGCGGGCCGCCTCGCTGCCGAACGTGGCCTCGTCGGCCGGCAGGCGAAAGCTCGCCGCGTGCAGCACCGGCAGATTGATCGCCGGCGGAGGAAGGTCCGGCACGAAGACGCGACCCTCCCATCGCCGCGGGAGCGTCGCCGAGAGGCCGTGGCCCGACAGCGTCGTCATCGCCGCGGCCTCGCGCTCATCGCAGCGTTCCCCGCGCCAGGATCGCCAGCAGCGACCCGCCGAGCGCCGCTTCGGCGGAGATGGTCATGCGCCGCGACAGCGGTTCGAGCCGACGCAGTGAGGCGTCCAGCGCCAGCAGCCGGGACTGGTCACGGACGCCGGCCACCGACAGCATCGGCGCCGCGCGGCCCAGGCCGAACGCCAGCCCGATCGCCCCGCCCGCGAGCGGCGACGCGGTCAGCAACGCGGCCAGCCACGTGAGGTAGACCGCGGCCGTCGTGACGATCGTGACGACGCCGGTGCCGAGCTGCAGTCCGAAGCCGAGCCCGTACACCCAGCCGCGGTACCGGTACAGCCACTCCTCGTTCACCTGCCGCTCGACGCTCGGCAGCCGCAGGCCGCCGGCACGCAGGTCCACGGCGACGGCAAACGACGTGACGGCGGCAAGGATCCACGCCGTCGTCTGAGCCGGCGCGGCGGATCCGGCGGAACCCATGCCGGCGATCGCGCGGCCGAGTCCGCCGAGGCCCGCGCCCACCGCGGCGCCGGCGATCGCGGACCCGGCGATGTAGAAGGCGGCGGTGACCGCCCATGTGGATCCCCGGCCCCGCTCGCCGAGCGGGGTGATGCTCCCCAGCATCGACGCGCCTCAGGGCGACCATGTCGAACGCACCGCCGCCACCACGGCCAGGGCCATCCCGGTCGAGATGACGAGTCCGGTTCCGTCAGTCACCTCGCGCCCCGCAGCTCGAGCTCGCGGTCGGCCATGGCGTCGCGAAGCAGCGATGCGACCTGCGCCCACGAGCCGGCCGACCCTTCGGACCGCACTTCGCCGTCGGCGCTCACGTGCACGAAGTAGGGGGAAAGCGCGATGCCGTAGTCCTTCCACGCGGCCGACGACATCACCACGGCAACGTCGCCGATCGCCAGCTCTCGGAGTCGCGACGGGCTTTCGAACGACGGATCCTTCACGACGACCAGCAGCCGGATGTCCGCCGGCAACCCGCGCGACGCGGCCGACGGCAATGCCTCCCAGAACGTCTGGCACGTCAGGCACCCGCTCGACAGGAACGCGAGCAGCGTGTCCGTCGGCCCTTCCATCGCGAGCTTCACCGCCGAGCCATGCAGCGTCTGCCCCACGATGTCGAACGCCGGCGTCACGTCCGCGCGCGGCGCGGGCAGATGCGAGACGTCCGGTCGCGAGCCGTCCGGCCGATCGCCGTCCGCACCTCCATCCGAGGCCGCCCGCGCGGCAGGTTCCTCGCCGATGCGGCGAAGGATCTCCGCGTGGCTCCGCAGCAGCCCGATCACCAGCAGCGACAGCAGCGCCAGGACGATGGTCTCGACCACGACGAGTGCGGTCATGCGGACGGCTCCTTTCGATCGCGTCGAAACGTCGTCGGTTCAGGCATCGAGGCACGAGTTGTTGTGGGTGCACGTGACCTGCTCCACCGCGCTGGTGCAGTTGCAGTTCAGGCAGTCGATCGTGCATGGGGACACGCACGTCACCAATCGGCACGCGATCTGCGTCGTCCCCGAGATCTGCGTGTTGCACTGCCCGTACCGGAACACGTTGCAGCACGTCGAGCGGTGGTTGCACTTCTGGCCCGCGCAGTGGCACCCGTTTGGGCAGGACTGGCTCGGCAGGCGGTTGCAGTCCAGGTAGTAGCGGACGTTCGTCGGGTTGCACAGGCTGGACCCCGAGTACGTGCACTTCCACCACCCGCCGACGTACGCGTAGTCGGGACAGCCGTCGTTCGTCCCGTCCGTGAGCTGACAGCAGAACGCGGTCCAGCCGTCGCAGCAGAACGAGTTGGACGGACATCCCGAACACCCGATGAGGACCGTGGCCGACACGGGTCGCGTCAGGTACCGGATGGGCGCGATCGACAGGGCCGACGCGGCGACGGCGGCCCTGGCCAGGAGGCTTCGCCGCGACAGGGTGCCGCGCACGATCGAGGCCGCTCGATCGGCGAGGCCGCTTCGCATGCTCAGCCCTTCGTCGCTTCCGCGCCGCCCCACAGGCTCGGATGCCCCGGTCCGATCCCGGCTGCGGCGAGCACGGAGTCGGCGCGGCGGTGACGGTTGCCGCGCACGCGTTCGTGCGCGTGTCCCTCGCCGCCGCGATAGGAGGCAAATGCCTCGGGCACGAGCCGGACCGCGGCCCAGGCGAGGTACCCGGCCAGGACCAGCCCCCCGAGGAAGGGGACCGCCAGCGGGCCGAGCGACGACGCGAACGCGGGCAGGCTCGAGACGGGCACGACGATCGCCATGGCCGCCGCGGCGGCCGCGACCAGGTCAAGGGCCACGTGCAGGCGGCTGGGCGGGACCCGGTCCGCGCCGGTGCACCCACACGACCCGGACCCGGGGCGGGTTCGGATCACGTACTCGAGGTACCCCGCGAAGGCCAGGTACGTCGCGCACAGGGCGAACATCGAGGCCGTCGCCGGGCGGAGCAGGCATGCGAGCCCCACGACGAGCTCCCAACCCGCGAGCGCGCGGACCAGCGCGGTATGGGCCGGCAGGCCGGCGAGGCGCAGCGCGTCGGCGGCAGGGGCGGGCCTGAGGCCCTTGGCGATCCCCGACCAGGCGAGCAGGCCGGCCGCCAGGTAGACGACGGGTGCGAGCGCTTGGGCCAATCCCGATCCCATTCCCCGCGACGAATGACAGGTTTGTAGTTTAGAGGGATGAATCGGGCACGCAAGCAGCGTCGAGGCGCGTGCGCGTCTCGTCGAGCCACGAGGTGGCGAGCGACAGCCACCGCTGCGGCGCCTCCATCTGCGGGAGATGTCCCACGCCGGGCAGCACGTGAAGCGTCCAGGTGTCGTGCCCCTCGACCGCGCGGCGGACGGCGGCCGTCGGGACCAGCCGGTCCAGCGCCCCGTGCAGCACCAGGGCGGGTTGACGGATGCCGCGGACCATCTCGCGGTAGCGCGTCGCGCGGATGTGGGTGTCCACGAGCGACCGCGTCGCCTCGACGAACGCCATGATCGCGTCGTCCTCGGCCCCGCGATGCTCGGCGAGCTGATCGACCATCGCCGCGACCAGCCCCGGGTCGATCGCGTCCGGATCGGCAACGCAGGCCGCCAGCGTGTCGCGGACCAGCCCCTCCGGCCCCAGGGCGCGCGCCCGCGACCGGACGATCCGCGGCCCCAGTCGCCGGCTGGCGGTTGCCAGGAACCCGAGCGCCACGCGGAGCGAGATGCGGCCGTCCGTCAGCACTCGCGGCACGACGGGGTCGACCAGGATCATCGCGCCGACGCTCTCCGGTTCGATGGCGCACTGCAGCAGGCTGATCATCCCGCCCATCGAGTTGCCCACGAGCACCACGGGCGGCAGGTCCATGGCTCGAAGGAACCCCGCCAGCAGCCGACGGTTCGAGCCGACGTCGGCGGGGCGGCCGGCCGATGGGGTCCGCCCGAAGCCCGCGAGATCGAGCGCCAGGACGCGTCCGTGTGCGGCCAGCCCTGGCGCCACGAGGGACCAGGTCAGCAGGGAGCCCCCGAGCCCGTGCACCAGCACGAACGTTGGACGGTCCCGCGGACCGTCCCACTCGCGATAGTGGACCGGCCCGTGGACGTCGATCCAGGCGGGCTCGGGCATCCCGGGCGGCGGCCGGATGCCGGCGGGGTCGACCCCGAGGTCTCGCGCATCTTCCACCTCGTCCCAGGGTATCGGCAGCCCGGGACCGTCGCCGCGGGAGGCTCGCTCGTATACCCGCCCACCAGATGGCTCCAACTCGCATCGCGCGCCGACGCCGGCGGCTGGTCCGGCGGCGGACCGGCATCTGCCTGGTCGCGGTCGGCCTGGCCATGCTCGGCGTGGTCGCCTATCAGCTGTGGGGGACCGGGCTCGCGACCGCGAGGGCGCAGGCCGGGTTCCGCGCGCAGATCCGCGCCCACGGGTTCCCCGCCCGTCCGATCCCGGGAGGGGCGATCGGGTTCATTCGCATTCCCCGCATCCATCTGGACATGGCCTTCGTCGAGGGGATCGGACCGACCGCGCTGGCCGAAGGGCCCGGGCACTACCGGCAGACGCCCCTGCCCGGCGACGGCGGCAACGTCGCGATCGCCGGGCATCGCACCACGTATCTGCATCCGTTCTGGGCGCTGAACCGGCTGGAGCCGGGAGACCGCGTGACCCTGCAGACCCGCGCCGGGACGTTCGTCTACCGGGTCGTGTGGCAACGGACGCTGCCGCCCGGCTCGTGGTGGGTGATCGGGCCGACGCGCGCGCCCTCGCTCACGCTCACGACCTGCAACCCCCGGTTCCTGGCGACCCAGCGCCTGGTGGTCCGAGCGGTCCAGATCGCCGGCCCCTCCACGGCGGTCACGGCCTCCTGACCTCTGCCCGCCGGCCATGGTGGTGCGCGCAATCCCCTCGCCCGGGTCGCGCGTAGTCCTGTCCACACGAGGGAGGGGATTCGTGAAACGACGCTGGGCTTCCACGCTGTCCGTTGTCGCATTCGCTGCGGTCCTGATCACACAGGTGGCCCTGGGGGCCGGGCCGGCGCTGGCGAGCACCGCGTCCGTGGGCGCGGCCGACTTCTCGTTCAGCCCGAAGACGATCACGGTGCACGTCGGCGACACGATCGTGTGGACGAACCACGGCCCGTCGCTGCACACGGTCACGGCGAACAGCGGCGCGTTCGACTCCGGCGCGATCGCGGTCAACGGCACGTTCAGCCACACGTTCACGGTGGCGGGAACGGTCGCGTATCACTGCACGTTCCACGTGGCGCTCGGCATGGCGGGCACGATCGTCGTGCTCGCTCCCGGACAGACCGGTGGCGGCCCGCTGCCGAACACCGGCGTGAGCAACCGCGTGGCGACGCTCGCCGGCCTTGGGGTGCTGTTGGTCGTTTCGGGTGCCGCGCTCCTGCTGCCCGCCCGCAGGCGCAGGACGCAGGCGGGAACGTCGGCAGGCGGCGCGTAGGGACCCCCCCGGCGCCGCCGGCCGACGGCACACCTCGTCACATCACGCCGAGGCTCCCGAGGTTGCGCATGAGGTCGCTCAGGACCTCGGGGTCGGTCGCGGCGTCGACGACCGCGGGCACGCCCTCGGACGACGCCTTCAGCGCCCGCTCGAGCGCGGGGCGAACCTCGTCGCGCTCGACCACGCGCTCGCCGTACCCGCCGGCGGCCTGCGCCAGCAGGTCGTAGCGCAGTCCCGGGAGGTCCGCGCCCCGATCGGCCTCCGGTCCGAAGTACATCCGCTGCTCGTGGCGGACGTCGCCCCATCCGCCGTTGTTGGCGACGACCACCACCACGCCGAGCCCGTGGCGGGCCGCGGTGTCCAGCTCGATGGCCGACAGGCCGAAGGCGCCGTCGCCGGTGAACACGAACACCGGCTCTCCCGGCCGGGCCGCCTTGGCGCCCAGCGCGAACGGCAGCCCGATCCCCAGCGTGCCCATCGCTGACCCGATGAACAGGTTCGTGCCGGGCCGGCGCGCCTCCGACATGGCGATGCCCCACACCACGCTGTCGCCGCCGTCCGAGACGAACGTGGCGGCGTCCTGCTCGCGGGCGAAGCGCGCGACCTCGCGGGCCAGCCACCCGGGGTGCAGCCCGTCCGCGGGCCGTTCGCATTCCGCGTCCCAGCTCGTTCGGCTGGCCGAGGCCCCGGCCATCGCGCGCTCGGTCCAGTCGTCGAACCGGCCGGGAGGGGCCGGCCAAGCATCCGTCAGCGCGTCGAGCGTCGCGGCCACGTCGCCGGCCAGGGCGACGTCCGGACGCCGAAGGCCGCCGAGGTGCTCGGGGACGGCGTCCACCTGCACGATCCGCTGACCGGGCGGGAACAGCGGCGGCCCGCCGTAGACCAGGTTGGCGTTGAACCGGGACCCCAGCACCAGCGAGGCGTCGGCTGAGGCCAGCGCGATGCCGCCGTGCACCAGGCTTCCGAGACAGCGCGGATGGCGGTCGTCGAGCAGTCCGCGCGCGGCCGAGGTCGTCGTGACCGGGATGCCCGTGCGTTCGGCGAACCGCCCCAGCGCGGGTCCGGCGCGGGAGAAGAACGCGCCCGAGCCCGCGACGATCGCGGGCTGGGCCGCGCCGGCCAGCACCGCGACGGCCCGTTCGACGTCGCCGGCCACCGGCACCGAGCGCGCCGGCTCCGCGTCGTGTCCCATCGGCCAGGGATGCTCGTCGGCGGGAGCGGCCGCGGCGAACACGTCCTGCGGGATCTCCAGGTAGGCGACGCCGGGGGCGCCCGCGCGGGCCCGGTGCACGGCTTCGAAGACCCGCTCCGGGATGCGGCCGGTCTCCAGGCACTCGTCGCGCCACTTGGAGGCGACGGCCGCGGCCCCCAGCTGGTCCAGGTCCTGGACGGCTCCGCGCCCTCGCTGCGCCAGGCCGGTGCGCCCGGCGATCACGACCACCGGCGCGCCGGCGGCGTTGGCCTCGGCCAGGCCCGCGAACGCGTTGGCCAGCCCCGGCCCGGCCGTCACGGCGGCCACGCCCGGCGTGGCGGTGGCCAGCGCCCAGCCCTCGGCCATGAACACGGCGTTCTCCTCGTGCCGCGTCCCCACGAGGGTCAGGCCTTCGCGTCGCGCGCCATCAAACAGCGGCAGGATGTGCCCGCCGGGCAGGGCGAAGATCGTCCGCACGCCGCACGATCCCAGCGCGCGAGCCGCGAGGATGCCGCCGTGGTCCCCGGGGTCCATGCGGCGCGAGTATAGGCACGGGGGCGAACGAGGCCGGACGAAGGTGCCGGCGCCGGCGACGCGGGACGCCGGGCCGCGGGCGGTGGGTATAGTCGCCGCAGGATGCGTGCCGCCTTCTTCACCCGGGAGCGCACGATCGAGGTCCGCGACGCCCCCGTGCCCGAGCCCGGGCCCGGCGACGTCCGCCTGCGGGTCCTGTACTGCGGGATCTGCGGGTCGGACCTGTCCCTCTACAAGACCGGCGCCCTGTCGGGACCCGACGTGGTCCTGGGGCACGAGGTCTCCGCGGTCGTCGACCTGGACCCCTCCGGCGAATGGCCCCCGGGGACGCGCGTGACGCCGTTCCCCGCACGCGGGTGCGGCGAGTGCGAGTGGTGCCGCCGAGGCGAGTGGCGCCACTGCGCCGATCCGCCGGCCCGGATGGGCGGCGGCTACGCCGAGCTCACCGTGTATCCCAAGCGCAACCTGATCCCGGTCCCCGACGCGGTCGACGACCTGGCGGCCGCGCTCGCCGAGCCGCTCGGCGTGGCCCTGCGCGCCGTGGAGCTATCGCAAGCGCAAGCGGGGGACCTCGCGTACGTCGCCGGGCTGGGGCCGGTCGGCCTGCTGACCGTGTCGGCGTTGTCGGCCGTCGGGTGCCGCGTCGTCGGCGCCGACCCGAACGCGGAGCGCCGGACGCTCGGCCTCGAGCTCGGGTGCGTGGACGCGTTCGACCCGTCCGTTCGCGATCCGGCCGACGCGCTGGCCTCCCACGACCCGCTCGGCCCGGCGCACACGTTCGAGTGCTCCGGAGCCTCCGCCTCGCTGGAGCAGGTCTTCGACGTCTGCGCCCCGCTCGGAAGCGTGGGCATCCTGGGCATTCCGATGGCACCGATCCTGCTGCTGCGCATGACGATCAAGGAGCAGCGCGCGTTCTCGATCTCC
The DNA here is from genome assembly GCA_036406615.1 of Actinomycetota bacterium. Taxonomy (GTDB): domain Bacteria; phylum Actinomycetota; class UBA4738; order UBA4738; family UBA4738; genus DASXAQ01. The sequence continues at coordinate 43,158 of DASXAQ010000001.1, read as the reverse complement.
GGCCCGTCGTGGGAGTCGATGCAGGGGGCGCTGCGCCACCTGCAGCAGCGATCGGAGGCGGCGAAGATCGTGACGGGGACGGTTCGCCTCGAGGGCGTGGGCGACGCGATGGCCGGGCTGGCCGAGGGGCGCGGAGGCGTCAAGACGCTCGTCGACCCGCAGGCGTAGCCGGGGCCGCCTCGGCGACTTCGCAGAAACCCCGCAGCCGCCGAAAGCCTTGCGCGCTAGCTGGATCCGCCGGTTCCCGACTCGACGCGATCGAGGAACTCGCTCACGACACGAAGGATCTCGTCGGGCTCCTCCGCCTGCGCCATGTGCGAGCTCTGTTCGAACATCACCCATTCGGATCCGGGGATGCCGCGGTGCACCGTCTCCGCGATTGCGGGCGTCGCCTCGTCGTAGCGGCCCGACAGCACCAGCGTGGGGACCGTGATCTCCGCGAGCCGGTCGGTGATGTCCCAGTCCCTGATCGTGCCGATCACGTGGAACTCGCTGGGCCCGTTCATGTGGTGGTACACCTCGGGGTTGGCGGCGATCCCGTCGAACGTCGCCTGCAGCCAGTCGGGGTAGGGACGGACGCGGCAGACGTGGCGGTCGTAGAAGACCGTCATGGCGCGTTCGTACTCGGGATCGTCGGTCGTGCCCGCCTCTTCGTGGCGCAGCAGGACGGCCTGGACCTCGGGCGGCAGCTCGTCGCGAAGTCGGTTCGCCTCCGCCACCCACTGAGGGATGCTGGCGGGGGAGCTCTCGACGATCAGGCCGGCGAGCCCGGGGGGGTGGCCGATCGCGTACTGCATGCCGAGCATCCCGCCCCACGAATGCCCGAGCACGTGGATCCGGTCAAGGCCGAGCGCGTCGCGCACGGCGTCGATCTCCTCCATGAAGAGCTCGGGGGTGTACATCGAGGCGTCGTGTGGCGCCTCGATCGCCGACCGGCCGCACCCCAGTTGGTCGTAGAGCACGACGCGCCGCCCGGCCCCCGCCAGCGCCTCGTACGGCTCCATGTGGTGATGGGTCGCCCCGGGGCCGCCGTGCAGGCAGAGGACCGGCAGCCGACCTTCGGCCTCGCCGTCCCCGACGACCCGGTACCACGTCTCGAACCCCCTGAACGGGATCCGGCCCTCAGTCCGGGGAACCGCCCGGTCTCGAGTGTCTCCCACCGTCCTCCTCCCGGGTCGGGACCGTAGCCCGAGGAGACCCGATCGGGCAACCGGCGGGCCCGCGCCCATGGCGCGCCGGGGTCGCGCTATGCTTGGGCTCGCAGTCGGGGGCGAACGGCTGGGCCACGACAGTTGTGGAGTCGCGGGGAATGGCGGCGCCAGGCCCGAACAGGAGCCCGGCGGCTTCCCTGGTTTCGTGCGGCTGGAATCTGGATGGGACGACCATTCAGATTGCGGCTGGCTGAAACCCCGGCTATGGAAATTCAGTGGCCTGGTGTAGCGTTCCATTGGTTGGGTTATATCGTTCGAGCAAAGTCGCCCCGGAACGATTCCGGGGTGCGAAGGCACACCGTGGCAGATCCAGAACCAAAGCCAACTCGCAGGTCAGAGCCTACGCGGGCACTGAGTGAGGCCGACGACGTCCGCCTGTACCTCGAGGCGGCGGCGCGCGAACCACTCCTCACCAAGGAGGAGGAGGTCGAGCTCGCCATGGCCATCGAGCATGGCGAAGAGTCGGAGCAGAAGCTCGCCTCCGAGCGGCTCCGCTCCGAGAAGAGCATCCGGCAGGCCAGAGACGCGGTTCGAAAGGGCCGGGCGGCGCGGCAGCGCTTCATCCGGGCGAACCTGCGCCTGGTGGTGTCGATCGCCCGCAAGTACCAGGGCCAGGGGCTTCCCTTCCTGGACCTGGTCCAGGAGGGCAACATCGGGCTCATGCGGGCCGTGGAGCTGTTCGACTGGCGCCGCGGCTTCAAGTTCAGCACGTACGCCACCTGGTGGATCCGTCAGGCCATCACCCGGGCGATCGCCGACCGCGGGCGGCAGATCCGCCTGCCCGTGCATGTCCACGACCAGATCCGAAAGATGCGCCGGACCGTCGTCCAGTTCTCCCAGCGGATGGGCCGCGACCCGACCCCCGAGGAGCTGGGCAAGGCGCTGGACATCCCCATCGAGGAGGTCGACCGGCTGATGGAGGCCGAGCGGCGCGAGCCCGTGTCGCTTCAGGCCCCCGTGGGCGAGGACACCGAGCTCGGGGACCTGCTCGAGCAGGCCGACGAGCAGAGCCCGCTGGACGCCGTCGAGGACGCGATGCTTCGCGACGAGATCGGCCAGGCGGTGCTCAACGTCCTGGACTCGCGCGAGCGGCGGGTGATCGCGCTGCGGTACGGGCTCGGCAACGGACACCCCATGAGCCTGCGCGACGTGGGCAAGCAGATGGGGCTGTCGGGCGAGCGGGTCCGGCTGATCGAGCGCGAGGCGCTGCGAAAGCTGCGCGACTCCGAGATCATCAACGCCGCCGGCTGGATCTGATCCCGGCCGGCGAGTCCACCCGGGAAGCAGGTCTGCGGCAGGTCGTTCGGCTCCCGTAGCATCGAGCGCGTGGAGATCCGCGCGGCCGCCGAGCCGGACTGGCAGACGCTTCGCGACGTCCGGCTGCGCGCGCTGGCCGATGCCCCGTACGCGTTCGCGTCCCGGCTGGACGTGGAGCGCGAGCATCCCGACCAGTACTGGCGCGACCGCGCGGCCGGGCGATCGGGCGCGCCGGGGGTGACGTTCCTGGCGATCGCCGACGGCCGCGCCGACGGCCTGGTCGGCATGTTCGTCGAGCCCGACCAGCCCGGGGCCGGGCACCTGGTCGCGATGTGGGTCGACCCGGCCGTGCGCCGAACGGGCCTGGGGCGGCTCCTCGTCGAACGCGCGATCGGATGGGCTCGCGAGCGGGGGCTTCGCGAGGTCCACCTGTGGGTGGCCGACGGGAACGACGCCGCGGCGGCGCTGTATCGCGCGAACGGCTTCGCGCCGACCGGCCGGCGGCAGCCGTTGCCGTCGGACCCCTCCGTCGAGGAGGAGATGTTCTCGCTGGCCCTCGACGCGGCGATCGAGGAGCCCGCGTGACGGCCGGCCAGGTGCTCGTGGGCATCTCCGCATGGACCGAGCCAACGCTGGTGAAGGCGGGCACGTTCTATCCGAAGAAGACGATGTCGGCGGAGGAACGCCTGCGGTTCTACGCGTCGCAGTTCCCGGTGGCCGAGGTCGACTCCACGTACTACGCGCCGCCGTCGGAGCGCAACGCCGAGCTGTGGATCGAACGCACGCCGAAGGACTTCGTCTTCGACGTGAAGGCGTACGCGCTGCTGACGAACCATCCCGCGCGCGTCGAGTCCCTGTACAAGGACGTGCGCGAGGCGCTGCCGAAGGACCTGGCCGCCAAGCGCAACGTCTATCGGGACAAGATGCCCGGCGAGCTTGTCGACGAGGTGTGGCAGCGGTTCCGCGACGCGCTGATGCCGCTGCACTCGGCGGGCAAGCTCGGCGCGGTCCTGTTCCAGTTCCCGCAGTGGTTCTTTCCGTCCCACGAGTCGCGCGAGTACCTGCTCGAATGCCAGCAGCGATTGTCGGCGCTCCGCGTGGCCGTCGAGTTCCGTCACGCGTCGTGGCTGAACGAACGCAACGCCGAGCGCACGTTGTCGTTCCTGCACGAGCACGATCTGACGTTCGTCTGCGTGGACATGCCGCAGGGATTCGCCTCGAGCATGCCGCCGGCGGCTGAGGCGACGAGCCGGGACCTCGCGGTCGTGCGCTTCCACGGGCGCAACACGGCGGCGTGGGAGGCGAAGTCGGAGACGGCCGCCGAGCGCTTCCGTTACGAGTACTCGCAGGCAGAGCTGGGGGAGTGGACGCCCCGGATCCGGTCGCTGTCGTCGCAGGCCCGCGAGACGCACGTGGTGTTCAACAACTGCTACCGCGACTTCGCCACGACGAACGCGCGCCAGCTCGCGTCGCTGCTGGAGTAGGAGCGGCGCGGTCCGCGCGTGGTGCCGCGGCGTCCGCTCACGCGACCGCATAGGCGAACTGATCGCCCGCTTCGGCCTGGTCGAGGATGCCGCCCGCCCCCTGGCGCCAGAACTGGTTGCCCGCGTCGGTGAGACCGCCGCCGGTGCTTCCGTAGATCACGTTGACGGCGCCAGCGTTGCTGATCGAGCCGATGTCCTCGAACGTGACGGCGACCGCCAGGTCGGCGGCGCCGTCCCCGTTGAAGTCCAGCAACGCCACGTCGGCCCCGAAGTAGTCGTTCGGCTCGGCCTGATCGGCGATGGACCCCGTGTCCTGGTTCCACTCCTGCGCGCCGGTGCCCGACAGCCCTCCTGCGGTCCCGAGGAGCACGTCCACGTCGCCGCCCCCTGCGACCGTGCCGGCCGGAGCGTCGGCGGCGCCGATCGCCAGGTCCTGGCGGCCGTCGCGGTCGACGTCGCCCGCGGCCAGCGCATTGCCGAAGCCGCCGCCGGCGTGCGCCGCGCCGCCGGCCACGTCCTGGCTCCAGAGTTGGTTGCCGTCCGCCGAAAGTCCCGCGGCCGAGCCGTACAGGACGTTGACCGCGCCCTGGTTCGAGAGCGCCAGGTCCTCGTCGGGCACACCGATGGCGAGGTCGGCGAACCCGTCCCCGTTGAAGTCGCCGGCGGCAACGTCCCAGCCGAGCAGGTCTCCCACCTCCGCCGCGTCGGCCACGTCGGTGGAGTCCTGTGTCCATTGCTGGTTCCCCGTCGACGTCAGCCCTGCGGCCGATCCCATGATGACGTTCACCGACCCCGCGTCGATCACGTTGTTCGGGTTGTCGAACGGGGTGCCGATCGCCAGGTCGTCGAACCCGTCGCCGTCCACGTCGCCGGCGGTCAGCGCCCAGCCGAAGAAGTCGTTGTGCGCATCCGCCCCAAGGATCCCGGGGGAGTCCTGGTCCCAGAACTGGTTGCCGCCCGAGGTGAGTCCGGCGGCCGACCCGTAGATGACCGAGACGCTGCCGACGTTCGTCGACGGGCTGATGTCGTTGCCCGGCGCGCCCACCGCCAGATCCGCGACCCCGTCACCGTTGAAATCGCCCGTCGTGAGCGACAGCCCGAACTGGTCGTTGCGGCCCAGCCGCCCGATGATCCCGGTCGAGTCGAAGTCCCAGAACTGGTTTCCGGCCGAGGTCAGCCCCGAGGCCGATCCGTAGATGACGCTCACGGCGCCCGCCTTCGATGCGGACCCGATGCTCTCGCCCGCCGAGCCGATGGCCAGGTCGGCGAACCCGTCGCCGTTGAAGTCTCCGGTCGCCACCGACGTTCCGAAATTGTCACCGGCCTCGGCCTTGCCGATGAGCCCGGGACTGTCCTGCGTCCACAGCTGGTTGCCGGCCGACGACAGTCCCGCGCCGGAGCCGTAGATGACGTTGACCGCTCCCGCGTCGACGGCTGAGCCGACGTCCTCGAAGCGCACGCCGATCGCCAGGTCCGCCCGCCCGTCGCCGTCGAAGTCCCCGACAACGGTCCGCGCCGCGGATGCGGCGACCGGCCGCGCCGACGGCTCGCCGCCGTCCGCCCGCGCGACGTGGGCGCGCGGTGCGATCCCGGAGACCGCCGCCGCGACGATCGTTGCCACGGCGCCGATGCCAAGCGCCGCGTCGTACCGGTGCGGCCGTTGCACCCGTGACACCGCGCGAGTCTATGGCCGTATCCGACATCGTCGGGGGAGGCGGGCGCGTCCGGGTTGCCGCGGCCGTGCCACACGACGATGATCGGCGAATGGTGGACGCCGGCGACGACGGGACGCGCGACGGCCCCCGGGGACCGGGGGCCATCGCGAAGTTCTTCGTGTTCCTGCTCGCCCTGGCCGGGCTCGGGCTGGGTATCTGGCTGTTCGGCCGCCGCCGCCGCAGCGGCAAGGACTAGCCCGCTTACTCGGGGTTCGGCCCTTCGCCCCGAACCTTCTCCACCTGCTCGAACGCCGCACGGAGCTTGCCGATCCACTCGGACTCGTTGTCGCCGACCAGGCGCACGCACCAGGCGAGAGCGTCGGATCGGCTCCGGGCGACGCCCGCATCCACGAGCGTGTCGAGCACGGCCCGTTCGCGCATGCGCAGGCGCGTCATGTGCGGGATCGACAACGTCGTGAACAGGCGGCTCGCGTCGGCGCAGTCCGCGCCCCAGGACACCTTGCGGCCGAACTTGCGCTCCGCCTCCCGGGCGATCCGGATGCGCTGGTCGCGGGTCTCCTCGCGGAACCGGTGGATGCGCGCCAGGCGAGCCTCGGCTTTGGCCTCGGCGGTGGCGTCGGCCGGCAGATCGGGCTCGCCAAGCGAGCCGGTGACCACGATCTCCTCCCGGTCGAACTCGACCGAGGGCGGCCCCGAGAACCAGTCGTCGGGCAGCCGCCCGGCGAACCAGCCCTGGAGCTCCTGCTGGGTGTGGGTGTCGGTGTTCTTCATGGTGCTTTCAAGATTACATCATTACGCCTGGCCGTCAAGGGGTAAGGGCGAAGCGGGTCATCAAGCCGCCGGGGGTGCCCGGCGGGGCCACCGGCGGGGCCGGCCGGGCTCGGTTCGATCCTTCGTGTCGCCCGCGTGGTATCGCCACAGTTCGGGGATCCACAACACCGTCAGCGCCGCGCCCGCGATGCACGCGAGGCCGCCCGACACCACGGAGAACTCGGTGGTCGTCAGGCCGGCGACCAGGCCGGCCTCGAAGTCGCCCAAGCGCGGTCCGCCGGTGACGACCAGGATGTGGATCGCGGACAGGCGCCCGCGCAGGGCGTCGGGAACGGAGAGCTGCAGGATGGTGGAGCGGAACACCGCGCTGATGACGTCGGCGCCGCCGGCGATCGCCAGGAAGAACAGGCCGAGCCAGAACGCGTTGCGACAGAAGCCGAAGGCCGCGATCGAGGCGCCCCACAGCATGACCGACCACACCACGGCGCGTCCCTGGTGCCGGACGCGGCCGACCCATCCCGCGGTGAGCGCGCCGATCAGCGCGCCGGCGGCGGGCGCTGCGTACAGCAGACCGAGCCCGTGCGCGCCGACGCCGAACACGTCGTAGGCCAGCGCCGGGAACAGCGCGCGCGGCATGCCGAAGATCATCGCGTTGAGGTCGATGACGAACGTCGCGATCAGCACGCGCCGGCCCTTGACGAACGAGAAGCCCTCACGGATGGACCGCCACGCCGACGTCGAGGCTTCGGTCCCGGCGCCGCGCGGCATCTGCGGCCGCAGCATGATCGCCGCGGCGATGGCGGTGGCGAACGTCAGCAGGTCCGTCGAGTACGCCAGGATCAGGCCGAGCGAGTGCGGGGACTGCGTGCCGACGCCGATGATGAAGCCGGCCACTGCGGGCCCGACGATCATCGTCGTGTTGAACATGACCTGGTTCAACGCCAGCGCCGCGGGCAGCCGCTCGCGTGGGACGACGTTGGGGACGACGGCCGATCGGGTCGGTGAGTTCACGCCCCCGAAGCCCGCCTGCAGGCCGGCGGCCAGGTACAGGTACCACAGCGGCGTGAAGTTGATCAGGGTGCCGACCAGCAGCATCGCCGTCGAGAGGGCCAGCCCGACCTCGGTCGCGATGATCAGCTTGCGGCGGTCCATGCGGTCGGCCCATGCCCCGCCGACGAGCGAGAAGACCGCCAGCGGGACGATCTGCACGAGGCCGATGATGCCAACGGCCAAGGACGATCCCGTGAGCAGGAAGATCTGCGCCGGCAGCGCGACCAGCGTGACCTGTCGCCCGGTCGTGGAGATCAGCTCGCCGACCCACAGCAGCCGGAAGTCCCGGGACTCCCGCAGGGGCGTCGTGTCGATCGCGATGCCGCGGACCGCCTCGCCGGCGCGGGTCAGCCGGCCCGGCGCATGCCCTTCGGTGGTTTCCTCGTCGACGGGCTCGAACTCGTCCGCCACGGCCCGACCATAGCAGTCCGTTTCGTCAGACCCCGTGCCCCTGCGGTGCGCGTGGGACGCGGCGGCCGCGCCGCGCGCCATGGTCGTTCACGTGCGGCGCACGGATAATGGCGTGCATGGACGACGTGCGTACGCTTCACGACCGCTTCGACGACTATCAGGTGGTCGATGTCCGCGAGCCATGGGAATGGGAGGCCGGGCGGATCGAGGGCGCGGTGCACATCCCGCTGAACTCCCTCATGTCTGGCGCGGACCAGGACGCGCTGGACGCTTCGCGGCCGGTGGTCCTGGTGTGCAAGACCGGCAACCGAAGCGAGCTGGCCACGATGATGCTTCGCGCGCGCGGTTACGACGCGGAGAACCTCGAGGGCGGCATGGAGGCGTGGGAGGCGGCCGGCCTGCCCTTCTCCACGCCCGAGGGCGCGCCCGGCCGCGTCGCCTGAAGGCTACGAGCCGGCGCCCATCTCCCGCTGCAGCGCCGGCAGCGGGAGCGATCCGAGCCCCAGCAGCCGGTCGTGGAAGTCCCGGACGTCGAACGCGGCACCCTCGCGCTTCGCGCGCTCGGCGCGCCACCGCTGGATCTCCAGCTGTCCGATCATGTACGCGCACGCCTGTCCGGGCAGGGCGATGTAGCGATCGACCTCGATGCCCGCCTCGAGCGCCGGCAGGCCGGATTCCTGCATCTGCGCGACGGCGCGATCGCGATCCCACCCGAACGCGTGGATGCCGGTGTCGGTGATGAGCCGGCACGCCCGCATCGCCTGCATATCGAGCATCCCGAGGCGTTCGTTCTCGTCGCGGAACAGGCCGAGCTCGTCGCCGAGGCGTTCGCTGTACAGCCCCCACCCCTCGATGAACGCGCTTCCCCCGAGCAGCCCGCCGAACCGTCGAAGGTTCGGGCGATCCGGGATCTCCTGCTCGATCGCCAGCTGGAAGTGGTGGCCGGGGTTCGCTTCGTGGAACGTGGTCGTCGCCAGCTGGTGCAGTGGGCGCTCGTGGAGGTCCGACGTGTTCACGTAGTAGACGCCGCGGCGTGAGTTGTCCGCGGACGGCGCGTTGTAGAACGCGAACGGCATGTCCGCCTCGCGATACTCCTCGACCGGGCGCACCTCGCAGTTCTCCTTCGGCATCCGGCCGAACAGCCGGGGCGCGGCCTCCCAGCCCAGCCGCACCTGCTCCTGCGCCCGGCGCACCATGTCCTCGCGCGACGACGCGACGTTTCGACCGCTCTGTTGGAGCGCGGCGATGGCCTTCGCCGGATCGTCGAAGCCGAGCTTGGTCGCGGCCTCGCGCCGCTCCTGCTGGATCGCTTCGAGCTGCTCCTGGCCCGTGCGGTGCACGTCGGCGGCCCCCAGTGGCAGCGTCGTCCACGCCAGGATCTGCGACGCGTACAGCGCCTCGCCGCCGGGGAGCGCGGACAACCCGATCGTCGACGTCGCCGACGGCCGGTACCGTCGAAGGTTGTCCAGGTAGCGCTCGTAGGCCGGCGCAACGTCCTCGCGGATGACGTCAGCCACTCGAGCGCGCGCGGCGTCGTCCTGGACGGGCGCGTGGGCGGGCGAGTCCTCTGGCGAGGTCGACAGCAGCCGTTCGACCTGCGCGATGGCGCGGTCGACCACGACGTCGGGCGCCGTCTGGCCCGCCGTCACGGCCCCCTCCATCACGGGGCCGAGGGCATCCAGGAACGCGGGCACGGCGCGCAGGCGCCCGAGGTAGCGCTCGAGCCGCTCGGGGGTGTCCGCGCGCTGGAACGACGCCATCTCGGCGAGCAGCTGCCCCGGTCCCCACAGGTGGCTGACGCTCTGCAGCCGGTCCATGCGCGTCTCGATCGCCGCGAGCTCGCGCGCGCTCGTTGCCTCGAGGACGTCGAGCATCGTTCGCGTCGTCTCGGACAGCGCGGCGCGGTCGATCGGTTCGAGGTCCGCCAGCGCCCCGCGGTAGAAGTCGCCGCGCTCCGCGAGTCCCTCCTCGCTCGGGTCGGGGAGCCGGTCGTCGTGGCGCTCGTCGCCGACCTGGGTTCCCAGGAACGGCTCGAGGCGAAGCAGTCCATCCCAGAAACGGTCCGCCAGCGCGGCGGCGGCGGTCTCGTGCTCGGACATCGGCAAGGCCCTCCCGGGGATCGTGTGCAAACGAGCCGGAACGCAGGGAGGATACCCCAATGGCTCCGAGCGACGGCCCTTTCCGCCACGGGTGCGTCGCCACGCCGCACCACGTGGCGTCCGATGCCGGGCTGCGAGTCCTTCGGTCCGGCGGCAACGCGCTGGACGCGGCCATCGCCGCGAACCTGGTGCTCGGCGTCGTGATGCCATTCTCGTGCGGCATCGGCGGCGACCTGTTCGCGATGGTGTGGCGCGATGGCGACGGGCCGGCCGCGTACAACGGGTCCGGGCGCGCGCCGGCCGCGGCCAGCATCGAGCGCGTTCGCGAGCGGGCGGGCGGCGGCGCGATGCCGGAGCGGGGGCCGCTGCCGGTCACCGTCCCCGGGGCCGTCGACGGCTGGCATGCGCTGCTGGAGCGCTTCGGCACGCGGTCGTTCGCCGAGCTCTGCGGCCCGGCGATGGAGCTGGCCACCGACGGTTTCGAGGTGTCGAGCTTCGCCGCCGGGCACCTCGCCGGGAGCGCGGCGGAGTTCCCCGCCGCCCCGGCGTTCGACGAGTGGCGCCGGGTGTACGGCGACGCGACCGCCGGCGCGACCCTTCGCCAGCCGGGCCTTGCCCGCACGCTGGAGGCCGTGTCGGCGAGCGGTCCGGCCGCCTACTACGGGGGTCCCGTCGCTGAGGCGATCGCCGGGACCGTCCGGCGCTACGGCGGGCTCATGACCGTGGACGACCTGGCCGGGCACCGCGGCGAATGGGTGCGGCCCATGCGCGCCCGCTACCGGGACGCCGAGATCGTGGAGATGCCGCCGAACACGCAGGGGGTGGCCGCGTTGGAGGCGCTGCGGCTGGTCGATGCGGCCGGTCCCCTCGCCGCCGACGGCGCCGCACGGCACCACGTGCTGATCGAGGCCGTCAAGATCGCGCTGGCGGACCGGGACCGGTTCGTCACGGATCCCGACCACATGGCGATCCCGGCCGAACGGCTCGTGTCGGATGCGTGGGTGCGAGAGCGACTGCACGGCCTGGATCCCGACAAAGCGGGCGACCCCAACGCGACGGTCGTCGGCGGCGGCGACACCGTGTACCTGTGCGCCGCGGACGGAGAGGGCATGCTCGTCAGCCTGATCCAGTCGAACTTCTACGGGTTCGGGTCGGGCGTGACCGTGCCGGAGTGGGGGATCAATCTGCAGAATCGCGGCGCGACGTTCTCGCTCGAGCCCGGCCACGCGAACGCGATCGCGCCGCGCAAGCGAACGCTGCACACGCTGATCCCGGCGATGGCGTTTCGCGGCGGCCGTCCGTGGCTGGTCTTCGGCTCGATGGGCGGGCACGCCCAGGCCCAGATCCACGTGCAGCTGCTGGCCCGGCTCGTGGACGACGGCGACGCCCCGCAGGCGGCCATCGACGCGCCGCGCTGGACGGTCGAGCCGGCCGGCTGGTCGGTGCGCGCCGAGCACGCGTTCGACGCGGGCGCGGTCGCGGGGCTCCGGGATCGCGGCCACCGGGTCTCGGTCGCCGCCGACCCGGACGAGGCGATGGGGTGGGCGCAGGTGATCCGGTGCGACCCCGACGGATACGTGGCCGGAAGCGACCGACGATCGGAGGGCGCCGCGCTCGGCCTGTGAGGCCGGCTCCGGCGGAGATCAGCCGGAGTGCGGGGAGATCAGGGCCCGGTGCGCACGCAGGCGGCGCGCTTGTTGCTCCACTCCATCTGGACCAGATAGGGGTGGCCGCCCATCGTCACGTTCGCCTTGCCGTCGGCGTAGGGGAGCTTGCCGTAGCGCCACGCGCACTTGTCGGCCACCTCCTCGCCGTCACGGTCGTACCAGGCGTTGCCGGCCGGGTCGGTCACCGACTCCATGTGCTCGTGGCTCAGCACGTTGATCGTGCTGTCCGCGGCCAGGTCGTTGTTCGGGCTGAACGGGACGCCGCACGTCTCCTCGCTCGTGCCGGTGTAGGGCAGGATGGCATAGAAGACGGGGACGCCTCCGGCCAGGAACCCCGAGTGGTACGCGCAGTAGTCGGTGAAGGCGCACGAGGCGTTCGTCGCGTCCATGCACGAGCCCTCGCCGTCGGAGGTGAACACGAGGAACAGGTGCTCGTAGCCGCCGGTCCAGCCCTTGGCCGTCATCGCGGCCCGGACCTCGTTCTGGATGTCGGAGTCCAGGATGCAGTTGCCCGAGGTCATCAGGTCCGTGCAGTCCGACCCGGGGTAGGCATTCGTGTCGACCAACGTGCCGCCCAGCGACGAGCGGTTGGCGATCCGCTTCTTGGCGCCGCGGACGACCTGGTAGTACTGCGTGGTGTTCTCGTAGAAGCCGCTGCCGCCGACGTCGCCCAGGTAGCGCTGGATCAGGCTGTTGTACGTCGGGCTCACCGACGTCGACGTCGTCCCGTCGGACAGGGTCGGCGGCTCCCAGAAGATGGCGTAGGTGGTGCTCATCTTCTTCATGACCAGCCCGCCGTGGTAGGTCAGCTGCGGCTCACTGGCCGATGCGTTGGCCTTGGTCGCGGGCAGCCGCGCGCCTCCGTGCGGCCGCAACTCGCCCAATTGGCGATAGGGCGATCCCGAGCCCATCGCCGCTGCGGCCGGCCCGGCCGTCGATACCGATGTGATCAAGGCGGCGGCCAGCACGACCGTCCCGGAGACGGCCGCGGCCGCGCGCCGAATCCCGTGTGCCAACTCAGCGCTCCTCGCGTTGCCTGAGATGCGTATCGGTCCCGCCGCCGCGCGGTCTTGACTCGGCCCTTGGTCCACATTGCGGCCGGGGCGGCGGGGGAGGCCGGACGCCGAGTCTCGACCTGAGCTTGACGTTCGAGGCCGACCCGCCATAGGGTGGAGAACCGGACCACCTCGGTGGTCCGTTTCTTATGAGGACGGGGATCCCGAAACCGAGCCCACGCCGCCGCTGGCTGACGGTGGGGGCGCTGATCACAGCGCTGGCGGCGGCATCGATGGAGCCGAGTGCGGCCTCGACGTCCCAGTCGCTCGCCGACGCGAAGGCGCGCCTCGCCGACCTCAACGTTCAACTCGCGATCATCGCGCAACAGTTCTCGGTGGCGAACCTCAAGCTCCAGCAGACGCAGAGCCGGCTCGATGCGGCGCGCCAGGAATCTGCGGCCGCTCAGTCGAACCTGATCCAGGCGATGACGAACCTGGACTCCAGAGCCCGCTCCGCCTACGAGACCGGTGGCCCCTCCGGGATGCTCGCCGTCCTGGGGTTCACGAGCTTCGACCAGGCCAGCGCCGGGGTCCAGTTCCTCACCTCGATCGCCCAGGGCGACGCCGATGCCGCCACCCGGGCCGAGGTCGCCCGACGGCAGTCGGCCTGGGCGGCGGCCCGACTGCGGTCGCTGTTGTCGCAGCAGCAGCAACTCGTCCAGGGCTTGAACGCGCGCCGAAGCCAGATGGCCGCGGCCGTCGCCGCCCAGCAGGCGGCCATCGCGCAGATCGAACGGGAGACCGCGGCCCGGCTGGCGATGCCCAAGTCGGACCCGGGTCGGGCGGGGCCGGGCGTCGGCCCGCCACCCCTGCCGCCGCCGCCCGAGTCCGAGATCGACGCCCTGATCTACTCCTATTGGGGCACGGGCAAGAACGGCCAGATCGCCGAGTGCATTGCCGACCGCGAAAGCGGCGACAACCCCTACGCGCGATCGCCGACCGGGGCCGCCGGGATCTTCCAGCTGATGCCGTTCTGGTGGGACGGGAACAACGCGTACGGGTGGAACTTCGATCCCTACGACGCGAAGGAGAACATCTCGCACTCCTACCTCATCTGGCAGGACGAGGGCTTCTCGCCGTGGGGCGGGCCCTCCTGCTGAGCCCGCCTTACCGACGACTTCGTCTTAGCGCACCGCCGCGCGCGTGAACACCCGCACCGCCACGAGCGTGAGCGCGATCGCGTACGCGGTCACCACCGCGAGGCTGAGCGACGCCATCACGGTGGCGTTCGTCATGCCCCAGATGTCGCGAAGCCCGGCCGCGTCGCCACCGAGCATGCCGTAGCGCATCACGGCCAGCGCGTGCGTCAGCGGCAGCACCTTGGCGAAGGCGGTCAGCCCGGCGGGCAATGCGCTGATCGGGAACAGCGAGCCCGCGAAGAACCACGGGACGATCGCGATCGCGGGGACGGCGCCCACATACTCCTCCTGGCTCGGCACCCGGTTGGCGAGCGTTTCGGCGCCTCCGTACATCGCGACGGCGAACAGGACCGCGCTGGAGACGAACCAGCCGACGCCCGCGGCGCTCGTGTGGAACTCCGCGCCGCGCAGGGTGGCCGCGATGAACAGGACGGCGATCTGCAGACCGGCGGTCGTGAGGGCGACCGCCAGGTTTCCCGCGACCACGAGCGATCGCGGGATCGGCGCCGCCAGGAGGTCGCGCCGGGCGCCCGTCTCGCGATCGACCAGTACGCCGATCCCCGCGAACATGCAGCTGATCGGCACCAGCAGCCCGACGGTTCCGATCGAGACATAGGTCATGTAGTCGATCCCGCCCGCCGGGGAGCCGACGATCGTCGCCAGGGCCGGGGCGATCACGATCGAGAAGAGCACCGGCGTCAGCAGCGGGACCAGGACCTCACGCGGCGCGTGTGCGCTCAGCGCGAACCGGCGGCGTGCCAGCGTGGTGAACGCGCGCAGGCGCGACGCGCCGGCACCCGGGCGGAGGCTCGAGGCCGAGCGCGGAGGTCTGGGGATGGTGGTGGCGTCGACGGTGGACATCTCGTCTGCTCCTTCCGTGATGGAGCGCGTCCGCGCTCCGTGGAATGTGTCCGGTGTGCTTCGTCGATCAGGCGGCGTCGTCCATGCGGTCGCCCGTGAGCCGTAGGTACACGTCGTCCAGGGTCGGCGCGCGCACGCCGACGGAGGTCGCTCCGATGGCTTCGTTGCGGACGGCGGCCACGACGCGGTCGGCCGACCGATCCTGCAGCGGCACCGTCACGGTGGCTCCGACGACGAATGCGTCCTCGCCGGCGACGCCGGCTGCCCGCAACGCCGCGAGCGCCCGCCACGCGTCGCCGGCGACCCGCGCCTCGACGATCTCGCGCCCGAGCGCTGCCAGCAGCTGGGCTGGCGACCCCGTGGCGACGATCCTGCCGGCGTGCACGATCGCCACCCGGTCGCAGAGGCGTTCGGCCTCGTCCAGATAGTGGGTGGTGAGCAGGATCGTGACCTCGTTGCGAGAGCGAAGCCCGGCGATGAGGTCGAGCAGTTCGAACCGGATGCGCGGATCCAGCCCGACCGTGGGCTCGTCCAGGAACAGGACCCGGGGGCCGGAGAGCAACGCTCGCCCGATCTCCAGGCGGCGCCGCTGCCCGCCGCTCAGGGTTCCGGCCGGGCGGTCGAGCTCGCCGGCCAGTCCGAACGCGTCGGCAACCTCGGCGATCCGCGTGCGCGCCATCGCGCGGTCCACGCCCCAGAGTCTCGCGTGGGTCTCGAGGTTGCGCCGGCCGGACAGCGCGCGGTCGAGCACCGCCTCCTGGAACACGACGCTGCTGACGCTTCGGGCCCCGATCGGATCGGCGGCCACGTCGAACCCGGCCAACCGCGCCGACCCACCGGTCGGCGCGATCGTCGTGGTGAGCATCCCGATCGTCGTCGACTTGCCGGCGCCGTTCGGCCCGAGCAGCCCGTAGACCTCGCCGGGCGCGACGTCGAAGTCGATGCCCTTCACCGCCGCGACGCCGCCCGGGTACGTCTTGCGCAGGTCGCGAACCTGAATCATCGCTTCCATGGATTCCTCCCTCCGCCTCGCGCGATCCGTCGCCGCGCCTTCGCCCTCGACCGCTGACGACGGGGGAGTCCGGCGGGATGTGACATCCCGGCCACTCCCGGCGCGCGACCGCGCACCCGCATGTCACGAACCGCACGCCGGAATCGTCCATTCGTCGATGGGACCTATGCTGCGGAGGCGGACCATGGACGAACACGACACCCGCCGGCCGGGCGGCGACGAACTGGGACAGGGACTCGGGCCGGTCGACGCGCGGATGAGCGAGATCTGGCGGGAGCACCACCGCTACCTGTTGGACGTCGCGTACCGGATGCTCGGCAGCCTCAACGAGGCCGAAGACGTGGTGCAGGAGGCGTTCGCCAGGCTCCTGGACGTCGATCTCGACGACCTGGACGATGTTCGCGGCTGGCTCGTGGTGGTCGTCAGCCGCCGGTGCCTGGACCTGCTGCGGTCGGCGCGCGTGCGTCGCGAGGCGTATGTGGGGCCGTGGCTGCCCGAGCCCCTCATCGAACCCGTGGACGACGGCCTGGATCCCGCCGAGCGGGTGACGCTCGACGACAGCGTTCGCATGGCGCTGCTGGTGGTGCTCGAACGGCTCACACCGGCAGAGCGGGTGGCCTTCGTCCTGCACGACGTGTTCCGGTTCTCGTTCGATGACGTCGCCGCCATCGTCGGGCGCTCGCCGGCGGCCTGCCGCCAGCTGGCGAGCCGCGCGCGGCGTCACGTCGAGGACGAGACCGGCCCCAGCCGCTTCCAGGTCGATCCCGCCGTGCTGCGGACCGTCGCCGACCGCTTCATCGCCGCCGCCTCGAGCGGCAACCTGGAGGCGCTGATGCAGGTGCTGGACGCTGACGTGGTGGGGTGGACCGATACGGGCGGACTCCGGGGCGCGCCGCGGCGGGCGGTGTCCGGCCGGGTCCGCGTCGGGTCGACGTTCCTGGCGTTCCTGAAGGCGTTCGGTGTGCAGCTCGCGCCGATGCCGGTCAACGGCGAGCCAGGCGTGCTGGCGATGCAGGGCTACGACCTTCTTGCCGTGCTGACGTTCGAGGTGCGCGACGAGCGGATCACGCGCATCCATTCCATCGCCAACCCGGACAAGCTCGCGTACGTGCGATCGCTGCTTGCCTGACCCGCGTAGCATGGCCGGGTCATGAGCTCCGGCCGCGGCACCCGCACGCCGATCCGCGACGTCCTCCAGCGGGCGCCGCTCGTCGACGGGCACAACGACCTGTTGTGGGAGCTGCGGAAGGCGCGGCTGGCGTCCGGGGACGAGCCGGCAGAGCCCAACCTCCAAACGCAGCCCACGCTGATGACCGACCTGCCGCGCCTGGCCGAGGGCCGCGTCGGCGGCCAGTTCTGGTCCGTGTACGTCCCGTCGGACCTGCCGGGAGACGCGGCGGTGACGCAGACGCTCGAGCAGATCGATTCGTTGTTCGACCTCGTGCGCCGCCACCCGGACCGGCTGGAGCTCGCGCGGACCGCGGACGACGTCGAGCGCGTCGCGGCGGCCGGCCGCGTCGCCTCGATGATCGGCGTCGAAGGCGGCCAGTCGATCGGGTCGTCGCTTGGCGCGTTGCGGGTGCTGGCGCGGCTCGGGGCCGGGTACATGACGCTGACCCACAACGACGACACCCCCTGGGCCGACTCGGCGACGGGGGAGGCCCCGCACGGGGGGCTGACCCGGTTCGGCGAGGAGGTCGTGCGCGAGCTGAACCGGTGCGGCGTCCTCGTGGACCTGAGCCACGTGTCTGCCGACACGATGCGCCAGGCGATCGAGACGAGCGCGGCGCCCCCGATCTTCTCCCACTCGTCGGCCCGGGCGCTGTGCGACGTGCCGCGCAACGTGCCCGACGACGTCCTGGAGTCCATCGCGCGGACCGGCGGCGTCGTGATGGTCACGTTCGTGCCCTCGTTCCTGACGAAGGAGGGGGCGACGGCGAACGCCGAAGCGTGGGAGGAGGCGCGCCGGCTCCGCACCGAGCATCCGGGCGACGCGACGGCGGTCCGCGAGGCGATGGATGCCTGGTTCGAACGCCGCCCCGACCCTCCGGCTTCGATCGGCGACGTCGCCGACCACGTCGACCACGTCCGCGACGTGGCCGGCGTCGAGCACATCGGCGTCGGCAGCGACTTCGACGGAGCGCCATCGATGCCGGCCGGGCTGAACGACGTGTCGTGCTACCCGGCATTGTTCGTCGAGCTCGCCGCCCGCGGCTACGACGACGACGAGCTACGCGCCATCGCCGGAGGCAACGTGCTGCGCGTCATGCGGCGGGCCGAGCAGGTCGCGGCGACGCTTCGGGCCGAACGAGCGCCCTCCACGGCGACGATCGAGCGCCTCGACGGCGAGCCCTGAATCGCCGGCCGGTGGGCCCAGCAGTATGGCTTCGCGTTGTACATGGACAGCACGGTGCCACACCCGGCGACCACGCAGATCCGTCCCGGCATGGACGGCCTTCGGGGCGCGCCCTCGGGCGCCGGCGTCTTCGTGCCTCGCAAGATCAACGGGTCGTCGTACACCGGTCCCCTCCCGTGACGGATCCGTGCCGACAGCACAGCACGTCGCTTCGAACGGTACGCGAACGCCGTGAGAGCGCGGGATGAACAGTCCTTCGATATGAGCAAGTAGGGTGATCCCGGGAGGGAGAACGACGGTGCCGGACGACCAGCCGGTCATTCTCACGCAGGGTCTCGGCAAGCGTTACGACCGCACGCTCGCCCTGGACGACCTGAACCTGGAGGTGCGCCGCGGCGAGGTGTTCGGGTTCCTCGGGCCCAACGGCGCCGGCAAGACCACGACCATCCGGTTGCTGCTCGGCCTGATCCGGCCAACGGCGGGAGCCGCCGTCGTACTGGACCTGGATCCGTGGGCCGACGCCGTGACGCTGCATCGGCGGGTCGGGTATGTCCCGGGCGAGTTCGCCGTCTGGCCGCAGCTGACGGGCAGGGAGATGCTGGAGCTGCTCGGCAACGTCCACGGCGGCGTCGACGCGGCGTACCGCGAGGAGCTGATGCGTCGCTTCGAGCTCGAACCCGACAAGCGCGGCCGTTCCTATTCGAAGGGAAACCGTCAGAAGGTCGGGCTCATCGGGGCGCTGCAGTCGCGCGCCGACCTGCTGATCCTGGACGAGCCGACCAGCGGCCTGGACCCGCTGATGGCGGCCGTGTTCCAGGCGTGCGTGCGCGAGGCGCGCGATCGCGGGCAGACCATCTTCCTGTCGTCGCACATCATGAGCGAGGTCGAGGAGGTGTGCGACCGCGTCGGCATCCTGCGCCGGGGACGGCTCGCCGACGTCGGCACGCTGGCCGGGCTCCGCCACCTGTCGGCCCGCGCGTTCGATCTCACGTTCGAAGGCGACGCGCCACGGCTGGACTCGGTGCCCGGCGTCGAGGTCCTCCCGTCGCAGGACGGCGCCGTCCGCTGTCGCGTCCATGGAGACCTCAAGCCGTTCATGCAGGCGCTCGCGCAGTCGAACGTCGCGACGCTGCAGTCGCGGGAGCCGTCGCTCGAGGAGATCTTCCTTCGCTACTACGGTCCCGAGGACGGTGCGCCCGAGGACGGTGCGCCGCGGGCCGCGACATGACGGCGGCCGTCGCCACGGCGAGCGCACCGGCGCCGGCTGCCGCCCGGGCGCGAGCCGGGCGCGCCGCGTACGCACTGATGCTCCGGGCCACCTGGAAGGGCGGCGTGATCTGGTCCGCGGTCTTCGCGCTGACGGTGGCCAGCACGGTGAAGGGCTACGCGGCAGCGTTTCCGACGCCGGCAGCCCGAGCCCTGCTGGCGGTGCAGTTCGGCGGGAACCGCGCGTTCTGGGCGCTGTACGGCGTCCCGCGCGCGCTCGACACCGCGGCGGGGTTCACGGCGTGGCGCCTCGGCACGTTCATGGCGATCCTGGCCGGCGTGTGGATGCTGCTGTCCGCGACGCGGTTGCTTCGCGGGGAAGAGGACGACGGCCGTTGGGAGCTGTTGGTGTCCGGCGCCGCGCCCCCGTCGCGGCTGGTGCTGGCGACCGCGGCGGCACTCGCGACGTGGCTCGCCGTCGCGTGGGTCGCACTGACGCTTGCGATGGTGGGGCTCGGCCTGGCGGCAAGCGGCTCGGCGGCGTTCGCTGCCGGCATCGTGCTGACCGGCGCCGTGTTCGCCGCGGTGGGGACGCTGACGTCGCAGCTGGTGCCCATCCGCCGGCGCGCGTCGGGCCTCGCGGGCGTCGTGCTCGGGCTGGCGTTCCTGGTGCGCGTCGTGGCCGACGGCACCTCCGGGCTCGACTGGCTCAGATGGGCCTCGCCGTTCGGCTGGGGGGAGCAGATCCGCCCGTTCGCCGGGGAGCAGCTCGGGCCGCTCGCGTTGCTGGCGGTGAGCGCGGTGGCGATCGAATGGGCCGCGGTGGCCTTGCAGCGCCGGCGCGACCTCGGGCGCGGCCTGCTGTTCGCCGACGACTCGGTCCGGCGCCGTCCGCTGTGGCTGGGATCGTCGGGCGCGTTCTCGATCCGGCGGGCCGCGTGGCCGACGGTCGTGTGGGCGGCGTCGATGGGGATCTTCGCGTTCGTGCTCGGGCTGCTGACGCGCGGGATCCTGGACTTCGCCCGCGAGTCCGAGTTCACGCAGGGGATCGGCAGCCGGCTCGGCGGCGCGACGCTGCTCACGCCGATCGGCTACCTGGGGTTCGCGCTGACGTTCACGGTGCTCGTGGCCGCGCTGTACGCGGGGTTTCGCATCGCGGCGGACCGCGAGGAGGAGGCGGCCAGCCGGCTGGACAACCTGCTGGTGCGCCCCGTCGGGCGGCGAACGTGGCTGCTTCAGCAGGCGCTGGTCGCGGTCGGCGGGGCCGCGGCGGTGGCGCTCGTGGCCGCGCTGCTCGAGTGGGCGGGCGCGGAGTCGCGCGGGATCGCGGTGTCGCTTCCCCGGCTGCTCGAGGGCGGGCTGAACGCCGTGCCCGCCGCGGTGCTGTTCACGGGCCTCGGGGTGCTCGTGATGGCGCTGCTGCCTCGGGCCACCGCCGGACTGACGCTGGGCGCGATCGCGGCCTCGTACCTCGTCCAGTTCGTCGGCGCGATCCTTCGGGCGCCGGGCTGGGTGCTCGACCTGTCGGTGTTCCACCACGTCCCGGCGGTTCCCGCCGCCGCCGGCGACGCGGTGTCGACGGTGGCGCTCATCGGGATCGGCGCGGCCTTCGCGCTGGCCGCCGCCTGGGCGTTCGGGCGCCGCGACATCGTGGCGGCCTGAGTCGCGGGGCCGCGCTACGTCGCCGGATCCGGACTCGTCTCGGTCATCGTGGTCGCATCCGCCGCCGGCGCTTCGACGCGCCAGGTGCCGCCGGGAAGCAGGACGAACACGCTGCCGGCGGTGAACGCGGCCGCGACGACCACGAATGCCGGCGTCACCGACGTGGCGTGCGACAGCAACAGCCCCGACAGGACGAAGCCGACCGGCCCCGTCGCCGAGATCGCCGTCATCGTGGACGTCATCACGCGCGCTCGGAGCGCGGGGGGCGTGCGCAACGTCACGGCGGCGAAGAAGCGCGGGAAGAACAGTCCCGAGCACAGCCCGTTGGCCGCGACCGCGGCCATGACCGCCCACGCGGGAAGCGGCACCACCAGCGGCCACGTCGCCACGGCCATGCCGGCGAACGCGAGGTTGGCCGCGCGGTCGGCCGCGGACTTGGCGCGCGTGGCCAGCAGCCCTCCTGCGACCGATCCCGCGCCGTAGCACGCCAGGAACCAGCCGGCCAGCCCGGCGCCGCGCCCGTAGCGGTCGAGGGCGGCGACGGGCAGGGCTGCGATCATCGCCGCCCAGCCGATCTCGGCGACCGCGCATCCCGCCACGCGCCGGCGCAGCGGGTGGTCGCGCCACATGCGGCGAAGCCCCTCCAGCGCGCCCCGGCCGGCTTCGTCGTCGTCATCGACGAGCGGGAGACGCGGCACGAACGCCAGCACCAGGACGAACGCGACCAGATAGGAGAGTCCGTCGACGACCAGGACCCACGGCGCCCCGATCAGCACCACGAGGATGCCTCCGATCGCGGGCCCCACGAAGCTGGCGGTTTCGTTGACGGAGCCGAACACGCCGCCGAGCCGGGTCAGCCGGACCTCGTCCTCGCCCGTGAGGCCCGCCAGCACCAGCTGCTGCGACGACGAGTACGCCGGGAAGAACGCGCCGATCACCAGGGCGACGACCAGCACGGCCGCGAAGCTGAGCTCGCCGTACCAGTACAGCAGCGGGATGACCGCGATGAGCGGCGCGCGGACGGCGTCGCCCGCCAGCATCGTGCGCCGCGGGCCGAGGGCCGTGGCCGGCCGGCCGCTCGGGACGCCGAAGATGGTCATGCCGACGAACTCCGCCGCCATCACGACGCCCATGCGCGCCGGCGAGCCGGTGGTGACCAGCACGAACCACGGCAGCGCGATGGCCGCCATCTCGCTCCCGGTCGTCGACACGACCTCGGCGGCGAACAACGCGGTGAGCGCACGGGAGTCGGCGCGGCGAGCCATGGCGCGCCGAGTCTATCCAGGGCGGCCGGCCGGGCGGGACCGAATGTCGCAGCGGCGCGCTACCCTGACGCGGCTCGTCTCGATGACAGAGGGGAGGGAGGCGTTCGCGATGGCGTTTCGCGGTTGGCCGGCCGAGGCGCTCGAGTTCTTCGACGGCCTGGAAGCCGACAACTCGAAGGCCTACTGGCAGGCGCACAAGTCGGATTACGAGCAGCTCGTCCGCGCCCCGATGGAGGAGCTGATCGGCGAGCTGGCGCCCGCGTGGGGCGCGGGCAGGATCTTCCGGCCCTACCGGGACGTCCGGTTCGGCGCCGACAAGTCGCCCTACAAGACGAACATCGGCGCGATGATCGGCGACGGGTACGTCCAGCTCACCGCCGAGGGCCTCGGCATGGGATCGGGCATGTGGGAGATGGCGCCCGATCAGCTCGAGCGGTACCGCGCCGCGGTGGCGCAGGACCGAACCGGCAAGCGGCTCGCGGCGATCGTCGAGGACATCCGCAAGGCCGGGGCGCAGGTGCAGGGGCACGGGGAGCTGAAGACCGCGCCGAAGGGATACCCCAAGGACCACCCGCGGATCGAGCTGCTGCGATACAAGGGCATCGTGAGCTGGCGGGAATGGCCGGCGGGCGCCTGGCTCGGGACCCGCAAGGCGAAGGATCGGATGGTGGAGTTCCTCAAGGTCTCCAAGCCGCTGAACGCCTGGCTCACCAAGCAGGTGGGTCCTTCAACGCTCCCACCGTCGGAGGGCCCCGGCCGCCGCTAGGTTTGCCCGCTCCAAGCGCGGGGAACGCTCATCCTGGCCGGCGCCTGATCGGCGGTGTCGGCCATGTGCGTTTTCCCCCGGAGGTGGATGTGACCCCAGTCCGAGAAGCGGCCGGCGATGCGGCCCGTCGCGTCCTGCCCGATCGCCTGGTCCAGCTTCGCCGCCACCGACGAGCGCTGCGGCGTTACCTGCGCGCGCTTGCGGCGGATCTCTACGACCGTCCCGGCGCCCGCGCCCTCGCGGCGCTCGAGGATCGCGTCCTCGACGACAACCCCCGCTTCTACGACGCCATCATGCACGCGCTGATGGTGCGCTCGGACGTCATCCTGGAGGGGCTCGGCCGGCGGATCGCGGCGGTCGAAGCCCGGCACGCCGTGCGGCTTCGCGACCTGCAGCGACAGATCGACGAGCTTCGGGCCGAACGCCCACGAGCCGACGCGTCGCAGGCCGAGCGCTCGCACCGGGACCGGCGGCTCGCCGAGCGCCCCCGCGCCGTCTCGCTGTACCGCTGAACCCGCACCCCGATTGTGGGCACCGCGTTTCCTCCGAGACGGTGAGGGGTAACTGACTCGCGGCCGGCGGCCAGGGAGCCCGCCGGGGTTCGGGTGAGGAGGAGCGCACATGGACCAAGATCGAACGCTCCACGCGATGCGGGCGACCTCGCTGGGTTCGCTGACGCGCACCAGCCGCCGGTGGGGCGCCGGCCGTGTCTGCACCCACCAGGGATGTCTGACGCAGCTGTCCACGTACAACCCCACCGAGCTGTGCGCGGTCCACCAGCACGACGTCCAGATCTCCTACCGCGCCCCACGTCGGTCCAAGCGAGACATCGCCCTGGACGCCGCCGACACCTGGGACTACATCGAGGAGTACCGCTCCACCGCGTGACTCGAACCCGACGGCCCCGCCCCGGGCCTGACCGGGATCAGGACGTCTGTTCCGAGGGCGAATCCAGTCCGACGGCGCGTCGAAGGTCGGCGACGTCGGTTCGGAACTCCTCGTCATCCGCCCCGACCTTCACCATCAGGTCGGCCAGTCCATCCGCGATCGCGTCGAGCTTCGCCTGGAGCGCGTCCTCGGTCCGGCGCTGCGAGTTCTGCAGCAGCGCCACGAGGAGGAACGTGATGATCGTGGTCAACGTGTTGATGACCAGCTGCCAGGTGTCGATGCTGGGAAACGCCCAGTAGGTCAGGACCCAGATCACCACCAGGAGCACGCACGCGACGAAGAACGGCGCGTGGCTCACGAACCGCGACGCGGTCCCCGCGAACCGGTCGAAGATGCTGGAGCTCTCCTGTTTCGTGCTGGCGCTGGCATCGCTCATGCGTCTGTCCGTCGCCGACATGCGACGGCCCACAGCACGACATTCCCAACGTGGGCGGAGGCGAAACGGCCGGCGGCCCGGGGCGCCCTCAGGCGGGCACGCGCAGGATGACGAACGCGGCGTCGTCGGGCGGGCGCTCGCCCCGGGCCGGCTCCAGGTAGCGATCGAGGGCTCGCGCCATCTCCGCCGCCGTCAGGCTGCTGGAGTCCGCGAGCACCTCACGAACCTGCGCCATGCCCCTGCGCCCGATCGCCGTGCGTTCGTCGATCACCCCGTCCGTGTACAGGACGATGGAGTCGCCCGCATGCAGGTCCACGACGACGTCGGTGAAGCTCACATCGCGGAGCACGCCCAGCAGGGTCCCGGGCGCGCCCGCATGCTCGACCGATCCGTCGGCACGGACCACGAACGGGAGCGGATGCCCGCCGCATGCGATCGTGGCGCGAACCCCGCCCTCGCCCGGGCGGATCCGCGCGTACGCGATCGTGCAGAACCGCCCATCGGCGATCTGACCGAGCAGCGCCTCGCTCACGTTGCGCAGCAGCGCGCTCGGCCGCCGCTCGTAGATCGCGGAGGTGCGAAGCGTGTAGCGAACCACGCCCATCACGGCCGCCGCCTCGGCACCCTTGCCGCAGACGTCGCCGATCGCCACGCCCCAGTTCCCTCCACCGACCTCGAACACGTCGTAGAAGTCGCCGCCGACGTCCATCCCGGCGCGTTGTGGGTGGTACCGGGCCGCGACGTCCAGGCCCTCGATCTGTGGCAGCGCTGGCGGCAGCAGGCTGCGCTGCAGCGTGTGCGCAACCCGATCACGCTCCTGGAAGAGCCGGGCGTTGTCCACCGCGATCGCCGCACGTCGCGCGAACTCCTCGCCCAGCGCCAGGTCGGATCCGTCGAATGTCTTGCCGGACTCGGCCGACACCAGGGTGATCGCGCCGAACGTTCGTTCCCGGGCGGTCAGTGGGACCGTCATCACCGAGCGCAGTCCGAGCGAGCGGATGAGGTCGCGCACTTCGGGGTCGGCCACGGCGGTCCGCAGCAACTCGTCGGGGACCTCGGGAACGAACTCGGACCGGCCCGTCCGGATGACGGAGGGGACGCCGGTGGCGGCGTCGGGGTGGGGCGGATGACGCTGCCGGAGCTCCCGGGCGAGCTGCACCTTCTCGGGGTCGACGTGCGCCACCGCGACGTTGCGGATGGCACCCGAATCCTCGAGCAGCTCGATGCTGCACCAGTCGGCGACGCGCGGCACGGCCAGCCGCGCCGCGGCGGCGAGGGTCCGATCGACGTCGAGCGAGCTCGAGAACAGCCGGCTCGCCTCGGCCAGGAACGTCAGATCGTCGCGGGCTCGTTCGGACTGCATCCTGGCCCGCTGCTCGGCGTCGTACAGCCGCGCGTTGTCGATGCGGACCGCGGCCCGCCGCGCCATCTCCCGTGCCAGCGTCAGGTCGTCCTCCCCGTACAGCCGCTCCGGGTCGGTCGAGACCATGGTGAGCGTTCCCAGGATCCGGCCGCGGGTGCTGAGCGGCACGCAGATGTACGACTGGAAGCCCAGGGCGCGGATCAGGCCGAAGTGCTCGTCGTCCCGGCTGGTGGTGCGCAGGAACTCGTCTGACATGTCCGTCGAGACGACGGGCTTGCCGTCGGATAGCACGGCCGCGACCGGATGAGGGCCGCCCGCGAGCGGCGCGTATCGCTCCTTGAGAAGGTCGGCGAGCGGTTGCTTGTCGGGATCGGCGTGCACGGCCGCCACTCGCTCGATGGAGCCGTCGTCGGCTCGCACGTCGATCAGGCACAGGTCGGCCATGCCGTCGACGATCAGCTCCGCCAGGCGCGTGAACGTGCCGGGATAGTCGAGAGAGACCGCGAGCAGCTCGCTGGCCCGCGACACCAGCGCGAGCCGGCTGGCGGCGGCGCCGGCCTTGTCTCGCGCCTCGGTCTCCGCCCCGAACAACCGCGCGTTGTCGACCGCCAGGGCGAACCGGGCCGCGACGTCCTGGGCGATGGGGACGTCGGCCCCCGCGTACCGCCGCGCCGGCCGCGACGCCAGGATCAGCGCGCCGATCACGTGCTGCCGTGCGACCATCGGCGCCATGATCGCGGAGCCTCCGACCAGCCGCTGCAGGATCGTCAGGTGCTCGGGCGTGCGGGCGATGCGCCCGATGAACGACTCGTCGACGACCGGCACCAGCTGCGGATGGCCGGCGCGCAGCACGCGGGCCACGGGATGGTCGGGGGAGTCCAGGTCGGACGAGTAGGGGCGCAGCCGTTGCGCGATGGCGTCGAGGTCCGGATCGGCGCCCGCGGCGGCGATCCGGTTCACGTCCCCCTCGGGCTCCATGATGTCGATCACGCAGATGCCGTCGAACGCCTCCGCCGCGACACTCGCAGCTTCGCCCAGCGTCTTCGAATAGTCGAACGACTGGCTGAGAAGTCCGCTCACCGACGCCAGGACCTCCATCTGGTCGCGGATGAGCGCGGCGCGACGGGCCCCATCTCGCAGGCGCGCGACGAGCTCGGCGACGCCGAGGGCAACGACGAAGAACAGGACGAGCGGGATCCAGCCGGGGATCGAGCCGGATGCCGGGCCGGGGTAGCCGCCGGGGACCAGCGTGTGGCCGCCCGAGAGGAAGGCCACGTCCCACGCGAACGCGGCCAGCAGCGCCCCGGCGTAGCCGATCACGCGCCCGGCCCAGGCAGCCGAAACGGCCACCAGCCCCAGGTAGACGAGCGCGGGGATGATCCTCGGAACGTTGGTCGGCAGCAGGAGGAGCCAGCTCACCAACCCGATGGCCGCCGCGACGGCCACCAGCTGCGCCAGCGTGCGCACCAGCTCGCCGCGTTGCGGGAGGATGATCGGCGTGCGCGGTGCGGGCCGTTCCTGGTTCATCGACACGACAGCCTCTCAACCGTCACGATGCGCGCGGCGCATGAACGGGACGGGCACTCGACGATAGCACTCGACATGCGGAAGGCTCCCGGGCGCCGTATCGCCGGCGCCCCGGAGCCTTCGCCCCCCGGGGGGTATGGGGGGCTCGCGAGCCGTTGGGCTGCGCCCTCAGGTCGCGACGTTCGGGTTGCCCATCGCGGGCGCGGCCGCGTTGGGCTCGGCGGTGCTTTCCGACTCCGACACCGCCCGCAGGGTCTCGCCGACCTTGCGTCGGCTGGCGTCCTGCCAGGCGACATCGCCAAGCGACAGCACGCCGACCAGCTCGCCCCGCTTGAGGACCGGCAGGCGCCGGATCCGGTGCTCGGCCATCAGGTCGCGGGCGGACGAGAGCTTTTCGTCCGGGCTCACGCTGACGACCTCCCGGGTGAGGATGTCGCCGACGCGCACCTGCATCGGGTCGCGCCGTTGCGCCAGGACGCGAAGGACCAGGTCCCGGTCGGTGACGATGCCCATCAGCGAGCCTTCGCCGACGACCGGCAGCAGGCCCACGTCCTCCGACTGCATCATCGAAGCCGCGTCGGCCGCGTTCATCTCGGGGCCGATCGTCTGGGGAGAGGGGGTCATCGCATGGCGAACGAGGATCGACATCTCGCACCTCCTTTGGACGTGACGCCGAAGGGGTGTACCCGCCGGTGCGGGACCCCAAACGTGTGCGAGGCACCGCCGGCCGGCCGTGTGGGATGCCCGGCGACGGGGTAGACCCCCGGCATGGATCAACGTCCCGCTGGCGACCGGGCGAACCTGGACGGCCACGTGCCCATCCCCGCGCTGGTCGGCCGGGCGGTCGCCGACCTCTGGGTCCTGTTCCGCGCCGAAGCCAGGGAAGCCGAACGGGAGCTGAAGGCGTACATGCGGCTGAAGGCGGCCGGATTGGGAACGCTGCTCGTCGCTGCCGCGCTCGCGTTCATCGCCGTCGTCTTCGCGTGCCTGGCGGCCGGCGCAGCGCTGACGCTGGTGGTGCCGGCGTGGGCGGCGGCGCTGATCGTCGCCGGAGCGCTGCTGATCATCGGGTCCATCGCGGGCCTGGTCGGGGTTCGCATCCTGCGAACGCCCCTCACGCTGCCCGCCGACGTGCGGCGCCGGCTTCAGGAGGACGTCGACTGGCTGCGCACGAACGTCTGGTCCTGATGGACGCGCCGTCCCCTGCCGTGCCGCCACCGCCGCCGCCGCGAAGTCTGGAGAGCGCGCGCCGACGTGTGAAGCTGGATCTGCTTCGGCTCAAACGAGAGCTGGACGAGGCTCGGGCCCGAGGCGGGTTGATCGCGCGCGGCGTCGCCGCCGGTGCCGCCGTCGCGGGGCTGCTCCTGCTCGCCGGCCGCGCCCGCCGTGCCGGTGCGGCTCGGCGGGCGCGGCCGAACGCTCGGCGGCGTTCGCGCCACGGCGCTCGCTAGCTCTTCGGCTTGGCGTTGCCCGTGGCGTCCTGCACCTTGTCGGTGACGTCCTGCACCTTCGTCTGGGCGGCGTCCGTGACCTCCTGCGCGCGGTCGGCGATGCGGCCCGCCGCCTGTTCGGCGCGCGAGCGCAGGTCGCGGGCCGGCTCGCGCTCCATCACCTTGTCGGCGAGCCGGCTGATCTGGCGCCGGCCCGTCTCCGTCCCGAACGCCCACGTGACCAGGCTTCCGGCGACCATCCAGCGGATCCGGCGGGGCTTCTTCGCGCGCGAGCGCTCGACGAGCTCGTCCAACCTCGACTGGAGCCGGTCCGTCCGGTCCAGCTCGTCCCTCAGGATGCGGTTCTCGCTTTCGAGCTCGCTCTTGCGCTCCTCCGCCCCCTCGAGCTTCTTGGTCGTGCGCGCGGCCTTCATCTGCGACCGCTGGTCTCCGAGCTTGTCCATCAGGTCCATGAGCCACCTCCCCGATCGTGAGCCGTTCCGCTCCTGCCACTTCGTGTGTGCTGCAACCCTCACTACCCGTCCTGCGGCGTATCCATGCACGCACGCGGGCGGTCGGATGTGCACGCCGCTCGCGCGTGGGCGCGGCACGTCGAATGGCGATCGGTTTCGCGCCGTTTGCCCGCCCTGAGGGCCGGGTAACCGAATCGGTGAACGGCCGTCGTTCTGTCCGAAACGGCCCAAGGGTTGGAGGTGATCTCATGAGCGTGACCACCCGCGCCGCCTACGTGGCGCCGGCCGAGTACGCCCCGCCCCCGCTCGTTTCGTGGAGGGCGGTATTCGCCGGGGGCGTGATCGGCCTGGCACTGTTCGTGCTGTTGTCCGTGCTGTGGCTTGCGCTGGGCTTCGCCTCGGGGACCAGCAGCGTGCGCGACAACCTCGCGTGGTTCGTCGGCGGCTCGGCGATCTTCTCGTTGTTCGTCGGCGGGTTGCTCACCGGGTGGCTGAGCGGCATCCGCGGGCTCGGGACCGGGTTGGTCCACGGAATGACCATGTGGGGCATCCTGGTGATCGCGGTCACCGTGATCGGCCTGCCCGCGGCCTTTCGCATCCTGAACCTGACCGGGTTGGTGAGCCTGCGGGTCGGCAGCGGCCTGTGGGCCACGTTCTGGAGCATCGTGATCGCCCTCGGGGCGGCCGGCATCGGCGGACTGATCGGCGGCGTGCTTCCGAGGCGCCGGATGGCCGTGGCCGCGACGATCGTCGACGACCGCCGGGTTGCCGACGTCCGCGAGGACACCGACACCGTGGACCGCGACACGGTCGACCGCGACACCGTGGTCCGCAGCGGCCCCTAGCCGCCGCGCGCCATGCACGCGGGTCGGCGGGTCCTGACGAGACTTCGACCATGAATCCGTTGCGAGGCATCCCCGGGTTGGTGTCGTTCGAACGCCAGTCGGTGTCGAAGCAGACCCTGGTGGCGGTGATGGACGACGCCATCCGGGCTCTTGACTCCAGCGGCGTCGATCACCTGTTCATCGGCAGCGTCGCGTCGGCGGTGCTCGGCCGCCCCCGCTGGAACCGCGACGGCGTCGACCTCGACCTCCTCGTGCGGCCCGAGGACGCCGAGCCGGCTCTTCAGGCGTTCAACGATCACGGGTTCGCGACGCGACTGGAGGACCCGGACTGGATCTTCAAGGCCATGAAGGACGGCGTGCTCGTCGACCTGATCTTCCAGTCGGCCGGCGGGATCTTCCTGGACGGGCCGATGCTCGCGCACTCCGCCGTGCACGCGTTCGAAGGCCGGCACATCCGCCTTCCCTCGCCGGAGGACCTGGTGATCATGAAGGCGCTGGCCTACGACGAACACACGTCGCGCTACTGGCACGACGCGCTGAGCGTGCTGTCGTCTTCGCGCATGGACTGGGACTACCTGATCCAGCGATCGCACGTGGCCGGCCGCCGGATCCTCAGCCTGTTGCTGTTCGCGCAAGCGATCGACATCGTCGTGCCGTCGCGCGTCGTGCGGCAGCTGTTCGACGAGGTGTGCGACACATGAGCGATGCTCCCGCGGACGCCGACGCCGTGGTGGCCGAGCGGATTCGGCATGCCCTGGCGACGGACGCCCGGGTCGCGGAGATGCACGTGCAGGTCGAGGTGAGCGGGCGCCGCGTCCGGCTGAGCGGGCCCGTGGGCAGCGCCGACCGCCGCGAGGCGACGGAGTCGGTCGTGCTGGAGGTCCTGCCCGATGCCGAGGTCCGCAACGACACCACGGTGCCGGAGCTGGATCGCGAGCCGGAGACCGAGGACCTGTCGTGATCCGGGTCGCCGCCGCTGCCGACGTGCACTTCGCGGACGATCTGGCCGGGACCCTTCGTCCGAAGCTCGACGGCATCGCGGAGTTCGCCGACCTGTTCGTCCTCGCCGGAGACCTGACCAAGTGGGGAGATCCGAACGAGGCAGAGGCGCTTGCCCGCGAGCTGGCCGGATGCCCCGTGCCGGTGGTCGCGGTCCTCGGCAACCACGACTACCAGTCGGACCGCCAGAACGAGGTGCGCGCGACGATGGAGCGCGCCGGCGTGGTCGTGCTGGACGGCGAGACCTTCACGGCAACGATCCGGGGATTCGAGGTCGGCGTCGCAGGGGCCAAGGGGTTCTGCGGCGGATTTCCGGGCGCCGGCGCGACCGCGTTCGGCGAGCCGGAGATGAAGGCCTTCGTCGAGCACAGCCAGCGCGAAGCCGAACGCCTGGGGACGGCGCTGGCGGAGCTGCGATCGGACGTGCGCATAGCGCTCTGTCACTACGCCCCCGTGCCGGACACGTTGCACGGCGAGCCGCCGGAGATCTTCGCGTTCCTCGGGAGCTACTACCTCGGCGAGGCGATCGATGCGTCGGGCGCCGAGCTTGCGATCCACGGCCATGCGCACATGGGGTCAGAGGAGGGCATGACGCCCGGCGGGGTGCCGGTTCGAAACGTCGCGTGGCCGGTCATCAACGCGCCGTACAAGGTCTACGCGGTGCCGGCCGGTCGGGGGAACCGGGCCGCTTCCGTGGAGTCGGTCCGCGCCTGAGGGGGCGAGCCCGCGAGACCCGGGGGACTAGCTGCGAAGCGGGTGGCCGCTGTCGGAGCCGTGCGTCGTCAGCTCTCGAAGCTCCCGATCCAGGTCCTCAAGCATTCGCTGTGCCCGGTCCTCGCGGACGCACCATGCGATGGCCTTGCCCCACCCGACCACGGCGGCGATCAGCAGCAGCGTCCACGCCACCAAACCGATCATGGGGAAGTCCTACCCGGGCGAAGCCCCGTTCAACCGGGTTTGCCCGCGGCTCGCGCAGGGTAACGGCAGTCGCCGATGGAGCTCGGGTATGCCCTCAGCAGCGAGGAGCACGGCGCTCGCGACCTGGTCCGGTACGCCGCCGGCGCGGAGCGCGCGGGGTTCGCGTTCGCGCTCATCTCCGACCACTTCCACCCCTGGATCGACCGCCAGGGCCAGAGCCCGTTCGTGTGGGGTGTCCTCGGCGCCATCGCCGAGCGAACCGAGCGCATCCGCGTCGGCACGGGCGTCACGTGCCCAACGATGCGCGTGCACCCCGCCATCGTCGCGCAGGCGGCCGCCACCGCGGCATCCTTACTGCCGCACCGGTTCTTCCTGGGCGTCGGCTCGGGCGAGAACCTGAACGAGCACATCATGGGCAGCGGGTGGCCGGCCGCCGACGTCCGCCTGGAGATGCTCGAGGAGGCCGTGGAGGTGATCCGGCGCCTGTGGTCCGGCCAGCCGACGACGCACCGCGGCCGCCACTTCACGCTGGAGGAGGCGCGGCTGTACTCGCTGCCCGAGTGCGCTCCGAAGATCGCGGTCGCCGCCAAGGGTCTGCACGCCGCCGCGCTGGCCGGTCGGATCGGCGATGCCCTCGTCTCCGCGTCGCCCGACGCGTCGGTCGTCGACGCGTTCGACGCTGCGGGCGGCGGAGGCAAGCCCCGGTACGGCCAGCTGCACGTGTGCTGGGCCGACACGGAAGAGGACGCGCGCAAGATCGTGCTGGACCGCTGGCCGAACTCTGCGCTGCCCGGCGACCTGGACACCGAGCTTCCCTTGCCTCGCCACTTCGAACAGGCGTCGTCCATCCTGTCCGATGCCGCCATTGCGGACGCGGTCCTGTGCGGCCCCGACCCCGAGCGTCACCTGGCGGCGATCCGCGAGTTCGAGGACGCGGGATTCGACCACGTGTACGTCCATCAGGTCGGCTCGGATCAGCTGGGCTTCTTCGACTTCTACCGCTCGGAGGTCATGCCGAAGCTCGGCTGAGGTGACCGGGGCGCTGGCCGCGCCGCGACCGACGAAGGAAGGCCAGCAGCGCCGTCTCGTCCTGGGACAGCCCGGGTGCCTTGCGACGCGGCCGGCTGATCGTGTCCCAGCCGGCATCCCGGTCCAGGTACGCCTGCACGACCTCCGGGTGCACGTAGCACGCGCGACACACCGCCGGCGTGTTGCCCAGCCGCTCGGCGACGCTCTGGATCGCGCTCACCGTCCTGCGCTTGCGGGCCGTCGCGGACGGGGCGATGCCCGATTCGCGTAGCGCGGCGACGGCGAGCACCGTCCCGTGCCACGTGCGGAAGTCCTTCGAGGTGAGCTCCAGGCCGGTGATCTCGCGCAGGTACGCGTTGACGTCGGCCGCATCCACCGAGCGGGCCTCGCCATCCTCCTGGTAGCGGAACAGCTCGTAGCCCGGCAGGTCCCTGCACCGGCGGATCACCGAGGCGACGCGTGGGTCGCGTACGTCGACCTCGTGCCGCACGCCGGACTTGCCGGTGAACTCGAAGCGCACCGTCGACCCGGCGATGTCGACGTGGCGACCTCGCATCGTGGTCAGGCCGAAGGATCCGTTGTCGCGGGCGTACTCGTCGTTCCCGATGCGGATGAGGGTCGTGTCCAGCAGCGACACGACCGTGGCCAGCACCTTCTCGCGCGGAAGGCCCTCGCGCCGGAGGTCGCGCCGGATCCGGCGACGGATGGCGGGCAGCGCGGTGCCGAACTCGAGCAGCTGGTCGAACTTCGCCTCGTCGCGCACCTGTCGCCAGCGCGGGTGATACCGGTACTGCTTGCGGCCTCGCGCGTCGCGTCCCGTCGCCTGCAGGTGCCCGTTGGGATGCGGGCAGATCCACACATCGGACCATGCCGGCGGCACGGCCAGCGATCGGATCCGCGCGAGCGTCTCCGTGTCCCGGATCGCACGGCTCCCGCCGTTCAGGTACACGAACCCGGAGCCCGCACGTCGCCGGCGGATCCCGGGCGACTGATCGGTCACATAGCGCAGGCCCGCGACGCGGGTCACCTCGCGGTCGATCATCATGCGTGCCTCGTCTCGCCGCTGCAGGGATCCATGCCGAACGATCGGTTCCCGGTTCCCAATCTCCCAAAACGTGTGGCCCCGCTTCGGCCGGGGCGTTACGGGGTAAACGACTGGGCATGGATTCGAGCGAAGGGATCCGCCACGCCCAGCCGCTTGCCGTGCTGCGAGATGGCCCGCGGGACGGTCAGGAGCTCCCATGGCCGGCCGAGCAGGTCACCCTGCACGGCGAGGGGGGCCAGTACGAGCTGGACGGGGTGGACTCGTTCACGGGCAAGCTCGTGGCGATCTGGCGTCCCGACCAGCAGCTGCCCGCACCCGGCGAGGCCACCGCAGCGGGCGTCCACGTCGAGACGCCCGCAGATGCGGTTCCACCGGAGGCGGAGCCGTCACCGTGAATGCGCTCACGGCGGCCGTGCGGCGCGTGGACGCGTTTCACCGAAAGCGCGCCTGGCTCGCGTTCCCCTACGCGGTCGTCAAGAAGTTCGGCGACGATCAGGCCGGCAACCTGGCGGCCCTGGTCGCCTACTACGGGTTCCTTTCCCTGTTCCCGCTGCTGATGGTGTTCGTCACCGTGCTGGGTCTGGTCCTGCGCGGAAATGCCGCGCTCCAGGAACGACTGCTGAGCTCGGCTCTCGGATCGTTCCCGGTGGTGGGCACGCAGATCTCCCAGAACGTCCACACGGTGTCCGGCAGCGGGCTGGCGCTGGCGGTTGGGATCGCGCTATCGCTGTGGGCGGGCCTCGGCGTCGTCAAGGTGATGCAGACCGCCATGAACACCGTCTGGAACGTTCCCTATGTGCGCCGGCCGAACTTCCTGAAGTCAACGCTTCGAGCGGTGATCATGCTGGCGGTCCTCGGCGTGATCACGATTGCGTCCGCGGCAGCCGGGACCGTCGGTGCCGGGGCGGGTGGCGCCTGGGCGTTCGTCGCCATTCCGCTGTCGTTCGTGCTGAACCTGGCCCTGTTCGTGCTGGCGTTTCGCGTGCTCACGGTCGAGGACCTGGGCGTCCGCGACGTCCTGCCCGGGGCGCTTATCGGTGCGCTGGCGTGGACGATCCTGCAGGCGCTGGGCGGGTACTACGTGGGACACCAGTTGGCCGGGGCCAGCGAGACGTACGGCACCTTCGCGACGGTGATCGGGCTGCTGGCGTGGATCTTCGTGGGGAGCCAGGTGACCCTGCTCGCGGCAGAGGTCAACGTCGTGCGCAAGCGGCGGCTCTGGCCGCGCGGCCTCTCTCCACCGCCGCTCGCCGAGGCGGATCGACGTGCCTACGAGCACTATGCGCGCCAGGAGCAGCGCAGGCCGGAACAGGTCGTCGACGTTCGCATCGACGACCGTGCTTGGCAGGACCCCCAGTGACTGGCATGCTCATGTGTCGCCCAGCTCCCGCACCGGCCACGACGGCGGCGGCATGGGGTCCGCGGTCGGCCGCATCGGAGGGTGTCACTTGACCGAGAGTGGGTATATGCGACGGATGCCCGACAACGCGGACTCGCTCGCCGTGACGATGCGGCGATTCGACGTCGGACTCGCGGCGGAGCCGGCCAGCGTCCGCGAGGCACGAGACCGGTTGTCGGACTTGGGCCTGCCGGACGATCTCGTCTTCGACGCGCAGCTGCTCTTGAGCGAGCTCGTGTCGAACAGCATCCGCCATTCGGGCCTTGGCGACGGCCAGCAGGTTCGCGTTCGCGCGGAATGGACCGGCGCGAAGCTGCGCGTCGTGGTCAGCGACGGCGAACGCGCGGCCGGCCACATCATCGTGGTCGGCTCCATCCGCCCCGATCCGGGGATGGAGTCGGGGTGGGGCCTGTTCCTCGTGGACCGGCTCGCCGACCGGTGGGGCACCGACATCGGCGAGCACATCAGCTACTGGTTCGAGATGGAGGCGGACGGCGCCGTCCGCCGTCGAGCGTCTCCTCTCTAGATCCGCCGATATCGATCCGCCGGGCCGCAAGCCTGGCTCGAGCCTCAGCGGCGCGCCCCGTCGGAGCCGCGAGGGTCCTCCTCGATCGCGATCTCCGCGGCGGCGGGGGCGATCTTCTCCACGATCACGAACCGGTCGGTCGCCTCGATCACGCGCTCCACGTTGCCCTCCACGTGCGGCAGCAGGACGGCGAAATGGGTCGGGTCGCTGCGGACGTGCTCGTACTCCTCGAGCGAGATGGCGATCAGGCGCTCGCACCCGGCGTCGCCGCACTCGCACACCATCCGGATCAGCCCGGTCGCGGAGCGCCCCTGCTCCAGGCCCTCGTTGATCTCCCTGGCGATGGCCTCGTTGCGGGCGATGCGCTTTTCGCGCTGCTCCCCGACGTCCATCACGCCGAGCGGGCCAGGGACGGCGCAAGGCGGACGGGACCGCGCCGCTCGTTGAGGCCCATCAGCCGCAAGATCCGTTCCACGTTCGCCGGGGGAGACGCCAGGTGGAGCGTGCCGTCCTCCAGCACCTTGGCGAACTCCAACAGGAAACGGATGCCGAACGTGTCGATGAACTCCAGGCCGGACAGGTCGAGCCAGACATCGCCCGGGGTCCCGATCGCAAGGCACAGCAGATCCGCAGCTCGGTCGACGCTCGTCAGGTCGAGCCGTCCGCTGAGGCGGAAGGTTCGCATGGCAGAAGGCTTCCCTGCGCTCACGGCGCCGAAACGTACTCGGGCGGTGATGTCCGATTCGTCGTATCCGGACGGTGGATCCGGGCGGCGCGGTCGGTGTTCGGCAATCGAAACCTGGCTGTCCGGCCGGTCCCGATGGATCGACTAGGCTGATCCGCCGGGGGAAGCGAGGGAGCACGCGCCGAGGAGCGACGTACGTTCGGGACCGATCTGCTGCCTGAGGACCCCGGGTTTCTGCACGAGGCGTTCCTGTACGCCGATGACGCGGAGTTCGTGCGCGGAGCCGTCGCCTTCATCGAGGAGGCCGTCAGGGCGGACGAGCCCGTCCTGGTCCTCCTGCCGGCGCGAAGGATCGCCGCGCTTCGGGCGGAGCTCCCGGACCCGCCTGGGATCCGGTTCGCCGACATGGAGGACTTGGGTTCGAACCCTGCCCGCATCATCCCCGCGTGGCGCGCGTTCGTCGACGAGACCCCGACACCCGGCGGGTCAGTCCGTGGGATCGGGCAGTCCGCGTGGCCCGACCGCCCGCCCGCCGAATTGGCCGAATGCCAGCGCCACGAGGAGCTGGTGAACGTCGCGTTCCGCGACGAGCCCCGTGTGCGGCTGCTGTGCCCCTACGACGCGCGAGCGCTTCCCGACGTGGTGCTCGAGGAAGCGCGCCGCAGCCACCCGGTGGTATGGGAGGCAGGGCAGGCCTCGCCCAGCCGGTCCTATCCCGGCGTTCGGGCCCTGTCGGCGCCGTTCGACCGGCCGCTGCCGGCGCCCCGGGGCATGCCCGACGTGATGGCGTTCGGCGATCGGTCGCTGGAGCCCCTTCGCTCGTTCGTCCGTGAGCACGCCCACGCCGCGGGGCTGCACGAAGCGGCTGTGGACGACCTGGTGCTGTCCGCCCACGAAGCGGCGGCCAACAGCATCCGCCATGGCGGCGGCGGGGGGTCGCTTTCGATGTGGCGCGAGGATGGCGCGGTCATCTGCGATGTCCGCGACGACGGGATGCTCGACGAACCGCTCGCGGGTCGCAAGCGCCCCTCGTGGCGGGCCGCCGACGGCCGGGGGCTGTGGCTCGCCAACCAGCTGTGCGACCTCGTCCAGATCCGATCGGGGCGAACGGGCAGCGTCGTGCGGATCCACATGCGGCTCCGGTAGCCGGGTCCGCGGAGGCGCGGCGGCCTTCGGAGAGACCGGGCGCTCCGAGCTCAGTCCTCGATCCGGATCCCGGGCACCCCACCCGGCAGGCTGAGGTCGAACACCCGCCGCACCGACGGAGTCAGGCTGCGAAGGACCAGCGGCTGCGCGGGGTCCAGGGACGCGGCGACCCGCAGGAAGACCCTCAGGCCGCTGCTGTCGAGAAAGGTGAGTCCCGACAGATCAAGGACGATTGGGTGGCCGTTGCGGCGGGCTTCCTCAAGGGTCGACAGCAGCAGGTCCTCCGTGGACATGTCCGCCTCGCCCTCGAGCCGGAACGTCCCGGGCGGCTCGTCCGGCGTGATCTTCAGCAACATGATGGCGATCCAAACCCTCCACCGGTCGCGAGCCGCGACGCAGGCCGGGGAATCCTACGCGTTTCGCGCGTCCGCGATCGGGAAAGGTTCGGCGGTGCCGGCCTCGCGCCGGCCGATCGGAAGACGAGGAGGGATGCGACATGTTGGCACTGCTTGCCATGTCGGGAGGCGTGGCGACCCTGCTGTGGATCATCGCGGTCATCCTGGTGATCGCGGGCATCGTGATGGCCATTCGAGGCAGCGTCATCGCGGGCATCGTCGTGATCATCGTGGGGCTGCTGATCGGCCCGGGGGGCGTCAGCATCTTCCATTGATCGGTGCGCCCCGCACGGGCGAACGCCCGTGCGGGGCGTCACGCCTGCGGCCCGGACGCCGTTTCGATCGAGAACGAGATCCGAGATTCCGCGCCCGCCCGCGTCATGGTCACGTCGGCGAACAGCTCGCGCAGGACCGCGTGGCGCATCGCGGACGAGGCTTCGGCCAGCGGGCCGGCTTTGGCGCCCGCGGCCGACACCTTCTCGCCCGCGCCTCCGATCATGCTGCAAGACAGCATGATCGAGGGTCCGCCATCGCCCGAGGCAACGCTCACGATCAGACGTTGCGGCTCGACCGACTCCAGCAGTTCGACGCTCGCCTCGGAGACGGCCAGCTTCGCATCTTCCGCCTGCTCCGGCGCGCAGCCGAGGTGCTGAACGACCGCCGCGACGAACATCCGCGCAATCGCGATCGCGTCGGCGGTGGCGGGGAGATCGAGCGTGAACGGGGCCGCGTCCCCAACGGCGTCGGTCGTCACGACGGAGGTCCGTGACCTAGCGGCTCATCGCCTCGTCGAGCGAGGCGAACGAGGCGAAGACGCCGTCGAGCCCCGTGATGTCCAGCAGGCGCGCGATCTGCTGCGGGACCTTGGCCAACACCAGTGCGCCATCCGCCTCCTTGACCTTCTTCAGCGCCGTCACCAGCGCGCCGAGCCCGGTCGAGTCCATGAACCCGACGTGCTCGAGGTCAAGGACGATCTGGGGATGCCCGGCCGACACGAGACCGACGATCTCGTCCTTGAGTTGCGTCGAGTTGGACAGGTCGACTTCGCCGTTCACGGACAGGATGGCCCACGACTCGCGAACCTCGGTGGACAGTTCGAGTTCGATCGTCATCACCTCCGTATCCGGCTGGTGCGCCTCGATCGCGCGTCGCGGTCCGCAGGCCGGCCGGCACGTTTGAGGGCGATACTGCGACGGGCACTACTATAGGCGACCCTGCCGAAGGAGCGTTCCGTGCAAGGCGACGTCACGATCACCACGCCGGCCAGCGCCGAATACGTGCACATCCTTCGCGTCGTGCTGGCGGGGATCCTTGCGGCCAACGACTACACGATCGATCAGATCGAAGACCTGAAGATCGCCGTCTCCGAGGCCGCCGCGCAGCTGCTGGCCATGCCGGGCGGCACGACGCTGTCGCTCGGCGTCGAGGAGTCCAACGGCGATGTTCGTCTCCGCCTCACGTGCGACGCCGCGGGGCAGGCGTGGCCGCCGCCGGACGTGGAGCGAACGTTCAGCTGGCAGGTGCTCTCCGCGCTGGCCGACGAGGTCCACTTCCGCCGCGCGCAGGGCGACGCCGTGTTGGAGCTGACCAGTCGTCGATCCGGCGGGAACTGACCACATGGCCGAGCACACGGACGCGACGGCGGCCACGCAACGTCAGGACCAGGGAGAGCGGACGCGGGAGCTGTTCGAGCGCATCGCGTCCGACCCGGCGGCGCGCGAGGAGCTCGTCCGCGAGCACATGGGCCTGGCCGAGTACCTGGCCCGGCGATTCGCCGGCCGCGGCGAGCCGGTCGAGGACCTGGTGCAGGTCGCTTCCATCGGCCTCATCAAGGCCGTCGACCGGTTCGACGTGACGCGGGAGGTGCAGTTCTCCACCTACGCGACGGCGACGATCGTCGGCGAGCTGAAACGGCACTTCCGCGACAAGGGGTGGGCACTGCGCGTGCCTCGGCGCCTGCAGGAGGCGGCGCTGGTCGTCAACCGAGAGACGTCGGAGATGTACAAGGAGCTCGGGCGCTCCCCGACCGTGGCGGAGCTCAGCCACCGGACCGGGCTCACGCAGGAGGAGATCCTGGAGGCGATGGAGGCGCTGCAGGCCTACACCGCCAGCTCGCTCGATGCGCCGAGCGACGACGAGCTCGGACCATCGGACACCATCGGCGTCGACGATGCCGCGCTCCAAGTCATGGACCAGTGGGCGAACGTGGCGCCGCACCTGCGCAAGCTGGCGCCCAGGGAGCGGCACATCCTGTACATGCGGTTCTTCGAGGGCCGCACCCAGTCGGAGATCGCCGACGAAGTCGGGATCTCCCAGATGCACGTGTCGCGGCTGCTGAGCGCGACGCTGGCGCGCCTTCGCGAGGCGACCGGACCCGAGGGCTGAGGCCGGCTCGGGCTCAGCCGCGACGCACGCGGTGCCGGGCCCAGGACACGAACGTCCCGACCGAGCCTTCGCGGTCCTCCGCGATGAATTCGTCGGCCAGCCGGTCGATCTCCGTGTCCTGCAGCCCTTCCGCGTGCAATGCTCCGCGGGCTTCATTGGCGAGCAGCCGCGCGCTCTCCACCTCGGCCGCCGCCGGCTGTGGCAGCGGCGGATCGGAGCTCTCGCCCTGCTTGGGCACGTCCTGATGGCTCACCATCGCATCCCTCCGCTCCGGCGCACGCTCGGCGGCCGTACCTGGGCTGTTCCCCCTCGCGCGCATCCGCACACGCAACTGCCGGGCAGCAGCGCCCCACGTTTCGCTGCCGGCGCCGGCGGGTAGTTGCCGCATTGGACGCCCAGCAGCCGTTCGAGGAGGGAGTCGCCATGCCGCAGGAGGCCTGGAACGCCAAGCGCGAGCGCCAGTACGAACACATCAAGCAGGGCCTTCGAAAGAGCGGGCGAAGCGAGGACGTCGCAGAGGAGATCGCCGCCCGCACCGTCAACAAGGAGCGGGCCCGATCCGGCGAGGCCAAGCAGCGCAGCGCCACGTCGGTCCGCGACATCTCCTCGGGGCGTCGCGGCGGCCTTCGGTCGCACCGCGGCCCCGGCGGGCGCACGTACGACCAGCTCTACAACGAGGCGCGGGAGCACGGCATCAAGGGCCGCTCGAAGATGAACAAGCGCGAGCTGCAGGCGGCGGTGGACCGCAAGAGCGGCAGGCGATGAGCTCGACCCGGCCGCAGATGGCCGCAGGAGGCGCTGGCTGATGAAGAAGATCGCATCGGAGCTTCTGGTCGAGCGGCTGATCGACTGGGGCGTCGACACCGTGTTCGGCCTGCCGGGGGACGGCATCAACGGGATCATGGAGGGCCTTCGCCGCCACGAGGACCGCATCCGGTTCGTCCTGGTCGCCCACGAGGAAGCCGCCGCGTTCATGGCGACGGGCTATGCGAAGTCGACCGGGCGCCTCGGCGTGTGCCTCGCCACGTCCGGCCCCGGCGGGATCCACCTGCTGAACGGGCTGTACGACGCGAAGCT
The DNA here is from genome assembly GCA_036406615.1 of Actinomycetota bacterium. Classification (GTDB taxonomy): domain Bacteria; phylum Actinomycetota; class UBA4738; order UBA4738; family UBA4738; genus DASXAQ01. The sequence continues at coordinate 1,644 of DASXAQ010000001.1, read as the reverse complement.
CGACCACCAGCCGGTGCTGGCGATCACCGGGATGCAGGAGACGGAGTTGCTCGGCACCGACTACCAGCAGGTCGTCCACCTGGAGAAGCTGTTCATGGACGTCGCCGCCGTCGACGAGATGGCGCTCGTGCCGGGCCAGATCCCCGCGCTGGTCGATCGCGCGGTCAAGACATCGCTGACGGGGCGAACCGTCTCCCACCTCACCTTCCCCAACGACCTGCAGATCGCCGACGCGGATGCCGTGCCGTACTCGGGCCCGGCGCCGGCGAGAACGCCTTCGTCGGCGGCAACCCTGCCGGCCATGCCGGCCGTGCCGCCCGCGGCGTCGCTCGAGCGGGCGGCTGGCGTGCTGAACGAGGGCTCGCGTGTCGCGATGCTCGTGGGCGCCGGCGCCATCGGGGCGGCCACGGAGGTGCTGGACGTCGCCGACCTGCTGGCCAGCCCGGTCGTCAAGAGCCTCTCCGGCAAGGCCGTCGTTCCCGACCGCCATCCCCTTGTGACCGGCGGGGTGGGGCTGCTCGGGACGAAGCCGTCGGCCGAAGCGCTCGAGAAATGCGACACCCTGTTCATGGTGGGGACGAACTTTCCCTACACGAAGCATCTGCCCGAGCCCGGGAGCGTCCGCGTCGTGCAGATCGACATCGATCCGGTCCGTTCCGGCAACCGCATCCCGACCGAGGTTCCGCTGGTGGGCGACACGCGGGAGACCCTCCGCGCCCTGAAGCCGCTGCTTCGCCGCCACGACGACCGCGGGCTCCTCGAGGCGGCGCAGCAGTCCATGCAGGAGTGGTTCGCCGCGATGGAGGCGCTGGAGGATCCGCACCGCACCCCGATCCAGCCGCAGTACCTGATGCGCACCATCGACCGCCTGGCGGATGACGACGCCGTCCTGTCCTCCGACTCGGGGACGATCGCGACGTGGGCCGCCCGGCACTTCGACATCCGCGGCACCCGGTTCTTCATGCTGTCGGGCAACCTGGCCAGCATGGCGCCCGGCGTGCCGTACACGATCGCCGCGCAGGCCGCGTACCCCGGGCGCCAGTGCATCGCGTTCGTCGGCGACGGCGGCTTCGCGATGCTCATGGGCGAGTTCATGACGGCGGTCGAGCACCGCCTGCCCATCAAGGTGTTCGTCGTCAACAACGGCGCGCTCGGCCAGATCCTGTGGGAGCAGATGGTGCTCGGGTACCCCGAGTACGGCGTGCGGCGCCGACGGCCCATCCGGTTCGCCGAATGGGCGCGATCGTGTGGCGGGCTCGGCATCGCGGTCGACGAGCCGGCCGACGTCGAGGGGGCCGTCAAGGAGGCATTCTCGTTCGCCGGCGCCGCGCTCGTTGACGTGACCGTCAATCCCGACGAGCCGCCCATGCCGCCGAAGGTCACCTACGAACAGGCGAGCAAGTTCGCGAAGGCGTTCCTGCGCGGCCAGCCCCGCAAGGGACCGATCGCCACGACGATCTTCCGGGACAAGCTCGACCAGATCATCGACTGAGGCATGGGCGTGGGCCCGAACCCGGACGCGCCGGTCGACGACGTCGGCGTGCGGGTGTTCACCGTGCCGACCGAAGAGCCCGAATCCGACGGGACCCTGTCGTGGTCGGCGACCACCGTCGTCGTGGCCGCGCCGCGGGCCGGCGACGTCAC